>DGTR01000014.1:0-8823 GCA_002394395.1 Bacteroidales bacterium UBA4331 | reverse complement strand
TTTTACTTTGTCTGCTACGAATTGTCTTTTTCCTTCGCGCGCTTTTTTCTTTCTTCTTTTTCCGCCGGATTATATCCGGCATCTCCGTCGTCCTTTATGCCGGATGTCATCCGGCTTAGGGCGGTTTACCTGCGGTGCTTCCCTTCCCAAAATCTGCCAAAATCTGCCTAAATCTGCCTATTCCGGCATAAAGTGGCATATTTTTCTAAAAAAATCCCCATTTCTCTTGCATATTCCGTTTTTTTGTTGTACCTTTGCACCGTCTTTCCGAAAGGACTGACATGACATATTGTATTTCGCGTTTGCGATTTATTGGAATCCTTGGAATGTAGGAAGTTTTAATGATTCACCGATAATAAGTCCGCAAGCGTCCATATCGTATATGGGCGTGACTTATCGGTGAATGGGCATTTCCTACAGCCTCAAGGATGATAAGGAAGCGCTCATATTTCTTTTTATATGGGGATTTACTTAATTTATTAATCTAAAAACCGACGAGGCGATGGGATATAACCGCCAACAAACAAAATGAAAAAGTTAATAATGTTATTTGCAGCTGTTTTATTTGCTGGGATTACGTTTGCCTGTGATGCTCCTGATGGTTATAGAGAGCGTCAAGAAGTCACTGTGTTTAATGAAAGAGGTGTATATAAATGGTATAATCAAATGGTTTATCAGGCGACAAATGCTTGTGATGCATATTGCATTTGTTTTGATGGCGTAATCCGTTATGTTTCTCGGTCTGACAAAGATGGATATAGATATATGTTCTGGAGTGGAGAATATAAGTATTATTTCAATATGTAATATTTCAAACTATTTCCATAAACTATCGTCCGAGCCAACCCCTCGGGCGTTTTTTCTTCGTATTACAGGCGGATGTTATCCGCCGCCCAATAATCCTCCGTCCATTTCCGCCGGATTTTATCCGGCATGCACATCGTTCATTGTGTTGGATGTTATCCAACAATAGTGTCCTGTGCGCTCGAGTTTCACGAACGCGTTTTTCATTCCCGTTGCCCTCTTCCCCTGTTCATGGATGCCTTTCTTTCATTCTCTCGATATATCGTTATCTCGTATCTCGATCTCTCGATATCTCGTTATCTCGGAATTTTCGTTGTTCTGTCTGCCTCTTTACTGGCGACGTTATTTCATTTTTTGCGATTTTCTATATTTTTATTTGCATATCCCATTTTTTTGTTGTACCTTTGCATTGTTTTTGCTTAGCGGAACGACAGTCAAACGACGGTCAAGCGACAGTCAAAAATAATGTAATAACTTTATCGGTTCAAAAACGAGCCCAAATTTATGTATAACATTATATTATATATTGAATATATAATATACATTTAAACCCCTCTTTTTTATGTCAGAAATCATAACATCCTCAGGCATCGACAAGATCAGCGGCAAACTTAATGGCCGTGACAGTGGCTATTTCTACATGCGAAATGGCAAACAATTTTACCGTACTCGCGCTGAAACCTACCAGAAAAACCAGTCTCCGCGCCAGAAATGGAACTCTGCCGCCTTCAAGTACGCCAACTCGCAAATCAAGCTCCTGACCACTCCGGAAGCCAAGGCCCAAATGGAAGCCGACTTTGAAGCCGCAAATCACATTGCCTCTAATGGCAAAAAATACACTACCTCTCGGGCGTGGAAGTTCAACTCCCTCCTCTACGATTTCAAACAGTCGCATCCCTATCAATCTCCAATCTAAAATTCCCACATGATCCCCACCATCCCCTACATCCAATCCCGCTTTGATGATTTCAATGCCCGTTTCTTCGGTGGGGCTCTCCCTCCCGTCCCCATCCGCCTCTCCCACGCCAAAGGCTTCCTCGGCAAACTCACCTTCACCCGCCGCAAACAGGGCCTTTTCGGGCAATACCGCAACGAGAACTTCGTGCTCCGTATTAACACGCGTATTGACCTCCCCGAACCCCTCATTGAGGACACCATCCTCCATGAGATGATTCATTATTATATTGCTGTTAATCAACTCCGCGACACCTCCTCTCACGGCCGGCTCTTCCGCCGCGAGATGGCGCGCATCAATGCCGATGGCAACCGACATATAACCATCTCCTATCGCCTCTCCAAGGAGCAACTTCTCGAACTCTATCCTGAAAAAAAAGAACAAATTGAGGCATATTTCTTGCGTAAATCAAAAAAAAGTAGTACCTTTGCACAAAATTAACGCATCGACCATGCATGGTCGATTAAAAACATATCATTATGGAATATAAAATCAAAACAATCGGGGTACTCACCTCTGGTGGCGATGCCCCGGGTATGAACGCTGCCGTGCGGGCTGTCACCCGCGCTGCCATCGCTAATAACATCCGCGTCAAAGCCATCTTCCGTGGCTACAAAGGCCTCATGGACGATGAGGTTCAGGAGTTCACGACCCAGGATGTGAGCGGAATCATCCAACGCGGAGGTACGATCCTCAAATCCGCACGCAGCGAGGAGTTCAAGACTCCTGAGGGACGCAAAAGAGCCTACGAGACCCTCAAAAATGAGCAGATTGACGCCCTGATTGTCATCGGCGGCGATGGCACTTTTACCGGCGCTCGCCTGTTCGCGCAAGAGTATAATATCCCTATTATCGGCATCCCCGGTACGATTGACAACGACCTCTGGGGCACGGACTCCACCATCGGTTACGACACGGCTCTCAACACCATCGTCGAATGTGTGGACAAACTCCGTGACACCGGTACCAGCCACGAACGTCTCTTCCTCGTCGAGGTCATGGGACGCGATGCAGGCTTCCTTACCCTCAATGCCGCCATCGCCGCAGGAGCCGAAGCGGCCATCATCCCCGAGCGAGCAACCCTCGAGGAACAGTTAGAGGCGGCCATCGGACAGGGACGCCGCAAACATAAAAACAGCGGAATCGTCCTCGTTCAGGAGCACGCTATCCCCGGCGGAGCACAGGCGGTGGCGAAGGTCATCGAGCAGAGCCATCCCGAGTACGGCACGCGTGTCACCATCCTTGGACACCTCCAACGAGGCGGTTCGCCAACGGCTTTTGACCGTATCCTCGCTTCCCGTTTCGGCTGTGCCGCAGTACAAGCCCTCCTTGAGGAACAGCGCTCGATCATGGTCGGACTCCAGAATGGCGAGGTCATCTATGTCCCTCTCTCCAAGGCCATCAAAGAGAAAAAAGATATCAAGGACGATAAATGGCAGGCCCTCCAGGTCCTCAGCCTGTAATCCGCCATCAAAAAATATCCGTATATGAAAAAACTCTTTCTTGGTCTCTTCTTTGTCCTCTGCGCGGTAACCGCCAATGCCGTCCTTCCGGATGTCACGTTGCGGGACCCGAAGGGACGTTCTGTCAATATCGAAGACCTCGCCAAAACCTGCAAGCCGGTGATCATCTCCTTTTTTGCGACCTGGTGTAAGCCCTGTATGCGCGAACTCAACGCCATCGAAGATCTCTATCCCGAATGGCAGGATGAGACGGGCGTGGAGATGTACATTGTCTCTATTGATCAGGCGCAGGATGCCCATAAAGTGATGCCTCTGGTGGACGGAAACGACTGGGAGTATCACGTCCTGCTGGACCCCAACGGTACACTCAAAAGGGCGATGAACGTCCAGAACGTCCCGCATCTCTTTGTCCTCAATTCCAAAGGAGAGATCGTTTATAACCATGCCGGATATATGGACGGCGAAGAACTCGAGATCCGCAAATACCTCAAGTGAAATCCCCGCTCCGCTCCATACTCCTCCTTTGTACATTGTGCCTTGTACTTTGTACGCTAAAGGCGAACGACACCGTCTATGTCTCCGGTGCCATCCAGCATGACGGCCTTTTGGAGCACAAGCCCTGGTACTACGGCTCGAACTCGTATGTGGATTTCTCCGTCCATTACCTCAATGACTCTAACTCTGCGCATTTTCATAGCCTTCGGGCCTCGACCCGCGCAGAGCTGACTCAGTGGCCTTTGCCCGGCTACGACCCTGATTTCAAGGGCTATGGCATCAGCCATATCAGCCTTGAAGCGAACTTCGATTTCGGCGATTTCACCGTCGGCGACATCTACGCGCAGTTTGGTTCGGGCCTCATTCTTAACCTCTACGAAGACCGCTCGCTCGGTATCGATGGCGCTCTCCGCGGGGCAAAATTCGACCTTATGCCCGATCGTGGCGTACACCTGACGCTCCTCGGCGGCAAGCAGCACCGCTACTGGAACTGCTATAAGGACCATGCCTTCGGATGGAACTATACCCGGGACGCCGTCCTCGGTGCCGACCTCGAGTTGCATTTCGAGTCTTGGTCTCCCAAAATGCAGGACTTAGGCATGAACTTCATGATCGGCGGCTCTTATGTCTCCCGTTACGAACGTCCGGATACCATCCTCACGGTCTCTGACGGTCATCTATACCGCTATAACCTCCCGCAGTGGGTGGGGGCAGGGGATGTCCGCACGGAGTGGCAATGGAAAGGGTGGGACGTCCTCGTCGAATATGCTTATAAGGCCAATAACCCTGCAACCGAGAATGACTTCTCCTACCGCCACGGAGACGCACTCCTGGCTTCGCTCTCGTATTCCCGCCGCGGACTCTCTTTGCTGGCGCAGATGAAGCGCTCGGATAATATGTCTTTCCGCTCGCAAAGCGAGTTTTTCGGCGTTGCCGGACGACTCAATCTCCTGCCGGCGTTCGATAAGCAGCATACCTACCATCTCCCGGCGCTCAACGGCTACGCCACGCGCTATGCCGACGGCGAATGGGCTTTCCAGACCGAGTTGCGTTATACATGGCCCCGCAAGTCCCGTTTCGGCGGTAAGTATGGTACGACTCTTGCCTTCGCAGCGTCGCATATCCGCGGCCTCGCGAGTCCCGGCAGTTGGGCGATGGATACTTCCCGCGAGGGCGAATACTACACGGACATCAACATCGAACTCAATAAACGTCTATCCAAACGCTGGTGGCTCAATGCGATGCTCATGTACCAGACTATCAACCTCACCGTCGTAGAAGGGCATGGCGGCCTTGTCCGCTCGGGAATAGCGGTCCTTGACGCGCGTTTCCAGGTCAACTCCAACGTCTCCATGCGAGGCGAACTCCAGTACCTCTATACCCCGCATTTCGATGGTCAATGGCTCTTCGCCCTCTATGAGCTGACGCTATACCGCTGTCTCACTCTCTCTGCTGATTGGCTCTATAATATCGGTCATGCGCCCGAAGCGACGAACGAGCATTTCTACTCTGTCTCCGCTACTTATACCAACGGAGCGCACCGCCTTTCCCTCGGTTATACCAAGACCCGCGAAGGATTCCATTGCTCCGGAGGCGTCTGCCGTTTTATTCCCCGCCAGCAGGGACTAACTCTAAGTTATAACTTCTCATGGTAAAGCGTCTCTGTACATATCTCTTGGCTCTCTCGCTGTTTTTCACGGGCTGTGAGATCATCCCCGAGCAGGAGCAACTCATCCCCGTCCCGGCGCCGGTAGGCTCCACCCGCAGGCATGTCTTGCTGGACTTCACGGGATGCCGTTGCGTCAATTGTCCCGAAGCAGCCTCTACTGCCGCTTCGCTTCAAGCCATCTATGGAGACCAACTCATCCTCGTCTCGCTCCATCCGGCCTCAAACCCCTTTACGCAAGGCCTTTACGACTACACCTGCCCGGCTTCGGATTCCGTCTATCTCTTCCTCGGCGGCACGCCCTCTACGCCTTTCCCGATAGGCAATATTGACCTCCTTCCGTCCTCTGACGGCTATCTCTCGGACGCTTCCGATTGGCCGTATCTTGTAGGCCAGGCAATGGCGGACACCCTTTATGCGCCGGATATCACGGCGGAACTGACGTACGACTCGCAGACCCATTCGCTCAAGGCGCATTGTGTCATCTCGGATTTCGAACTCCTCCTTCCGCGCTTGGCTATTTGGCTCGTGGAGGATAGCCTCATCGGCGTCCAAGCCATGCCGGATGGCTCGGTTAATACCCATTATGTGCACCGCCATCTCCTGCGCGATGCAGCGCACGACGAACCTCTCGGGCGCTATCTGGTGGACGGTCGTGATAGTGCGACCTTTGTATTGCCCGAAACAGCTGATCCCGCTAATTACAGCGTCGTGGCTATCGCCATTGATGCACAAAATAACTATATCTGGAATGCTTATGAAACGAAAATTTCTACTTTTACCCCTTCTCCTGCTGTGCCTTAACGCACACGCGCTCACCCTCTCTGTAGAAGGTTACGGCAATGTGCCGGAGGAAGGATTGGACCTCACGATTGACGAGGCAGAAATTGACTTCTTCACCGGAGAACCTGTCATGACTCTGGAGGGTGACTTGTTGGCTTCTGGCCCGCTTACGGTCACTATTGATCGTCCTTACGCAGGGCTATCCGATGAGTTTTGTTGTGGTCAATGCATGCCCGGAAACGGCGAAACGCAGCAGATTCTGAACTTTTCTCCTTCAGGTCCCTCTTCCTGGTACGCCCACTATTATCCGGCGCCTAACTCCGACATCACCATCACTTATACCTTTTCCGATGGCTCCGATACACGCGTCATCCGCGTTCGTTATGTCTATTCAGCCGAAGGTATCGAAAACCTTCCTTCTTCCGATAACTCCTTCCGTAAAGTGCTGAAAGACGGCATCTTATACATCGTTAACAATTCAAAAACTTATACAATCTTATGAAACATTTCTTTCCTTTATTCGCGCTGAGTTTTGCCTTCTTGGCGCTCACGGCTTGCGAACCCAAAGATGAACCAAAACCGCAACCTCAACCGGAAATCATCCCCGATTCCTTCCCTAAGAAACACCTTATCGAGGAGTTCACCGGACAAACCTGCGGTTATTGTCCTTACGGCATGAATTGTATCCATGATTTTATGACAAATGACACCAACTTCATCCTCGTCCTCCACCACTATGGCTATAGTCAGGACCATTTTACTATAGCCGGCAGTAAGACCATCACAAGGGCTCTTAAGGTCAACGGAGCACCTACTATGACCATTAACCGTGCGAAAACGTCTTACATGGAGGAGGGCATCAAACGTAGTGCCACAACCTTCCATCCGGGCTATCTTCCCGACGTTGACAAGGCGCAGTTTGAAAAAACGACCTACGCGTCTGTGAATATCCAAAACACCTACGATCCCTCCTCTCGTGAACTCAAAGTCACCGTTTCCGGAGCTTTGTGCAAGCAGGATTATCCGCTTCTCAACCTCACAGTCATGGTGAAGGAGTCCGGTATGATTGATACGCAGGCCGACTACTATTATTCCTTCGAGGGCTGGCAAGAGTTCCGCCATACCAACGCTGTCCGCGCCATTCTCACCAACGCTAAAGGAGACGAACTGCTCGTGGATAGCACGCGTCATTATAAGGAGGAATACACCCTTACTCTCGAAAACGCTTGGGTTCCCGAGAACTGTATGGTCGTGGCTTTCCTGTCCGAGGAGTTCCAACCGGTTGTTCAAGCGGCTCAGAAACCCGTTGTAGAAGGCACAAAGGGTGGGGCGGACATCCTTCACGGGGGTATCACTCCTGTTCCCGTTCCGGATTATTATCCCGAACCCAGCGCTACTGCTTCCCCGCAGGACTTCTCTGCTAAAGAGCGTGAGATACTTGACGTTTCTTATGCCTACAGCGAATCCTATCCGTCCGTGGGGCTTGTCTTATGGACCATCCAGGCATACAACACCTCTTACTCCGTTTCGGTAGGTCAAACACCTTGCATCCCCTTTGTACAACTCTATCTGTTTATGCCTTATGAGGACAAACCTGCTTTGCCTACCGGTACTTTCCTGATCAATGCCTCTGATGAACCGAATACCGTGATTGCCGGTATCCGCGATGACGAGGAAGCGCAGATATCTGGTAGCCGGTTCTATTTTACTGATAAGTCTTATTTCAACCAAGGTTACCTCAATCCCCAGGCGCAATGGCTGATCAATACCGGTTCCATGATTATCAATAAAGATGGATGGACAATCGATGGAACCACCTTCAATGGCTCGGAAATTCATCTTTCCGGTGCACCGCTGACCATTCCGCAAAGTGCCGCTCCTGTACGTCGAATGAATAAATGCATCCTTTCTGGCGAACTCGATTAGTCTCTCGTGTAGCGCGCCCGCGCGCGTTCCTTAATTATACGTACGTGCGTAGAGTCTCCTTCCTCTCGAAGGGGGCTTTTTTTATGCCAAAAATCCACTATTGCCTTCAATCTTCCAAAATCGTCAAAAATACGAAAAATCATAAATCGCTTATTTTCAGCACTTTATAAAATTGCCTCAAAAAAAAGTGAAAAAAAAATAAAAAAAAATGCAAAAATATTTGGTCAATTCAAAAATTTGTTGTACCTTTGCATCCGCTTTCGCTCAAAAATGGAACACTTCCAAACGAGCCCAAGCAAAACAGTGATCTTTGAAAGAATGTCTATTCATAACAAGATGTAGTACAAGAACAAAGAAAGCATCGACCATATATGGTCGATAGTGAGTTCCCTAAAAATTCTACACTTGATAAATTCGATTATTCTGAGCTATCTTATAAATTTCTTTTACAACGAAGAGTTTGATCCTGGCTCAGGATGAACGCTAGCGACAGGCCTAACACATGCAAGTCGAGGGGCAGCGCGGAAGTAGCTTGCTATTTCTGGCGGCGACCGGCGCACGGGTGCGTAACAGGTGTGCAATCTGTCCATAGTCGGGGAATAGCCCAGCGAAAGTTGGATTAATGCTCCATGTGAATCGAGACCGCATGATTTTGATTTGAAACGTAAGGACTATGGGGGAGCACGCTTCTGATTAGGTAGTTGGTGGGGTAACGGCCCACCAAGCCGACG
>DGTR01000003.1:28987-31396 GCA_002394395.1 Bacteroidales bacterium UBA4331 | reverse complement strand
GTAAAAAATGCCGTAAATTGTGTAAGGGATAATTCAAGAAAAAGCAGTAATTTTGCACCGCAATTCAAAATGATGGTTATGAAAAAGATTTTATTCACCTTGCTTGCGGCACTTACATTAACAAGCTGCAACGCACAAAATACAAATGAGAAAATGACAAATCACAAATGTTTGGTAGTATTCTTCTCTCATGCCGGAGAGAACTACTCGGTGGGAAACATCCAAGTGGGTAACACCAAGATCGTGGCGGACTACATCAGCGAACTGACCGGAGCCGACCAGTTTGAGATCGTGACGCACAAATACGACGGAATGGCTTACACGCCGCTGACCGAACTCGCGCAAGAGGAAGCCCGCAATGACGAGCGTCCGGCTTTTGAAGGACAGCTTTCTTCTTTGAGCGGTAGCGGTCTTTCTTCTTTGAGCGAAGCGGTCTCTAATTACGACATCATCTTCATCGGCGGACCGATCTGGTGGGGCACTTACCCGCAAGTGATGTTCACGTTCTTCGACACGTACGACCTGAACGGCAAGACCATTTATCCGTTCACGACGCACGAAGGAAGCGGTCTTGGCAATGTAATGAACGACGTCCGCAAAGCGTACCCGAATGCCGACGTGAAGCCCGGTTTCAGCATCTACGGCCACGAGGTACGCACGAACAAAGCAAAAGTAGAAAAATGGATTAAAGGACTTAATCTCTGATGAATATGGAAGAATTTCGAGTTGACCCGCGGGTGACGACACCCGAAGCACAAGCTATGTATATTGAGCAAGGACGCAAACTCTTTGCCTTCAATCAAACCGGTAAGAACGCGTGGATCGGAGCAGGAGCAACTATCCTGCCGGGTGTGACAGTTGGCGAGAATGCGGTCGTAGCAGCCGCGGCGGTTGTGACCAAAGATGTGCCTGCCAATGCCATCGTCGGCGGTAACCCTGCCAAGCTGATTAAGATGATAGAATAACGACGGTCAAACGACGGTCAAACGACGGTCAAACGACAGTCAAGGCTTATGTCACGCCTTTGTTATACCCTTGCTGAATGGACATTTTGGCACAAAAGATGGACAATTTGGCATGAAAATGGACAAATTGGCAGAGTTTTGGGGCCTGGCACATTTATTGCCTCTCTTCGGGTGAAAACGCAACTACGCATACTACGCAAAACACGTAAACTACGCAAACTACGTTAAACAATGTTTAACTAAATTTGGAGGATTGATTATGAAAAATGCAATGTGTCGTAGAAACAGTTGGCTGCCGACAAACGGATGGTTCCCGACCGTATTTGATGAGTTTTTGAACAATGACATACTGAACACGGCAAGCAATGTAGCGCCTTCGGTTAACGTCAAAGAGAACGAGCACAACTATGTAGTCGAACTGGCTGCTCCGGGCGTTAAGAAAGAGTACTGCAGAGTACACGTCGATGAGGATCACAACCTGTGTGTCGCCATCGAGAACAAGTTCGAGCACAAGGAAGAAGACAAACATTCGCACTACTTGAGACGCGAGTTTGCGTACACGAACTTCGAACAGAAGTACACCCTGCCGGACAATGTGGATGAGTCGAAGATCAGCGCGAAAGTCGAAGACGGTATCTTGACCATCGACCTGCCGAAGACCCAACGCGAAGAAGGCAAGACCGGACGCCAAATCGCCATCTCATAACAAAGCATGTTTTACGAAACTGGAGCACTCCCAAACGAGTGCTCTTTTTTTTACCCCCCTAATCCCTAAAAATCTCCGATTTTCCTTGCATATATCAAAAAAAATCACTACCTTTGCACTCGAAAATGTATCTGAAATTATGAAAGTACTGCTAATCAATGGTTCGCCGCGAAAGAACGGCAACACCTTTACCGCCCTCAGTGAGATTGCCAAAACCCTTCAGACGGAGGGTATCGAATCAGAAATCGTCTGGATTGGCAACAAACCCATCCGCGGCTGCATCGCTTGCGGAACCTGCAAGACGAAGGGCAACGGTCGATGTGTCTTTGACGACGATGTATGCAACACCATCTCTGCGAAATTCGCGGAGGCGGATGGCTTCGTCTTCGCTTCGCCGGTGTATTACGGTCAACCCAACGGTGCGCTGCTGGCAATCATGCAACGGGCGTTCTTCTCCAACGGCGCGAACCTGCAAAACAAACCCGGAGCTGCCGTTACCATCTGTCGTCGCGGCGGCGCTACAGCCGCTTTTGAGGCGCTCCAGATGCCGATGCAGATGATGAATATGCCGATTGCTACTTCCCAGTATTGGAACATCGCGTACGGTCGGGAAGAAGGACAGGCGGCGCAAGATACAGAAGGCATGCAGACCATGCGTACGCTCGCGCATAACCTCGCTTGGATGATCCGTGGCCTCCGCGGAGAGAATGCAACGGAAGTACCCGAACGCGAAGCATG
>DGTR01000003.1:0-28881 GCA_002394395.1 Bacteroidales bacterium UBA4331 | reverse complement strand
GGAAGTACCCGAACGCGAAGCATGGCAGCCCATGCATTTCATCCGATAGAACAACCGCAGAAAGCAGTGGACACCACTATGGAAATAACCAATTTTCTGGAATATAGCGAACGATCGCAGCTCCGGGAATGGCTCATGGCGAATCATGCCGAGGCGAAGGAATGTTGGGTGACGACCTTCCGAACCAAAACTCCGCGCACAGACGCGATCCCTTATCTGGACATGGTGGAAGAGGCGCTCTGCTTCGGCTGGATTGACTCGACGTACAAGCGGTTGCCCGACGGACGTGGCGCGCAAAGACTCTCCCCTCGCCGCAAAAACAGTCATTGGACCGAACTGAACATCCGCCGTTGCGAAGAACTCGAACGCCGCGGATTGATGACCGACGCCGGCAGAGCAGCATTGCCGAAAGACTGAAAGAATGAAGAAAATAGTGAAAATAATGTGGGTATTAGTGATAGTTGTTTTGGCCCTTGCTGCCATAGTGGCAGGGGTGTTGGCACATCCGGCATTCGGCGTATATCGCCATGTGTCGAAAGAAAAGATTGAGCGCTCGCCGAACTACTACGACGGGATGTTTCAAAACCAGGAACCGACACAGCAGTTTACAGGCGACATCAACGGACCGGACGCCAAACACAGGAGATGGAAGATGCTCAAACGCTTCATGGCGGACAAAGACTCCGTCCGCATCCCGACCAAGCCGATACCTGCCGTCAAAACGGACCTGAAGACGCTTCCGACGAATGAAGATTGGCTGGTCTGGTTCGGGCACTCGTCGTACCTGTTCTGCCTTAACGGAAAGCGCTTCCTCGTGGATCCGGTACTCAAGCCGGAGTTCCCTTCTTCGCTCATGCTGAAGGCTTTTCCCGGAACGGATATCTACCGCCCGGAAGACCTGCCACCAATCGACGTGCTGATCGTCACCCACGAGCATTGGGATCACATGGATTATGCCACTTTGCGGGACATCCGTACGAAAGTCCAAACGGTCGTTTGCCCTCTCGGTATAGCCGATTACCTGCGTTACTGGGGCTACTCGGACAAGCAGATTATAGAGATGGACTGGTACGATTCTTTCGACTTTCGACTTTCGACTTTCGACTTGTTCATTACCTGTTTGCCCTCCCGCCATTTCTCCAACCGCCTCTTAGGCAAACGCAACCAGACTCTTTGGGCGTCGTTCATGGTCGAAACAGGTGGCAGAAAAGTCTATATCGGCGGTGACGGCGGCTACGACAAACGCTTTCGGGAGATCCGCGAACGGTTTGGCAAGATCGATCTGGCGTTTCTGGAAAACGGTCAGTATAACGAGAACTGGCGTTATATCCACACCACGCCGGAGGGCTTGGAGCAAGCGATGTTGGACTTGCAAGCGGAACAGTATTTTACGGTTCACCACGATAAGTTCGCCTTGGCGATGCATCCCTGGCAGGAACCGGAGAACAATGCTCGGGCGATAGCAACAAAGCATTCCATCCGTCTTCTGGACGCAAAGATCGGCGAAAAGGTGGATTTTTAGCCGAAAAAATGTAGAAAAATGGCATACACTCTTGTGTATGTCAATTTTTTTTTGTACCTTTGCGGCGAATTTTTGTGCGCGAGTGTGTAGCGCGCGTGTATATGCGATAAATAATTAGGTAGAAAATATAAAATACAAAATAATGGAAGAAATAATCGTGCCGGAAGGCAAAGAACAACAAGAGAAGTATGATGGCTCGAGTATTCAAGTGCTCGAGGGATTAGAGGCGGTGCGCAAACGTCCTGCGATGTATATCGGCGACATCTCGCAAAAGGGTCTGCACCACCTGGTGTATGAGGTAGTGGATAACTCTATTGATGAAGCGCTGGCCGGTTTCTGCGACGAGATAGCCGTGCATATCAATGAGGATAACTCCATTACCGTACAGGATAATGGCCGTGGTATTCCGGTGGATATGCACCCGAAGGAGCATAAGTCTGCGCTGGAGGTGGTAATGACCGTGCTCCACGCCGGTGGTAAGTTCAATAAAGACTCCTACAAGGTCTCCGGTGGTCTGCATGGTGTGGGTGTGAGCTGCGTGAATGCGCTTTCGACCAAGATGCACGTAGAGGTCTATCGCGACGGACAGATCCACTGCCAGGATTATGCGAAGGGTAAACCGTTAGCGCCGGTTCATACGATCAGCGAAGCGGAAGCGATTGGTAATTGGGAGCAACGCAAGACAGGTACGTTTGTGCAATTCTGGCCCGATGACACGATCTTCACCGAGACCGTTTACCATTGGGAGATCCTCGCGAACCGTATGCGTGAGCTCGCGTTCCTGAACGCAGGTATCCGTATTGTGCTGAAGGACAAGCGTGTGGTCGATGCAGAGGGTAACTGCAAGAAAGAAGTGTTCTACTCGGAGAAGGGACTGAGTGAGTTCGTTCGTTATATCGACGGCACCCGTACGCCGCTCATCAGCGAGGTGATCCACCTCAATACCGACAAATACGGTACGCCGGTAGAGGTAGCGATGATCTACAACACCGACTTCAACGAGAACGTACACTCCTATGTCAATAATATCAACACCATCGAGGGTGGTACGCACGTAGCGGGTTTCCGCGCTGCGCTGACCCGTGTGATGAAGAAATACGCCGAGGACAGCAAGATGCTGGAGAAGGCGAAACTGAAAGACAAGGACGGTAACTCGACCATCGATCCGAACGATTTCCGTGAGGGTCTGACGGCGGTCATCTCCGTCAAGGTGGCAGAGCCGCAGTTTGAGGGTCAGACGAAGACCAAGCTCGGTAACTCCGAGGTGGCCGGTATTGTTTCGAGTGCAGTAGCCGAGGCGTTGCAGAACTACCTGGAGGAGCATCCGGATGATGCGAAGAAGATCGTGGAGAAAGTCATTCTCGCGGCGCAGGCTCGTATCGCAGCCCGTAACGCTCGTCAGTCCGTCCTTCGTAAGTCTCCGCTCTCCGGAGGTGGTCTGCCCGGTAAGTTGGCAGACTGTGTATCGAAAGATGCAGCCGAGTGCGAGCTCTTCCTCGTCGAGGGAGACTCTGCAGGCGGTACCGCTAAGACCGGACGTGACCGTGTACACCAGGCTATCCTGCCGCTCCGCGGTAAGATCCTCAACGTTGAGAAAGCGATGGAGCATAAGGTGTTCGAGTCCGAAGAGGTACGGAACATCTTCACGGCGCTCGGTATCACCTTCGGCACCGAAGAGGACCCGAAAGCACTCAACCTCTCGAAGATCCGTTACCACAAAGTGATCATCATGGCCGATGCCGATGTTGATGGTGCGCATATTGCTACTCTGATTATGACCCTGTTCTTCCGTCATATGAAAGAGGTGATTGAGCAAGGGCACCTCTATATCGCTTGCGCGCCGCTGTATAAGTGCTCGAAAGGTACCTACAGCGAGTACTGCTGGAACGACCAGCAGCGTCAGGCGTTCATCCAGAACTACGGTAACGGCGATGAGAAGCAGATCAAGACCCAGCGTTACAAAGGTCTCGGTGAGATGAGCGATGAGCAGCTCTGGGAGACGACTATGGATCCGGCACGCCGCGTCCTCAAGCAAGTGACGATAGAGAATGCCGCTGAGGCGGATCGTATCATCGCCATGCTGATGGGTGACGATGTAGCGCCGCGCCGCGAGTTCATCGAAGAGAATGCCACCTACGCAAATATCGACGCATAAATCATAAATTTGAAATCATAAATCATAAATTATGCGCATAGCAGTCTATTGTTCGGCGAAGGATGCGATACCCGAGGAGTATCTCGCGTTGGGGGATGAGTTGGGTACGTGGATCGGCGAGAACGGTCATGTGCTCGTCTATGGCGGCGCTACGGGCGGTCTGATGACGCGCGTGAGCGATGCTGCCAAGGCGGCGGATGGATATGTGATCGGAGTGATACCCCCGAGGATCATCTCCTGCGGCCGTAAAGCCAATAACTGCGACGAGCTGTACCGGGTTCGCACTATGTCCGAGCGCAAACAAGCGATGCGCGACATGGCGGATGTGATCGTTTGTCTGCCGGGCAGCTACGGCACGCTGGATGAGATGATGGACGCTACTTCTTCGGCAATCGTGGGAGAGCATCATAAGAAGACTTTTGTGCTGAACTATAAAGGCTTCTACGAACCCCTCAAACAGCAGATTGCATTGATGCGGTCTCTCCATTTCATCCCCGAACAAGAGGCCTACAAACCCATCTTCGTGGACACATTGGAAGAATTATATGATAAAATAAATAATTAATTTATGAAGGTTCGTGCTAGTCGAGTGTAAGCTCGCTTACGCAACTCGACGACGCCGAAGCTCCAGAAAAAACGAAGTTTTTTATGAACCTATTTGCAGCCAGATTAACCGGCAAAATGAGCTCGACCGATGCGTTCGAGAAAACCATCCACGACATGCAAGAGCGTGTAAAACGCTGGCGTGCTATCGAGAAATCGCCTGAATTGGCGGAGTACAACGAGCTCAAGAAGATCGTTGAGAGTTCGGATTTCCAAGAGAAGAAGAACACTCTGAAGAACCGTAAGTACAAGGACACGGACGAGGGTCGTAAGATGGCGACGCTTGATCGTCTGTCTTCTACCTTGCGTATGAAGGGTTACAAGTACGCGCAGGACAGCGAGACCTTCCAGGCCTTCCTGAAGTTCCGTGACAGCGATGCTTTCCAGAACAAAGAGGACAACTCCGTGACTGCTTCCGAGCGTCGTATGTACAACATGATCTATCGTTCGGCGTTCTACAAGAACTACCAGAAAGTGCTGAACTCGCCGGAGTTGAAACAACTTACGGAGCTGGAGAAAGAGACTTCGACCGAGGATTTCAAGCAGCGTAACGCGCTCTGGGCGGATGCCAAGCGTTGGGAGCACTCCGAGGAGTACAAGACCGAGAAACGCTATCTGGAGCTGGCTAATTCCGAAGATATCAAGTTCTATTTTACTTCCCGTGAGGAGAAGATCGACTGGGCAGAGCTCTTCCGTCCTTCCTTCGACGACGACATGACGTCTTCCAAGAACTGGAAACCGGGTTACGGCTATGCGAATCCTGCGATGAAAGACGGTCACTCGCGCACCTCCGAGCTTCAGGCGTATAACGGCGGCAAGAACACCTTCTTCGCCGAGGGCCGTATGGATCTCGAGACGCGTCAGGAGACCAAGAAAGCGGTCGCTTGGGACGAGAAGAAAGGATTCACGGAGCATGTGTTTGAGTTCACCTCCGATGTGATGAATACCAAAGAGGCGTTTGCGCAGGAGTCGGGAATGTTCATGGCGAAAGTGCGTACGCAAGGTATCGGTCACCATTTCTTCGGTCTCTCGACGGGCAAACAAGGTAGCCCGATGGTAGCCCTCTATCACTATAACGGCTCGACCCACCAGATGGGTTATGTCGATGGCCCGAAGACGCAGATGGTCGATCTGACCGGTGTCCTCCGTTCGATGTACCACGTCTATACCTTCCGCTGGACGAAGAACGAGTTGATCTGGTTCGTGAACGATATGGAGGTACTCCGTCTGCCGAACCGTCTGCCGAAAGAGGCGATGTTCTATTTCGCACAGAGCTGGTTGCCGGGTAACGAGAAAGGCGGCGAAGGCAAACTGAAAGTTCAGTGGGCTCGCGCTTACCGTACGGTGGACTAAATAGTACATTGTAAATGACCAAATCGTAAATGTCTTTATGTTCCTGATTGCCGGGCCTTGCGCCATCGAAAATAGAGAGATCGTCATGGAGACGGCGGAGACTTTGAATCATCTCTGCTATGAGTTGGGTATCACCCTCTATTTCAAGTCTTCGTTCGACAAAGCGAACCGCACCTCTGCGTCGGCGCGCGGCATCGGTATGGACGAGGGGCTGAAGATCCTGGAGGAGGTCAAACGGATGTACGACCTGCCGATCGTGACGGACGTGCATGAGTCCTGGCAGTGCGCGCCGGTAGCGGAAGTCGCCGATGTTCTGCAGATACCGGCGTTCCTAAGCCGTCAGACCGACCTCTTGCAGGCGGCGGCGAAGACCGGACGGATTGTCAACGTCAAGAAAGGCCAGTTCATGGCGCCGTGGGATATGAAAGGGGCGATAGAGAAGATCGAGCAGGTGGCTCCCGGCGCAAGCAGAGAAGGGCACTTGTGGCTCACGGAGAGAGGTTCGTCCTTCGGTTACGGCCGGCTGGTAGTCGATATGACGGGACTGGTGGAGATGCGGCGGTTCGGTTGTCCGGTGATCTTCGACGCTACGCATTCGGTGCAGCAACCTTCGTCGCAGGCGGGTATCACCGGCGGCAACCGGGCGATGGTGCCGTATCTGATGCGTGCTGCGTTAGCGGTCGGTGTGGACGGCCTGTTCATCGAGACGCACCCCGATCCCGACAAAGCCATCTCTGACGCCGCCAACCAAGTGCGGCTCTCGGACATGCGCGCCCTGCTCGAACAAGCGTTACGAATCGACGAACTCGTCAACTAGGAAAACTAGAGAAACTAGAAAAACTAGAGAAACTAGAAAAACAACATACCATTATGGAGCAAACCATCACTATTTATTGCAAGAACACGCACGCGTATCACGATGTGCCGCGCGGAATATCGTTGATCGAACTGAAAGACCTGCTGGGTATTCAGTTGCCGTATCCGATTATCGCTGCGTACGTGAACTATAAGGTGGAGAACCTCGATTTCCTGCTGTATAAGCCCAAAGATATTGAGTTTCTGGACGCCAGCTCGCCTTCGGGCATGCGCGCGTACGTGCGTACACTAAATATGGTGTTGGCCTGCGCCATCAATGAGTTATTCCCCGACATCGACTTGCGTATCGAGCACCCGATCAGCAAAGGTTATTACTGCACGCTCCAATGGCATCAGTCCAAGGACACGGACTCCGAGGACGAGAAAGAGCCGCCGGTAGTGACGCCCGAGATGGTACGGGCTATCAAGGCGCGGATGCTCCAAATCATCGCGGAGAACCGGCCGATCTACGAGGAAGAGAAACAGACCAAAGAGGTCATCCGCATGTTCGCCGAGCGGTACAACAACGAGTCTTCGATCTTCGAGGCGCTCGGAAACCCCTACTGCCGCTATTTCCGTATGGGGGATTTTATCGATTATTATACGAACGTTCTTCTGCCGTCTTCGGGCTATCTCAATGTGTTTGATTTGCAGCCCTTCCAGGACGGCCTGTTGCTGCGTATCCCGAACCGTACGAACCCGACCATCCTCGAGGATGCCATTCCGCAGGATAAGATGTTCTCCATCTTCCAGGAGTACAACCGCTGGAACAAACTGCTGCGCATCAATAACGTCAATGATTTTAACGTGGCCTGCAAGCAGAACAAGTCTTTCGGGCTGATCAAGTTAGCGGAGGCTTTGCACGAGAAGAAGATCGCCCAGATAGCGGACTCTATTGCCGCCAAACGGCCGAAGATCGTCTTTATCTCCGGTGCTTCGTCGTCCGGTAAGACTACTTTCTCCAAGCGTCTGCAGATCCAGCTGCTGGTCGATGGTATCAAGCCGGAGGTGCTCTCCATGGATGACTATTTTGTCAACCGCGTGGATACGCCGAAGGACGAGAACGGCCAGTATGACTTCGAGACGGTTAACGCAGTCGATCTGCCGTTCTTCAGGGAGCAGATGAAGGATCTGCTGGAGGGCAAAGAGGTCAACCTGCCGACGTACGATTTTACCAAAGGCGAGCGGGTCTTTAAGGGCAACAAGCTCAAACTCCAGAAGGATTCCGTTCTCGTCATCGAGGGTCTGCATGCGCTCAATCCGTGCATCCTGCCGGACGTGCCGCGCGAGCTGACGTATAAGATCTACGTATCTGCCCTGACGACCATCAATATTGATAACCATAACTGGATTCCGACGACGGATATCCGTCTCTTGCGCCGCATCGTGCGCGACTATAAGTACCGCGGTTTCTCGGCACGCGAGACGATTGCCCGCTGCCCGTCGGTCATCCGGGGCGAGACCAAATGGGTCTATCCCTTCCAGGAGGAAGCGGATGTGATGTTCAACTCCGCGCTGATCTTCGAGTTCGCGGTATTGAAACGCCATGCGGAACCGATCTTGCAGGAGGTGCCTAAGTTCTGCGACGAGTACAGCGAGGCGCACAGGCTCCTGAAGTTCCTGCAGTATTTCGTACCGGTTCCCGAGCGTGAGATTCCGCCTACATCCTTCCTCCGCGAGTTCGTTGGTGGTTCGTCGTTCCGCTACTAATGGCACAAAATTTGCATTGAATCGTTAGATATAAGTTGGTGATAAGTTGGTTATTCGTTAGAGATTTAGCCTATATGAAACTAATATTAGTCATATTATTATCCGTTTTGGACTCGATACCGGGTATCCAGATCGTGCAGGACTCCGCGATGTCGATACTCTTGGACGAAGCGATACACGGTAAGCACGAGTTGGTGGAGATGGACGGCTATCGCGTCCAGATCTACTCCTCCAACCAGCAGCAGACGGCGAAAGGCGAGGCGCTGGAGCTGGAGGAGAAAGTCAAAGAGACCCTCACGCAGTCTGTCTATGTCCAGTATCTGCCGCCGTTCTGGAAAGTACGTATAGGTGATTTCCGTACGTATGAAGAGGCGCGGGAATATAAGAAAGTCATCGTGGCGCAATATCCCGAATTGATGGGAGATACGTATATTGTGCGCGATAAAATTCAAGTGTTGCAATAATGGATCTGCAAGAATTTCATCCCTCTCAGCAGGTGACAGATGAGATCGCCAGGGCGGTAGAGAAGACCTTGACGCAAATAGGTGAAGACCCGACCCGAGAAGGTCTGGTCAAGACGCCGCATCGGGTAGGAAAAGCCCTTCAGTTCCTTTGCAAGGGCTATAACGAGGACCCGGAGGCGATTCTTCGCTCGGCGCTCTTTGAGGAGGACTACCGCCAGATGGTGGTGGTCAAAGATATTGATTTCTACTCCCTTTGCGAACACCACATGCTGCCGTTCTTCGGGAAGGTGCACGTGGCGTATATCCCCAACGGACGGATCACGGGCCTGAGTAAGATCGCCCGCGTGGTGGATGTCTTCGCGCGGCGGCTACAGGTCCAGGAACGCCTAACGACCCAGATCAAGGAGTGCATCCAGAACACCCTTGATCCCCTCGGAGTGATGGTGGTCATCGAGGCGGAGCATTTATGCATGCAGATGCGCGGCGTACAGAAACAACACGCCATGACCGTCACTTCGGATTTCACCGGGGTCTTCAATCAAGCCAAAACCCGAGAAGAGTTCATGAAACTCATCAAAGGGTGAAGAAAAAGCAGGCACTTGCCTGCTTTTTTTTGTCTATAGCCTTTTCATTATTATCGTATCACGAGAATCTTCACGGCCGTATGTCCCTTGAGGGCGTTGCAAAGGGCGGTATAGACGCCCGGCGTAGCGCGTCTGCCGTCAGGCAGTTTGCCGTCCCAGACGGCTGTTCCGCCGTGGCTGCGGGTGCGGCATACTAATCCTCCACCGGCATCGATGATGCGCACTTCGGAGTTATCCATGAGCCCTGTGATACTGATCATACCGCCGTAATCCGGACGAACAGGGTTAGGGTAGGCGTAGGCACCGGACATATCTTCTTTCGCTTCGCTCGCGTCGCTGCGGTAGGAGGCGATACCTTTCTCCGTGCCGACGAAGAGTTCGCCTGTCTCCGGCACGAGGGTTAGCGAGAGCACGTTATTGGACGGAAGAAGACTGTTGGTCTCCGTGAAATGCGCTACGGTAATGGTATCATCCTCGATGAGGTACAGACCCGATCCGGCGGTACCGATCCACATCCGGTTACCTTCATCCGCCAGCATACATTGAATCTGCTCTTCGCCTAACAGGTAATCGCCTAATCCCGTACCGTCATTACGCGGAATAATGATCCGCTTGCAGGCGTCGGATTTGAAGAAATCCACTTCGCTCGGGATGATCAGGATACCTTTCTCAG
This sequence comes from Bacteroidales bacterium UBA4331, assembly GCA_002394395.1. Classification (GTDB taxonomy): domain Bacteria; phylum Bacteroidota; class Bacteroidia; order Bacteroidales; family Paludibacteraceae; genus Colicola. Next base: position 18,962 of record DGTR01000003.1, on the reverse strand, counting down.
TACCGATCCATACGCGGTTGTTCTTATCCTGCGTCAGGCAGTAGAAGAAAGTAGGTGAGAGCAGGTTGTTGTTCTGATCGATAAAACTGTTACGATGCATGCAATAGTCGTCGTACGCGGTGGTTGGCGTGCCGTTATCGAAATGGAAGACTACGCCGCGGTTGTCCGCTCGTTGGTCCATCATCCATTTGTAGCGGCTGTCGCGCCTGTCCGGCCAAATGCCTGCCGGCGTATTGAATACGATATTTGTTCCTCCGCTCCGCATGTTCAAGCCGACCCATTGTCCGGACTTTGTCAGGACGTGCAGCGGTTGGCCTATGGTGGTGGAGTTGAGTACCCAAAGGTTACCCTCTTTATCCATCATCGCGCCGTCCGTACGGGTAAAGAAAACCGAATCGATGGTGCTGTTAACGGGGCGCAGAGAGCTGTTATAATAGCTATGTTGCTTAACGGGTTGGAAATCCCGGAATTCAATCACTCCGCATCCGTAAGCCGCTACGTAGAAATGTCCCGGATCCTCGTTATCGACCGCCAAACTCACGGGGTCAATGATCCTTTTGCCTAAGTTCGCACTAAACTCGTATTCGGTTACTCCGCGCCAGCTGGTACCGTCATACACATTGACTCTCGCCGGACGGATATATTCTGTTGCCCACCGTCCGCCATTCACGGCATAGATGTATCCGTGTGCCGCATGGATGAAATAAGCCGAATTGGTGTTTGGCCCTTCCGTATGGTAGATGCCATCGCCGGAGGCGCCTAAGCGGATCAGTCCCCAGTTCTGCTCGCCTAACCAATACTCGCCTTGCGAATAAATGGCATCGTGGATATGGTATCGGTCGCAAAGCCCTATGAACTTGCCCTCTTCGTTGAGTTCGTAGAGGTTCTGTGACTCGGAGCATACAAGCAGTTTGCCTTCCGAGGCATGAATCCATGAGATTTTCTTGCCGTTCACCAGCCCCCATGCGCCGTTCTGATAGCAGTACAAAGAGTCGTGCTGGACCGTGAAGATCTGGTCGTGGTATGTCTCTGCGTGGCTCAGGTTGCGAAGGGATGCTTTGCTCGCGTGCCAGAAATGGTAGTCCGCCAGGTTGTCACGCATACAACCGCTGTACATCGTGTCTGCCGAGAAGGCGTATATCGAGTCGCCTTTCTCAAAGACGGCGAGCACGTTCACATCCGCTGCCTCATGACCGATATAATAGGTATCTTTCACTTCGCCCCGTTTGCAATCGATTGCGATGATGCCGAAAGACATTGCCAGATAGGTGTATCTCTCCCCTGTCCGTACGCGGTTGACGTTAAACGAGACGGTTCCGGCTTTGGTGTATAAATCCGGCATCTGACGGATGGAACCGTCTTTATCCATGAGGTCGATACGCCCGTCGTAATAGACGATTACCAGATTTTGTGAGTTCTTGTCCAAGCATATATGCGAAATGGTGTTTCCGTTCAGTCCTTTGCTCCGGTCCCAGTATTCCAGGGCCTCATCTGCGCGGTCAAAAGAGAAGAGTGCACCGTTAGCGATAGCATAAATGCGTTCACGGCTGCCTACCACTTCGGTGGCATCATTGTAAGACAGGTGGAGTCTCCATTGCATCATACTGCCCGGATCCAGATGGTCCTCTTCATCCGTCACCTTGCCGTTCAGCCCTTCTCCGCTGCCATGCGTGTCGCAACATACCAGACCTTCGGAAGTGCCGATCCATACTTTGCCGTTTGCGTCGGCGCTTAGGGACAAGATGGTGTTGGATGGCATGGCGGAGTTCCCGGTCGTATAGTGCGCCGTGATCTCCGTCGCTGCGCCGTCCAGTACGTAGATGCCTAAGTCGTTGGTGCCCAACCATATCTGTCCGTCCGAATCAATAGCGATAGCCGACATCTGAAGGCTTGTGATCGGGTTCTCGCCGTTCTCGTCCTCTATGTCCGGACGGACGATAGCATCCGATTGGAGGTAGTCGGTGGAGTTATCAATGTATCCGGCGCCATTCTCGGTGATGATCCAGACACGTTCTAAAGCATCTTGGGCGATACCATAGATGAATAGCGGCTGGAAAGCTCTTCCGTGTTGGTCGGTCCAACTCTTGCGAACTTGAATCCTGTCGTCCGACTCTTCCCATCTTGTGCCTCCGTCATCCAACAGTACCAGACTGATTTGGTCGCTACGACCGATGCTGAACCATTTATGGTTGGCGTTCCTCTTATCCACGAATAACCCTGTCGGGGTAGGGATGTCAAACGGTCCTCCTCCGTTTTCCCGGATAGAGACGGCGTGCCATTGTTGATTGGCATCCAGGCATTGTAACTGTTTCTCTCCGCCGGTGGTGAAGAACCATAAGTTATTGTCCTCGTCGTACATCGCGCAATCCAGACGGGTGTATAGCGTAGGGACATCGGGAATAATTGCAACTATCGTGTTGTCTTCCGCCGGCAGGTAGTGCTTCACAAGACTGTCCGCCCGGAACTCATACAAGCCCGTGCCGTAGCTGGTGATGAAATAATGGCTCGGGTCACGCGGATCGACCGCCGTGTTCATGAAATCCAAAGCTTCAAGACCTGTCTTGGATTGGATGGAGTAGTTTTCTATGTTCACCCATTGCTTGCCGTTGTAGTGCATGACTATGCCCGGCCGGAAGTTCTGTACCGCCCATCGTCCACCCGGAACCGCCCATACTTGTCCTCCTTTAGCGGTGATGCTATAGGGGAAATTGGCAATCGGTCCTGCAGGCTTGTAGCACACCCGCTCGGCGGCGCTGATACGCACGATACCTTCGGCTCCGCCCGCATACCAATCGCTTGTGCCGTCCTGATAATGAACGCCTTTGTTTACATCCGGCGCGATGCGTCCGCCGCGAAGTTCCCGCTTCCAGAACCGGTAATCGACGATGTTATCGCTCATCTTGGCGCAAAACAGACTGTCTGTCGTGAAGGCGTAGATGCTGTCGCCGAGGAGCAGCACATCTTGTATATCCGTCTCTGCGCCGTTGGGACGCAGCCAGTAGCTATCGACCAACTTGTTCTGCCTCAGGTCCATCGTCTGGATGCCGAAGGCGGTGGACAGATACGCCATACGACCATGAATAGTGATGTTATTCACGGTCTTGCGCTGCGTCATATCTTTGTCGTAAAGGTCGCTGATATACTGCACACCGTTTGCGCGCATCAAATCTATTTTTCCTGTTTTATAGGCGATGAAAAGTTGAGATCCCGCCTCGTCATAATAGATGCAGGAGATGCCGGTACTGTGCAAACCCGATTGGCTGCCGTAGGTCTGAATCTTTTCACTTGCTTTCTCTACACTATAGAGACTGCCGTCCGAAACGGCGTACACCCGATCCGGTGACATAGCGATCTGCGTAACCTGATTGTAAGCAAAATATGTGGTCCATCCTAGACCATACACGTACGTCACCGTAGCGATACAGCACAATATAATGATTATTCTTTTCATTCCATCAATCCATCATTCCATCAATCCATCATTCAAAACTCTTACGAGTTCCTGAATCGCTCTTGCGCGGTGGCTGATGTGGTTTTTCAGTTCAGCAGGCAACTCTCCGAAGGTCTTGTCGTAGCCTTCGGGAATGAATACAGGGTCATAACCGAACCCTCCTTCGCCGAACTCCTGCTCGGCAATCCGTCCGCGTACGATGCCTTCTACCTGTTGGACCTTTCCTCCCCTAATGAGGGTGATCACCGTGCGGAACCGGCATCCGCGGTCCTCTTTGCCTTCCAACTCGCGGATGGCTTTCTGCCTGTTGGCAGCGGGCGAACCTGCCCACCGTGCGGTATAGACGCCCGGCTCACCGTTCAGCGCATCAATCTCCAGTCCCGTATCATCCGCAAACACTCCGTTAACCATCAATCCATCATTGAGCGGCTTTGCCGCGCTCATTCCATCATTAATAAAGTCCCAAACGGCTTTGGCTTTGATAAGACTGTTTTCCTCGAGGGTCTTGCCGGTCTCTTCTATCTCGGCTTCGAAGCCGATCTCATGGAGGCTGAGCACTTCGACGCCAGCCGGCATCATTGCCCGCACCTCGCTTAGCTTATGCGCATTATTCGATGCAAATACCAACTTCATATCTATTCTATTAATTTTCTTTTAATCGAAAATGCGGCGTTTCGGCGCTTGCTGCGCCTTAGTCTAATCGCCCAAATTCGTTCTTTTGTGCAAGCCCAACGCCCGCCTTTGTCCGCTTATCCTTTGTCCGGCACTCGATAGTGCCGCCCTACCGCCTTACAAAAATGCGCTATCGCTTACAAAAATGTCAAAAAATTTTTTTTCTCCTCCCCTTGGGGAGGTTGGAAAGGGGTTATTTTCTATATTTTTGTGAGGGCTGCAAGCCCGTATTTTTGTAAGCAGTCATGTTGTCGCCCATCGGGGCGTCAACAAGCGGAAAGGAATAGTAAGACGCGCTGCAAGCTCGCTTGTGAGCGCGGGTTAGTAGTCGTTTACGCTCAGGCCGCGTAGGCCAAAATGACTGCGCATTTTCGATTAACTCCTTTTACACCATCACTTCACCCATGTTTGGTTGCGCCCGAGGAAGCCGTGTTTGTCCAAGCTCCCGCGGAGGACGAGGTTACCGTTTTTGAGGTGTATCTTACCGTAGTAGAACTTCCCGCTTTCGGGGTCAAGCACTTTGCCTCCCACGAGTTGTCCGTCCTCGGCTTTCATGCCGCGGATGATGACCAAGCCCTCTACCGGCGCGTTCTTGTCCTCGCCCTGGCATGCCTCGCATTGGGGATGCAGCTCCTGGTACATCAGCAGCTTGCTGACTTTTCCGTAATAGAGTCCGTCGGAGCCTTTGTATATCGTTACGATGGATCGTTTCTCGCCGGTCTTGTCATCGACGGTCTTCCAATCGCCAACAATCTGGCTCACTTGCGCCTTTCCTGCTACTGCAAGCATTATCAATGCTGCTATCAGAAATGTTCTTTTCATAGGATCATACATTTTGCGGGCGCAAAATTACAAAAAAAAATTGATATACACAAAAAAAAACGACACAATCTTTCGATTATGTCATTTTTGTGCGCAGGATGAGACTCGAACTCACACGATCTTGCGACCACTACCCCCTCAAAGTAGCGTGTATACCAATTTCACCACCTGCGCTTGGGGTGCCCAGAACAGGACTCGAACCTGCACACCTCGCGGCATGCGCACCTGAAACGCACGCGTCTACCAATTCCGCCATCTGGGCAAAAAAAAAGAGCGGAAAACGAGACTCGAACTCGCGACCCCGACCTTGGCAAGGTCGTGCTCTACCAACTGAGCTATTTCCGCAACTTTTTTGAACTATAAAAGTTAGATCAATGTGCTTTGTTATCGAAAGCGGGTGCAAAGGTACTGCTTTTTTTTGACATGACCAAATTTTTTTGAAAAAAAATGCAAAAAAAATGCATTTTTCTCATTTTTCTCGCGTGCGCGCGCCTGTTCCTTAATAATAATTACTAGGTAATCCTAGGTTATCCTAGGTCAACCTAAAGTCTTACAAAACCCTTACAAAACCCTTACCGGGTGGTTATGGGCATTTACACTATGGATTTGTCTGTTCTCTTTCTTTTTTCTCTATTTTTTTTTCTAAGGGAAAGTTTGATTTTTATTTGCATATATCAAAAAAAAGTTGTAACTTTGCAGGCGATTTAGGAGGGATACTCACGATGGAAGAAAAAAATCGTAAAAGTCTTCGGCATTTCTATTATGAATACCGTTCTGAAGCTGTATTTGGACTGATACTCGCGGCTTCAGTTGTCGTGAGTTATTTGCTCTCGCCGCTTATTCCGGCGGATATCTTCCGTGCTATTATTGCTCCTACTCAGAATGTAGCCGTTATCACGATCACATCGGTTTTTTCGTGGCTGCTCTTTCGTCATCATAACGGTATCCGTGTGCGCTATGTCTCCGCATGGATAATGGCGGCGCTGTCGGTAATAATTGTTTGGGGTTTGTTGTACCGGATGCGGGTGAATAGTCAGCTTTTGCCTGCAGAGGGTATTTTTGCTTTCGAGGGGTGGGAGATGCTTGCCGGAGATATTATCGCTTGGTTGATGTTGGCTTATCCTATGGAGCTGCTTCGTCCTCATTGGCTGACGTGGGATAAGGCGTTGACGCGTCTCTTGCCGGTTTTGGTAGTCGGGGTAATCGATTGGTTTGTTCCTTTGGATCTGAGATGGTTGTTGGCGATCGTACCGGCGATATGGATTTTTCTGATTTTCCTCCATGTACGGCGTTATCGTCAGTTTAGTGAGGAAAACTTTGGTTCTGTGGAAGAGACGGATGAGCACTGGGTCATCCGGTATCTGGTGATGATGTTTGTGTTAGGGGGCTCTTATACATATCTCTGTTTCTTAGAGACGCCGACTCGGCTTTTCACGCAGCAGTGGTTGCTCTTCTTTATTTTCGTTTATATCAACGAGCAAGTGATCTTCCGTTCCAAGCCTTGGTTGGAGCGGGTGAGTGACGAAAACGGAGAGATTAGTGACGAAATCGGGAAAGAAGCAGTGGTAGCAAATGTGGCAGCCAATACCGAATATCGTCGTGCTTTGGAGGAATGGATGGAGGCCGAGAAGCCTTATCTGAACGCCGATTTCCGTCTCTCTGACATTATGACGGTCGTGCCGATGAATCGAACTTATCTCTCGCAGTTTATCAAAGCGGAATACGGCTGTACGTTCTATCAGTTTGTGACGAATTTCCGCATCGAAGAAGCGAAGCGTTTCATGCGTGCGAACCCGGATGTGCGCGTGCAAGAGATTGCAGAACATTGCGGTTTTTCGTCGGCTACGGTCTTCGGACGTGTCTTTGCTCGTGAAACAGGTCTTACTCCGACGGAATGGCTTGCCCAATCCGATAGTTGATTCGACTTTAAAACAAAAAACGACTCTTTTTCTCAACTTTAAAACAATTTTTGCATGTGTCTCTTGCGCATGTGCTTTTTTTTATGTAATTTTGCAGCCAATTTTAACGAAATTTGTAATATTTGATATGAATAAAGTCTGTAAAAAAGAATTTAAGGTACGAATCCTGTTGTTGATTTCTGTAGTAATGTACTCTGTAGGAATGTGGGGAGTCGGTTGGACGCCGACGGATGCCGGTTTGGTGGTGAATCTGGAGCAAGGTGAGCGGTTCTTGTTGTCGGTATGGGTGGATAAGAACGGTAACGGCACAGAAGAAGACGGTGAGGAGCTCTTTGTTAGTAACTATACCCGCTACACGGGCGATTATTACAGTTATGGGGCGGGAACGTATATGAAACTGCTCCCTGCCACGGAAGTGACTGAGATGAACGAATGGCAGGTGGGTTATCCTTTGAATCGTGGTAACAAAGCGTTGGGCGCTAAAGAAGGTACCGTTTATACGATTTGGAACGACGGTAAGACCCTTAAAACGAGTGATGCGTTTAAGTTCCTGGGTGACCTGACGGATAATTACGACGATGCAAAAGCCTGTGATGTTGTGTTCGTCATTCCTACCGAACGCGGTGTGCCTACCGTATCAGGTCGTCCCGGTCTCTCTTCTTTTGACCCGCTAGCCCCGAACGGTACGTTGGGTCGGGGTAAGACTCCTTTCAACGGAAGGATGGGTACGGGTTTCTTGGGTATGACCTATCGCGAGGTCTATATGTTCGAAATCCCGAAAGCTAACAGCCCGCAATCCTATACCAATGCCGGCTTGGTGACTTTCAACACGACGTTATCGCCATGGAACTTATCTTCCGGTGCAGGTACAATACAAAAAGGTAAAGCGGCTTATGCCTATGCAGATTCTAAACACGATAAGACCCCTCGTACGATCTTCCGTCTCTATCTCTTGGATGATCCTATTAATAGTTGCAGCAGCTATTTCTTTGCAACCGACGAGCAGGATTCTCTGCGCTACCGTATGAACGAAAACAACCCGCAGCGGTCATCCGATAGTACGGCTGCCAAGAAGATCTACACGATGGACCGTCTGACGTGTATGACCCGCAAGGGCAGCACGAAGTATTACCAAACGGATCTGATACGTGTGCCGGATTCGGACAGCACGTATTACTATGTAGGTTATAACAACAAATATAAAGACGATGCCGGAGAGTCGATGGGTACGAACGGTGCTAAATCCCGTTTCACCAAGATACGCGAACTGCCGATATTCGGTCTGCCGAGTACATTCAAGGCACCGGCTGGTGCCATCGGACGGATGGTAGCGGATACGACTTCGGCGGTGAATAACCTCAACGTGGCATTTAAGCCCGCAGGCTATTTCTTGCAAGTAACCACTCCCAGGGGCTTTACGAACGTTCAGATGCGTCCGGATGCGGACAGCACGGTATGGACCTGCGAGGAGATGTGGCATATTGATTCTACGTATGTACCGTTGCAGATCCGGGCGAAGATCTATTCCGGTTCGGAGTATAGCCCGGACGACGAGGGAATAGACATCCCGGGTTGGAGTGTGAATATACGCGGAACGGAGGTGCCCTTAGCCACTGACCATAGCCAATTCGTGGAAGGTGGTGAGGACGGTTGGGCACGTATTTATGCCAACCGATCGGAGCCGAACGGCTATATAGAGTTCGTCAAAGCCAACCCGCGGTACCATATCCACTACGACAACAACGGCTTGTTGGGAACGCAGGTGCCCGACCAGTATCCGGGAGACGAAGAGACGAGGGTAACGGTAGAGGATCCGCAACTGGTAAACGGATTCAACTTTACGGGTTGGAATACCAAAGAAGACGGTTCCGGCAGAACCTATCAGCCGAACGATGTGGTTGACTTTACCAGCCTTCCGGATGGCGCGTTAGTTAAAGACTCCACGCTGACGCTCTATGCCCAAGGTTCCTATACCGGTACGTATCACGTCGCTTTTTCGTTCATGCACTCCAATGGCAAGCGCTATTTCCTGACCCAACCGGTCGGCGCAACCAACCGTTATGTCCGTGCTCGTCCGGTAGGCGACTGGACCGATACCTATCAGGGTATGTCGGACCCCTATAATACCGAGCCGAACTACATCAGCACGTATAAGTTGATCGGAGGCCCTAATCCTTGTAAGGAGTGTGTATCAGGAGAGTTTTTGCTGGACCCGCGCCGTGAATGGCGGTACGGAGCCAAAGACTCGTTACTCTTCTATAGCCATTTTGCGCCGGCGAGTGATGTGTATTTGGGTTTGTATTACGAAAACCCGGAGACTCCGTTCAAGGACCCGGTGACGATCGTTGCCAACAGTACATGGGCGGGTATATTCACCTCCACGGCCGGCTGGCCTGACTACAGCGTGGCGGATGTGCAGGATACGAAACTGAAGTCTGAGAACTATCTGGATGGATTTTTAGAGAGTAATATTCAACGTCACACTCGCCCCAGTATAGACTCTTCGTACGTGAAGTACAACGAGGAGCTCAACCAGTTCGACGGTGTGGAGACGGAAGGCGAAGCAACGACTTTCCAGATCTCGCGTGTCCGCGTAGCGGATGAGCATTATGTCGTGCTGCCGGATACTACTTCGCACATATGGCGCGATACGATTGAGTTCGGCTATCATAGCGGCGAGCAGTCGCGCGAACAGGTATGGACATCCATGATCGGTAAGCACCTGCTGGCGGTAACGAAGGTGGGCAACGACACGGTCTATTTCCATCCGGATCCCGATCATATTCTCCACGACCCGAACAACCTGTATCTGGATAAGAACTACCGCGTATCGCAGGTTTTTGAGTTCATCCCGGATAGCCGTGTGAGCACTGCTGTTGCGGAAGAAGACCGTGCGACGCATGAAACGACCTCCAACCACTGGCATAACGATATCGTCAGCGGTCTCAACAGCCCGATCGATGTGAAGGATGGGGAAGGCAATTACATCGATATCGTCGATACCTTCCGTATCACGATGAGTCATGGCGGTATCAGTAAGATCAAACAATACTACGGTCGTTGGAAGAAAGGCGCACGCGGTCTGAAGGTCAATGGAGACGGTTCGGTTCGTACCCGCGATGTGATCGTTCGTACGAAGACATACCACTACGGCGAAACGATCACCCATCTGGTACTGAAACCCGAGTTCAAGTCCTATATCTTCAACCCGCTGGCGGACAACAGTCAGGTGATTAACTTCACGTTAGCGCGCGTGACCGCGCATCCATTGGTTGACGTGAACGGCAATGAGGTAGGCGAGGAAGAGGTTATTTCCTCCGAAGACATAACAGAGAGTCTGAAATTGGGGCCGGGCGCATGTACATTCAGTTCGGGAGAATCCTATTTCGATAAAACCGAAGCGGTGAGCCAGCACGTCACGCTCACGACGAAAGCGGTGAACAAAGAGGTCGATAACCATGATACCCTGATCATCTCAACGACCGTGACCATCGGTGGCAAAGAATATCCCGTGACTGCACGTGTGCCGCTGATGCAGGCCTCGCTGGAAGGCGATGAACTGATCTGGTCGGTAGAGAGCGGTAAAAAGCGCTACTATATCATGGCAGGTACCGGTGGATTGATCTTCCGCCAATATGCGCTAAAGGATGGGACGCTATACAAAGAGGGAACATCCAATACGGCACTCATCAAAGGTTCGAAAGATCCATCCAACAGCGACAAGCAATATATCACCCCGTGGCAATTCAGTTTCCCCCCCTCGGGCTCTGCAAATCAGGTGGCGCTGAAGACGAAATACGAAGTCGATCGCTATTTCCATATCGACGGCGAAAACAAACCGGAAGTTCATCCAAGCGACTCATCGCTGCTGACCTTCCATTACGTGAATGTTTTAACCAACGACAATGCCAACGAAGAGGAGCTGGTGAAGCTCCAGTATGGCGCTGATAAATGGTTGCAATTCAGGCAGACTGCCGGTAGCGGCTCCGAACTGGTACTGGTGGACGACGAAGACGATGCTTCCGTCTTCTCGTGGAGTTATCTGCAGCAAGAGTACAGTCTGCTTAACAACGGCGCTTACCCAAGTCGCGATACCGTCATCTTCGGTTATAATACCAACATGTCGGTAGCTATCCAGGCGCCCTACAAGGCGTATAAGGAATACTCGATGTTGGTGGGTAATAGCGTGGTTTATTGCTGCCGCGTAGAGGAGACCGACATGTCTAACCTGCAGAGTAGCAGCCTGGAATGGAAAACCAATCAGACCTTCAGCCTCATCCCCGATGCACGTACGTTCGATAGCGGATCCACCCCAAGCCCTGCGACGAGCGGTATCAGTCGTACGGCAAACACCGTTTCCACCTCGGACGCCACGACCAGCCCGAGGGATGTGAAGATAGGCGGCAAATACGTCAATATCGTCGATACGCTGAAGGTTACCCTCTCGTTACGGGAAGGTGCGCCGGCTTATCGCTTCAAGGGTGACTGGAGCAAGTTCCGGTCCGTCAGCGATGCGGAGCTGAAGATACCGCTGGTACGCAAGACCTACCACGAAGCGAACTACGACTCGCTCATATGTGTCGTTGAAAACGATGCCTACAACCATACCTTCCCCAATACGATCACCGATCCGGTATCCTATACCTTCAACATCGGTACAATGAATCGCACAGGTCGTCACGTACTGGACGTAGCGAACACGACGATAGAGGTGCTGGGTAGGGATGAAACGGACGTAACGGTATCCGGCCGTATGGATTTGAGCAGTACGGCCATGGCAGAGGTACTACTCTTGGACGAATTCGGTAATACGCCGAGTTGGTGTCGTATCTCCGGTAAGACGGCCACCACCATTACGGTAGAATGTACGCAGAGCGGTATCCGTACGCCGCGTATGGCGTATTTACGCATCTTCTATATCGTTATGATAGATGACAAGATGTATGTCGTCACCGAACAGTTGACCGTATCCCAACCCAGTTATTTCCAGTATGCCAACAACCAGCACCTGGTTCACTCTCCCGGTGCTTCAGGCGATCCGCTGCGAGCTGACGGTATGCAGCAGGTACACGAGAACAAACGCATCCTCTATTACTACCCCAAGCAGGATGTGGAGTTGCCGATTCGCGACAGCCACTTCTTCGGCTGGTGGCGCTGGTTCCGTGAGGGCGAAGGTGCGATAGGTGACTCGGATATACCGAATACGGTTTGGCGTGTGCAGCCGCGAAACACCGGTTCCGGAAGAAGCGGCTCCTATAACTTCCCGTTCCGTATCATCGGTGACTCGGTCAAAGTACCGAATACGGCAACGGATGATCCAGATGACTCCGTAAAAGTATTGGTGACGATGGGTCGCTATACCGTCTTCCATTACAAGGCGGCAGATTATTACGAAAACAAGAAAAATCCTCCTGTCAAGGTTGCGCGTGTAGCGCCGCCGATCACGACGTTCGGCGTGGCAGATGCAAGCAAACCGACTGTGACCTATGCGGCTGAGCTCGGCAACTACTACGACAACCTGCCGATGTCCTTAACGTACAAGAACCAGGTGGATACCGCCATGCTGGACACCATGTCCGCTATTCCGGAGCCGACGCTTTCGTTGCGTGAGATCTTCGAACTGCATCCGTGGACGGAGATGGCCGATACGCTGGAGCACTACAAAACGCGAATTCCTGACGGAGAAGGAGCACATACCACGAAGGTCTTCCCCCTGGCGAAAGAGAAATACATGGAGGATCACGTTATGATGGCTCCTACCGGCAACGAGTTGTTACTCTCCACCGAGCAACGTTACATCAAAGAGCACCTGAAATCGACGAAACAGTCGGAGTCGCTATTAGGCTACTATATGCGTGACGACCATTGGTCCGACGGCGGTTGGAACGCTGAGCGCAAGGACTCGATGATCTGGTGCGGCGGTTGGGATGCTACCTGCCAATGGTACACCTACAACCCCAAGACCCAGAAATACTCCGTCTGCAACCACTCGACAACCGTGAGCGACGACTTCCTGAAAGTGCCGGCGAAGCAAAACATCACCAACGGGCAGGAGTTTGACACCGTATATTATTGTTTGCGCGCACGCAGCCAGTCAACAACGGGTACACCGGGGAATGATGAAACAACGGTGGATGGCGCATATATGTTTAATATCTGCCGCTACAAGTTGATATATCATAAGCCCGGCAAGTACGGTCCGTTGGCGGAGACGAAAGACAAGGCAGGTAATGTCAAAGCGCTCATCACCAATGATGATATCGAGCAGCACTACGAAGTGCTGGAACGCCTGAATTTCGACTACAACAGGCCGGGACCCGAATATACGGTCTATCCTCACCCGCTGCCGTGGGCGGATGCTTCGTACGGCTATACGTACCCCGAGACACCCGACCTGCCCCACAACCGACTGCATGCTCAATCCGACTTCCCGAACCACGGTGAGTACGGACTGATCAACCGCATTCCTACAGTGGATCACTGGGGAGAAGGTGTGGCGTCCTATTGGCGTCCGATGGAGCAACATGGAGGAGCTTCCAACGGATACATGATCTACTGCGACGGTATGTCGTCGTCCGGTCAGGTAGCCGCCCTCTCCTTGGAGACGCATCTGTGCTCAGGTCAGAAGATGTTCTTCTCCGGTTATGTGTGCAACCCCAGTAGCCAGACCGGTAAGGCAGACCCGAACTTCACCTTTGCCGTACAGGGATCGGTCAACGGAACCGATTGGGTTGACATCACCTCGTATACCACGGGAGGTATCAAGCCCTCGAGCCAGTGGAGCCAGATCTACTTCCCGATCGTCTTCGACGAGAATATCGACTACCGACACTTCCGCGTACGCATCTCCAACGTGTCGTCCGACTGGGACGGAAACGACTTCATCATCGATGACATGTGTATCTTCGCTACCAAACCGCCGTTGATTGCTTATCAGGCCAATACGGCTTGTAAGGAGAAAGCAGACGAGGATCTCCCGTCGCATGTCATCCTGCGCGTGGACTACCAAGGTATCGTCGGTGATGGCTACAACGACACCACCGTATGTTATACCCTCAAGAGCGTCAACAAAGATCGGGTAGTTACGTTCGTAGAGATGATAGATCACTATCTGGATCAAGACAGAAAGGATAATCCAGATCCATCGAAATCCGATACTATCTATGGCCGGCTCTATATCCCGGGCAAGACCTATGAACCGACGCATCCGGACTCGATCTTCGTCAATATGAACCAGTTGATCGACACCTTCGATGTCTCTTTCCAAAAACACTCGAAGGATGCCTCCTACAGGATATTCAATGAGGGCTATATCTACGAGATTCTCGAGGGTGACATACGTCCTGTCAAGTACGTGGTACATAGCGCATACGTAAATGTCGTCGATACCTTTACCGTACATATGTCGGGCAACTATAAAGACATGCTCAGCAGTCTGTGCGGTATGACCAGCCACCTTAAGGTAAGCAACCAGATGGTGTTGGAACTCAACGGCGAAGAGCAACCCACAACCGAGTCGCTCGACCTGTGCGCCAACTCGACTTATGATATCGGTTTGCGCGTCAAGGGTTCGCTCTATCTGGATAGCGTCGCGCCTATCAACCTCAACGGAACCTGCGTCAATGACTGGTTGCTCTATGGCGACACAGCCGATATGACCGGTTCGCCTAAGAGACGCTACGGCTATAAGTACAGCGATATCGTGAAGGTAGTGAAAGATATCCTGCGTTGCGAACCCAAGGGCACCGAGAATGCCAACCAGTTCGCACCTAACCTGGCCGCCGTCAGCCGCAACGAGATGCAGCGTATCAAAGATGCCGAGAAGGTGGATCTGGATACGACGGCGCATCCGTATGACATCCTTGCCGACCTGGTGAACAAAGGATTCCTGACGCTCTACAAGCCGTCGCTAACTGCCAACGTCTATGCAGGCGATTCGGTGCAGTATGTCATCTTCCCGATATTGGGCACGGGTACCGACACGAAGCTGCACTCGAGCGTGGAAGTTTGTCCGTTGCCGCTGCTGATCAAGCTCAAACCGCAGTCCAGCTCCGCGGTACCTCTCATCGTAGGCGGACTGCATCGTGATCCGGAAGAGATGAAACTGCCGGTAGTAGTACTGGCCGATATGAATATGGCCAATCAGGAAATCACCCTCAAGGTCGATTCAATCATGCCGAACATAGGAATCGCTTCCGTCAAGCTGCTTACGACCGATGATCCCGATTTCCAAGAGGGATTCCATAAACTGGCCTTGGTACCCGATTTGGATTATCCACAAACGGAGTACTACCTGAAGGGACACTATATCACCCTCCAGCCTGCAAGCAGCAACAACTATACGATGAAGCAAGGCTACAACTATACCTTTGCCATCGATTTGCAGACGATCCTCGGTAAGGATACCTTAGACGGAGGCTGCAAGGTAGGAACTGTGCCGTTCACCCTTGCGGTCGTTCCGAGTTACCTGCGTTGGGATCCGCAAGACTCGATCAGTGCACAATGGAACAAGCATGGCAACTGGATGGGTATTGATCAGTACAACCGGCCTATCCACGCCACGGCTCGCTTCGCACCGCTATCCACTACATCGATCATCATCCCTGCCATGACAGACGGCAGGCCTTATCCGGAACTGCCTGACCTGACCGCCCCTGCCACCTACGACTCAGTGAAACAGGTCGGCTTCCAGTATAACACCTGTGAGGCAATCCGCTTCCTGCCCGGAGCCGCAATGAGCCAGCAACAACGGATGGACTACGAAGAGGCGATTATCGATATGCCGATGCCGCACAACGAGTGGGCGTTCCGTGCTGCGCCGGTTCAAGGTATGATCAGTGGAGATATCTTCATGGCTAACGCCGACATCGATAACACGACGCCATTATGGGAAGTAGGAGCTTTCGATGCCGCCGGACGTACGCATAAGACTGGTAACGCCTCCTTCTGGCTCTCACTCTATAGTACGAGTGTTATCCGAAAAGGAGACGGTGGATCGATTGCGGATATAGATTATGCAGCGGATACCGAGTGGTCCAAAGTCACCAACGGTGTCAAGCTCTCGCTCCCGCCGGCACAGGGATTTGCCGTCTATGCACGTACCAAATCTACAGAGCCCGCTGCCGTGCGTCTGCCAAAGAACGATGACCTGTACTACTATTATAATACGAATGGAGAACGGGTTGACGAACTCTACGAGCATGAACTGCGAGACTACCGTAATTCGCTCTGTACAAACCATGCCGGCGAACTGGCGTTCTACCCGGGTAAAGAAGCTACGTCCCAGAGTTACACGATCACAAAGGGAGTCGGATCAACGACCTTCGTCTTCGGTAACCCTACCATGGGATATATTGATATCTGGGGCTTCATCGCCGATAATAGCTTGGTGGAGGAAATAGGGTATATGGGAGCTAATAACGAATATACGACGGTTTCCAAATCGGCTGCTTTAGCTACTACGGATACCATCTCCAATCCGAAACGCTACCTGCCGCCTATGCACGCAATGCTGGTGAAAGTCAGCACAGGTACGCCTACAAAGTTGACCGTAATAGTCAATACCAACCGTGTACTCACTTCGCCGGATAAGAAAGTGCCGCTCGCCGCACCGATCCGCATGGCGTCGCGTAGGTATCCGAAGGGTATCATGACCGTCACGGCTACCAATACCGTATCGCCGCGTTGTTTCAGCCGGCTCCTCGTCGGTCAAGGCTATAATGACGCGGTGTATGAGGGAGAGGATGCATTGCTCACCACCCTCAATATCGATAACTACACCAATAATACCACGCCTGCAACGCCTTTCAACCTCTATGCGGCTGAAGACGGATATGGCTTGTGTATTGACTTGCGTGACTCGATTGTGAATATACCGCTGTCGTTCTACCTGAGCGACCTGCCCTTCGATCCTTTCACGCGTTTATGGTTCACGGGAGTCAATAATATCAGCGGTTCGCTCGTCCTTTATGATGCGCTTACCGATACCGAGCGCTCCATCTCCGATGGTTCGTACCTCGATATCATGACGCCGGAGACCAGCCATGAGGTGCGCTATTATATCCGCCGTCCGGGATATGTACCCGGCCAGAGTGGGGAGAACCCGGTAGCTACCGGATTTACCAACATCGATGGCGAGACCACCTCGGCGGTGAAATTTATTAAGAACGGACACGTCTTCATCCTCCGCGATGGACATGTGTACTCTATTTATGGACAAAAAATCAGATGACGAAAGGGGGAATGCAGATAATGATGAAAAATAAGTTTGTTTTAATAAGGTATGTTCTCATGCTATGGATGCTGTGTGGCGCAAGCTACACACTATCCATCGCGTCTGCCTACGACCGGACCTCGTCGTCTGCTTCGTGGGGCTATCAGCCGCTCCACGGCTCGGATATGTCGGTCAACTCCTCCGTCTTTGGCGGCGCTATAGCCGGTGGTACGCAGATCTCGGGCACTTATTCGGCTGCGAGCAGCCGGACTAATGCGTTAACCAAGCCGACCTATCAGTTCTCATCGACCTCGCCATACCTCAGCGCATCGAATATGGGTGGAGTACGGATTACGATGTCCGAAGGTGGAATGATGCGGTCGGGGTGGGGAGATCCCAATGACGATGACGATGAAGATCTGCCAATCGCCACTACGCCTGTAACGCCGATAGGCGAACCGCTTGTCCTCCTCTTCTTCGCCCTGGCGTTCCTCGGCTTCCGCTACTACCGCCGCCGCAACGCGTAATGGCGCAAAGCTTAACGCCGCACCGCTTAACGCCGCACCGCTTAACGCCGCTTCGCGTAACGCTGCACCGCTTAACGCCGCTTCGCTTAACGCCGTTTCGCTTAACGCCGCACCGCGTAACTCAAAAAAGGTCATTTCTCCGGAAATGATCTTTTTTTGTTCATCTATCATCTATTTACGGTTCAATCCCGTGACCATCTCGCGACCATTACGTACATCTACGTCCCGTCCTTTCTTCGTATGTCCATTCCCCGGCATTGAATGCCGGCTTTCCTTTCGTCCATTCCGCCGGATGTCATCCGGCAACGTTGTCCATTGTCCGGCATATTATGCCGTCTTTTCTCTGTGCATTTTTCGCGCATCATTGCGCGAACCTCCGCCCCTCATTGTCCTGTGTCCGCGAGTTTCGCGAGCGGGTTTGTCCTTCGTTTATTAGCCCCGCATTGCATGCGGGTTTTCTTTCTTGGCAGTTACGCCGGATTTAATCCGGCATCCTGTTCCATTTTGGTTGTTTACCTGCGGTGGCTCCTGTTCGATCCCTGCGGCTTTGCCGCTTGGTCGGCGCGGATTGAGCCCCGTATGTTTCTTCTTTGTTTATTAGCCCCGCATCCTATGCGGGTTTATCTATCAACTATCAACTATCAACTATCAACTATACGCGCGCGCACGCCCGTTCCTTATATATACTTATGCACGTACACGTACGCAAGCCTTTTTGTGTTTTATAGCATATTTTGCGCTTTTGCCCCAAAATACCCCTAAAAATAGCGATTTTGTAACTTGCTTATTTTCAGTACTTTACAAAGAAAGTGCATTTTTTCTTGCATTTTTTTGCAAAAATATTTGGTCATATCAAAAAAAAGCAGTACCTTTGCACTCGCTTTTGAGAAACAAGTGAGTTTCGATTTTCTACCGCAAGGCGCGGGCATTAAAATTCAGATTCTCTTTGAGGACCTAATTTTTTTGCGCCAAACTGAAAGAAAACATTCTTTGAAAGATTGAAACAATTAGTGTAGTACAAGAACTGAAATAAAGTATCGACCATGAATGGTCGATCAAGGTTCCCTAAAATTTCTACACTTGATAAATTCGATTATTCTGAGCTAAGTTATAATTTCTTTTTACAACGAAGAGTTTGATCCTGGCTCAGGATGAACGCTAGCGACAGGCCTAACACATGCAAGTCGAGGGGCAGCGGGATTGAAGCTTGCTTTAATTGCCGGCGACCGGCGCACGGGTGCGTAACAGGTGTGCAATCTGTCCATAGTCGGGGAATAGCCCAGCGAAAGTTGGATTAAAGCTCCATGTGTCACGAGGCCGCATGACTTTGTGATGAAACGTAAGGACTATGGGTGAGC
>DGTR01000015.1 GCA_002394395.1 Bacteroidales bacterium UBA4331 | reverse complement strand
GTCAACCTTTTTCAGTTTTAGTCAAAACTTTTCACTCGGTCATCTCTCGGTCATCGCTCGGTCATCGCTCGGTCAAAAGGGTGGTTCGTGGCGGAGGGTACAACAAAAGTATAAACAACGGATAAAAGAAGAACGCTACACCCGCATTGAGACCTCGCGGGCGGGGCGGTGTTTTTCTATCCGCCAAGATTGAGCGGATGCAAGAGAAAAACACCGGACGCGAAGGTCGAACCGTCCTCACGCAGAGGGAGGACAGCGAAGGACTAAACCGCCTATGTCCGAGCCATCACCTAAGAGCGGAGAGCAATGAGAAAAGAGCAAAGAACAGAGAGAGAGAAAAAAGAGCTTTTCCCCCTAATTTGCCGAAGGCAGGAAGAAAAGTCCGAGTATGAAGAGCCGAGGCATGGTGGTAGTGATGGAAAGTGTTTCCCGATAAAAAAATCCCACATACGCGAGTATGCAGGATTTTTTATTACGGTGCCACACGATTGATGTCTCTCGGGAACATGGAGCATTCTTTGACGTTGGCGATGCCGAGGAAGCATGCGGTGATGCGCTCCAGGCCGATGGCGAAGCCGCCGTGAGGAGGCATGCCGTTCTTGAAGGTATCAAGGTAGAAATGGAACGCATCGGGGTTCATGCCACGACGGATCATCTTCTCTCGATAGTCCGCCTCTTTATGCATACGCTGACCGCCGGAGGTAATCTCCAGACCGCGCATGAGGAGGTCGAAGCTGAGCGTCAGCGACGGGTCCTCGGGGTCGTCCATCGCGTAGAAAGCGCGGTGCTCGGAGGGGAAATGGGTCACGAACACGAAGTCCGAACCGTATTTCTCGAAGGCGTACTTGCAGATAGCGCGCTCCTCTTCCGGCGCGAGGTCATCCTCACCGCGGTGGTCAGCCTCACAAAGATTATTCTCAAAGAGAATCTCGTGTACCTCGCTCAGTTTCCATGCGGGTACCTGCTCCGGGAGCACAGGATTAACGGCATTGAGCAGCTGGAGCTCATGCGCACAATCGCGCTCTACGACCGCGATAATATGACGCAGCAGCGCCGCCTCGAGGATCATGACATCCTCCTGACCTTTGATGAAGCCCATCTCCACATCGAGGGAGATATACTCATTGAGATGGCGGCTCGTCGCATGTTTCTCAGCGCGATAAGCGGGAGCTATCTCGAAGACGCGCTCATAGACGCCGACGCCGATCTGTTTGTAGAACTGCGGGCTCTGCGCGAGATAGACCTGCTTGCCGAAATAATCCATCTTGAAGACGTTCGCACCGCCTTCTGCACCCTCAGACACGATCTTCGGAGTGAAGATCTGCGTGAAGCCGTTAGCACTCAGGAACTCGCCGAAAGCGCGAGCGATAGTGCTCTGCACCTTGAGGATCGCCATGTCGCGCGGGTTACGGAGGGTTACCTGACGGTTATCGAACTTATAGCGCAGGAGGGTCTCCTCGTCGCCGAACTTCAGGGCGTTCATATCCACCACCTCAGCGGTCGTCGGACGGCTCAGGACGCGAACCTCGGAGACTGCGATCTCTATCGTGTTGTAGAACGCTGCGGGGTCCTTGATCTTCGCCTCGTTGACGGTACCGGTGAGGGTGATCGCCATCTCGCGGCAGAGGTCGTTCATCGCGATCTCATTGCCGGCTTCGTCGAAGAACTTCGAGGTCTCATTGGAGACGACTGCCTGCAACAAGCCGCGGCTCTTGCGGAGAACGATGAACCCACCCCATTTGGTCACGCGGACATTATGGATCATGCCGGAAACAGAAACAGATTCGCCAACTTTAGCGTTGGCGAGATCTGTCACGTTTTCATTATGCTGATTAACGTTTAAAAACATTGTTTTTTAACGATTTATCGATATATCGAAATCTCGAAATACCGAGGGTTTATTACTCAGCAGCTTCTGCTGCGGGAGCCTCAGCAGCAGCCTCTTCTACAGCCTCCTTAACGGCTTTCTTACCGGCACGGCGGGTAGCTTTCTTGGTTGCTTTCTTGGTCTCCTTGAGCATGTTCTCGTTGTAGTCCACGAGCTCGATGATACACATCTCAGCAGCGTCACCCAGACGGAAACCGGTACGGAGGATACGGGTGTAGCCACCGGGACGGTTAGCGATCTTCTCGCCTACATTCTGGAAGAGTTCGGTAACGACCTCTTTCTGTTTGAGGAGGGAGAACGCCAGACGACGGTTGTTCATGTTATCCTCTTTTGCACGAGTGAGGATCGGCTCAACGTATATACGGAGCGCTTTGGCCTTAGCGAGAGTGGTGCTGATACGCTTGTGGAGAATCAGCGAGCAAGCCATGTTGCTGAGCATTGCAGCGCGGTGGTTAGCTTTGCGGCTAAGGTGATTGAATTTTTTATTATGTCTCATAATAATGTTGAATGTTTAATGTTGAATGTTTAATGAATTAATCATTCACGTGGTAACGTGAGATATCCATCCCGAAGGCAAGGCCATTACGCTCGAGCAGTTCGTCAAGTTCGGTAAGCGATTTCTTACCGAAGTTACGGAACTTCAAGAGGTCTGCACGGTGGTACTTAACGAGTTCGCCAAGGGTCTCTACCTCTGCTTGCTTCAAGCAGTTAAGCGCACGAACGGAGAGGTCCATATCCTGAAGCTTCTGGTTAAGAAGCTGACGCATACGGAGGATCTCCTCGTCGAGAGCGGAAGAGTTCTTCTTGGTCTCCTCCTCGAGGACGATACGTTCGTCGGAGAAGAGCATGAAGTGGTAGATAAGGATCTTAGCGGCCTCGGTCAGCGCCTGTTGCGGGGTGATGGAGCCGTCGGTAGTGATCTCGAGGGTGAGTTTCTCGTAGTCGGTACGTTGCTCGACACGGTACTGGTCAACCGAGATCATGACGTTACGGATAGGCGTGTAGATAGAGTCGATCGCAAGGGTACCGATAGGATCGTCTTTCTTGCGGTTCTCGTCACCGGGCACGTATCCGCGTCCTTTGTTAATAGTGATCTGGATCTCAAAATCCGCCGAGTCGTCCATCTCCGCAAGACGGAGATCGGTGTTGAGGACCTCGAAGTTCTGGAGCACGGAGTTGAACTCACCAGCGAGGAAAGCTTTGGACTTACGTACGTGGAGAGTAGCGGTCTCGGTCTCCTCCTCGATGCCCTCTTTATGAGCAAAGCGGATTTGTTTGAGATTAAGGATCAAGTTGGTAACGTCAGTGATGACACCGGGGATGGTAGCAAATTCATGATCAATACCACTAATCTTGACAGAGCAGATGGCATATCCCTCGAGGCTGCCCAGCAGCACACGACGGATCGCATTGCCTATCGTAATTCCGTACCCCGGCTCGAGTGGGCGAAATTCAAATACGCCTTTGGTAGCACTCGAATCCAACATGATAACCTTGTCAGGTTTGATGAAATTTAATATTGCCATGAATTTAATGATTATTTAGAGTACAACTCAACGATTAATTGCTCCTTGATATTCTCCGGAATCTCAGCGCGAGCGGGGATATTGAGCAACTTACCGGCTTTGTCAGCCTCGTTCCACTCGAGCCAGCCATACTTAGCATGGTTGAAGCCCTGGAGTGACTCATTGATCACCTCGAGGGATTTAGCTTTCTCGCGAACTGCCACTACCTGACCGGGTTTAACGGAGTAGGAAGGAATATTCACAACCTGTCCGTCCACGGTGATGTGGCGGTGCGAAACGAGCTGGCGAGCAGCAGCGCGGGTAGGCGCCATACCGAGACGATAAACGATGTTATCGAGGCGGCACTCGAGAAGCTGGATGAGGATCTCACCGGTAATACCTTTGGTACGTGCAGCTTTAGCGAAGAGGAGGCGGAACTGTTTCTCCAGTACACCATAGGTGTATTTAGCCTTCTGCTTCTCAGCCAGCTGAGTACCGTACTCAGAGTTTTTCTTACGACGGTTAACGCCGTGTTGTCCGGGTGCGTACGGACGTTTTGCAAGCACCTTATCCTCGCCGAAGATAGCCTCGCCGAAACGGCGTGCGATGCGAGATTTTGGGCCAATATATCTTGCCATAATTTTTAACGTTTAAGGGTTTATAACTATTATTATACACGACGACGTTTCGGAGGACGGCAACCGTTGTGCGGCATCGGAGTCACATCTACGATCTCCGTTACATCGATACCTGCAGCGACGCAGGCACGGATAGCCGACTCACGTCCTTGTCCGGGACCCTTAACGTATGCTTTCACTTTACGCAGACCGAGGTCGTAAGCGACCTTGCAGCAGTCAGCTGCTGCCATCTGGGCTGCGTACGGAGTATTTTTCTTGCTGCCACGGAAGCCCTGCTTACCAGCCGAAGACCAGCTGATAACTTGGCCGTCACCGTTAGCAACAGTAACGATAACATTATTGAAAGAAGACATCACGTGAAGCTGGCCAACGCCCTCGATCTTCACTACGCGCTTCTTTGCTGCAATAGCTTTCTTTGCCATAATTGATAGATAATTTTATTAGTCGAAAGTCGAAAGTCGAAAGTCGAAAGACTAACGATGCGGCCTCCAACCTGGTTGTTAACTAAATTACTTCGTTGCTTTCTTCTTGTTTGCAACAGTTTTCTTACGTCCTTTGCGCGTGCGGGCGTTGTTCTTGGTGCTCTGTCCACGAACGGGAAGACCGATACGATGACGAACTCCACGGTAACAACCGATATCCATCAAGCGTTTGATGTTCAATTGTGTTTCCGAACGAAGATCACCTTCTACTTTGAATTTAGCACCGATGATCTCACGGACTTTAGCTGCTTGGTCATCCGTCCAATTCTCTACCTTGATGCTTGGGTCAATGCCTGCCTCTGTGAGAATTTTCTTTGCGCTTGAACGACCTATTCCGTAGATATAAGTCAAGCTGACTTCGCCACATTTGTTCTGCGGTATATCTACACCGACAATTCTTATAGCCATAATTAAATACTAAGGATAATTTTGTTAAAAAATAAATTGATTTTAAGAAGTAGTTGATTCTAATTAAAGATTACGCTTATCCTTGACGCATCTTCATTTTAGGATCCTTCTTGTTGATTACATACAAGTGGCCTTTGCGACGTACAATCTTGCAGTCTGCATTGCGCTTCTTGATTGATGCTCTAACTTTCATTGCTGAATAAGAGTTTTAATAGTTTTAATAATTTACTTGTAGCGGAACGAGATACGTCCCTTGGTCAAATCGTACGGACTCATCTCTACTTTCACACGGTCACCGGCAAGGATCTTGATGTAATGCATACGCATCTTACCGGAGATGTGGGCGATGATGAGGGGCCCGTTCTCGAGTTGGACACGGAACATAGCGTTGGACAATGCCTCTACTACCGTGCCGTCTACCTCAATGCTGTCTTGTTTTGCCATACTGTTTGTTATTTAGATGATTTTTTCTTAGATGAATCGGTCACCCAATACTTCTTGGATAAACTCAAAGGTGGAGAGGATATCTGCTTTGCCGTTCCGCACACAAACGGATAGTTCGTAGTGCGCAGCGGGCTTGCGGTCGATAGTCCTGGCGGTCCAGCCGTCATCCTCAATGAGGACATTACGTCTTCCGAGCGTAATCATCGGCTCGATAGCGAGGGTCATTCCGGACTTGAGGACGATACCGTTGCCTCGTCTTCCGTAGTTGCACACCTCGGGATCTTCGTGCATCTCCCGACCTATACCATGACCCACGAACTCGCGAACAACGCCGTATCCGGCTTTCTCGCAGTGGGTCTGGATGGCTGCACTGATATCTCCGAGACGACGGCCGGTGATGGCCTGGTCGATACCGAGATAGAGCGCCTCCTTGGTCGTACGCAGCAGTTGCATCACCTCCGGGCTCACCTCCCCCACCGGGAAGGTATAAGCGGAGTCGGAATGCCATCCGTTGAGCTCGATAGACGAATCCACAGAGATGACGTCGCCTTCCTTGAGCACCACCTTGTCGGAGGGGATGCCGTGAACCACCTGTTCGTTAACCGACGTACAGAGGGTTGCGGGATAATCCTCGTATCCAAGGCATGCGGGACGGCCACCATGATCCATGATGAACTCGTACGCTATCTTATCCAATTGGGCGGTAGTAACACCCGGCTTGATAGCCTTAGCCACCTCGGCATAAGTCTTACCAAGCAGGATGTTGCTTGCCCGCATGAGTTCTACTTCTTCGTCAGTCTTCAAAAAAATCATCTATCCAACGAATTAGTAGGCCATAGCACCGGAGCGACCTTTGATGCGCATGCCGGACTCGAAGAATCCGTCGTAGTGACGCATCAGGAGATGACTCTCGATCTGCTGCAAAGTATCCAAAATAACACCTACCATGATCAGCAAGGACGTACCGCCGAAGAACTGCGCGAAGCCCATCGTCACACCGAACAGGCGAGCGAACGCCGGAAGGATAGCGATGAGGGCGAGCAGGATCGAACCCGGCAGGGTGATGCGGCTCATGATCGTGTCGATATACTCAGCCGTCTTCTTACCCGGTTTCACACCCGGAATGAATCCGTTGTTCAGCTTCAGGTTCTCTGCCATCTGAACCGGATTGATGATGATCGCGGTGTAGAAATAGGTGAAGGCGATAATGAGGAGTGCAAATACGAAGTTGTACCAGAAGCCGTTGTTATCCATGAACGCACGTGTGAAAGCCGAAGCCTCCGAAGCGTTGAAGCCCACGATTGCGATAGGGATAAACATGATCGCTTGCGCGAAGATGATCGGCATTACGTTGGCAGCATTCACCTTGAGAGGGATATACTGACGAACGCCGCCATACTGCTTGTTACCCTGGATACGTTTAGCGTACTGCACTGGGATACGGCGGGTGCCCTGAACCAGCATGATTGCAAACGCAAACACGAGGAGCAGGATCACTACCTCCAATACAAAGACCATCAGTCCACCGGTACCGGTGTCGTTGAGGCGTGAGGAGAACTCCTGCACGATAGCCCCCGGGAGGCGTGCGATGATACCGATCAAGATGATGAAGGAAATACCGTTTCCTACACCGCGATCGGTGATACGCTCACCAAGCCACATGACGAACATCGAACCTGCGCAGAGCAGGATGGTGGACGAGATTGTAAACCAGTTGAATCCAACGGCGAGAGGCTGACCTGCCTGTGCCATCTGCACGGAGAGGTTGACGAGGTAACTCGGTCCCTGGAAGAGCAGGATAGCCACGGTCAGATAGCGCGTGATCTGGTTCATCTTCTGACGGCCGGACTCACCCTCTTTCTGCATCTTCTGGAAATACGGTACTGCAATAGAGAGCAGCTGTATCACGATCGATGCAGAGATATAAGGCATGATACCCAGCGCGAAGATCGACGCGTTCGAGAAGGCTCCACCGGAGAACATATCGAGCAGCGCCATCAGACCACCTGCTGTCTGGCTATGCAGAGCAGATAAGGCCGTGGGATCAATACCGGGAAGAACGACGAACGAACCGAAACGATAGATGAGCACGAACAAAAGCGTGGTCAGCAGACGGCCGCGGAGGTCCTCAATCTTCCAGATATTTTTAATTGTCTCAATAAAACGCATAATAGTTTTCGTTTAACGTTTAACGAGTTAACGATTAGTGTTCTTAGATCTTCTCGATAGCACCGCCGGCAGCGAGGATAGCCTCTTCTGCTTTCTTCGAGAAAGCGTTTGCCTGAACGGTCAGTTTAGCTTTCAGTTCACCGTTACCCAGGATCTTAACGAGCTGGGTCTTGGAGATGAAGCCAGCCTCGTGGAGCTCGATCAAGCCGATCTTCTCCAACTTCTTAGCCTCAGCGAGCTGCTGGAGGGTAGAGAGGTTGATAGCTTTGTACTCCACACGGTTGATGTTCTTAAAGCCGAACTTAGGCAGACGACGCTGCATAGGCATCTGACCACCCTCGAAACCGATCTTCTTGCTGTAACCGGAGCGCGACTTAGCACCCTTGTGACCACGGGTAGATGTTCCACCCAGGCCCGAACCTGCACCACGGCCGACACGCTTTGCGGTCTTTACCGATCCTGCTGCAGGGGTAAGATTATTCAATTCCATGATGATAATTCGTTTTTAGGATTAGTCAATAACTTTAACAAGGTGCTTTACCTTCTCTACCATACCCAGGATAGCCGGGGTGGCTTCGTGCTCAACGACTGCGTTCATCTTGCGCAGACCAAGAGCTTGCATGGTCTCCTTCTGCACCTTCGGACACTTAATAGTACTGCGTACTTGTTGAATTTTAATCTTTGCCATAGTTGTAGAAGAATTTATTAACCATTAAACACTGTAGAGAGGCTTACGCCACGGTTAGCAGCTACGGTACGAGCGTCACGCAACTCAGCGAGCGCCTGAATAGTAGCTTTCACGAGGTTGTGGGGGTTGGACGAACCTTTGGACTTAGCCAAGACGTCGTGTACACCTGCGCTCTCCAGTACGGCACGCATAGCACCACCGGCTTTTACTCCGGTACCGTGCGTAGCAGGCTGGATGTAAACGCGGCTACCACCGAACTTAGCATACTGCTCGTGAGGGATAGTGCCCTTCAGAACAGGTACCTGGATCAGGTTCTTCTTTGCAGCCTCGGTAGCTTTCTGCATTGCTGCAGCAACCTCACCTGCTTTACCCAAACCGTAACCTACAATTCCGTCTTCATTTCCAACAACTACGATAGCTGCGAAAGTGAAGGTACGTCCACCTTTGGTAACTTTCGTTACGCGGTTGACTGCGACCAGACGCTCCTTGAGCTCGAGGTCTTGTGTTGATTTAACTCTTTGCATAATATCGTCAGTTATTAGAATTTGAGACCAGCCTCGCGAGCTGCGTCAGCGAGAGCTTTAACGCGACCGTGATAGAGGTAACCGTTACGGTCAAATACCACTTCGTTCACACCAGCCTTCTGAGCAGCTGCAGCAACGAGTTTACCTACCTCAGCAGCTTTCTCGGTCTTGGTGAGTTTATCCTTGATAGCGAGGGATGAAGCGCTGGCAAGAGTCTTGCCTGCGAGGTCATCGATCACCTGAGCGTAAATCTGGCTGTTAGAACGGAACACGGTCAGACGCGGACGCTCTGCAGTTCCCGACACCTTGGTGCGGATGGAAGCCTTAATCTTAAGGCGACGTGCAATTTTCTTAATCATAATCTTATTCCTTTCTATTATTTACCAGCCGACTTACCAGCTTTACGACGAACGATTTCACCTTGGAACTTAATACCTTTACCTTTGTAAGGCTCGGGTTTGCGGAACGAGCGGATCTTAGCGCAAATCTGGCCAAGAAGCTGCTTGTCAGCGCTCTCAAGCATTACGAGCGGGTTCTGGTTACGCTCCGATTTGGTCTCCACCTTCACCTCTTTCGGCAAACCGAGATAGATGGGGTGCGTATAACCCAGCGAGAAGTTCAGCACTTGCGGCTGAGCCAACTCTACACGGTAACCTACACCGACGAGCTCAAGCGTCTTCTTGTAGCCCTCGGAGCAACCTACTACCATGTTATGGATCAAAGCGCGATACAGACCGTGTTTGGCGCGTGCCTCTTTCTCGTCGTTAGGACGGGTTACGTGGCATACTGCGCCCTCTACGTTTACGGAAATCAGGGGATCAACAGCCTGGCTGAGCTCACCTTTCGGACCTTTGACGGTCACTACGTTCTCCGGGCTGACGGTGATCGTCACACCTGCGGGGATAGCGATAGGAAGTTTTCCAATTCTAGACATAGTGTAATCCTCCTTAATTAATAAACATAGCACAATACTTCACCACCGAGCTGCTGGCCTACAGCCTCTTTGTTGGTCATCACGCCTTTCGAAGTGGAAAGGATAGCGATACCGAGACCGTTCAATACGCGCGGCATATCACGATAGCCAACGTACTTACGCAAACCCGGAGTGGATACACGTTTCAAACACTTGATCGCGTTAACTTTGTTAACCGGATCATACTTGAGGGCAATCTTGATAGTGCCCTGAGGACCATCCTCCACAAACTTGTACGAGAGGATATAACCCTTCTCGAACAAGATGCGAGTGATCTCCTTCTTCAGATTCGAAGCCGGTACTTCTACCACACGGTGGCCGGCTTTGATAGCATTCCTCAATCGAGTGAGGTAATCTGCAATAGGATCTGTCATTTGTTTTTTGTTGTTAAATTAATCCCGCCTGTCGGGACAATATTTAATAATGTTAACTTATCGTCTGGGTTTACAGCGGGCTTATCACCACACCGATCTTGGCTTTGACTGTCGGTTGACCGTCGTTCGACCGTCGTTCGACTGTCGGGATTAGCCCTACTGTATCCCTATCGATTCTTGTTTTACCAGCTCGCTTTCTTTACTCCCGGGATGAGGCCTTTGGAAGCCATCTCGCGGAATTGAATACGGCTGAGACCGAATGCGCGCATATATCCTTTCGGACGACCGGTCACTTTGCAACGGTTGTGCAAACGAACCGGACTTGCGTTTTTCGGGAGGGCCTGGAGCCCTACATAGTCACCATCCTTGAGGAGTTGTGCACGTTTAGCTGCGTATTTAGCAACGAGCTTAGCGCGTTTTACCTCGCGGGCTTTCATTGATTCTTTTGCCATAGTCTGAATTACTTTTTAAACGGTAAACCAAACTCACGCAGGAGTGCGAAGCCCTCCTCATCGGTTTTAGCGGTGGTAACGAACGTGATGTTCATACCCAGCAGTTTGGTGATGTTATCAATGTTAATTTCAGGGAAGATGATCTGCTCGGTGATACCCAAGGTATAGTTACCACGGCCGTCCATCTTGTTGTTGATACCTTTGAAGTCGCGGATACGAGGGAGCGCTACGCGAACGAGACGCTCGAGGAACTCGTACATATGCTGACCACGGAGGGTAACACATACACCGATCGGCATTTGTTTACGTACCTTGAAGTTAGCGATATCTTTCTTCGAAACGGTAGCTACGGCTTTCTGACCAGCGATAGCGGTCATCTCCTGCAGAGCGACCTCGATGATCTTCTTGTCTGCTACAGCCTCGCCCAGACCCTGGTTGAGGACGATCTTCTGGAGTTTCGGGCACTGCATGACAGTAGTGTAGTTGAACTCCTTCATCAGGATGGGCACGATGCGCTCCTGATAGTCTTGTTTCAAACTTGCTGTATTCATAATCAGATCTCCTTACCGGTTTTTTTAGATACACGAACGAGCTTGCCATCCTTCTTCACACGGCCTACACGTACCGGCTTGCCGTCCTCAACCACGTTGAGGTTGGAGATATGGATAGGAGCTTCCTGTTTAACGATTCCGCCTTGCGGATTCTTTGCGTTGGGCTTGGTACTCTTAGATACCATATTAACGCCTTCTACGATAGCGCGTTGCTTGTCAACGATCACTTCCAGCACACGGCCGGTCTGACCCTTCGAAGCACCTGCGTTTACATAAACGGTGTCACCCTTTTTGATATGAAGTTTTGCCATTTTTGTAATTGTTTAGATGATTAGAGCACTTCAGGTGCCAGAGAAATAATTTTCATATTTGTTTGACGCAGCTCACGAGCCACCGGACCGAAGATACGGCTGCCGCGGAGTTCACCGGCGTTGTTGACCAACACGCATGCGTTGTCATCAAAGCGGATGTAACTTCCGTCTGCACGACGTACCTCTTTCTTCGTGCGCACTACGATAGCACGGCTAACCGTACCGTCCTTCATGTCACTCGAAGGGATAACGCCCTTAACGGCTACTACGATAGTATCGCCGAGGGATGCGTAACGTTTCTTGGTACCGCCAAGAACGCGGATCACCAGTGCCTGCTTTGCACCGCTGTTGTCACATACTGTGAGACGAGATTCTTGCTGTACCATAATTACTTAGCCCTTTCGATAATTTGAGTTAAACGCCAACGCACGGTCTTGCTCAACGGACGGGTCTCCATGATGCGTACGGTATCGCCGATACCTGCCTCATTCTTCTCGTCGTGAACATGGAACTTGCGAGTTTTATTGACAAACTTGCCATAGATGGGGTGTTTCTCTTTCCAACGGACAGCGACCACGATGGTCTTCTCCATCTTGTTGGAAACAACTACGCCCACGCGCTCTTTTCTAAGATTTCTTTCCATTGTCTTTGTCGTTTTTTACTTGTTAATTTCTCTTGCACGTAACTCCGTTGCAAGGCGAGCGATATTGCGACGCGCAGCCTTAATCTGCAACGGATTATCGAGCGGAGAAATACTGTGATTTAACTTCATACGCACCAGGGCCTCTTTCTCTGCAGCGAGACGCTCCTGGAGCTCTTGAGTTGTTAATTCTTTAATTTCTGCTGTTTTCATAATCCTTAATTATGCGTTGTTGGTTGCGTCGTAATCGCGTCTTACGACAAATTTAGTGGTCACAGGCAGTTTCTGAGCGGCGAGACGAAGTGCCTCTTTTGCTACATCGTAGCTTACGCCCTCTACCTCAAAGATGATACGACCGGGCTCCAATGGTACTACGAATCCTTCCGGAGCACCTTTACCTTTACCCATACGTACATCCAACGGCTTCTTCGTGATAGGTTTGTCCGGGAATACGCGGATCCATACCTGTCCTTGACGTTGCATATAACGGGTAACGGCGATACGAGCTGCCTCGATTTGACGACCGGTCAACCATACGGTACCCAAGCTCTTGATACCGAACGAACCGAATGCCAACTCCTGACCGCGGTGAGCGAAACCTTTGATGCGGCCTTTTTGGCAACGGCGGAATTTTGTTTTCTTAGGTTGTAACATAGTTCTAATCTACAAATCGGTTAAACATTATTGTTTTTTGTTGCGGCGGAAGCCCTTGCGGTCTCCACGGCCCTCACGGCGATCCATGCCGGGACGACCTGCTTCTTGCTTCTGCGAGAAGTTAGGAGCCAAGTCCTTCTTACCATAAACCTCTCCACGGCAGATCCATACCTTTACGCCGATTACACCCACTTTGGTGATAGCACCTACGTGGCAGTAGTCGATGTCGGCACGAAGAGTGTGCAGCGGGGTACGACCCTCTTTGTACATCTCCTTACGAGCCATCTCGGCACCGTTCAAACGGCCGGATACCTGAATCTTGATACCCTCAGCTCCCATACGCATAGTGCTCTGGATAGCCATCTTTACGGCACGACGATAAGCGATCTTGCCTTCCAGCTGACGAGCGATCTTGTTTGCTACGATGGTAGCGTCCAACTCCGGACGTTTAACCTCGTAGATGTTGATCTGGACGTCTTGCTTGGTGATCTTCTGGAGTTCCTTCTTCAATTTGTCAACCTCTTCTCCACCTTTTCCGATAATATAACCGGGGCGAGCGGTGCAGATAGTAACAGTCACAAGTTTCAGAGTTCTTTCGATAACGATACGGCTGATACTTGCCTCTGCGAGACGAGCGTTGAGGTACTCGCGGATCTTGCTGTCCTCAAGCAACGTATCGCCGTAATTCTTGCCTCCAAACCAGTTGGAGTCCCAACCGCGGACAATGCCCAGACGGTTAGCAATAGGATTAATTTTCTGTCCCATAGTTAAAAATTACTTTTCAGCGTTAGTATCTTTGGTATCTACAAATATTGTAACGTGGTTGGAACGCTTGCGGATACGATAAGCACGACCCTGAGGAGCGGGAAGCATACGCTTGATCGACATACCGCCGTCAACCATGATTTTCGTTACATAGAGAGTTTCGTCCTCTGCTTTCTTACCGGTCTTTACTTCCCAGTTTGCGATAGCAGATTTCAGGAGCTTCTCGAGCGCGCGGCTGGCCTCACGTGTGGAGAAATGCAGCGCACCGAGTGCACGGTTCACTTCCAGACCGCGGACCATGTCTGCTACGAGACGCATCTTACGCGGGCTGGTAGGAATATTATTTGCTTTAGCAAAGTACTGCTCTTTGCGAGCGGCCTTCATTGCCTCAGCGCTGTTATGTTTTCTTGCACCCATTTTAATCTGGAATTTTAAATGTTAATTGGATTTCAATGGATTACTTCTTGTTATTGCCCGAGTGACCACGGAAGGTACGGGTCGGAGCGAACTCGCCCAGCTTGTGACCTACCATGTTCTCCGTTACATAAACAGGAATGAATTTGTTTCCATTGTGAACTGCGATTGTGTGACCTACAAAGTCAGGGGAGATCATAGATGCGCGGCTCCAAGTCTTGACAACTTCTTTCTTGCCAGACTCATTCATAGCCAACACCTTGTCTTCCAACTTAACGTTGATAAACGGTCCTTTTTTCAATGAACGACTCATAATGTTAATGTGACTTTAATAGGTTATTTTTTACGTCTTTCTATAATGTACTGGTTGCTCTGGTTCTTCGGGTGACGTGTCTTGTATCCCTTAGCGAGCAGACCCTTACGGCTTCTCGGATGACCACCGGACTGACGGCCTTCACCACCACCCATCGGGTGATCTACAGGGTTCATAACGACACCACGGTTGCGCGGACGACGACCCAGCCAACGGCTGCGACCTGCCTTACCGCTCTTCTCCAAAGCGTGATCACTGTTTCCTACTACACCAACGGTAGCCTTGCATGCAGCAAGCACCTTGCGGAGCTCGCCTGAAGGCAACTTGATGATAGCGTACTTGTCCTCACGGCTCGACAACTGTGCGAACGTACCGGCAGAACGTACCATGCAGGCACCCTGACCCGGACGAAGCTCGATGTTGTGAATCAGCGTTCCCAGAGGAATCACCGACATTGGCAGTGCATTTCCTACTTCAGGAGCAGCGTTCTCTCCCGACATTATAGTTTGACCTACTTGCAGTCCATTCGGTGCAAGAATATAGCGCTTCTCACCATCAGCGTAGAAGAGGAGAGCGATACGAGCACTACGGTTCGGATCGTACTCAATTGTCTTTACTACTGCGGGAACACCATCTTTATTGCGCTTAAAGTCAATTACGCGATACTTCTGTTTGTGACCACCACCGATGTAGCGCATCGTCATCTTTCCGACGTTGTTGCGACCACCGGTCTTCGTCTTACCAAACACAAGCGATTTCTCAGGAGCGCTCGCGGTAATTGTCTCGAACGCACCTATAACTTTGTGTCTCTGCCCCGGTGTTGTGGGCTTTAATTTACGTACAGCCATTTTTAGATATTGCTATAAAAATCAATTGTTTCACCTTCGGCCAGCGTTACGATGGCTTTCTTATACGCCTGCTGAGCACCCTTCAACAGACCGGACTTGGTCCAGCGCTGTTTTACTTTCGGAGCGCGGATGAGCGTATTCACATCCGTAACCTGAACGTTGTACATTTCTTCTACCGCTTTCTTGATCTCAACTTTGTTGGCATTGCGAGCTACAACAAAACCGTAACGGTTCAGCTTCTCGCCGGCGGCGGTCATCTTCTCAGTGACGATTGGTTTGATAATAATTGCCATAATTTCTACCTCCTTATGCGTTTAAAGTTGCCTCGATTGCAGCAGCCGATGCTTCGGTCAAAACTACAACATTCGAGTTCATGATTGTGTAGGTGTTCAGCTCGTTGACGTTCACTACGTTCACACGCTGAATGTTAGCGGCGGACTTGCGAGCGTTGAGATTAGCGTCTGCTACGACGAAGAGCACTTTCTTACCCTCTACTTTGAGGTTGTTGAGAACCTCTACCATAGCTTTGGTCTTCGGTGCGTCGAAGTTCAGAGCGTCCAATACGAGCAACTCATTTTGTTTAGCACGAAGCGAAAGAGCGGACTTGCGAGCCAGCTGTTTTACTTTCTTGTTCAGCTTGAAGTCGTAGTCACGAGGTACCGGACCGAAAATCGTACCACCACCTACGCGTACCGGAGACTTCAGATCACCCGGACGTGCACCTCCGCCACCTTTCTGGCGACCGAGTTTGCGGGTCGAGTGAGCATTCTCACTACGCTGTTTTGCTTTTGCTGTGCCCTGGCGCTGTGCTGCCAAGAACTGCTTAACGTCCAAGTAGATAGCATGGTCGTTAGGCTCGATTGCGAAGATAGCGTCATTCAGAGCGATCTTCTTGCCGGTCTCTTTACCGGCTTGGTTCAAAATACTAAGTTCCATAACTAATTACTTGTTAATAATGACGATTGAATTTTTTGCACCCGGTACACTACCCTTGACCATGATCAAGTTGTACTCAGGGATCACTTTCAGTACGACGAGGTTCTGAACCGTTACGCGGTCACCACCCATCTGTCCGGCCATGCGGGTACCCGGGAAAATACGGCTCGGGTATGCACATGCACCTACAGAACCCGGTGCGCGCAGACGGTCGTCCTGACCGTGAGTGGACTGACCTACACCGCCGAAGCCATGACGCTTAACGACACCCTGGAAACCGTGGCCCTTGCTGGTTCCGATAACGTCAACGTACATGCCCTCCTCGAAGAGGTCTGCTGCTGTGATTGTTTGACCCAGAGCGAGCTCTCCGTCGAACTCGAACTCTGCTAAGTGGCGCATCGGCTCTACGCCTGCGGCCTTGAAGTGGCCTGCTTCGGCCTTGTTCGTGTGCTTCTCGCTCTTGTGCATAAAGCCTACCTGAGCTGCCTTGTAACCGTCTTTCTCTACGGTCTTCAGCTGAGTCACTACGCAAGGACCTGCCTCAATGACGGTGCACGGGATGTTTTTGCCGTCGGCACCGAAGACGGAAGTCATTCCGATCTTTTTTCCTAATAAACCTGGCATTGTTGCTTAGTTTTTTAAATAATAATTGTTAATTAACTCCTCACTCGCCATCGGGTTAATTCTTAGGTCTTCCTAGGACTACCTAGGTCTTCCTAGGATTTCCTATTACCTCACTATCCGATGGATGAGGTTTGTTGTTCATCAAACCTTGATCTCGACTTCAACACCCGAAGCCAGCTCCAATTTCATGAGGGCCTCAACGGTCTTGTTGTTAGAGTTGTAGATGTCGATCAGACGCTTGTAGCTTGACAACTCGAATTGCTCACGGCTCTTCTTGTTAACGAACGTCGAGCGGTTTACGGTAAAGATGCGCTTGTGGGTCGGCAGTGGAATAGGACCACTTACTACGGCACCCGTTGCCTTTACGGTCTTCACGATCTTCTCTGCAGACTTGTCAACCAAGTTGTGGTCGAAAGACTTCAGTTTGATACGAATTTTTTGACTCATAATAATTAATAATGTTTTTATTTTGTTAATACTTCGCAGAGCGCAGATAACCTTAAGAGTCATTTGCTAAGATGACCCACGCCCCGCAGGGTTAATTTTGTTCTTGCGAACCTTATGTTTCAGGCCGTACCTCCCACCACACGCATGTGTGTACGTGTACGTTCCTTATTATTTTATATTCCTAATTGGCTTCCCGATTTCTCGATATATCGGGTTATCGATATTTCGAGGTTTCGATATACCGAGATATCGGAATTCCGTTTCTTAGACTAAGTCCACTCTACCGCCTACTTCGGTCAGTACAGCCTTTGCAATCGAGCTGGATACTGCCTCGTAATGACTAAATTCCATAGAGCTCGTAGCACGACCGGAGGTGATGGTACGCAGAGCGGTTACATAACCGAACATCTCTGCCAGAGGCACCTTAGCCTTCACGATGCGCGCACCGGTACGGCTGGTATCCATGCCTTCTACCTGACCACGACGTTTGTTCAAGTCGCCGATGACATCACCCATGCTCTCTTCCGGAGTAACAACTTCGATCTTCATGATCGGCTCCATGAGCACCGGTTTAGCCTTCGCGCAAGCCTCTTTGAATGCCATCTGTGCAGCGATCTCGAAGGACAACTGGTCGGAGTCAACCGGGTGGAAGCTACCATCTATCAGAGTCACCTTCAGGCTGTCAAGCGGATAACCTGCGAGTACACCGTTCTTCATTGCGGTCTCGAAACCTTTCTGAACGGACGGGATGTACTCCTTAGGCACGTTACCACCCTTGACAATATCCTCGAACTGAAGACCGCCTGGGAAGTCAGCGTCAGCCGGCTCTACGCGAACGATGATATCTGCGAACTTACCACGACCACCGGACTGCTTCTTGTACACCTCGCGCAACTCTACCGGAGCAGAGATAGCCTCGCGGTAAGCAACCTGCGGACGACCTTGGTTACACTCTACCTTGAACTCACGTTTCAGACGGTCGATGATGATCTCCAGGTGAAGCTCACCCATACCAGAGATAACGGTCTGACCGGTCTGCTCGTCAGTCTTAACGGTGAAGGTAGGATCCTCCTCTGCGAGTTTAGCAAGACCTACACCCAGTTTGTCAAGGTCAGCCTGGCTCTTCGGCTCTACGGAGATACCGATAACCGGTGCCGGGAACTCGATCGACTCGAGTACGATAGGTTTGTTCTCGTCGCAGAGTGTATCGCCCGTGCGTATATCCTTAAATCCTACGCCCGCGCCTATATCACCCGCGAGAATGGTCTCAACCGGATTCTGGTGGTTGGAGTGCATCTGGAAGATACGGGAGATACGCTCTTTCTTACCCGAACGCGGGTTGTAAACGTATGAACCTGCATCCAGGTGACCCGAGTAAACACGGAAGTAGCAGAGACGGCCTACATACGGATCGGTAGCGATCTTGAAGGCGAGTGCGCACAACGGATCTTGATCATCCGGATGACGAACCTCTTCTGCATCGGTATTCGGGTTGGTACCGTTGATCACCGGAGTATCCAGCGGGCTCGGCAGGTATGCGCAGACAGCGTCCAGCATGGTCTGTACACCTTTGTTCTTGAACGACGAACCGCAGATAACCGGGAAGATCTTCATAGCGAGAGTACCCTTGCGGATAGCTACGCGGATCTCGTCCTCAGTGATAGTAGAAGGATCATCGAAGTATTTCTCCATGAGGGTGTCATCGAACTCAGATACCGTCTCCAGCATCTTGTCGCGCCACTCCTCAGCCTCAGCCTGGAGGTTAGCCGGGATCTCCTCCTCAACGTATTCTGCACCCATGGTCTCATCGTGCCAGAGGATAGCTTTCATCTTCACGAGGTCAACGACACCCTTGAAGGTCTCCTCAGCGCCGATAGGGATCTGGATAGGACACGGAGTTGCACCGAGTACCTCTTTGATCTGGCGAACTACGTCGAAGAAGTTTGCACCCGAACGGTCCATCTTGTTCACGTAGCACAAGCGCGGTACATTATATTTATCCGCCTGACGCCATACAGTCTCAGACTGCGGCTGTACACCACCTACCGAGCACAGTGCCATTACTGCACCGTCGAGGATACGGAGCGAACGCTCTACCTCTACCGTGAAATCCACGTGCCCCGGAGTGTCAATCAGGTTGATCTTGTACTTGTTACCCGCATAGTTCCAGTAGGTAGTAGTAGCTGCAGAAGTGATGGTGATACCACGCTCCTGCTCCTGTACCATCCAGTCCATGGTTGCCGCACCATCGTGTACCTCGCCGATCTTGTGGGTCAGACCCGTGTAGAACAGGATACGCTCAGACGTAGTCGTCTTACCCGCATCGATGTGGGCCATAATACCAATGTTACGGTTTAATTTTAAATCATGTTTTGCCATTTTCTTATCAATCTTTTTTGTAATTTCTTTTCTAGGTTTTCCTAGGTCAACCTAGGTCTTCCTAGGACTTCCTAGTTTAGAATCTAAAGTGTGCGAATGCGCGGTTAGCCTCTGCCATGCGGTGCATATCCTCTTTACGCTTGAACGCACCACCCTGGTTGTTGAATGCATCCATGATCTCTGCTGCGAGCTTCTCAGCCATCGAGTGACCGCCACGCTTGCGTGCGAAATTGATCATGTTCTTCATCGCGATACTCTCCTTACGGTCTGCACGGATCTCCGTCGGCACCTGGAAGGTCGCACCACCGATACGTTTGGACTTAACCTCTACGAGCGGAGTGATGTTGTCCAGAGCCTGTTTCCAGATATCCAGAGCACTCTTCTCCTCGCTCTTTGCTTTCTGCTCTACTAAGCCAAGTGCGCTGTAGAACACACCATACGCGGTATTCTTCTTACCGTCAAGCATCAGGTGGTTAACGAATTTTGCCACCATCACTTCGCCATAAACCGGATCCGGCAGGATCACACGTTTTGTTGGTTTTGCTTTTCTCATTGTTTCAATTGATTTAATTTTGGTTGTCGATCTCTTCAGCGGCTACCCGAGCCCCTTACTCAACCCTCAACCCATTGTTTCGTCCCAAATATGGAACATTTAGTTAGTTAATTAAAAGAGCTTATTACTTCTTTGCTTTCGGACGCTTAGCTCCGTATTTGGAGCGGCGTTGCAAACGGTTTGCTACACCGGCGGTATCCAATGTACCACGAACGATGTGATAACGAACACCCGGCAGGTCTTTTACACGGCCGCCACGCACCATTACGATGCTGTGCTCTTGCAAGTTGTGTCCCTCTCCCGGGATGTAAGCATTCACCTCCTTGGCGTTGGTCAGACGTACACGTGCAACCTTACGCATTGCGGAGTTAGGTTTCTTCGGGGTCGTGGTGTACACACGTACACAAACGCCACGACGTTGCGGACAGCTGTCGAGCGCAGGGCTCTTACTCTTGTCCAGCAGTTCTGCTCTTCCTTTTCTAACTAATTGTTGAATTGTAGGCATTTTGTTGTTTTTAATTTGTTGTTTAACTTAATATTCCATGTGCTCTCACGTGCGTTCTCTTATCATGTAATTTCTCTATACACGTACGTACGAGACTCCGTTCACGCGAAAAAGCTTGCAAAAGTACTACTTTTTTTTGATATAGCCAAATTTTTTTGTGAAAAAATGCAAAAAAAGTTGTTTTTTCTTCGAATTAGCAAGTTTAGGTAGCAAATAAGGAGAGAAAGAATGCCCGAAAGAAGGTTCAAGAACAGGAATTATAGGACGGATTGCAGGCTCTTATTTTCGGAGAAAAGGGCACGAAAAGTATATAATACTATGTATTATATAGTACATTGCATGATTTTACCATTTTCAGGGTTCCATCCTATGGTGATCCTATGGTGATCTTATGGTGATCCTATGGTTTAGGTCTTACTCTGAGCTTAAATTCTTTCGCTGTGAGTCCTGTAACGCGCTTGAAATAGCGGTAGAAGGAGGGCGCAAAAAAAAGAACGGCTCACGGGAGTGAGTCGTCCTGTTTTTACCATACTAATACCTTAGAGCAGCAGATTACTTCTTGTCCTTTTCTACGTGCTTGCGTTGGGGAGCACCTTTGTGCTGGCAATCGCCTTTGCACGGATGTCCGCCGTGGAAACGAAGCACTTTCTCTACCTGGCGGTCGTTGAGGTCCTTCGCGAACTTCTTCTTGAAATCTTTCCTCAACTCGAATTGTGCTTTTTTGAACTCGCGGTAGGTCTTAGCGAATTTCTCCGCCTGCAGACTGTCGAGATAGAGCTCATCCGATAGGATCTTGATTTCCATTTCCGTGCGCTCTTCGAAGGACTTCTTGCACTCTTTGTTCTCTTTTTTGCACTCGGCCTTTTCAGCCTTAATTTCTTGCGCGCTGATGTTTGCCGCAAAGATGGCAACCAATGCCATAACAAAAAACTTTTTCATACCTTTTCTCCTGTAAATAAAGGGTTTAACAATATTTTTAAGAACGATACACCCATATATTTACAAACATCGTGCCAAAGTTTTTTACGAAATTACGACACAAAATTTGCATATATCAAAAAAAAGTTGTACCTTTGCAGCCGCAAAGGTTTAAGACACACAACCAAACAACACAAAACAAATAAACTATTTCAAACAAAATTTTTTATGTCAAGCGTAAACAAAGTAATTCTTATTGGTAACGTAGGCGCAGATCCGGAAGTACGTTACTTGGACAGAGGCGTAGCAATCGCAACCTTTAATTTAGCAACGACCGAGCGCGGTTATGTCATGCAGAACGGCACCCAGGTTCCCGACGTCACCGAATGGCACTCGATTGTGCTCTGGCGCAACCTCGCCGAGTGGGCACAACAGAACCTCAAGAAGAGCATGAAGGTCTATGTGGAGGGCAAACTCAAAACGCGTTCGTGGGAGAAAGACGGCCAGATCCGCCGCAAGACCGAGGTCATTGCGGAGAATATCCAGATTCTGTACCGCCCGGAGATCTATAGAAATGGAGTAGAAAGTCAAAAGTCGAAAGTCGAAAGCGATGAAGCGCAGGAGAGTTTCAACGACGAGGCTCAAGCCGCTCCTGAAGCCCAAGAGCAAGGCGGATTCTTCAATGGATTATTCAAGAATTAACGAATGAACGAGTGAACGAGTGAACGATTAGGGATGACGAATAAAGAGCGATACATAGAATGGTGCGCAGCGCAGGAGTACATGCCTGTCTTCATGCAACCGTGGTGGATGGATGCCGTCTGCGCGGGCAAGGAGTGGGATGTGCTGATCGCAGAGAACGAGCATGGCGAGATCATCGGCGCCATGCCCTACCTCTTGCGTAAGCGCGCGTGGCTCAAATATATTATCATGCCTCAGCAGACGCAGATAGGCGGTATATGGGTGACGGAAGAGATCACCGCCGATAAATGGAAGACGGCGGAAGTATGCCGCGCGCTCAAGGAGCAGCTGGACGGTCTCGGCCTCGCCTACTACTACCAGCAATACATGCCCGGCAGCCTCTGCGTCGATGCCATGCGGGGTCTGGGCTTCAAGACCAAAGAGCGTGTGACGTACCGCGTGGATGACCTCAGCGACTTAGATGCCCTCATCGCTTCGTTCAGCAAGAACAAACGTCGTCAGCTGCAAAAAGCCCTCAGCCTGCATGCCGAACGCGGGATGGAGGTCGAGGACTTCTACCGGTTCCACGTCCATTGCATGGCGGCACGCAAGCGTAAGCTGCGCTACAGCCGGGAGTTCCTCTTGGTTCTGGAGCGCAAGGCGAGACGCAAGCAACAATGCGAGATCCTGAAGGTCTGCAACGCCGACGGACAGGTCTATGCGGCAGCCTTCCTCGTCTGGGACAAGAGCCTGATGTACTACCTCATCCCGGTCTATGACCCCGCTTTCGGCGACTCGGGCGCAGGAGCTCTGTTAGTCCTCGAAGCGATGAAGTTAGCCCGCGAGAAACAGGTACGTTTTGATTTCGAAGGCTCGATGGAACGCGGCACGGCGAAACACTACAAGCAGTTCGGCTCTACGCCCTATACCTATTTCTCCGTCGAGAAATACTACAAACCCCTCTTCCGTCTCGCCATCTGGTTCCAGAAACTCCGCGAGATAGGCATGCACTGACTTCTGAATGCTGACTTCTGAATGCTGAAAATTCTTTTCCTCACACCGTGGTATCCGTCAGAAAAAGACGCGATGAGCGGTCTCTTCGTGCAAAAGCACGTGGAGGCGGTTCGTGCGCAGGGATGCGATGTTCGGGTGATCTTCTCTGACACGTGGTGCGACACATGGCGTCAATGGAGCGCCCTGCGCCGCGAGGGGTGGATGCCGGATGTCGTACAGCTGAACGTCATCCAGAAGCAAGGGCTCTTGGCGCTTTACCTCAAGAAACGTTACAGCATTCCATACGTGATCGTAGAACATTGGACCGGCTACTTAGCGGAGAACCCCGTCGTTCAGCCTCGAGGATGGCATACGCGGTTCATGAAACGACTTTGCTCCGAAGCAGAAGTAGTCATGCCGGTGAGCCGGCAACTCATCGGAGCGATGCAAGCCTTGGGTTTCACCGCCAAGCGGTGGGAGAAGATAAACAACGTCGTCGATGACTTCTTCTTCGAGAAAGCCGAGAGCCGAGAGCCGAGAGCCGAGAGTCGAGAGACCTTCCTCAATATCACCTGCTTTGACGAACCGCACAAGAACGTAAA
Organism: Bacteroidales bacterium UBA4331; assembly: GCA_002394395.1. Classification (GTDB taxonomy): domain Bacteria; phylum Bacteroidota; class Bacteroidia; order Bacteroidales; family Paludibacteraceae; genus Colicola. Next base: position 93,364 of record DGTR01000015.1, on the reverse strand, counting down.
AGGTCTGCTGAACGCTGCTAAGATGCTTCTTGAGAAACGGCAGGACTGGTGTCTCGTGCTCGTCGGTACGGGTGTAGATTATAAAGAGGTACGCGCGTACGCAGAGACGCTCGCCTTTCCCGCAGGAACACTCCGTTGGACCGGCGAGCTAACGCCCTTGCAGGTAGCGGAGGAGTTTGACCAAGCAGACATCTTCGTGCTTAGTTCGCGTTTTGAGAACGCTCCCGTGGTTATCTCCGAGAGTCTGGTGAAAGGCGTTCCGGTGATCTCCACCCGCGTAGGCGGCATCCCCGAGATGGTGGACAACGAGAGCGGCATCTTAGTGCCCACCAACGACGACACGGCGCTTTTCAAGGCGATGGACGAGATACTGGACAAGATCGACCAATACAACCCCGAACTAATCCGCATAAAGGGCGAGCAGTATTCCTACGCAAAGGTAGGCAAGCAACTGAAAGATATCTATGAGTTCGCACTTCATCCGGCCCAACACGCATGACAAAGACGACGCTCCATAAACTCCTCCTTGGATGGCTTCCTGTCGAATGGCAAGACACTATCGGTACCTGGCATCGCTACCGTCTCCACGGCAATAAAGGAACGGGAAATGCGATCATCGCCCGCGTGGACGGCTCTACGTTTCATGGGGGCTTGGCAGACCGATGGAAAGGAATAGTCTCGTTGTACGCATTCGCCAAAGCTACCGGACGAGAGTTCCGGATTGATTATAGGTTTCCCTTTGATCTGACGGAGTTTCAGATACCGGCTTCATATGACTGGCGGTTACAAGAAGGCGAATTAAGCGACCTCATCAGCCGCGTTTGTCTAAAACGGGTGACGGCACAACCGACATTCGACAGAATGATCCGTTTGCCGCAAGACAAACAGATCCACTGCTACGCCAACCGGGATTGGGTGGAAGCCATCAATCAACAGTTCCACACTTCGTACACCTGGGGCGGGTTATTCGCCGAACTGTTTCGGCCTTCCCAACGCTTGCTAAAAGCCATGGATACCTATCGGCCGAGACTAACCGATGATTACATAGCGGTCGCCTTCCGTCTGCAGAACCTCTTCGGCGATTTCAAAGAGTATGACTACGAGCCTGCCACCCCTACGCGTCGGCAGGAGATCCTGCATCTTTGCCGCTCCTATCTGCAGGACTTGCACCGCCGGACACAAAAACCTATCTTGGTCACCTCCGACAGCCAGCGTTTTACCCAAGAGATAGCGGAACTGCCGTTTGTCATCTGTACAAACGGTAAAGCGGCACATGCCGACACCATCCGGAATGCTCCGGATGAACAATACATGAAATCGTTTGTGGATTTTTATCTGTTAGCCTCCGCGCAAGAGATCTACTGCGCAGGTACAGAAGAAATGTACCCCTCGGAGTTCCCTCTCTATGCGGCCAAAGTGAATAACCGACCTTTCTATCGGGAGAGACTATCTTAACGCGTACGTTCGTACCGTTCTATCAATCGATAATACCACACCAGCTGCGCGATGAGCACTATCGTACTCGCAACCGAGTAGCCCATGATAGCGTAATCAAAACGTTGCAGACAGATCCCGACGCTCAACCCCGCCACCCGCGCGAGTAGGATAGCACATTCGTAGATGAGCCCGACACCTTGCGCCATAAATACATCCGCCACAAAGCATATCGGTCCGTTCAGACAAACCATCAGCAGCCATGGCAGCATCATCCGTATATATTCACCGGATATACGCCATTCGTCACCTAACAACAGCCCAGACATCCAAGGGAGAGGGAAATACAACAACGCGAAGAAGGGTACTACACCTGCGAAGGTGTACAGGGTGATCCGTCTCATCATGGCGCGTATCGGTTGACCGGCATGCACCCGCTCTGTGACTTGCTGGAAAAGGACCTGCTGCACGGAGTTAACAATCAGAGTAATAGGAGTAAAAGACAACATGATCGCCATCGAGAAAAGTCCCATCTTTCCTAACCCGAAAGCCGGAACCAGCAGTAAAGCCGGCAAAGCCGTCCCGATATTGTTCACCAGCGCGCGGGGAAGAGAGAAGATCGGAAATTTCTTATACTCCACCGCCACCTTCCGTATATCCTGCCATTCGATATGTATAAGCCTCTTACCCAAATGCCAAAGCCTGCTGCGTAAGGTCAGCCCAAGCGCTACGATAGGGGCTGCCACCGTAGAGACAATCAACCCGACAGCAGTCATCCCAAATCCTCCAAAGCCCAACTTACCGAGAGCCATAAGAAGCGTGTTGCTCACCTTGTAGGTACTTATCTGAGAGAAACATTTGCCGCGGGTGAGGTACATATTCACGATATTCCATCCTGCCCCTCCTACTACAAAAAGCGGCAGCCACCACATGACGGAGGTATTCTGCTCAACATGAAAAAGCCCCGCTATCTTCCCGCCGAACGGCAAAAGCACCAGAAGCACCGCTATCCACAAAAAAGTCAGCACCGTAGAGAGTTGGACCGCCGCTACCGCCGTGCGTTGCTCCTTCGCTAACAAGATAGCATACTGATACTCCATTGTAGATAGCAAAACGATGATCCCACCCACGCTCAAAAACAGGTTCAGCAACCCAAAATCCTCCGGCGCGTACATACGCGTCAAGAAAGGATAGACGATAAGACCTATCGCCTGCGCAAAAACATTCGCAGTAAGTAATCTGCCAACGTTCCTCGCCGAGCTCGATTTCCATATTTTTGATAGCAGATGGCTCATTTTTCGGGTGCAAAGGTACAAAAATATTTACAAATGCGCAAATTTTTCGAAATTTATTTGCATAAATCGCAAAAAAGTTGTACCTTTGTAGCCGATTTTGATTATCACGACCTAAAAAACACAAAATATGCAAGTTAAGAAATCAGAAAAAGCCAGTTTAGAGAAGGACAAACTCGTCTATGTATTGATGGGTTTGGTTTTCGTTCTGAGCCTCGTTTATGTGGCGCTGGAGTGGACTGAGCGAGAGGTCACGAAGTACGAGGTGACCGACACAGAGTTCCTCTTTGAGGAAGAAGTAGAGATTCAACAGACCAGCCAGGAGACGCCTCCTCCTCCCCCACCCCCTGCAGTACAGGAAGTGGAAGTGCTGAACGTAGTGGAGGATAACGTCGAGACCGAGTCTATCGAGGTGAACACCGAGGAGACGGAGCAAGAGGTCGTTATCGCTGCGCCGGTAGAGGCTCCTGTAGAGGAAGAGGAAGAAGAAGTCGTCTTCGTCGTAGTAGAGAAGATGCCGGAGTTCCCCGGTGGACAACAAGCCCTCTTCAAATACCTCAGCGAGAACGTGAAGTACCCGGTTATCGCGCAGGAGAACGGTATCCAAGGTCGTGTGATCTGCCAGTTCGTTGTAAACCGCGATGGTTCGATCGTTGACGTAGAAGTCGTTCGTTCCGGTGGCGATCCTTCGCTGGACAAAGAGGCGGTTCGCGTCATCAAGTCCATGCCGAAATGGAAACCCGGTCAGCAACGTGGTAAACCCGTACGCGTGAAATATACCGTACCTGTTAACTTCAAGTTGCAATAATAGTAGAAAGTCGAAAGACAAAAGACCGGTCACGTTGTGACCTCAAAGACTCTTTCTACTTTGAGCGAAGCGGTCTTTCTACTTTGAGCGAAGCGGTCTATCATGGAACTATCTCAAAGAGATATAACGTATTGTAAGAATGTCGGTGCCAAACGTGCCGACATTCTTCGTAAAGAACTCGGGGTGCAGACCGCGATGGATTTGTTGCGGACCTATCCCTACAAATATATCGACCGCAGTAGGTTCTACCGCATCGCCGAACTCAACGACGAAGACACCTACGTCCAGATCATCGGCGAAGTGACCGAGTGGCACACGATCGGTATCGGTAAGGCGCAGCGCCTCTCGGCGACCTTCTTCGACGGCACCCACCAATGCGAGCTGGTATGGTTCCAGGGCGCGAAGTATGTCAAACTCGCCAAGGGCGTCAAGTACCTGCTCTTCGGCAAACCCAGCCGCTTCAACCACCTCTATAACTTCGTTCATCCCGACCTCACTCCCTGGTCGAAAGTGACGCCGGAGATGACGCAGGGCCTCGAGCCGTACTACAACACAACCGAGACCATGAAGCGGCACGGACTCAACTCAAAAGCTATCCGCTCCATCATCGCGGAACTCTTACCCGACCTGAAGATGGGTGTACCGGACACGATCGGCGCAGACATCCTGCAGCAATACCGGCTCATGAGTCTGACGGACGCACTCATCAACGTGCATTTCCCGAAAGACACCCTCGCCATGCAGAACGCACGGGCGAGACTGAAGTTCGAAGAGCTCTTTTATATCCAGCTCCAGATCCTTCGCCAGATGAAGCGGCGTGAGCAGAACCCGGGCTTCGCCATGCCGCTGGTCGGGAACCGTTTTCATGCGCTCTACAAAGCCCTGCCTTTCGACCTCACCAACGCGCAGAAACGCGTCATCCACGAGATACATGACGACCTCAAGTCCGGTCGCCAGATGAACCGCCTCCTGCAAGGCGACGTCGGTTCCGGCAAGACGCTCGTGGCACTCATGTGTTGCCTGCTCGCCATCGACAACGGCTACCAGGCTTGTATCATGGCGCCGACGGAGATCCTCGCCAACCAGCATTACGAGACCCTCAAAGCTTTCTTGGCTCCGCTCGGCGACGCTGTCCACGTAGCCCTGCTCACGGGTTCCACGACGCCGAAAAACCGCGTACCGATACATAACGGACTGCTCAACGGCACCATCCATATACTCATCGGTACGCACGCGTTACTGGAGGATAATGTGCAGTGGCAGAACCTCGGCTTCGTCGTCATCGACGAGCAGCACCGTTTCGGTGTCGCCCAACGCGCGAAACTCTGGACGAAGACCCGGCGCGTCGCCGGAGACGGAAATGCGATGCCGGATTGTCCGCCGCATATCCTCGTCATGACCGCGACACCTATCCCCCGCACCTTGGCGATGACCGTCTATGGCGATCTGCAGGTCTCCATCATCGATGAGCTGCCACCGGGACGTAAGCCCGTGCAGACCATCCATTACTCCATCCAACGCCGCGCGCAGGTCTATGCCTTCCTGCGCAAGCAGATACAGGACGGACGGCAGGTCTATGTCGTCTATCCCCTGATCAAAGAGAATGAGAAACTCGACCTGCAGGACCTGCAGAACGGCTTCAATGAGCTCTGCGAGGCGTTCCCCGAGTATAAGATCTCCATGGTGCACGGTCAGATGAAAGCCGCCGACAAGGACCTGCAGATGCAACGTTTCGCTTCCGGCGAGACGCAGATACTCGTTGCGACGACCGTCATCGAAGTAGGTGTGAACGTGCCCAACGCTACCGTCATGATGATCCAGAACGCCGAGCGTTTCGGTCTCAGCCAGCTCCACCAGCTCCGCGGACGCGTCGGACGTGGCGGAGACCAGAGCTACTGCCTCCTCCTCACCGATCTCGAGCTGAGCAAAGAGACCCGCAAACGGATGGATATCATGGTTGCTACCAACGACGGTTTCCGCATCGCCGAAGCCGACCTGCAGCTGCGCGGGCCCGGCGACCTGCAAGGTACCCTGCAATCCGGTACTCCCTTTGAGCTGCATATAGCCAACCTCGCTACCGACGGCCAACTCGTCTCCCTCGCACGCCAGGCAGCCCTCGAGATCCTCGACCCCGACCCGCTGCTCGAGGATGAGAGGAACCGTATATACAAAAGACGCCTCGATACTCTACGTATCGAAGCGCATAATTGGAGCGAGATAAGCTGACGGCTGAATGCTGACGGCTGAATGCAAAAAAAAGACCGCGTTTGCGGTCTTTTTATTACATATCGTCGTGAGCGTGCAACGACTGCACATACTTCGCATGTGCCATCTTGATTCGCTTCAGCTCACTCGGTTTGTCGAATTGCTGACGACGACGAAGCTCTTTTACGACGCCCGTCTTATCGAATTTGCGTTTGAATTTCTTAATCGCGCGCTCGATGTTCTCACCTTCTTTTACAGGAACGATAATCATTGCATACACCTCCTTTCTTGTACCCAGGGCCGGGATCGAACCGGCACGGTTTCCCATTGGTGTTTGAGACCAACGCGTCTACCAATTCCGCCACCTGGGCTTGCTTGCATTGACACTCGCGTGACTGCGCGTTCCACGCTTGTATAACGCTACGTGTCATGCTACGCTTTTCGGTCTGCAAAACTATGTTTTACATCCCGAGGTACTTTTCTATCAAGCGAAAAAGCGTGCAAAAGTACTGCTTTTTTTTGAAATGAGCAAATTTTAATGCATTTTTTTTGCATAATTGCGTATTTTTTTGTATTTTTGCAGCGAATTTGCATGATTATGGAGGATTTCTTCAGCAGAAGTGAAGCTTTATTGGGGGCCGAAGGGATGGATCGGCTGCGCAACGCACGTGTCATCCTTTTCGGAGTCGGCGGCGTAGGCTCATGGTGCGCCGAGGCGCTCATACGTACCGGTCTTATCCATCTCACCCTCGTCGATGGCGACGTCGTCCAGTCCTCAAACGTCAACCGACAACTACCCGCTACACGCGAGACCATCGGTCGGCCCAAAGTGGAAGTTCTCCGCGAACGACTCCTGACCATCAACCCCGATGCAGAAATAGAGGCGGTTCATAGAATGTATACCCCCACCCCGCCCCTCCCCACAAGGGAGGGAGAAAAAGAGAAGGCATACGATTTTCGAATAGAGGAATATGACTATGTGATTGATGCGATAGACAGCGTGGCGGCGAAGACAGACCTTATTATTAACGCGACGCGCGTGCGCGGGATGAAGGTCTTCTCCTCCATGGGTGCCGCCTTGCGATTCGACCCCACCGCCGTAACCACCGGCGAGCTGATGTCCATCAAAGGTGACGCACTCGCCAAAGCCGTCCGCGCACGGATGAAGAAGATCGGACTCCATCCCTATCGCAAAGTCCGCTGCGTGTATTCCACCGAACAAGCGCACCCCTGCGAGACACGCGGCTCCCTCATGCAAGTGACTGCCGTCTTCGGCTGCACATTAGCCTCGATGGTAATCAATGCGCTGATAACTGATAACTGAATACTGAATACTATATGAAAAAAATTACGCTTTTCCTGCTAGCGATGGTAGCCAGCGCAAGCATTTTGGCAGAGAATGTCAAGATTAACGGCATCTATTACTCCCTGGGTTCCACCACGGCGCAGGTGATTAGCGACCAGAGTTCGGACAAGTCCGTCTATAAACCCTATACGACCGTGACGATTCCCTCGTCCGTGACGTACAACGCGTACACATATCCCGTGACCTCCATCGGCACGTCGGCTTTTGAGGGTTGCTCGAACCTGGAATCGGTCGTTCTGCCGTCTTCCGTTACCTCCATCGGCACCGACGCCTTCTACGGCTGTGTGAGATTAGAGAGCGTGAACCTGGAGGAAGGTCTGACGAACATCAACCTCCGTGCGTTCTATAACTGCAAACTCGACACGATCATCATCCCTTCGACCGTCACCTCCATCGGCAACGGGGCTTTCAAAGGCAATCCGACGAAGGCTATCGTCTGGAAACCGGCTAACTGCTCTATCGGTTCGGATGATAGTGCGCCGTTCTATAGCACCTCTTCGCAAGTCACTTCGTTCGTCTTCGCCGACGGCGTAGAGACTGTCCCGGCATATATCTGCAAGAACATGAACTTACTGGACACTATAGTACTTCCGTCATCGGTCCGTTCACTGGGTCAGTACGCGTTTATGAACTGCTCGAAACTCAAGTCCATCAATCTCCCCGTCACGCAGAAGACCCTTCCTATCAGTTTTCTGGAAGGCTGTACGTCCTTGGAGTCGATTGAGTTACCCGCCACCCTGACGACCATCAGCACGGACGCTTTCTACGGTTGTACGAAACTGGCGAAGGTCCACCTCCACGAAGGTCTGACGACCATCAATCTGCGGGCGTTCTATAATTGTAAGCTGGACTCCATCGTCATACCTTCGACCGTGACCTCCATCGGCAACGGGGCTTTCAAAGGCAATCCGACCAAGTCCATCGTCTGGCTCCCCAAGACCTGCTCTATCGGTTCGGATGATAGTGCGCCGTTCTATAGCACCAGCTCGCAGGTGACCTCGTTCGTCTTTGGCGACAGCGTACAAGTCATCCCGGCGTACTTATGTGAGAACATGAATCTGCTGGATACGATCGTGCTTCCATCTACGTTGACCACAATCGGGGCGTACTCGTTCAAAAACTGCTCCGCGCTCAAAGGTATTCAACTGCCTGAAGGAGCTATCTACATGGGAGATGGCGCTTTCATGTATTGTACTTCACTCAAGTCGTTTGCTTTCCCAGAAGGGAAAAAGAGCCTTCCTACCAGCGTCCTCGAGGGTTGTACGGCACTCGAAGAGGTCTTCATCCCTTCTTCCGTCACGACCATCAACCAGGACGCTTTCTACGGCTGCTCGGCGCTGCGCGCGATCCATAACCTCGCCTTCACCCCGCAGACCATCACCGAGCGCGCGGTCTATAATGTCAACAAGCAGACCTGCATCCTCTACGTCCCCATGGACTATATCGACCTCTACCGCGCGAAAGCCGTCTGGTGCGATTTCCTCAACATCATCGGCGTAGCGACGGATCTGCAGTTTGAGGACCAACTAATCACGGTGACCTACCTCAAAGCCGACGCGGACCACTCGCCCCATTACATGGAGTCGCAACACTGGCAGGTACCCCATGCGCCGCGTATCGAGGGCTTCACCTTCCTCCGTTGGGAAGTCCAATCCGGCGACCTCGCAGACGGCATCTTCCTCCAAGCGGTCTATGAAGCCAACGAACCGACCTCGGCACCCGCGGTCTATACCAATCCTGCGAACCCTGCGCAGAAACTTATCCGAAACGGCGCCGTCTATATCCTCTCCGACGACCAACTCTACACCATCGACGGCAAGCTCGCTCACTAAGAGCCCCCAATATAACAAAGAACGCGCGTACACATGTACGCGCGCTCTTTATAAAATGACCTAAAAACATGAAAAATGGCACTTTTATTTGCGAGTGTCATTTTTTTTGTGTAATTTTGCAGCGCAAAATCATTAACTGCAGTATTTATGCCCAAGATTTTTGAATATTTCGGAAGACAGGCAGTAAAGAGTACAACCATAAAAACCAAATTATAACTATGAACAGACTTTATATAACAGGAGCAAAAGACGCGGGTAACCTGACTGTCGATTTGCAGTATAGCGACCAAACAACCCGCCGAGTGGATATAGGTGACTTCATCCGTCGTCACCCTCATCCGCAGTATAATAAGTATCTTGACCCTCGTAATTTTCGCCGTTTTGAGATAGAAGACGGAAATATAGTGTGGGGCAAGAGTTGGGATTTGGTATTCCCGGTAGAACAGTTACACGCAGGTGTAATTGAGGATTAGAACCACCACTGCCACCGACAACATAAAAAACGGTGCGTCACTCACTGACGTTAAACAGGAGGACATATTAAAAGGCGTTTATTGACGAAAATGAAAGACGAGATAGTATTATATCAGCCTGATGCCACTATCCAATTGGAGGTGCGGCTGCAAGATGAGACTGTTTGGCTGAACCAGCAACAGATGGCAGAATTGTTTGGCACAGACAGAACGTCTGTCTTAAGGCACATCCATAATATATACAAGACACACGAATTGGAGGAGGCAGCAACATGTGCAAAAATTGCACAGGTTCGTATAGAAGGAAACAGGCAAGTGAGGCGTGAAGTTCCCTTTTATAACTTAGACATGATTATATCCGTTGGTTATCGCGTCAATTCTATCCGAGGCACACAATTCCGTCAATGGGCAAATAAAGTGCTTAAAGATTACATGCTCAAAGGCTATGCCGTTAATCAACGTTTATTAAATATAGAGAATCAATTAGCCTTACAACAGAAACAATTGGCAGACCACGAAGAGAAGATTGATTTCTTTGTTCGAACATCATTACCGCCGATAGAACAGGTTTTCTTTGAAGGAGAGTTCTTTGCTGCACGAGCACTATTGGAGAGTTTGATTAAGACAGCGCTAAAACGTGTTATTATCATTGATGCGTATGTAGATGCTGCTACGTTTGAGATGTTGGATGTGCGTGGAAAAGGAGTGACGGCAGACATCTATTCGGACAGCGAACATAAGTCTTTGCGCGACATGCACAATACCACCAAAGGTGTGCAACCCGTGAATACGCATAAATGGTCAACGCCCTCGCATGACAGATGGCTGATAATAGATGACAGCCTTTACCATTGCGGTCACTCGCTTAAAGATATGGGCAAGAAGCTGTCAGCGATCACCCTTATGGGAACAAACCCTGAAACGATACTGAAAGAGGTTAAATAATGATACCGCTGCCGCCGACAGCGTAAAAAACGGTGCGTCACTCACTGACGTTAAACAGGTGAAGATATGCGATGAAACGCATATCGAGTGCAGTGCCCGAGTAGTCCCCACTACGAGGAATCAGCACAAACATAGAATTGAAATAAAAGGCGTTTATTGACGCTTGTTTTGGTATCACGAGATCCGGAAAATTTCACCAACCCAAAGCAAGATTGTGCAATAAGCGTCCTCGTGGATATGTTATATTCAGTCCTCGCCCGTAATGGGTGGGAGGGTTAAACATATCGGGCGTGGACGTTATTGTTTGTTCTTGTTGGAAGGGTCTTTCCGGAACCTCGTGATAGAGAATAAGCGTGAATAATGTTCGCGCTTTTGTTGTATATATGTAACTAACAAAATATTAACATTTAACAGTTGCGCCCGACACGAATTAAGGGAAACATTATGAGAAAAAAACTATTTACACTTTTACTTGCTATAGTGGCAAGTATGGGTCCCATCTTTGCCGAAAGTGGCACCTGCGGACCCAATCTCACTTGGGATTTGACGGATGGGGTGTTGACCATCAGCGGAACAGGAGCGATGACGAATTACCTCTATTATGGTGATGCGCCATGGACTCGTTCGTCGATTAAAACTATAAAATTGCCTAATGGTCTTACTTCTATTGGTGATTATGCTTTTGCTGGTTGTAGTGGTTTAACCTCCATGACTAATATCCCCAATAGCGTTTTAAATATTGGAGAAGGGGCGTTTGTAAGTTGTAGTGGTTTGGCCTCTCTGACTATTCCCGAAAGTGTTATAGATATTGCAGATGGTGCATTTAGAGATTGTACCAGCTTGACCTCAGTGACGATTCCAAATAGTGTTACAAGCATTGGTAGTACCGCTTTCTATAATTGTAGCGGCTTGGCCTCTGTAACGATTCCCAACAGTGTCACAAGTATAGGAAGTAGTGCTTTCTATGGTTGTAGTAGTTTGACCTCTGTAACGATTCCAAATAGCGTAACAAGCATTGGGAAGGATGCTTTCTATAAAGTGCCTAATATTGTATATAATGGCACTGCGAGCGGTTCTCCTTGGGGAGCGCGGAGCGTGAATGGATTTGTGGATGGATTTTTAGTATTTGCTGATGCTCAGAAAACAAGTTTAATTACATGTTCTAATGCAGCACAAGGAGAAATTGTAATACCCAACAGCGTCACAAGCATTGGAGAGTCTGCTTTCGAATATTGCAGCAGTTTGACCTCTGTAACGATTCCCAATAGTGTCACAAGCATTGGAGATTATGCTTTCAGTGGTTGTGGGTTGACCTCTGTAACCATTCCCAATAGCGTCACAAGCATTGGTAATTATGCTTTCGAATATTGCCGCAGTTTGACCTCTGTGACTATTCCCAATAGCGTCACAAGCATTGGAGGTAGTGCTTTCTATTATTGCAGTGGTTTGACCTCTGTGACTATTCCTAATAGTGTCACCAGCATTGGAAGTAGTGCTTTCTCTTATTGCACCAGTTTGACCTCTGTGACTATTCCCAATAGCGTCACAAGTATTGGAGAGAGAGCTTTTTATGAATGCCGTAATTTGACCTCTGTAACGATTCCCAACAGTGTCACAAGCATTGGAGGTAGTGCTTTCTCTGGTTGCACCGGTTTGACCTCTGTAACGATACCTAATAGCGTCACAAGCATTGGAAAGTCTGCTTTCTATTATTGCAGTGGTTTGACCTCTGTAACGATACCTAATAGCGTCACAAGCATTGGAGAGTCCGCTTTCACACATGTGCCAAATATTGTATATACTGGCGTGGCAACTGGTTCTCCATGGGGTGCAAGAAGTATAAATGGATACATTGATGGCTATCTGGTTTATGCTGATGTCTCGAAAACAACTTTGCTCGCTTGCTCAGCAGCGGCAATAGGTGAAATCATCCTCCCCACCAGCGTCACAAGCATTGGAAATAGTGCTTTCTATGGTTGTAGTAGTTTGACCTCTGTAACGATTCCCAATAACGTCACAAGCATTGGAAGTAGTGCTTTTTCAAATTGCAGCGGTTTGACCTCTGTGCATATATCAGATATTGCAGTTTGGTGTAATATCGTTTTCGGTGATTATATAAGCAATCCGCTATACTATGCAAACAATCTATATTTAAATGGCAAATTAGTAACAGATATAGTTATTCCCAATAGCGTCACAAGCATTGGAGATTATGCTTTCAGTGGTTGTGGGCTGACCTCTGTAACCATTCCCAATAGCGTCACAAGCATTGGTAATTATGCTTTCAGTGGTTGTGGGCTGACCTCTGTAACCATTCCCAATAGCGTCACAAGCATTGGTAATTATGCTTTCGAATATTGCCGCAGTTTGACCTCTGTAACGATTCCCAACAGTGTCACAAGTATAGGAATTAGTGCTTTTTCAAGTTGCAGCGGTTTGACCTCTGTAACGATTCCAAATAGCGTCACAAGCATTGGAAATAGTGCTTTCTATAATGTACTTAATATCGTGTATAATGGAACAGCAACAGGCTCTCCTTGGGGAGCTAAATATATGAATGGATTTGTTGATGGATATTTAGTATTTGCTGATGCTCAAAAAACAAGTCTAATTAGATGCTCTAAAGCAGCACAAGGAGAAATTGTAATACCCAACAGCGTCACAAGCATTGGAGAGCATGCTTTTTATGAATGCCGCAGTTTGGCCTCTGTAACGATTCCCAACAGCGTAACAAGCATTGGAAATAGTGCTTTTTCAAGTTGCAGCGGTTTGAGCGCTGTGACAATCCCCAACAGCGTCACAAGCATTGGAAGTAGTGCTTTTTCAAGTTGCAGCGGTTTGAGTTCTGTGGCGATTGGCAATAGTGTCACAAGCATTGGAAAGTCTGCTTTCGAAGGTTGCAGTAACTTAACCTCTGTAACCATTCCCAATAGCGTCACCAGCATTGGAAGTAGTGCTTTCCGTAGTTGCACTAGATTGACCTCTGTAATAATTGGTAATAGCGTCACAAGTATTGGAAGCAATGCTTTCTATGAATGCAGCAGTTTGACCTCTGTAATTATAGGTAATAACGTCACAAACATTGGTAAAGATGCATTTTATAACTGCCGAAGTTTGATCTCTGTGAAGATTCCTAATAGCGTCACGAGCATTGGAGAGAGAGCTTTCTACAATTGCCACAGTTTGACCTCTGTAACCATTCCCAATAGCGTCACAAGCATTGGAAATAGTGCTTTCGAATATTGCAGTGGTTTGACCTCTGTAACCATTCCCAATAGCGTTACAAGCATTGGAGATGGAGCTTTCCATAAATGCAGCAGTCTGACCTCTGTCATTATTGGTAGCGGGGTCACAAGCATTGGAAAGTATGCTTTCTCTTATTGCAGCGGTTTGACCTCTGTGACGATTCCTAATAGCATCACTAACATTGAGATTTCTGCTTTCGCGAATTGCACTGGTTTGACCTCTATTACCATTCCCAATAGCGTCACAAGTATTGGAGATTATGCTTTCAAAGGTTGTAATGGTTTGGAGTCAATAATTTCACTCCCTAATACGCCGCCAACGGTTTCTTCATCCTCTTTTCCAAATGATGTGATTGTGTATGTTCCAAATGCTTCATTAGATAGTTATAAATCTTCAACAAACTGGAAAAATTTGAATATAAAGGGTCTTTGTAATGCCGAAATTTCAAATGCTCCAACCAGTGTTTCTTTAGACTTTTCCCATATCTTATGGACATTGGAACAGAACTATATATCCTCTTGTGGTATTGAAGGCGGAGAACAACAACCCGGTAATGTATTGGAATATATCGGACTGGAGCCGGAAAGCGAATATAAAGATGTTCCTATCGTGCTGATATCAAATACTGGTGAGATGGAGACGGTGAATGTTTCATTTACTACCACGGCTCTTGAACTGACGACCAAATCGTCCAAACCGGTGTCGGGCACGACGGCTATTTTGTTGGCAGAGACGAATATGTCCGATGCGGAAGTAAACTGCGGATTTGAGTACAAGCGCAATGATGCGCCGGCAGATATGGAAGGAACAAAGGTGTTCTGTCCTGTGGCTTCCGGACAGATGGCGGGGCGGTTAAAGAACCTCAAAGATGATGTGTATTACAAATACCGTGCATTCTATCAGTCCGCAGCAGGCAACATGTACTACGGCGACTGGCAGTATATCTTCACCGGTGATGTGGCGGTAGAGTTTGATCCGATTCTCTATACCTACGGCGCAACCGTCGTGAAAGAGAACGAAGCCACTATCAGCGGTTACGCCCTCGCAGGCTCGGAGGACTTCACCGAACAAGGTTTTGAGTATTGGGCGGAAAGCCGAGTGGATGTACAAGGGGACAATGTACAAGGTACAAAGGTTGCACCTCGTCGTATGCCTGCTGCTCTTAACGAGCATTTCTTTGTACAGGCAAGCGGTATCGCCTTGCGTGTGACTCTGACTAATCTGGATGCCGGGACGGTGTATAAATACCGCGTCTATGGCAAAGTGGGCGACCAGTATTACTACGGCTCGGAACAAGCCTTCACAACCACAGGCACCTACACACCGCCGACCTATACCATCACCTTTGTCAACTGGGACGGCGCAACCTTGCAGTCCTCGCAAGTGACGGAAGGCGAGATGCCCGAATATACCGGCGCAACACCCGAACGCCCGGAGGATGAACAAAACACGTATTCCTTCAAAGGTTGGAGTCCGGCTATCGTGACTGCCACGGCGGATGCTACGTATACAGCATCTTATGCAGCTACTCCTAAAAGTCAAGGCATAGATAATGTACAAAGGGACGATGTACAATGTACAAAAGTTCTCCGTGACGGTCAAATAGTCATTCTCCGCGGGGAGAAGGTATATGACATGACCGGACAGGAAGTACGATAAAGCGGATGACGCTGCATCAATGCAGCGTGCGGCGGGCGGAATATAATTCCGCGGGAATGGACATACAAGGCGGGCAATCGGATTGCCCTGAAAAAGAAGAAAATAAAAGCGGAATAAAATTCCGCGGAAAAAGACACAGTCAAGCGGGATAATATCCCGCGGAAGTGCCAAGAAAGAACACTCGCGCAAGAATGCACGAGAAAGGAACAAAGGAAATCGGCGGGGGAGACCTCGCCGGTTTTTGTAAATCACCGGAAATGGGAACAAAATTTGCATATATCAGATTTTTTTTGTATCTTTGCAGCGGGAAAGAGAAAAACGGACAATGGGGGTTGCAGAGGTAAAGGACAGGAGAGTGATGTGCCTGTGACGTAGTTTATATCGTCTAGGTATGGTCTAGGTATCGTCTAGCTCACTATGCATCCACGATGGCAATTATACAGTAATTCATTGCAATACCTTAAACCCCATCATTACCCATTGAATTTAAACAAAAAAATAAAACCCTTACGGGACAAAGCACTCAAAGAAATAAACCTAAAAAAGTAGAAAGACTATAGACAAAAAAATTATTACTATGGGAAAAGTAAAGTATCATGACATTGTAGAACAACTGACCGGGGCGCTGGACAGTAAGAAATACGGCGAGAGCCACGGCATGCGTCTGGTGTCGCGTCACCGGCAAGGGAGCGGGAGCGAACACCAGATTTATTTCATGCAGAAACATGAGGGTGCGTGGTCCGAGGGCGCAACGCGGAACAGGGAACTGATCAAGGCCGCACAGAAACGCGCCCACGCCATCGAGAAAGCCGCCCGCAAGCCGGAGGAGTGTTCCGCCGAGGCAGTAGCCGAGGCAAAAGAGTGGCAAGAGCGGTTCCAAGCCTACCGCGCCGGGATAAAAGAAGGCGAAAGAGGGTACGGGAGTCTGTACACGTATGTGTATGTGCAGATATATAGGGAGATGAAGGAAAACGGCGGATGTAATCCGCCGGAAACAGACATACAAGACGGCGGAGCCGTGTCCGGATAAAATCCGGACGCAATGAACAAAGAAAGGGCTCGCGCAAAAATGCGCGAGAAGGGGACGAAGGGCAAAGGGGAAAGGCGGAAGGCGAAGGGGGAAAGGAAGGAAACAAATAAGATACGCGCGGGCGCGCGTACCTTATTTTATATCCGCCAAACTTGGCGGATGCAAGAGGGGAGATTAGAGTCCCAGGCTCTTCTTGATCTCGGGAACGCGGGCTTCCGCCTCGGCGGTGCAGCGCTCGTAGTCGGCACCGGTGAAGGGTTTGCCGATTTCGGTCTTGACCGGAATCTCGAAATAGAACTTGATTTTCGGCTCGGTACCCGACGGACGAACGGAGACTTTGAGACCGCCCTCGGTGAAGTACTGGAGCACATTGCTCGTCGCGTTCAACGGCATTTCGATAGCGGACTCTTTCCATTCGCCGTTCTCGAGCTTGCATTGCTTGAGGGTCTTATAGTCCTTGATGAGGCATACCTTCTCGCCGGCGATCTCCTTTGGAGCGTTAGCGCGGTAGTCCTTCATCATCTGCTGGATCTCCTCGGCACCTGTCTTACCCGGGCGAACGACATTGATCGTCGTCTCGCGTTGGAAGCCGTAGTCCGCGTAGATCTTCAGCAGGTAGTCGTACAGCGTCATGCCGTTGTCCTTCGCGTACGCAGCGATCTCGCAGATCAAGCAGATAGAGGACGGCGAACATTTATCACGGACAGCGTCGTACGGCAGGAAGCCGAAACTCTCCTCACCGCCACCGATATACTTGCGCTTGCCTTCCCACATACGGATGCGGTTGGCGATCCACTTGAAGCCGGTGTACTCGTCGGTCAGCGTCACACCCTGAGCATCCGCGATCTTGCGGATGAGCTCCGAGGTCACGATGGTCTTGACGATATACATGTCAGGACGCATCTTACCCAGACGCTTCATATTATTGATGATGTAGTAGTGGAACATGATGTTGGTCTGGTTACCGTTGATGATGACCCACTCGCCCTTGTCGTTGCGGCAGACGATGGCGATACGGTCCGCATCCGGGTCACTCGCGATAACGAGGTCGGCGCCCAACTTCGTACCTAACTTCATACCGAGGGTCATAGCCTCAGCGTTTTCGGGGTTCGGGGAAACAACCGTCGGGAAGTTACCGTCGATCACCATCTGTTCCGGCACCACGTGGATATTCTGGAAGCCCCAGCTGCGCAGACACATCGGTACGATCTGACGACCGGCTCCGTGCATCGGGGTATAGACGATATTGAGGTCTTTCTGACGAAGGATACTCTCTTGGTCGATCATCACGTCCTTGACAGCCATCATGTAGTCATAATCCATCTCGCCGCCGATGATCTCGATAAGGTCCTTGTTCGCCTCCCATTTGACATCCGCGAGGGTCACTTTGTTCACCTCGTCGATGATACCCTGGTCATGCGGCTGCAGCACCTGCGAACCGTCCTCCCAGTAGGCCTTATAGCCGTTGTACTCTTTCGGGTTATGAGAAGCCGTCACGTTCACACCGCCCTGACATTTCAGATGCCGGATAGCGAAGCTCACTTCCGGCGTCGGACGCAGGCTCTCAAACAGATACACCTTGATGCCGTTCGCAGAGAAGATGTTGGCTACCGTCTCCGCAAAGAGCCGACCGTTATTACGGCAGTCGTGGCCAACGACAACCGCTACGCGACCGTCCTGCACGTGCTCAAAACCGCCTTCTTTCTGCACTTTCAGCATGTAATTAGCGTAACCCTGCGTTGCCATCGCAACGATGTACTTGTTCATGCGGTTCGTACCCGGACCCATGATGCCGCGCAGACCGCCCGTTCCGAACTCGAGGGTGCGGTAGAAAGCATCGATGAGTTCGGTCTTGTCCTCCGCCTCCATCATCGCCTTCACTTGTGCGCGGGTCTCAGCGTCAAACGGCTCTTTCGTCCAAGCCTCGGCTACGGCCATTACTTGTTTCAATTCTTCATTCATAATGGTACAATTTTAAAGTTAAACTATATTGTTAATTATCTGTCTCTTCGTAATTATCTGTCTCTTCGTAGTTCTGGAAAAGAAAATCATTGTACGGATACCGCTTCACGTGAATCGCCTTGATACGGTCGTACAGCAACGCACGCAGCGCGTCGATATTCTCTTTGTTGCGCGCGGAGATGAAGATCGCGTCCTCGCCCAGCCGCGCCATCCAGGTCTTCTGCAAATCCGCCAACGAGTAGTTCTCCCTTTGCATCGGCGTCAGGTCGTCCTCCTCTTTCGGGACGTACGAGAAGTTATCGATCTTGTTAAACACCACAATCGTCGGCTTCTCCTCTTTGCATATCTCCCTTATCGTCTGCTCCACGACCTCGTACTGCTCCTCAAAATTAGGGTGGGATATATCTACTACATGGATGAGGAGGTCTGCTTCCCGCACCTCGTCCAAGGTTGATTTGAAGGACTCGACGAGGTGGTGCGGCAGCTTGCGGATGAACCCTACCGTGTCGCTCAGCAGGAACGGCAGGTTCTCGATCGTCACCTTACGCACCGTCGTGTCGAGCGTCGCGAAGAGTTTGTTCTCCGCGAAGACCTCGCTCTTACTCAGCAGGTTCATCAGCGTGCTCTTGCCCACGTTCGTGTACCCCACTAACGCCACGCGCACCATCTTTCCTCGGTGCTGACGCTGGGTCGCCATCTGTTTGTCGATGGTCTTCAGCTGCTCGCGCAACAATGCGATGCGCTGCCCGATGACGCGCTTGTCCGCCTCTATCTGCGTCTCACCCATACCACGATTCGTGCCGCCACCACCGCGCTGACGGTCCAGGTGGCTCCACATCCTCGTCAAGCGAGGAAGCATATATTGCAGATGCGCCATCTCTACCTGCGTCTTCGCGTAACTCGTCTGCGCACGCTGCAGGAAGATCTCCAAAATCAATATCGTCCTGTCAATGACGCGGACATCAGGCTGACCTTTATGATTAAGCGCTTTCTCTATGTTGCGTATCTGCCGCGGCGAGAGTTCGTCATCGAAGATCACCACATCTATAGGATGATGCTCAGCGATATATTGGTCTATCTCTTCGAGTTTTCCTTCGCCGACATAGGTGGCGGTATTGGGTTGGTCGAGTCGTTGCGTGAACCGCTTGACGGGCACAATGCCGTGCGTATCGGCCAGAAACGCCAACTCATCCAGGTACTCTTTCGTTCTGTCCTCCGGCTGGCTCGGCGTTATCAGACCCACCAGCACCGCATGCTCTATATATGGTTTAATCTCAATCATAATTAATTCGAGTGCAAAGGTAGTAAAAAAAAATGACATACGCAAGTGTATGCCATTCTTTTCTCAAAAAATTCCGCAAAATTACTTACGGATACCGAGTTCTTTGATGATTGCGCGGTAACGCTCGATGTCTTTGCCCTTCAGGTAATCCAACATACGACGACGCTTTCCTACCAAAGCGGTCAGCGCGCGCTCTGTACCGAAGTCCTTGCGGTTTTCCTTCAGGTGCTCGGTCAGGTGGTTGATACGGAAGGTGAACAATGCGATCTGGCTCTCAGCAGAACCGGTGTTTTTTGCGTCGTTGCCGTACTTTGCGAACAACTCTGCTTTCTTCTCAGAAGTTAAATACATAAAAGCATTTACAATTTGGTCATTTACCATTTGGTCATTTACGAGCCCACCCGGTAAATGAGAGTTAAACAATGGTGGCTAAAGCATCATACTTGTATCAAAACTTCGCCACATTTATTACGCTTTCTCACAAAAGCGGCTGCAAAGGTACTGCTTTTTTCTGACATACGCAAATTTTTTGCGCATTTTTTTCATTATTTTCGATAAATCGTATATAACTTATGCCCATCCACCACCTCCAAATCTCCGTTGAAATCGGACAGATTGACGTTTGGAGCCGCTACTCCTTCGCCGATCGTGATCTCCGGTGCCACCTCGATATGCATCTCGTCCCAGAGACCCGTCTCAATAATATGACTCAACAACGTCGTCCCGCCTTCGACCATAACCGAGTGAATACCTCTTCCCGCGAGATCCTCTAATATATACTCCCAGTCGGTCCGTTCCCGATAAACAATCACCGGGTCGATTCCTGCGTAATCACTCTCCTTCCGCTCAAAAATCTTCGATTCCATCGGTATCCGTCCATGCCGATCGACCGTCACGCGTATCGGGTTGCGACCCTCCCAATGAGTCGTCATCAGCCGCGGGTTATCCATAATCACTGTATTCGTCCCCACCATAATCGCCATATTTTCCGCCCGCATCCGATGCACTATCGCCTTCGTCCGCTCCGTCGAGATTGCAAGAGCACCTTGAAGATGCTCCTCATTCTCCCCTCCTTTTAGGGAGGGGGCGGGGGTAGGCCTTCTGTTTCGGTCAATAAATCCGTCCCCCGTCTGCGCCCATTTCAGCACCACATACGGACGATGGTGCTCATGCAGCATCAGAAACCGTTTATTCAGCTCCCGGCATTCTTTCTCCAGTACACCGACCACCACCTCTATCCCTGCCTCACGAAGCATCTTCACGCCTCTTCCGGCTACCAACGGGTTCGGGTCTAACATCCCGACAACAACTCTCCCGACACCCTTCTCGATAATCAACTTCGCGCAAGGCGGCGTCTTCCCGTAATGGCTGCAAGGCTCCAGACTAACAAACAACGTACATTTCGATAAATCGATATCGCGATATTTCGATTTCTCGAGGCTCTTAAAACAATTCACCTCCGCGTGCCCTTCGCCAAACCGCTCATGCCATCCCTCCGCCAAAATGACCTCCCTTCCTTTAAGGGAAGGGTCGGGGTTAGGCTCCCCTACCAGCACCGCTCCCACCATCGGGTTCGGCGCCACATAATACTCCCCGCGACGGGCAATTTCAATACATCGAGCTATATATTGTTCGTAATTCATAAGCAAAATTTGCGTATTTCATTATTTTTTTGTAACTTTGCACCGTGAAACAAATAATCAGTCAAATTAGTTCGCAACTTCAGACGGCTTATCCGGAGGACGAAGCCCGCTCTCTGGCGTGGTGGATCATGGAAGAACTCACCGGCAAAAGCCGCACCGAATTGCAATTCGGGTGCAAAGATACTACTTTTTCTCCAATTATGCAAGAGAAATCGCAGGAAATCATCTCCCGGCTCCTGCATTTTGAACCGATTCAGTATATTTTCGGCCATACCTTATGGTGCGGCCTCGACCTTCTCGTCACTCCTGCCACCCTCATTCCCCGCCCCGAAACCGCCGAACTCGTCGAGAGAATAAATGTCCAAATGGTAAATGACCAAATGGTAAATGTCCTCGACGTAGGTACAGGAAGTGGCTGTATAGCCCTTGCACTCAAGAAAGCGCATCCCTCATGGTCCGTCACCGGCATCGACATCTCCCCCGAAGCGATCGAAACAGCCCGTGAGAATGCCCGCCGCAATAAGGTCGATGTCAACTTTCAGGTCGCAGATATCTTCGATTCCAACGAAGAAAATCCTAAATACGAAATCCTAAATCCTAAATACGACATCGTCGTCAGTAACCCTCCCTATATCTGCGAGTCAGAAAAAACCTCCATGCGGCCGAACGTCCTGAATTTCGAACCCTACTCCGCCCTCTTCGTCCCCGACTCAGACCCCTTGCTCTTCTACCGCCGCATCGCAGAGTTGTTCTCCTTGCCCCTTGAGGAGAAAGGTCGGGAAAGGGGTTTATTTTTCGAGATCAACGAAGCCTACGGACCCCAACTATCCGCCATGCTAAGCGGATTAGGCTATACCGACATCCAAATCACCAAAGATATCTATGGCAAAGACCGAATTATCGAAGCTCGAATGGCTCGCTAAAGCCCAAGCCTATTGTGCCCGCGCGGAACATTGTGCCGCAGATGTACGTCGTAAGTTCTACGAGTGGGGACTGCAAGATGCAGAAATCGCCGATTCCATCGAGCAAAATCTCTACGCCGACAACTTCCTCAACGACCGCCGTTTTTGCGAAGCGTACGTCCATGACAAAGTCGCCTACCAGTCTTGGGGGCGACTCAAGATCCAGGCAGGTCTGCGGGCTTTGCAACTTCCCGAATCGGAAATCCGTTCTGCGCTGGAAAACATCGATGAAACCGCGTATTTTGACAACTTACGCAAGCTCATCCGTGCCCGCAAAACCGACTCCGAAGACAAACGTCTCCGTTTCCTCCTCCAACGAGGTTTTACCTACGAAGAAATCAAAGAAATCAGGGATTAGAGTTTAGGAGTAAGGATATATTTCCTGAGCCATGCGTCTATATCTTCGATGGCGGGATCCACATGCTTGCGCACGATCTGGCGGCGGTGGTAGATAGTCTGCTTCTGGACGTTCAGCAAGATACCCATATCGCTGTCCGAAGCGCCGATGATACTCAGGATAGCAAACTGCATATCGGACTCCGTCAAAGCCGGATACTCCTTCCTTAACCTGCTGATAGCCCCGTCCAGAGCGGTATCCATCGAACCGATAAGTTCGTCGATACTCTCCTTACTGAGCGTCAACTGCTCGTCACGGTAGGTCTGCAGCCATTTCGGAAACTCCGGCTCATTACCCCGAAGTCGCTGCAGCTCCATCTCCCGCGTCAAATTCACTTTCTGCTTCAGCCGCTCCAGAGCCAACTGAAGTTGCTGCGCATACTTGTCCTGCAACGCCCGCAAAGCCGCAGCCTGTTCCTTTTTATGGTGCTGCCAATACCGCCACGAGACGAAGAACAACGCCACGGAAAGTACCAACAACAAGATCAGCACCAACGAGATCTTCCTTTGCCACGACCGCTCACGAAGCGCCTCCTGCGCCAACTGCTGCTCACGCGCGACATCATAATGAAGCGTCAGCGCATATGTCCGCGAACCCGCATCGCGACGCAACTCCTCGATCTTCCTATCGTACAAATCCAACAAAAGCGAATATGCCTCGCCCGACTTGCCTTCTTGCTGCAAGATCTTACTCTGCAGATACGTGTAACTCTGCTCAAACCAATACGCGTACGCGGAGTCCTTCGGTTGCAAACGCTCCAGATAATACGCCGCCGAATCGGTCTCCGCTTCGCTCAGAAGAAGCTCCACGATCTCTGAATACCTCGCGTGCGCACCAAACTCCTCCGCCAACCGACGGCATACTTCCAACCGCTGCGGGATGCTGTCCGGAAAACAAAGCTGATATCGGTACGCCCGTATATCCAACTCAAGAACCGTACTCTGCGCCTCGCGCGCAAAACGTTCTGCTTCGTCAAAATAATACAGCACACTATCCTGCTCTCCCTCCGTCAGCGCCGTCGTACGCGCGATGTCCCGGTACGCGCAAGCCAGATAAGTAAGGTTCTTACTCTCCCGAAGCAGCGGAACGGACTTGCGGTAGTATTCCTTGGCGATCTCGTACAGCATCTCGCTCTCGGAAGTGTTTCCCAAATGAAACCACGTCAGCCCCAACAACTTCGTCCGCTTTCTCTGCATCTCCGGCGATAACGCCGCCGGATCGACATCCAGAAACGCCTCCTCCGCCTGTTTCAGGTAATAAACCGACTCCTCATAATGGCTCGCATAATTAGAGGTCGTCCCCGCCTTATAATTCGCCTCCCCCTGCTCCAACTTCTCCACCGCCGCAGAACCCCTCCTGCCGCAGGATACGACCGCGAGAGCCGCGGCAAAAAGTGCAAGAAGGATAGTATATGAACGCCTGAAGGATTGCATGGTCTTATTTTTGAGTGCAAAGGTAGTAAAACTTTTGCATTTATGCAAATTATTATATAAAAAAATGTTTTTCTATGGGAAAATTTGCATTTTTGAGAAAAAATTTGTACTTTTGCAGACGATTTATTTAAAATACG
Organism: Bacteroidales bacterium UBA4331; assembly: GCA_002394395.1. Classification (GTDB taxonomy): domain Bacteria; phylum Bacteroidota; class Bacteroidia; order Bacteroidales; family Paludibacteraceae; genus Colicola. Next base: position 69,258 of record DGTR01000015.1, on the reverse strand, counting down.
GGTAAAAGGCACTTATTTGGCTGTAAATAAGTGAATTAGGAGTATAGTAAAAGTAATAAAGTCTAGAAAGCATAGGACGCGAGTTAATGATGCTTAGAATTTGAGCTAAAGATGCATAAAAAATCAGGAGGATTATGGGCAAACATCTGAAAACAAAGATCATTGAGGATTTAAAACGCAGCGGTTTTGAATTTGTGCCGCTTCCGGCAGGTTCCACGCCTCATAAAAGGGGTGTGTACTACTGTCGTCTCCCTAAGGGCATCGATTATTGGAGAGGTGCGACGGACGAAGTGAAAGAGGGACAAAAATACAAAAAACGCATTGTCCTTCGTCCCTCACGGTTCAGAGAGGGATTGTTTGAGTTATATACCTTCCATTTCCCGAAATACTGGCCGGAAGCCTGCGTAGCCAACAGAGAGCTGATCAAAGAGGCACAACGACGTGCGCACGCATTGGAAAAAGACCACACGCCGGAGGGTATCGAATGGCGGATTCGGTTCTTCCACCACTATTTCACCGTTTATAAAGGCGGCGGAAAACCCGAAGAAGGTTTCAAGGCCTATTCTCGCTTTTATCAATACGTCTATGTAGCCATCTATCGCCAGCTCCAAAAAGAAGCCAAACGAGCCAGAGAAAATCAAGTCGAAGTGGAGGAAATCAGCTTCGAAGAGGCAGATTACCACGTAAGATTGCAACCCTTCGCAAGCCCTCTTCGCCGGTCGTACAACTATTTCCGGGACCGCAATTTGCAACTGCCTGATATTCAAGTACTTACAAATTTAGAAAAACCGCCTCGTACAACTGCAAAATTTGCACATGTCAAAAAAAAGCAGTAATTTTGCACCGAATTTCAAAACTTAAAATCGCATGAAAAAGTTTTTGCCAAATCGTGCCTCTGCGGCTAAGGAAAAAATCACGTTTTTCGTTCTGCTCTTTGCAGCGGTAGTATTAAAAGGAACGTGCGCCTACGCACAAAAGGTTTTTATTGACAGCGTTTATTATACGCTGGACAACACCGCCATGACAGCACAAATAGCGGTACAGAGTAACAACACCGCTGTTGGTGACATCGTTATTAATGACACGGTGACGTACGAGGGCGCACATTACGCGGTTACGAGTATGGCAGACGATGCTTTTGCCGATTGCAATCAACTGACATCTATTGTCTTGCCACAAACCCTGCGTAATTTAGGCAAAAATGCATTCCTCAGATGCACTAATCTGACATCGTGTATCATTCCGGACAGTACGATCACAGAGATTCCTTTTGAGGCGTTCTGGAAGGCAGGACTCATTGAGTTCCGCGTGCCGGAAGGCGTGACGTATATCGAGCAGCGTTCGTTTGAACAAATGCCTAACTTGCAGCGCGTTCAGTTAGCTAATTCGGTCCAAGAGGTCAGTCCGTGGGCGTTCTATATATTAGATGCGCTCCAAGATCCCATTTACAACGACAGCATGTTTGTGTTGATGCCGATGAATTATCAAGGTGCCTATACGATACCGACGGGCATTCAGGCTATATGCAGTAGTGCTTTCTACGGATGTGGGAAAATAACGAAACTGACTATACCGGAAGGTGTCAAATATATTGGGCGTAGTGCTCTCAATTTCACCATCAACGCAGGTATCAAGACGCTCTCCTTTCCAGCCTCTTTGGAACATATTGAGTTCGGAGCTATCAGTGGTGGCAGAATAAATAGTATCACGGTGGCACAAGGAAACCGGCACTACACCTCATGGAATGGCATGCTTTTCACTATTAATATGGACACGGTGGTCTATTGTCCGTCGGCATTGCAGATCTCCTGCACGCTTCCGCAAAGTGTGCAACATATAGCCTATGAGGCGTTTTGCGCATCCTCTATGTATGACCTGCAAATGCCGAGTGTGAAAACCATCGGCAAATATGCCTTTCATGGCAACAGTTTAGGGGCATTCTATGATAATCGTGCCTATGTGTTGCCGGACTCACTGGAAAAAATAGATGACGAAGCATTTTTCCATTCTTACCAGATGGAGCAAATAACCATTCCTGCCTCCGTGGACTCGATAGGTACAGAAGTGTTTGCCGCTTCTGGGGAACTGAGGAAAGCGATTGTTAACAACCGCATCATCGGGAAAGGTCAGTTCCGCAACTGCGCGAAACTGGAGATGTTGGAGATCGGCAGTAATCTCCAAACAATCGGAGAGTACGCTTTCGGTCAGTGTCCCAATATATGGTATGTACGAATGCCGAAAGCGAACGCGTATTTCCGAGCGATAGACGGTGTGCTTTATTCGGCAGACACGACGGCTCTGGCGCTCTATCCGCCCAAGCATGACGGAGAGGATATTATTATTCCGGATCAAGTGACCACTTTGCGGTCGGGTTCGCTGAGAGCTGTGAACAAAAACAAACTGATTCTCCCCAAAAACATCAGTTTGTTGGAAAAGGAGGTTTTCGGTGGATATATGTCCGGCTACAATGACAACACACCGTCTATTGATACCATCGTAGCACCGATGATGTCTGTTCCGGCGGCACAAAGCAATTCGTTCAATCTTCTTAACCAAGCACAAACGGTGCTTTTAGTACCTTGTGACTCGCTCGCGGATATTTATCGTGCCAACAGCATATGGAACGGCTTTAACATCCAAGTGGACAGCACACTGTTAGGTCTGCCGGAAAAGGAACCGGAAGTAGAGACACAAACTGACAACCACAGCGTGCAGTTCACATGGCCGGCCGTGGAAGGTGCCAGTTACTACACGCTCATCATCTGGGCGAATGAAGAGCGTACGGAGAAGATTTGTACGCTGACGTTCAACTCAATGGGACAGCTCGTTGAGATCGACTTCTCCAAGCACGCACCTGCGCGCCGGGCGATGAACACCGCTGCTTCCTTCTCGTTCCGTTACAACGGTTTGAGTGAGGGCACCGACTATTGGTTCACGATGACCGCTTCCGATGCCAATAATACGGAACTCTTCTACGCCTCCGGATCCTTTGCTACTCTCGGAGCGAACACGCCGACAGCTATCGAAGAAATATCCGATGAAACCGGCACTTTTGAGGGTTCGAACGGCAAGATCCTCCGTAACGGACAGATTTATCTGATTTACGAAGGAAGGATGTACGATGTACGAGGACAGTTGATAATTGATAATTGATAGTTGATAATTGACAGTTATATGAAAACAAAAGTATGTATTATTCTTGTTTGCCTGATAGGAATGGCAAGCAGCGTGTTTGCACAGGAAAATGCAGGCAATGATTACGCGTGGCGTCTGGACAGTATCCGTATTAACACGCTCCAGACGGGTGACGAAGGCGGAGGAACAGAGTATAAGCACGTGAATTATTTCTACGCGCCGGATAGTCTGGTAGAAACCAATACTACCATCTATTATGTCAATGCGACAGAGTATTACTACCGCATCAATCCGTATAGCGGCAAGTACGTGTACTGTGATTTTGGCGAAGAAGGCGCGCATACCGTGTATGAGTACAGGCATCCGAGCCGGATGTTGTTTGAAGGGGAGAATCTGATCGATTCCGCCCTCAACATCTCCGATTTGCAGGAACTGGATGAGGCTGCATTTGAATTGAGCCAGCGTTATGACTATGCGTATGACACGTACCGGAATATCTTTGACGAAGATGGTCATCTGATCCGCCAGATCCGCAACTATGACTATTCCGTTTATCGGTTGGATTCATCGGGTCTTTGGAAGCCATCTATGCGCTATTATCATGCGGAGACGGACTCGACCTTGGAATCCATCAGTTATTATTTCAATGCCAAAGCGCAGCAATGGAAAAACCAATGGAATACATACGGTCGCAACAAATACCGCAACCACCGGTTGTGGATACAGGAAAAAATATGGGACTACAATGGAAGTTTAGAAAGCGGTACGGAGTACAATGAGAATGGCGGAGTGATTCGCACATACGAGGGTAATAGCACGTATGGCAACGAGACCTATTACCGCAGCGGGCGTATTACCGGCAAGTCGAGTTGGGCTCATGCACGTTATGATAATTGGATTGATACAACAGAGTTAATCACTACCACAGAGATCTATCTGGACGATGTGTTCACGCGCAAGACCGCGACGAGCAACCGTCGCGACGAGGAATTCCTGATAGAGAAAAACGCTACCGGCAATAAGACGTATCCGCAACACGTGCGTTCATGGAGATATAATGATGAAGACAGTGTACTGACGGCTTATTCCAACTCCGTTTATAGTTACGACGCGGAGCGCCGTTGCACGCTGCGTCTGGACACGACGCTGCAAAACGGCATTTGGACGGTCAAGCGGACGGAATACGGCAACGAGGGTGAAGTGGTTTATTCCAAGACGCAAGAAAAGCGTCCCGCAATAGACGAGTGGATCACAACTTCGGAAATGACGCCTGAATATACGCTTACTGCGAGCCTTCAATGGAATGCCAGCCCGATTACCCGTATGATAGACAAGACGTATCGTTATGGCTTCGGAAATTGGTACAGGTGGAATGAGGTATATAACACAGAGAGTCACCAGTGGGAATGCACGTCCGGTTTGGATTTGCGAGTGAGTTTAGGCGAAAACGGCGAACCGCTTTCTGCCTTTGAGTACGAATGGAAGAACTATCGATGGGAGCCAAGTTATTTCTATGCTTTTACCTATGATACAATCCTTCATGCATATGCCAAAAATGTCGTTGGATATATGTCAATCGGAGCCGATGGCAATATCTATTCCCATAACTATAATAATGGGAATATAACCTACTACGATACAATAGGAAATGAAATAGGTTGGTATAATTCCGAAGACAAGTACGGCAGTTGGCAAGTGAACCAATATGATGAAATCGGCAGAGTAGTGAGCCACATTACTTATCGCATCAATGAGAACAAAGAATTTGTAGATACAACATATTACGAGCAATATACCTATTTCCCGAATGATATGACTGCCGACGTAGCACGGGAAACGACGTGGTACAATAAAAACGCAGACACACAGACTTGGCAGATTTCAGACATAAAACACACCAAGAACTACAGCTCGTATTCTAAAGAAGGTATTCTGCTGTACGTAGAGACTTACGGATGGGAAGGAGACGAAATTGTTCTGACGCAAACCATGCACCACAATGATGTGATTTACGATGAACAGGGACGGATCAAGGAGCGCACCACATACAAGACAGCAAATATCGGATATAATGTGCCGAACATGCGGTATGTCTATTACTATCGCAATGAGGAAGACCCGAAATGGTACGGTATGATTCAATACGAATCATGGCTTCAAGCCGAGCAGCGTTGGGGCGGTGAATATGTGCCGGTGTTTAATGACTATGTTGTATTGGACGAGTTGCAGCGCGTGGTGGAGCGAACGACGTTTGCCATGAACGCAGACAAGACCGCTCTGAGACCTGATACACGGTCTGTCTACTACTACGCAGGCGACGCAGAGGACTGGACGACGGCGGACAACTACAAATGGAATACCACCAAAAACGAGTTCTATTGCTCCGGCGTGTCCAACAATGCCTACAGCAAGCGGGCGGAGTTTGACGAAGAGGGCAATGTGCTGTCTCTGATTGCACAAGGCGGGACCTGCGAACGCGGAATAGAAGATACGCAACAATGGGCGTTCAGTTACGGCAATTCTTTGTCGGAGGAACCGGTACTTTCTCCTGCATCGTACGGCATGAAAGAAGAGCGCATCAATATAAACAACAGACCTTCTTTCAGTCCCGTAGCCGACAGACGTATCAAACAGATCCAATATGTTGATTTTACCAACCATTATGCCAACTCGATAAGCGAGTATCATTACACGGCATTGCGCGAAGGTCTCCAAGAAGACAGAATGCCCGTATCCATCGAGCCGGAAGAGACAAGTGCGATGTTTACATGGGGAGCAGTAGAAGGCGCGGAGACATACGTGCTGCATGTGTACAGAGACGCGGCGCAAGCAGAAGAGATTTGCTATGTGGTGTTTGACAAAACAGGAAGGGTGATTTCTATCAATTTTGTACGTCATGCACCGAAGAAATATGCCGAAGTGGAACAATTCACCTATACCTTGGACGGCTTGACGCCCGGAACGCAGTATTGGTACACCGTAGTGGGACGCAATGCTGAGGAAAAAGCATTTGAATCCACCCACGGTTCGTTCCGCACAAAAGGAGAGGGCGAAAGTACAGAAGATATCGATTTCATCGAAGAAAAAGAGAATGTACACAAGATCCTCCGCAACGGACAAATCTATATAATGTACAAAGGGACAATGTACAATGTACAAGGAAACCAGATAAAATAATATACAATCATGAAAACGAAAGTATGTATTATTCTTGTTTGCCTGACGATGATGGCAAGCAACTTGCAGGCGACGGAAGGTGCATTGAGGGGTAAGTTTGCCATCAGCGCAACCGACACGGTGGCTTTCTCGCGTGGCAACTTACAGTACCAACCTAGCACAAACACATGGCGTTTCGCCGAGAACCAATGGGATTTTTTAGGTACGGCAAACGAGCGTATCAGAAGCTATCAGTACTCGGTTGACGGATGGGTATGGACCTATGAAGGATGGCTGGATCTCTTTGGTTGGGGGACAGGTAATAATCCCACAGCCAGCAGCACGAAAAACAGCAATTATGGTTCCTATAACGAATGGGGGAATAATGCCATCAGTAATGGCGGCAATGCTCGTAACCTATGGCGTACAATGACCAAGGACGAGTGGGACTACCTCTACCGGGGACGCGAAAACGCCGCTTCGCTCTATGCCAACGGAACGGTGAACGGCGTGAACGGTTCTATTCTGCTGCCGGATAACTGGGTTATTCCTGCCGGCTTGCATTTCAAACCCTCCAACAGCACAGACTCTACTGCCGCTCCCAATAACTATACGACTGACGAGTGGACGCTGATGGAAATGGCAGGGGCTGTTTTTCTGCCGATTACGTACGAGCGGACAAAGGACTGGCAGAGCCAAGATTATTGTACGAAGGTATATGCTTCGCAAACAGCTCGTTATTGGACCTCTACCCCGAATGGAACAAATGGCGGATATTATTGTCTGGCATACGGGTCTCCGTCCATAACCATAGATAACCGCTATGTCGGCAAAGCAGTCCGTCTGGCTCAAAACCATGACGGAAGTGACCTCTTTCCGGTGATGGCAGATGCGCACAATGCCTTGTTCAGTTGGAAATCTGTACCAAACGCAGAGACTTATGTACTTCATGTTTATGAAGACAGCGCGCACACGGAAGAGGCGTTTTATATCACTTTTGACCGCAACGGTGTGGTAACCGGTCTGCATTTTGTTTCCCATGCACCGGCACGCGCTCAGGAAGATGCAGACAGCACCTATTCGGAGCGGCTGTTCTTCTATACTCTGGACGGGCTGCAGGCCAATACCGATTATTGGTACACTATTAGCGGCGAAGACAGCAGCAGTCAGACGATTAGCACGGTCTCCGGTTGCTTCCATACTGCCGATAGTGAAACAGGGCAGGAGATAACCACAAGTCTTGAAGAAACATCCGATTTCATCGGTACCTATCCGCAAATACGAAAAATTCTCTTGAACGGACAAATCTATATAATGTACAAAGGACGGATGTACGATGTACGCGGACAGTTGATAATTGATAATTGATAATTGATAATTGATAGTTGATAATTGACAGTTATATGAAAACGAAAGTATGTATTGTTCTTGTTTGCCTGGCGATGATGGCAAGCAGCATGCACGCAACGGTATATAACGGCGTGTGCGGAGAGCATCTGACGTGGACACTGAATTCCGAGGACAGCACTCTGGTCATCAGCGGGCGCGGAGAGATGTCCGGGTGGACGTTCGGAGATTACGCTTCGCGTGTTTATATCAAGCACATTGTTTTTCCCGAGGGAATGACATCCGTTAATGGAAGAGCCTTTAGTCATTGTCCTGCGTTGGAGTCGGTGACGCTGCCGGACAGCGTGGTTTCAATAGGGAAGATGGCTTTTCAATCCTGCATAGGTATTAAAGAGGTGCATTGCGGCAAAGGATTGAAGAGTATCGGTGACTCCGCCTTTATACATTGCTCTTCTTTGGAAAAACTGGAACTGAATGATGGCCTTGAATATATTGGCTTCTACGCATTTATGCAGGACACTTCATTGCAAGGAACCATTGTTTTTCCTGAAAGCCTGAAATATATAGGAATCGGTGCATTTAGCGTTTACTCGTCCAAAGCCCGCAACCTCACAGCCATCTGGAACGCCAGAAATTGCAAGCAAATAGAAGGCCAAAAAGGATGGAGCGCGCCGCTATATTGCATTTCCAAAATTGTATTTGGAGAGCAGGTGGTTTCTATCCCAGATCAGCTTTGCTATGCCACCTATTGCGACACCATCATTCTGCCGGAAAGTGTCGATTCCATCGGATATCAAGCCTTTGGCTCGAATCACAAGCTAAAGTATGTAAAAATGCCATCTTCTTTAACCTACATCGGACAAGGGGCTTTCTATTATTGTGACCAGTTATCCTCTATCAGGATTCCTGAAGGTGTACATGTCATTCCCCAAAATGCTTTTATGTCCTGCCAAGCGTTGTTAGAGGTTGTCCTTCCCTCCACGTTAGACAGTATCCAGAGCAGTGCTTTCAGCAGTTGCAATGCGCTACAGCATATCACCCTTCCTTCCGGAGTCAAGTTTCTCGATGACAATGCCTTTTGGAGTTGCAGTGCTTTGCAGGATATCAATTTTCCGGAAGGGTTGAATGGTATCGGCAAGAGTGCATTCCGCGAGTGCTCCTCGCTCCTATCGATCACGCTTCCCGAAGGAGTGACGAGTATCCGCGAATATACGTTCTCGAACTGTAGTGCGCTACGGAAGGTGAATCTACCTAACAGCGTCCGTACGATTGAAGGCGGCGCTTTCCAGAACTGCTCGTTGGATACTCTGGTTCTGCCGTCCGAACTGAATCTGATCGGTAACGGTGCGTTCTTTAATCAAAAGAAAATTACCGAAGTAGTCATTCCCGACGAGGTGCGCCATATCAGGAGTAATGCTTTTGCAGGTTGCTCGGCGCTGAAGGAAGTGCAATTTGGCAAAAAGACGGCGATGATTGATGCCGATGCTTTCAAGAATGACTCTTTGATTACGGAGATTCGTAGCCGTGCGGCTTACCCGCCGTTGGTAGAGAGCGCAACATTTGCCGGAGTACCGGACAGCGCATGGCTTTTCGTGCCGGTTCAGAGTATTGCCGCTTACGCGGAGGATCCTGTCTGGGGACGATTCCGGATGCCGAAAGAAGAGGAGATCAACTATGTGACCGTCGATGCCGAAGAGACCACGGCAAACTTTGTCTGGCCGACGGATAGTACCGCTTCTTCCTACCAGATAGATATCTACAAGAACGGCGAGGTGTTCTGCAAACTGACGTTGGGTAAGACAGGACAGCTGTTAGGAATCTCATTCAACGCCCCGTCGCGGAGCAATCCGGGAAGCATCATTCCGGCTTCGCTCTCGTTCATGGTGACAGGTCTGGATGAAGCCACGCGGTATAACTACGTACTCTCCGCGTTGAGCGCAAACGGCACACCTGTGCACGTTTACACCGGTGCGTTTGCGACAATGGGTTACCCTGGCGAATTGGAAGAAGGCGGAAATGAACTGATTCCGACCCCGCCGGTTATTCCGAACGATCCGGAGTCTCATATACTGACAGGAGTGGACAATGAACCAAGTGACCAAGTACCAAATACAAAGGTAATTCTCAACGGACAAATCTATCTGATGTACGAAGGACGGATGTACGATGTGCAAGGCAAACGGATTGAATAGAAACAAACTAATCCAATGAAAAATAATACCGGAAATATTTATATAGGGATAGCCGCTTTGCTGATAATAACCGCAATGGTCTCCGGAGGGGTGATTTATCTTCGGGATTCGGAAAAGAAAGATCCTGTTGCGCTCTCCTCCGAAGAACCGAAAAAAAGCGTTGAAACCGGAGAAAACGAGCCGATTCTCATTCAGCATAACGGCGAGGTATATTCCTTGGACGGCAATAAAATAATACCCGTTAATTAAACATAAAAACCTATGAAAAAGACAATCTTTGTACTCTTGGTTATTCTGCCTCTGATGGCAGGTAATGGTTTTGCGACGGTCTATACCGGCAGTGTGGGACCGGAGTTGACGTACACGTTGGATTCGGGGACCGGACATCTGGTGATCGAAGGCCGCGGAGCAATGACGTCGGACGATTTGAGTAACTATCCGAAAAGGGAGTATGTGAAGACCGTCTCCTTCCCGGAAGGGCTCACTTCAATCTGCGCGAACGCTTTCCACGGGTGTTATAACCTGCAGTCGATTGTGCTGCCGGACAGCGTGGTCAGTATAGGTGCGTATGCTTTTCAGGAATGTACCAAGATGACCAGCGCCGATTTGGGGAAAGGAATCAAGACGATCGACACTCAGGCGTTCATTTTTTGCACCGCTTTGAGAAAGGTCAGATGGTCGGATTGCCTCGAATCCATCGGTGATATGGCTTTCTACAATTGTACGAATATAGGCGACACGGTCTTCTTCCCGAAGACCTTCAAGACGATGGGCTGGGGCGCTTTCGGCTCGGAGAATTATAATAGTGCCTCCAAAGTGATGGTGTGGGAAGCGATACACGCAAATGATTTCGTCCGGTATGAATCGGACGTGCCGGGAGAGAACCATTTCAGCTATATCATTTTCGGCGACTCGGTGGAATACATTCCGAATATGTTGTGCAAATTTATGTACAACGACTCCATCACCCTGCCGGAGACGGTCAAAGCCATCGGCGCGAGTGCTTTTACGAATTGCTCCCGGTTGCAGAAAATCCATATCCCCGAAGGAGTGACGAGTATCGGCGCGAGTGCTTTTGCGGGTTGCAAGAAGCTGAAACAGCTGGTTTTACCGGCCGGTCTGCAGGAGATTCCGGAGCAGTTATGCAACCTTTGTGAAGCATTGGATTCCGTCAGACTGCCGGCAGGACTGACCGTCATTCCCCAGAAAGCGTTTAACGGCTGCTCAGCGTTGCGATCAATAAAAATCCCTAATTCGGTAACCAATATCGGAAACAATGCCTTTGCGGGTTGTCCGTTGGATACGGTGGTTTTGCCGTCTTCGCTCAATGTGTTAGGTGATGGCGTTTTCAATCAATTATCTTTGTCCACCAGCCCGAAACACCTGGTTCTGAACGACAAGTTGGTTGCAACGGGGATGAGTACTTTTGCCAACTGGAGCGAGTTGCAGACCATTGTTATCGGCAAGAATGTATCTATTCTCGGTCAAGATTGTTTCTACGGTGATTCGTTAGTAACGGACATCACTTGCTATGCCGCGCAACCGCCGCTCATCTATGATGCTACGTTTGACGGCGTGCCGGATACCGCTACGGTACATGTGCTGTCCGGGAGTGTAGCGGCATACAGGTCTGCGCAATACTGGTCCCGATTCCGCATCGTGGCTTTGGACGGCGAAGAAATCATTCAGAAGACCGTGACGGTCGATCCGGGAGAGACGACGGCGGACTTCACCTGGCCGACGGACAGCGCGGCGCATAGTTATCAGATCGATATCTACAAAGACGGCGCGGTCTTCTGCAAGCTAACGCTCGGCAACCACGGACAGTTGTTAGGTATCTCTTTCTCCGCTCCGGAAAGAACCCTCTCCGACTCCCCCACAAGGGGAGAGAAGGGTAAGAAGTTAGAGGCTAATGAAAGCCTACCTTACACGCTTTCGTTTAAGGTAACGGGTCTGGATGAGGCCTCACGATACACGTATGTACTATCCGTTTTGGATGAGAACGATGCTCCGCTGCACGTTTATATCGGCGATTTCGCCACCTTGGGATACGACGGCGAGTTGAAGTACAACGGAAACGAACTCATCCCGACGCCTCCGATCATTCCGGGCGATCCGGATGCACAGAGTGTGATCACCGGCATCGAAAAAACCTGTTCGGAGGGGGCAGAGAAAAAAGCCATTATTGAAGGACGACTTCTCTTTATTACACCGCAAGGTACCTATGATATAACCGGAAAACGCATCGAGTAAGCAGGATTTTATGACACGCGTATTTATGTGGATCAATACTGTGCTGATAAGCATGATATTAGGGGCGACCCATACCTCTGCGCAGAGCTTGACTCCCTGGAACGGAGGTACACAAATGCCCGATTTCAACGGAGAAACCTATACGGTCCGGACGGCAGAAGAGTTAGCCTGGATAGCCGCAGCGAGCCGCACGGATGACTTTGCGGGGAAAACCGTTCGTCTGGCTGCAGACCTTGATTTAGGCGGCAGCAGCGCGACTCCTCCGAGTTGGGAACCGATAGGCAGTGCCACCAAACCGTTTCAGGGCGAGTTGGACGGAGCCAACCATGTGATTTATAACCTGTATATACTCTCTTCGCTCCTCCCTGCCGGCGCAGGGCTGATTGCCGAATGCGGGAACGAGGCGGTCGTTCATCATATAGGCATCGCGCAAGGGCAGATCATGACGGATGGAGCGAGTAACGTAGGATGCCTGATCGGAACGAACCGCGGGCAGATACACCACTGTTTTAATATGACGCAGATCATCGCGCACAATGGTAATAATATCGGTGGCTTGGTAGGCTCTAATCATGGCAGTATCAGCTATTCGTACAACGCCGGAATCATCACCGACGGCAATAATCATGTAGGCGGACTGGTGGGCTATAACCACGCCTCAGCGGTTTTGGATAACTGCTACAACATGGGTTATTGCAAGGGATCTGACCATGTAGGCGCATTGTTTGGCAAGAACGAAGCCCCGGAGACTAATTTGACGTTGGTTTATTTCGATCAACAACTGACGCGTATGTACGCTACAGGTTACGGAGGTTCGGATCCGATCCTCACGGACAACACCCGATACGCCATCGCCAAATCGTCCGATTTCATCGGTGAATTCAGCCCTTATTATGAGAATCCTGAAAATGAATGGCGGTGCACCGCAGGAGGCTATGAAAGTCATCCGCAGTTGGTTTGTTTTGCCAACCATATTGCTTCGGAGCTTTCCGTCAAGTCCGTTTATCTGGACGCAGAGACCGTGCCGATCATGCGTGCGGAAGGTGTAGGAGCGCCGTCAGAAGGAAACAGCCCGCGGAACAGTATCGGTCTGGAGAGGCTGAACAGTTCGGCTTTTGGTTCCGGAGAATGGTCTTCACCGAGTCCGGATGTTATTTATATCTCCAACCCCAAAGGGGCATCGGCTTTGGTGAAACGCCCTTGCGGCAACCAGGAGGTGATCCTGACTATCAGTTGCGGGCCGGCAGCGAAGCAGGTATATACCATTGTGAAGGGCTACGAAGCCTTCGATGCCGGATTCTTGAGCGGAGAGTATTCCGCCTGCTGGAACGAAGAGGAGGTAAAGTTTAAAGAGAAGAACAACAACGGCAAGGAGGCCAGCGGCGGCAAGGACGACGAGCAAAAGGACGGGCAGTACAGCTACCAATACCGGCTCATCCGCGACACGGTGATCACCGCGGAAGACGGTACCAAGACCTACCTGCCGATGGATACTATCCGGCTTTGTCAAGAGGACTATAACGCATGGGCCATGCCGACCGACGTGCCGGGCGATTATGCCTTCCGCCGCGATGTACATGACGCTCAGTGCAAGACAGACTGGACCCGCTCGCAAGGACGGTTGTTTCTGAAAGTGCGAAAGGAGTTCGACCCGGGAGAACTAAAAGAGCAACCCGACACGCTCTACGGCATACTGCCGATGACGACTATTATACAGAGTATTCAAGACGCGTCAGGAGGAGGAGAGGTGTTCCACTATAAATGGATGCTAAAAAGGAGCGAATGGATCGTAGAAGAACGGACCTGGAAACCCGTACCGGAAGACACCCGAAACCCCTTGTATATCGACGAAGAACAAGTGGAGACACCTTCGGTGACTTATACCTTTGACAAACCCGGCACTTATACCTTCACACGAAGCGTCCGGGAAGAGGCGTGCAAGTCATATATGACCGAATCCCGGAACCCGCATGTAGTGGTGGTCTTTGAAGCGATAGATCCCGGTTCCATCGTGACTTTCAGCCGCAAACTGTGTACCCCGGAATGCACGGAAACGATTCATGAGAAAGACACCGTCTCCGGCGGAAACGGGATTTACTCCTACCGCTGGCTATGCAACGGAGAGGAGATTCCTCAGAGCGACATGACCTCCCTGCCCTTGGAAAACATACTAATGGAGGCGGGTAATACGTATGTCTTCACGCGCCAAGTGAAGGACGATACGGGTCTGATGGACTGGCTCAGTTCAAGGGGCAGTGTTACTATCACCGTTTACGGCGGATATAACGCCGGCAGTATTGAGCCGTTTGATTTGCAGGTTTGCTCAGATGCCGGCGTACCGGACGAGATAACCGCCCTCATCCGCGAAGAGGAGCCGGCGAAGGGCAGCGCGGGCAGTGTGTTCACCTATTGCTGGCTACTCTATCGCGGCAGTACGGACACGAAGCCGTTTGACACACTCCATATAGACGCGCCCGTACTAAGCACCACTATTCCGTTAGGGAAGTACCACCTGACGGCACCAGTGAGTATCTACTTGCAAAGAGCAGTAAAGAACATCCTCTGCGAGGGCGAATGGCAAGTCTCGGAAGGCAAAGCCTCCTGGCGTTTCGGCAGAGCCGAGAAGAAGACAGAGCGGATTGTCATCTGCGCCGGCGATCTGCCGTACGAGTACACCTATACGTTTGCGGACGGACATACGCAGACCTTCCGTTTTACAAGAGACGAAGAGCATTTTGTAGCCGCAGATGAGACCCACGAAGGCTGTCCGATGGATGTGACGCTGGTGAGTGAGGTACTGCCGGTGCCGGCGGTGGAGGTTGTGCCGGAGATATCCGTATGCGAGACGGAGAACAGTATGAAGATAGCCTATACGATACTCAGCGGTACGCCGGAACGCTTCGATCTCTATTTCCCACAGACCTCCAAAGAAGCAGGTTTTCGCGATTCCATCGGTGCTTTTCTGCCGGAAGAGGATGTTATAGAAATACCTCTTCCCAAGCGTGTGCCCCTGGGGCCGCAGGAGGTGACAATCCGCTTTTATACCGATGAAGACGTGCCGGAGAAATGCAAGCAGGCTGCGCCGCAGAAGATGACCTTTACGATCAACCTGGACGGCTACGTACGGCGCAAAGGAGAGGACGTGGTCTTTGTAGATAACAGTGGTATGCACACTGAAGGCGAACTTACTTTTGTGGCATATCAATGGTACCGCGACGGGGTGATGCTAAGCGGTGAGACCGACCAGTTTCTCCATGAGAACCCTTCGCTGGACGGCATCTATCAGGTGGAGATGACAACGCCGGACGGTATCGTTTATCGCAGTTGTCTCTACGCGATGTACCCCACGCAAGGGGAAGAAGAGGTTCGGAGCGACGGGAGATGTAGAAAAATCATCGAGAACGGGCAATTAGTGCTGGTGGTTGGTGACAAACGATACACGGCGACGGGTCAAAAGATACAATAGATATAACCGATGAAAATTCGCGCAAGTCATAGGGTATGGGTGCTGGTTCTATGGTTGTTGGGGACCGGAGGAGGCATGAGCTGGTCGCAAAACGCGTTCTCGCCGAGTCATTATATCGACATAGAGGTCGGTGGCGGTGTAGGCGGTCTGGGTTATGAGTTAGACGGCGGAAGGACGTTTGTCTCTCCTTCGTTCTCTGTCGGCGCCGGTTATACATGGTTCTTCCTTCCGATAGCGGGTCTGCAGACAGGAGTCCGGCTCACGCGTATCGCCACCACCGCCATGCTGACCGAACCGATGGAATGGCGTACCGGTGCAGATGACGGACGACTGCGAGACTACATGGGCGAAGAATACACCCACCGGGCATCCTTCAACGACTGGAAGGAGCGTGAGCAGATGTGGTTGTTGCAGGTGCCGATAGGTCTGCGTTTCCGCCATTTCGCCAGTACTGACGCCCGCTACGGGCTACATGCAGCAGTAGGTGCATTGCTCTCTGTCCCGCTGCGATCCACCTATACCCTCCTCTCAGGCGAAGTGACCCATACGGGATGGTATGAACAATGGAGACTGCTGCTCCATGACCTGCCCGGACGGTTCGAGACGGAGAATTATCCCCGCCAGGAGGCTTCGTTCGGTTCCAGGATCCGACCGCTGGGTTTATCGGCGTACGGGGAAGCCGGTATGGTCATGCGTTTAGGAGAGAGGGCACAGCTGGTGGTGGCAGCTTATGTACAATGGATGCCGATGGATTTTGCATCGATGAAATCGGGCAAACATATACCTATTGGCTTTGCTACCGAGCGCAATAACTATACTTTCATGAGCGAATATCAAGGTCTGGTCGGTACGGATAAGACGAGTGCCGTCAGGCCGTGGTCTGCAGGGGTAAAAGTGGCCATCTCTCTTTGGCCCGGCCAGACTACCGTCCAACGCAGACGATGCATGTGCTCGATGATGAAATGATATAGAAAATAGTGATTTAATAGCGGTTTATTTGCATATATCAAAAAAAAGCAGTACCTTTGCGGTCGCAAAGGTTTCGAGACAGATGAAACGACTTTTCGGCATAGTACTGTGTTTGGCGCTTGCGCTGCCGATAGTGGCGCAGGAGGAGCCGCTGTGTACGGACGGAACACTTCTCTTCCGTGAGGATTTTGGCGGTAATGACCCGTCCGATCCGAGGGTAGGTACCAACCCCGTGCCGGGCATGACCTATACGCAGGTCTTTGCCCCAGAGACAGATGCCCCTGGAGGAAATATGAGGGGAGGTTGTTATCTGGTTACGAAAGAAGGATACAGGAATTCCAATAACAAGAATTATTCCTGTTGGCATATCATGGACGACCACACGTATCCCAATGACAAGACACGCGGGTATTTGATGGAGGTGGACGCACTTGGATCCGGTAATAACGAGTTTTTCTGCACCACTATTGACGGGCTTTGCGCCGGAAACCGTTTGACTTTCTCCGCATACGTGGCCAATTTGACGACTGCAGGGCAATATTTGGGATGGATTAGCAGAAATTATGTTCACCCTAAACTATCTTTTATCATTACCGACCCCGATACCAATACCGAATTAGCAAGGTACAACACCGACACGATTGGTCATGACTGGGGACCATCTGTCATAGACGGAAGTGTCCGGAAGAAATGGCAGGAGAGCGCGGATTGGCAATTAGTGGGAATGAATTTCACCGTACCGGAGGGTGTCTATTCTGTTCGTTTGGCTATTCGTAATAATGCATTGGGATCTACTACAGGCAATGACTTTGCGTTGGACGACATCGAGATTCACCTCTGCACACCGCCGGTGACGATAGAAGGAGAGAGGGAAGTGTGTGAAAACACAGCGACCACCCTGGCCGCCAACTTTACCAACGATGGTACGTTTGCAGAGCCGTTAGAGTATAAATGGTGGCACTCGACAGATAGCCTCACTTGGACAGAAATTGCCGATTTCAACGGAGGAATTCTCACTTTCAATGCCGTACAAAAAAACGACTCAGGTTGGTATAAAGTTGCCGTTTCCGGCGATGGAAATATCGAGAGCGTCAACTGCCGTGCAATGAGTGAACCCTTCCTTTTAACCGTCAAAGAATGTGTGCCACTCCTCCCGGTAACGATAACAATTATTTCTCCGGATAGTGTCTGCCCGAACGACCCGTACACTTTCGAGGTGGTGATAGAGAACGAAGATCAATTGGAAGCACCGACCGATTTTCAATGGTGGTATCGTTCTCCGGAATATCCGACCGTATGGAATAAAGTGAGCGGAGGTAATCAAAGGGACTTGCAGATAGCTTCCTTCAAGGCCCAACACGTGGGCTGGTATAAGTTGATGGTTGCCGGTAGTGGCGATATGGACGATGAGAACAAACGAAAAGAGAGCGAAGAGTTCTTTGTCACTTTTAAGAAATGCGAGCCGGATCTCTGTTTGAGTGGAACCTTGCTTTACCGCGATGACTTCGGGGGAAATGATCCGAATGATCCGGAAGTGATTTCCGATGCCAATGCCGCACGTGCAGCTGTACCGGGAATGTCCACTAATTATACTCCATGCTTGAGCCGGACAAGAGGAATGAGTAGTGGAAAGTTTCTGATCACAAAGCACGGATACAAAAATGGTATTCAGTGGCACCTTATGGACGATCACACATATCCTGAAGACCTGACAAAAGGCTATATTTTGCAGATAGACGGTCGTGGAGATGATGCGCCTTTTTACATGACAACCATAGATGGTCTATGTTCGGGATCCAGACTGACTTTCTCTGCATACGTAGCCAATGTGCACTATTGCGGAGAAATACAGAAATTTTACCGTCTTGGGCAAAGCTACATTTACCCGCGTATGAAATTTGTGCTCAAGGACCCGCAGAACGGACAGACACTTGCTACACAATACACCGATGATATTCAGCCGGATGCAAATAAAGAATGGGATATCAATCTGGGCGAATCGGCAGAATGGAGATTGATCGGTATGGAATTTACGGTGCCGGAAGGCGTGGAGTCCATTCAGATGTACATATATAACGACGTAAATCATAACGGCACCGGCAATGACTTTGCGTTGGACGACATCGAGATTCACCTCTGCGCACCGCCGGTGACGATAGAAGGAGAGACGGAAGTGTGTGAAAACACAGCGACCACCCTGACCGCCAACTTTACCAACGACGGTACGTTTGCCGAACCTTTAGTCTATAAATGGTGGCACTCTGCAGATAGCCTCACATGGACGGAAATGTCCGATTTCAACGGAGAAATCCTCACTTTCAGCACCATCCAGAAAGCCGACTCAGGATGGTACAAAGTAGCCGTCTCCGGCGATGGAAATATCGAGAGCGTCAACTGCCGTGCCGTGAGTGAGCCTTTCCGGCTGAGAGTGAACGAATGCGAACCGCCGACTCCTCTTACTCCAGAGTTGTGTATAGACGGAACGCTTCTCTTCCGGGAGGATTTCGGCGGCAATGACCCGTCCGATCCGAGAGTGGGGGCTACACCGGTGAATGGAATGACGTATAGACAGTTACTGACAGACGCATGGCTAAGTATGGGTTCCGGCAAATATCTGTTGACTAAATCGGGTTACTGTAACGGGGATACGTCGATGACCAATCTGCCGCGAAACAGGAGCTCTCAATGGCATTTGCAAGATGACCATACGTATCCGAACGACAAGACAAGAGGCTATTTGTTAGAGATAGATGGAAGAGGGGATAATTCTGCTTTTTATTCAACGACGATAGAAGGGCTCTGTGAGGGAAGTAAACTGACTTTCTCGGCATACGTGGCGAATGTGCTGACGTGGGGTATGTACGTGGGGCAGCCCGGCAGGTATGCGTATCCGCGACTGAAGTTCGTATTGACGGACCCTATGACCAATGAAGAATTAGCTACTTACGATACCGGAGATATACCGTTTGACTCCGCTTTCATCGGAGATTATGCGTGTTGGAAACAGTCGGTGGAATGGCGGTTGGTGGGTATGAATTTTACTGTTCCTTCAGGCAAGAATAAGGTTAAGTTAACAATCTATAATAACACTACCGGTACGACGGGTAATGACTTTGCGTTGGACGACATCGAGATCCACCTCTGCGCGCCGCCGGTGACGATAGCAGGAGAGTCGGAAGTATGTACAAACACCTCTACAACCCTCACCGCTAATTTCTCGAATGACGGTACGTTTGCCGAACCATTAGAATACAAATGGTGGCACTCGGCGGACAGCATCACATGGGAAGAAATATCCGATTTCAACGGAGGAATCCTCAGCTTTGATGCCATTCAGAAAGCTGACTCGGGTTGGTATAAAGTTGCCGTCTCCGGCGATGGAAATATCGAGAGCGTCAACTGCCGTGCGATGAGTGAGCCTTTCCAGCTGAGAGTGAACGAATGCGAACCGCCGGAGCCGCCAGAGCCGCCGGAGCAGGAGTTGTGTAGCGAGGGGTTACTGCTCTTCCGTGAGGATTTCGGGGGTAATGACCCGAACGATCCGATAGTAGGCACAGAGCCTGTACCGGGCATGGATTATTCGCGTTACACCCAGCGGCTGAATGCGGATCATGTGACCGGTCAGGCGGGTCTGTTCTGGCTTATCAAATCCGGATACTACCATGCCGACACGACGCAAGGCAGGGATCCGATGAGAAATCACAGCAACTGGTATTTGCAGGACGACCATACCTATCCGAACGACAAGACGCGCGGCTATCTCCTTGAGATTGACGGTCTGGGCGGTACGGCTCCGTTCTACTCGACCGTCGTATATGGTGTTTGCCCGGGAACGAGACTGACGTTCAGCGCGTACGTGGCGAATGTAAACAAGGCCTCCAATTATATCGACGGAGTGCATGCACGTATTTACCCCAAACTGAAATTCGAGATAGCGGACGCCAAGACGCACACTGTGTTAGGCAGTCACAGCACGGGCGACATTCCTTACGACCCGGATTTGACGGTCAATACCGACTTCTGGTACTCGTCCAAATGGTACTTGCACGGAATGACGTTTACGATGCCGGAAGCGGTAGATTCGATACGTCTGACGATTTACAACGACGTTATGAATAACGGCGCGGGTAATGATTTTGCATTAGACGATATAGAGATTCGTCTTTGCATGACACCGGACACGATACGGACGGACACGACGGTGTGCGACACGCTTCAGCAGATCGCATGGCGCGGAAAGGAGTATGCCGTTGCGGATACTCTGCGCGATACCCTCCCCAGCCCCTGCGGCTTCGATAGTATTTACTATGAGTTGCACGTAGCCACGGAGCATTGTGAGAAACCCGAACCGCCGGAGCCGCCTGTACCGCCATGCCCGGAGGTATTAATCGACAGAGCCGACACAACGGTCTGCGACACGTTGATGCCGTTTACGTGGCGGGGAATGGTGTTTGAAGAAGAGGGCGAGAAACGATGGATGGAGAAGAGTCCGCGGGACTGCGACAGTATAGAGCATGTGTTCACGCTCAGTACCATCCATTGCGAGAAACCGGAGCCTCCAGACCCACCGCTACCACCTGACCCACCCGATCCACCTCAACCGGCAGATACGTTGTATGAAATCATCGTGAACAAATACAACTGGCAGCTGCTATGCAATAATGTAGCCTTGCTGGAGTATTTCCCGGGGCAGACGGCGACGGCGTTCCAGTGGTACAAGAACGAGCAAGCCATCCCCGGTGCGACCGGCGATGACTACTCCGAGCATAACGAGCTGCAGGGCGTGTTCCAGCTGAACGTGCGGTTGGACGACGGCCGCAGCATCTGGTCGAATATAATCGAGATTAAAGGCTCCGAAGATGCATCTGTCCGCGTACAGATCTACAACAGTCAGGGCATGCCCGTGAGCGAAGGACAGATGACGCGCGGAGTCTATCTGTACCGCTATGAGAAGGGCGAAGAAGTATGGACGGAAAAGAAGGTCGTGCTATGAGAAAAACAGGAATCGTCATATTGCTGCTTCTGCCCGTCCTGTTGCATGCCGAGCACTTTTTCGAAATGGGTCTCCACGGCGGTGTCGCCGGATGGAACGGGAAGACAGAGTACATCGAGAGACGCGCCGGGGCGCAAGGCGGAGCACATGTGTACTATGACTATTTCTCGCCGTACGTGATCGGTTTTCGTTTGGGCGTGACGATTGACATGCATAACGCTTCGCTCGGTAAGACGAACTACGAGGACGCCTACACCACCATCGACGTGGAGAACGAGCAGATGGATATCCTCTACTCCATCCGCGACCTCAACGAGCGTTACACGACATACTCGGTCGGCATCCCGTTGCAACTGGCGCTGACGGCGAAGGGTTTTCATTTCTTAGCGGGCGCCAAGGCGGTCTTGCCGCTGGCGAACGGATGGAAGCAGACCGTCCGGCACGCGGCGCTCGCGGTTTATTATCCGGACTACGACAATATCGTCGAGGAGTCGTACCCCTTAGCCGCTTCGCGGGATTTTGAGATGACGCAGAACGGCAAGCTGACCCTACCGACCGTACAGTGGTGGGCGGCGATCGAAGCGGGCTATGCCATCCCGATCAAGACATGGGGCAAGTCCTACCGCTCGTATATCATGGTAGGCGCATATTTCGACTATTGTTTCAGCAAGCATACGGCTTCGCAAAGCGAGGCAGTGAGCCTGATCATGCTCAGCGACACGCGGGACGGCTTCCCGCTGCAACGTCTCCTCACGCCGGTCATGGAGGCGAACCGGCAGGGGCGCAAACTCGTCAAAGAAGCCGCCCTCTTCGACGCCGGAATCAAGATCTCCTACGCTATCTCTCCATACGACCGCGCCAGCCGCAGGAGAGCTTATCGCTGCCAATGCCTGCCCTTCACCTATTCCCTTTAGCCTTTTTTGTGTAAAAATTCGCAAATACTTGCGTATGTCAAAAAAAAGCAGTAAATTTGCACGCTTTTTTGCAAATGGTTCATCGTAAATGGCTAAATCGTACAGGATTTTATGAATATTATCAAGACACCGATTGAGGGATTACTGGTCATCGAGCCGCAGGTATTCAAGGATGCGCGGGGGTATTTTGTAGAGACTTACAACGAGCAGCGTTACCGCGAGGCGGGTATTGATGCGCAGTTTGTACAGGATAACCAGAGCTGCTCGTCGTACGGCGTCGTACGCGGGCTGCATTTCCAGCGTCCGCCGTACAGTCAGGCGAAGTTGGTATGCTGCACGGTCGGCAGAGTGCTGGACGTAGCGGTCGATCTGCGCAAGGACAGTCCTACTTTCGGCCAGTGGTTCAGCGTGGAGCTGAGCGAAGATAACAAACGGCAGTTCTTTATTCCCCGGGGCTTTGCGCACGGCTTCTCGGTGCTGAGCAATCAGGCGATCTTCACCTATAAATGCGATAACCTCTACCATCCTGAGGCGGATGGCGGACTGCTACTGAGCGACCCGAATTTAGCCATCGACTGGCAAGTCCCCGCAGAGTTGCGGATTATCAGCGAGAAGGACAAGAAACATCCTAAAATGGCAGAATTCGATTCTCCATTTTAATGTACCATTTGGTCATGTACCATGTACCATTTATTGAGACATTTAACCATTGAGCCATTATGACACGAGAAGAACTCAAAGAACGTTATAGGCAATTTTCGCTGCGTATCATTAAGATGGTTGACGCCATGCCGAATACCATTTCTGCTAACGCGATTGCCAAACAAATAATACGTTCCGGCACTTCTCCTGCTGCTAATTATCGCGCAGCCTGCCTGGCGAAATCCGACAAGGATTTTATCAATAAACTTAAAATGGTAGAAGAAGAAATAGATGAAACAAATCATTGGTTAAGTATAATAATTGATAGTGGAATGTTACCTAAGTCACGCATACTAGACTTATACGATGAAAGTATAGAGTTAGGTAAAATTACCAGTAAATCAATCACAACAGCTAAAGCCAAAGTGGACTTATAATGGTTAAATAGCCAAATGAACAAATAAATGACCAAATCGTAAATGACCAAATTGTAAATAACTTTATGAAAATACTAATTACAGGTAGTAACGGGCAGTTGGGAAATGAGATGAGGGTGCTGAGTAAGGAGCACGGGAAACATCAATATTTCTTCACGGACGTCATCCAGGCAGACGATACGTACCTATTGGATATCACGGACAAAGCAGCGGTGTCGGCATTCGTCGAGGCACATTCCATCGATCTGATCGTCAATTGTGCAGCTTATACGAATGTGGACAAGGCAGAGGAGGATGAGGCGACAGCGCAGAAGATCAACGCTGACGCTTTAGCTGTTTTAGGCAGCCAGGGCGTGAAGGTGATTCATATCAGCACCGATTATGTCTTCTCCGGCGATGAGCATGTACCTTGCCGCGAGAGCGACCCGGTAGCACCGCGCACGGCGTACGGCCGAACGAAATATATGGGCGAGAAGAACCTGCTGGCAGCCTGTCCCGAAGCGGTTATCCTCCGTACGGCATGGCTGTACTCGATCTACGGCAATAACTTCGTGAAGACGATGATCCGTCTGGGGCAAGAGAAAGAGAAACTCGGTGTGGTCTTTGACCAGATCGGTACGCCGACCTATGCAGCCGACTTGGCATGGGCGATCTTCACGGTCATCGAGACGCCGGCATGGCATCCGGGTGTGTATCATTTCACGAATGAAGGCGTGTGCTCCTGGTACGATTTCACGATCGCTATTCATGAGCTTGCGGGTATCAAAAAATGTCAAGTTCGCCCGATTTTATCGGAGGAATATCAATATAAGACCCCACGTCCGCACTATAGCGTCCTCGACAAATCGAAGTTCAAAAAGACCTTCGGCGTGGAGATACCGCATTGGATGGATGGCCTGAGACGGTGCGTTAAGCTGTTATAAAGCACCTACGGTCTCTTAGTTCAATGGATAGAACAGGGCTCTCCTAAAGCTCAGATTTGGGTTCGATTCCCAAAGAGACTACAAGCAACAAGAATATGAAAGAGACCTTAGAATTTCTGGCAGAGTTAGCGGTCAACAACAACAAGGAGTGGTTTGACGCCAACCGGGCTCGGTACCAAGCGTACCGGGATCGATTTATTGCGTTTTCAACGGAGTATATCGCCCGTCTGACGAAAATCGATCCGACGCTCGAAGGCCTGCAGCCGAAGGACTGTATCTGGCGCATCAACCGCGACATCCGTTTCTCGGCGGACAAGCGGCCGTACAAAGAGTGGTTCGGTTGTTTTCCCGCTACCGGTGTACCCGGTCAGCCGAAGACTTGGGGCAAGAAATCCATGCGCGGCGGCTACTACGTACATATCCAACCGGGACAATGCATGTTTGCCGGTGGTATATGGGATCCGTCTAAAGAGCTGCTGAAAGCCCTGCGCACGGAGATAGAGGCGAACTACGAAGAGGTCGAGGCGATCATGGGCTCCAAGTCCTGGAAGAGATATTTTGCGCAGGATTTTGACAGCTACTGGGGTACGGGACTGAAGAAAGTGCCGGCAGGGTTTGACCCGGATTTCGTACATGCCGAATGGCTCAAACATAAGATGTACACCTTTAGCGTGCCGCTGAGCGACGAAGAGGTCATTTCTCCCGATTTCATCGATAAAATTACCGATATAGCAAAGGCAGCGAAACCGATGAACGACTTCCTCAACTATACCTTCGAGGAGTACGGCGAGTTCCCGTCACGATGCTAAGTTCATGAGCAAAAAGAAAGCGGCATATTATGTAGTATGGAGCGGAAAAACGCCCGGGATCTACGACACTTGGGAAGCGTGCGAGGCGCAGGTCAAAGGAGTCATGGGCGCAAAATATAAAGGTTTTCCCACGCGCGAAGAAGCAGAGACCGCCTCCCTTTCTTCTCCCGAGCAGTATATCTCCCGCAAGCCCAAAGAGCCCTCCGGTCATCCCTCCCCCATTTCCAGTTCTTCAACACCTGTTTACCCTTCTCTGGCCGTAGATGCTGCATGCAGCGGCAACCCCGGTGTCATGGAGTTTCGCGGCGTGATAGCGGACACCGGTACCGAGGTGTTCCATCGGGGTCCCTTTGTCTCCGGGACCAACAACATAGGGGAGTTTCTCGCCATCGTTTTGGGACTTGCCTATCTGAAGCAGAACAACCTGCCATGGGCCTTATATTCGGACAGCCGCACGGCTCTCGCATGGCTGAAAAAAGGGCACGCGGATACCAAGATCGAGTGGTCCGCCCAGAACCAGGACCTGTTCCACATGGTACGGAAGGCAGAGATGTGGCTGCATGACAACACTTGGACCACGCCGATATACAAATGGGACACGAAAGCCTGGGGAGAGATACCGGCGGATTTCGGGAGAAAGTAGAGAGTCGAAAGTAGAAAGACCGCTACGCTCAAAGTAGAAAGACTGTTTTGCAAAAAAAAGATTACAAAAATAAGATTTTTGGACGAATTATTTGCATACGTGCAAAAAAAGCAGTAACTTTGCGCCGCTTTTCAAAGAAAAGAGCTTTGACAAGGAAAAACAATTAATACACAAATAACTTAAATTAATCTACAATTATGACAAAAGTAGCAATTAACGGCTTTGGCCGTATTGGTCGTCTGGCTTTCCGTCAGATGTTCGAGGCTGAGGGTTATGAGGTAGTTGCCATCAACGACCTGACCAGCCCGAAAATGTTGGCTCACCTTCTGAAATATGACACCGCTCAAGGTGGTTTCGCAGGCAAGTTCGGTGAGGGCAAGCACACTGTAACTTACAAGGACGCAGTTCTCGCAGAGGACGGCAAGACTGTCGTTACTCCGGGTTCGATCACCGTTGACGGCAAGGAGATCACTATCTACGCTAAGCCGAACGCAGCTGAGCTGCCTTGGGGTGAGCTGGGCATCGACGTAGTTCTCGAGTGTACCGGTTTCTATACCTCGAAAGCTAAAGCAGAGGCTCATATCCAGGCCGGTGCAAAGAAAGTAGTTATCTCTGCTCCTGCAGGAAACGACCTTCCGACCATCGTTTACAACGTAAACCACAAGACCCTGACTCCGGCAGATAAGATTATCTCCGCAGCTTCTTGTACGACCAACTGCCTCGCTCCGATGGCAGCAGCTCTTCACAAATACGCTCCGATCCAGAGCGGTATCATGAGCACTATCCACGCTTACACCGGCGACCAGATGATTCTCGACGGTCCGCAGCGTAAGGGTGATCTCCGTCGTAGCCGTGCAGGTGCACAGAACATCGTTCCGAACTCTACCGGTGCTGCAAAAGCTATCGGTCTCGTTATTCCGGAGCTGAACGGCAAGCTGATCGGTAGCGCACAACGCGTTCCGACTCCTACGGGTTCGACCACTATCCTGGTAGCAGTAGTTAAGGGTAAAGACATCACCAAAGAGGGTATCAACGCAGCCATGAAGGCTGCTCAGACCGAGAGCTTCGGTTACACCGAGGATGAGATCGTTTCGAGCGATGTAATCGGTATGAAGTTCGGTTCGCTCTTCGATGCTACCCAGACTATGGTTGCTAAGATCGACGAGGATACCTACCAGGTACAGGTTGTTAGCTGGTACGACAACGAGAACAGCTACACCAGCCAGATGGTACGTACTATCAAGTATTTGGCTGAACTCAAGTAATTCTAGGGTACTAGAATTCTAGAGTCCTAGAGCTCTAGGCAACAAAAAACAGACGTCCGACGGGCGTCTGTTTTGTTTTGCGCATGCGCGTAGGCGTATGCGCGTGATTTAATAAGGAGTGGAGGCGCCGGAGTCGGCGTCCGTCTTGGAACTCTTGGCTTTCGGCTCTTGGCTCTCGGGCTCCTTTACCTTCGCGGGCTTGTGGATCTTCTCGAAAGCCTTGAGGAGCGTCGGGAGATCGGTCTTGGTCGTGTCATAGGTGAGGGTGACGGTCTTGGTATCGAGGTCGCAGACCAGATCCTTGACACCTTTCTCGAAAGCGATATTCTTCATGATCTTATCGCAACAACCCTGACAATGGAGGTCGCAGGAGAGGACAACCGTCTGGCGGTTAGACCGCTTCGCAGGACCGTTCGCTGCGCTCACTGACAGAGTACAGAATACAGAACAGATGATAATAAAAAGATATTTTTTCATAATTGTATAATTTTTTTTCCAGGGTACTAGGATACTAGGGGCCTAGGATACTATGGCACTAGTAGAGATCCTATCTGATAGACGAGGAAGGAGACGAGCCAAGCGAGGGCGAGGGAGTGGAAGACGGTGAACCACGCCCATACTTTTCCTGCCTCGCGGCGGAGGGTAGCTATCGTCGCTACGCAAGGGAAATAGAGCAGGACGAAGAGCAGGAAAGAGAACGCCGTGAGAGGCGTGAAGCCTGCGGTAGCTATATCGCCGCCATAGAGGATAGCGAGGGTGGAGACGATGGCTTCCTTGGCAGGCAGACCGGTGAGGAGGCAGACGGACATCTTCCAGTCAAAGCCAAGCGGCTCCAGGAGCGGCGAGACGGCTTTGCCGATCATCGCCAGATAGGAGTTCTCGAGGTCGTTGAGGTCCTGCGAAGGGAAGTATTCGAGTGCCCAGATGATGATCGACGCCCAGAGGATGACGGTACATATCTTTTGGAGGTAGTCTGCCACACGTTCCCATATATGCGCAGCGGTGGCACGGGCTTTAGGCAGGCGGAACTCCGGCAACTCGTTGACGGAGTCGTCGTCATCCTGCCGGAACCACGGGGTCTTCTTCATCACCACGGCAAAGAGCACGGACAGGCATATGCCTATCGCGTAGAGGGAGATCATGACAAGGGCTTTGTGGTCCGCAAAGAAAGTATCTACGAAGAGCATATATACCGGCAGCCTTGCGGAGCAGGACATGAACGGCACCATCAGCATCGTCAGTACGCGGTCCTTGGGGTTCTGGATGTCGCGCGCCGCCATGATCGCCGGCACGTTACAACCAAAGCCCATGAGCATCGGCACGAACGAACGTCCGTGAAGACCGACGCGGTGCATGACGGTATCCATGATAAACGCCTCGCGCGCCATGTAGCCGGAGTCCTCCATGAGGGAGATGAAGAAGAAAAGGATGATGATATTCGGCAGGAAGGCAAGCACGGCTCCTACGCCCTGCAGCACGCCGTCGATGAGCAGACCCGAGAACCAGCCGTCCGCCATGTGCGCATGAGCGAGCTCGCAGAGCGCGTTGATGCCGTTCTCTATCCACTCCTGCGGATAAGCGCCGAGGGTGAAGGTGCACCAGAACACGAAATACAGCACCGCCATCATGATCGGGAAGCCGAGCCAGGGGTTGGTCAGAACCTTGTCGATCTTCTCCAGACGCGTCCGGTGCGGGTCGTTCTTGGCGTGAGTGAGCGTCTGGGTCAGGACACCATGGACGTAGGCGCGGTAGGCGTCGTCGTCGCCCTGATCGCGGAGGTGATAGATCGGGTGCGCCGTAGAGAGCGGCTTGGCCGCTGTGTCTTCTATCAACGTCAGGCACTCCTCCAGACCATAGTTCTTGCGCACCGACACACGGCAGGTGGGTACACCGATGAGTTGCTGCATTTTCGGGATATCCAGTGAATGGTCGGTTGCCAGCAAGAGGTCATAACGGCCGATGGCAAGGACGATCTTCTCATGCTCGTCGATGATGTGCGGAGTGAGGAGAAGCGACTCCTCAAGCCTCGTGGAGTCCACCACCTGAAGCACCACGTCATATGAATGACCGTGCAGCTCGTCGGGGTTGTGTACCTCCGTGAATTGCAGGTCATGCGCATCTTTGTCCGCCAGACTACGGAGGGCGGACGTGAGGGCGGATTTGCCGCTCTGAGGCAGGCCTATGACGGCGATTTTGATATTCTGCATGCTGTCTTCTGCTTGTTAAAATTTTGCGACTGCAAAATTACTGCTTTTCGGGGACATGTGCAATCCCCAAAAATAGGGAAATTGAAAAAGCCGCCTCGCGTGAATGAAAGCGGGACGGCTTTTGCCTGTTATCTGTGGCCAGATAAATAAATATGTTGGTGTCTATTAGGTATCTCATGCCCTAGCCAAAGCTTCTTCGGCACTTTGCTTCATGCCATAGAAAGTCTGGGACAGCCGTTTGCCTTTCCTAAGCATATCTTGCTCAAATTCTAATAACCGAGCAAGGTTTTCTTGTTTCCTTTTCTTAGTCATAGTCGTATTGGTTTGTAAATTCGCTGCAAAGGTACAACTTTTTTTCGATATATGCAAATATTTTTTAGAAAATATTAACAATGAGCAGAAAGGGGCCATGCGGAAAGCAAATGTGCGGCTCCCTTATAAGCCTGCGGATAGCGTGCAAGGGGAATATAAAACAAGAGAGCGGTCTTGCGACCGCTCCCTCTGAAAAAATGAAATAGTTGGGATAATTACCACTGGACGTTGGTCTCTACGCCAGTGTTGATTTTGTTAGCGCCTGAGATAGCAGCACCGCTGGCACAAATGATAGACAGCGTATTAATTTGCGCTACACTAACTTCAGGTTGATTATAAAATTTCTTTGTCATAGTTTTGTCCTCCGATTAAATTATTTAACAACCTGACCTTGCGCGTTGTAACGCACACCATTCTTAATGATGATAAGCTGTCCGTTCTCGATGCGTTTCTCGCTCTTAAGAGCCTCAGCGGCATTGTCAATGCCGGTAGCCTGTTGCTCGTTATTGAAGATAAAGCGCATGCGCTTCGGAGCACCAGAACCGCTATAGATGAGATATGCCTTATGCGCAGCGAGAGTGCCATGATACTCATAGAATCCAACACCTTGTACTGTATTGTCAGCCGATTTACCGGAGAGCACGTAGCAGTTAGTTGGAGCGACTGCATCCTCATCCACACCTTGAAGTTGGTTGACAGCAGGGTCGAATGTTACTGCACTTCCGTCTGACGGAGTAAGCGAGAACGAACCCGTCGGGGATTGAAGGATAACAGCTGTGTTAGCAGGGATGACCTGAGCGCCGCTGGCAATCTCGATCATGGTCATATCAGTGCCTTCTATCTTAGCCACAAATGCCTTCGTGCCATCATTCGGCAGGGCAAATTTTCTTGCACTGTCAAAGAATGTTGCATAATACTTGCCCGCATCATCCGGATCTTGTTTAGCTGCAATATCTACTCTCGGAGAGATAGAGATGGACTTAATATAGCCTTTCGGAGTGTCCATCGTTGCAGCCAACGCGCGTTTGGGCGCAGGACTATAACCGCCTGCACCGGTCAGATAGATGATGACTGCTGTCGGTTCTTCCAAATCAAAGTTCACTTCAGCAGTACCCATACTGGTTTGCGCGATGGTAACAGCCGCTTTTCCACGGATCTTCAACTTGAACTCTACACCGGGATCTGCGTAGCACTCAATGGAGAGTGTGCCTTGACCGGCAGGCAAATTGAGGGTCAGTGCACCCTGCAAGTTATCCAACCATGCTTGGGTTCCGGCCGCATTGCGGTCAATAAATGTTTCTACTTGCGACGGATTCAGAGTAGTGGAGATTTCCAATTTGCCATCATTGACCTTGTCGTTAGCTGTAGTTTGGAAAATCAACTCTGAATTAGCTCCCGGAGTAGTATAACCAAAATCGAAAGAGGTCTCAGTGTTATTAGCTACCGGTTGAACCAACGGCGAAATGCGGATAGGCAACTTAACGGTCTCCAAAGGTTCGTCGCTGTAGAAGTGATATTTCACTACCAACGTATCTCTACCTGCTGCAACGGCTGTGATATGCTCGACATCTACTGCACATCCTACATCATGACATGAAGGATCAGCCCACGGGGCAACGAAGTGACCACGGGCAGTGCTCTGCGATGGGAAGAGGGTATGAGAAGCAGGGTACTGCTCGTATCTATGACATAATTCAGGCAGCTTGACAGTTTCTCCTTCCGTCATTTCTAAATGATCAACTATCACATTGTACGGATTGTAAGGGGAAGAAGGATCCGATTGCTCTTTGAAAACCAAGTCTTTAGCGAAAGAGTATCTGCTATTAATTACAGATACGTCCAGCGTAGCGGTAACCTGATTGTACTGCGCGTCTCCAGCAAAAGTAGCCGTAATGGTGAAATTTCCATAACTATGTGGATAGAAAGATACCAAATACCTGTCGTTATCAGTATCTGGATCTGCATAAACCTCCAACAATTGATCGTCACTGGAAGTGAAGGTGACATTAGGTACACCCGGTAACGACCATTTAAACTCAATGGTATGCGATTCGTAATAACCCGTCTCATCCATAATCATCTCAAACTCGGAGATGCGAACATCTTGATACGTGCTATAGTCATAATCCTGGAAATACATGTCGATATCTTCCTTTTCTACGGCTGCACTGCCATCAATGTTCACCGTAAACGATACGCTTCCAGTGGGGACATTGAGGTATTCTCCACTCGGAGCACAACTCATGGTAATTGTTGCAGATTGACCATCTGTTCCACGAGCGATGAACTGACCGTTTGAAACTTCTACTATGCTCGAATTGCTGGAGGTAATCGTAACGCACTCTTCCGGAACTTCCATCCATTCACGCCTAAAGTTCTCCGGTGCATGCGAATATGCATATCCGCAATCCCATACATAGACTAATTTCATCCAATTATATGCAGAGGCACCCGGAGCAAGGGTGAGGTCATGCAATACTGCAGGATCCGGCTCATAAGAAGAGGCAGATACATTATCAGAAGCAGCGGCTGCTGTTACATAATTTCCACTAACATTTACGGTAATGGTGTGAACTTCTGAGCCTATTGTATTTCCCCATTCATCATACTTCGTCTCTGGCTGAATCTTGATAACAGAGGTACCGTCACTCATAATACAGTAGATAGGTCCCATCTTGTACTGGTTGTGGCTAAACTCATCTGTTCCCAAATCTACCGGAAAAATGTCAACATTGCCTGATTGTAAGAAAGGTTCAGCATACTGCCCTTTGAAGGTTCTTGTGGCCCATTCACCATTGTAGATTTCTCCTTTTTTCAAGTTGAGCTCAACATCTTCCGCAAAGGTTTGCAGCGGGAGGGTCAGCATTGCCGTTAGCAGGAGTGCTACTAATCGGCTGAAAGTAATTGTTTTTCTCATAATGTTAGAGATTTGAATGTTAATATTATGAGGGTTGCCCCTCGGTTAATTATTTTTGATTCGTTGTAAGTTTGCTATACTATATATTGCATGTAACTATTTTTTATCGGGCGTGCGCGCGGGTGATTTGGCGGCGTCGGACTTGTCGGACGAGAACAACTCCTCGATCACCTCCTTGGTAAAGTCTTTCGCTTCCTGATGACGATGCTGCGAAACGGAGGATGATTCCTGCGTAGATTGATTGTCATTTTTCTTGTTTTCCATGCCCGAGTAAACAGCACAAAAAGCACCCGATTGAATTCGGGTGCAAAAGTAGTGTAAATTTCCGAAATTGCTTTTGCAAAAGCGGACAATTATTTTACAAAATCGGACAAAGTGCTATTTATTAAGAAAAAAACCTATAAAACCCCTTGTCGTTTGTAAGCCAGGCGGGCTTTTGTGCCTTAGGAGAGTATGCCGCACTGTGAGCGAGCTCCCGGTCGTCATACCCCCTAATTCACACTCCTTACGGAGTTACAAACGCCTACGGACATAAACCTAAAAAACAACACTATCCCTTTCCGCGGTTTAAACGGTAGTCTGAAGGGGACATTCCGACGTTTTGAGTGAAGGTTCTGGTGAACGAACTATGGTCGTCGAAGCCACAGCAGTTACCTACTTCGACGATAGGAATATCGAGATCCTGGAGCAACATGATACGTGCCTGCTCGAGCTGGATGCGCATCATATATCGCTTGGCACCTTCGCCGGTGAGATACTTCACCCGGCGGTTGAGAGTCTTGGGCGACATGCACATCTTGTCGGCAATCTGAGTGACCGTAACCGCCTGATGATCCATCATTTGCGTGACGGAGAGGATGAGTTTCTTGAGGAACATTTTATCCTCCTGCGTCAAATATTCCACATTTTCTTCGGGTTCCGGTTCGGGTGCTTGTTCGGGTTCGGGTTCCGGTTCAGGTGCCGGCGCCGGAGAGCGACGCGCTTCGTTGAGCTCCGTCATGACGGTACTCAGCAGCTCGTTGGTCTTGCTCTGGCGCTTGCGGAACCAGATAAGCGAGCCGAGGATACAGAGTATCGCGCCTACTCCGACCGCTACTCCGATACCCGCGAGGCGGTGGTTGCTGCGGGTGAGTTGCTCCTTCTCTTTCTCCAGCTCATCGCGTCCGAACTCTGCGTTGAAGCGGGCTACCTGCTCAGCCGTAGCATGCGAGTAGAGGGAGTCCTTGAGCAGGTGGTACCGCTCCAGATGAACCCTCGCGGCATCGGGGTTGGACTTATAGAGAACCTCGTAGATCGCGCGTTGGGCGTACGCCTCGTTATAGGGATTACCGATCCGGCGGCAGATGTCGATGGCTTCGGAGAGGTAGGTCACCGCCTCTTCCTCGTGGCCCAGACCGCTCGCCGCCTTACCGCGTTTATTCAGGGCTATCGCCAGAGAGAGCTGGTCGCCAGACTGCCGGAAGAACGGCACGACGTCGCCTAAGATCCGCTCCGCCTCGTCGTAACGCTGCATGCCGACGAGGATAGAGGCTTTCTGCGCCTGGCGTACCGCCATCTTGTAGCGGTTGCCGGTAGTAGCCTCCACCATGCAGGCGCTGTCGGCATAAAGGAGCGCCAGGTCCTGATGATCAAGGCGGTTCTCTATCTCGCTCGCCATGCCGTAGATGACCGCCCTGCGAGAGGGGTTATTCGCCTGCTTGGCGTAGGTGATAGCTCGAAGGATATAGCCCTCCGCCTCCTCGGGATTGCCCGCCGCGAGGAGCGTTCCGGCGATGGTGTTCAGGGAGGAAGAGATGCGATCGGGGTCGCCGCTCTTGCTGTCGAGTTGGTAGCAACGGCGCATATAATGCAGCGCCTCGTCGTATTTCGACTGCCGCATGTAGGCGAGGCCTAACATCGCGAGGTTGTCGGAGATGGATTTCTCGTCGGCGTACTCCATCAGCTCGAGTGCGCGCAGGAGGTTCTTCTCGGCGCGCGGGTAGTCCTGCTCGGCATAATACCACTCGCCCGCCCAGTACCACACGAGGGCTTTCATCGTGTCGAGAGGCGTGGCGGCGGTGAAGACCACCGGTTCGTCCATAAACTCCTCCTTATCCATATAGGCAAAGAAGGCCTGCGCCGTCTTCAGCCCGGGTTTGTGGTCAAAGTGCTCGAGGAGCGTGTCGATCGGTTCCGGCACCTTCCGGTCGGTCGCCATGACTGCCACCACGCAGAATGAGAGGGCCATTAGCGAAAATAGTTTTTTCAGCAAATATTTCATGGTCGTTGATAATTACATTTGAAAAGCGGTTAATATAATAACCCAAATAACCACAAGGGGATTTTGTTGACATCTCCTATGAGTGTGTTATCTACAGCAAGATAACTATTCTTCACATTACGGATCTGTTTAAATGTTTTGGAAGCTCCACCGACCTCTATAGTATATTGTCTATCTACCAAAAAATCTCCGGTAGAAGCCAAGAGGACCTCCACTCCGGCAGCATTTAATTGATTATAAAAGAATGTCTCCCGTATCGTACCGATATTCGGGGTAGATGCTAATCCATACATCAAGTTCGGATTGCCGAGGTATATTTTATCCGGCTTACGAAGGACCCCTATAGACCTTGGTTGGCGAGAGAGCAATGCCAGCAATCCTGCTTTCTCAAGCGTATAAAGCATACGCAGCCCTCCTTCCCGGTTCGTCTCAACCGCAGCAAACAATTCTGTCATGTTCGGCGTCAAAGGTACAGCTTCGGCAAGAACCATGAGTAAACGCTTCGTTTTCTGAATAGTAGCGTAATTAACCTCTTCAATGGCAGGCCAATCGCGCTCCATAACAAGCCAGATAGTTTCCTGTAAGCGTTGCTCAAAACCATCCCCTTCTTCTTTATAAAAGGGATAACACCCGTGATTAAGATAGTTCTCGAACAAAGGTTGAATAGTACATTGTTCTGCTATCTCGGAAGCAAGATTGATAGAGTTCGAGAGAATCTGCTCCAACGTATAAGTCGGCAAGTATATCCCTTTGTCAATAGCAATAAATTCACGCAAGGACATAACTTGAAGGGTGTAGGTACGCAAACGGCGAGACAAGTCACCCGCTTTCGCATTGATTTGCAGCATACTACTCCCCGTAAACACAATATGCATTTGCGGAAAATCGTCATAGATATTTTTTATCTCCGTCTGCCAATTGAGGTAATGGTGAATCTCGTCAAGGAACAAATGCGTCCCCCCGTGCAGATGGTGATATTCCGCCAATTCATACAAGGAATGGGTCTGGAACCAACCATGATCAGCGCTGGCGTACAAGATCGTTTGACGGTCTTGAAAATGTTCCTTAATATGCTGCAAAATCAAAGTTGTTTTACCAACACCACGGTACCCGCGGATACAAATCAACCGATTCTCCCAATTAATTTGAGAAAACAAATACCGGTGAAAGGTCGTAGTAGTCGCCAGCAAACGATTCGTCATAGCCTGACGCAATACAGAAATATCCTCTACCATTGTTTTAGTTTTTTAATCGGCTGCAAAATTACTAAATATTTTTGATATACGCAAGCATTTTAGTTAAAAATCGCCGCTCCAACGTCGATTTTATATATATTTTTCGCCGATGGAGCATTGATTTGTCTTGTTACATCGTCTTGAGGATCTGGCAGAGCCAGGCGTAGCAGCGGTCGGTGGAGGGGATGGAGAGACGCTCCTGGGGGGAGTGGACGCCGTACATCTGCGGACCGATGGAGACCATGTCGAGATAGGGGTACTTCTCGAGGAAGAGTCCACACTCCAAACCGGCATGGATCGCCAGCACTTTGGGCTCGGATTTGAAGAGGTCGATATAAGCTTTCTTGGTGATGTCGAGAAGCGGCGAAGAGGGGTTGGGAGTCCATCCGGGGTACCCGTCGCCGTGGGTCACTTCGTCGCAAGCCATAGAGAGCGCCTGCTCCACGACCCATTTGAGATGGTGCTTGGAGGATTCTTTGGAAGACCTTTGCGACGTATTGACCTCTATATATGATCGACCATACATGGTCGATTCTTGCTTCATCTTGATGGAGGCGAGGTTGGTGGAGGTCTCGACGAGACCGGGGATGTCATGACTCATGGCGATCATGCCGTGTGGGCACTCGCAAAGCGCCATGACGAGGCGGTAGGCCTTGTCGGAGGGGATAAAGGTCTCGGGCATGTCGGTCGTCTCGAGGTCGAGGCGCATGTCCGTCTCCACGGCGCCGAAGACCTGCTCCATCTGCGCTACGAAATGGTTCCACTCAATGCGGATCTGCTCCTTGAAAGCCATGGGGATGGCGATGACGGCTTCCGCTTCGCGGGCGATGGCATTGCGGAGGTTACCGCCGTTGATAGACGCGAGCTGCACTTCGGTCTGGGGCATGATACGCGCGAGGAACCAGACGAGGATCTGGTTGGCGTTGGCGCGGCCTTTGTTGATATCGTCGCCGGAGTGGCCGCCCATTAAGCCACCGACTGAAAGTCGGATGGCTAATGAGGGAATGATGGAATGAGCCGCTTCGCTTAATGATGGATTGATGGGATCATAGTGCATTTTCGCCAAGGTGTCGATGCCGCCGGCACAGCCGATGAAGATCTGGCCGTCGTCCTCGGAGTCGAGGTTGATGAGGCGCTTATGGCGAAGCATGCCATCCTGAAGCTTCATGGCGCCGGTGAGACCGGTCTCTTCATCGACGGTGAAGAGACACTCGATAGCGGGGTGCGGGAGCTCGGGATCGGTGATAGCCGCGAGCGCCATGGAGATACCTATACCATCATCTCCGCCGAGGGTGGTGCCTTTGGCTTTGAGCCACTCGCCGTCGATATAGGTCTCGATAGGATCGGTCATGAAATCATGGGCGACATCGCCGTTCTTCTCACAAACCATGTCCATGTGTGCCTGGAGGATGACGCCCTCGCGGTCCTCGTAACCGGGTGTAGCGGGGACACGCATGATGACGTTCATCGCCTCATCGGCGACACACTCGATACCATGGGCAGCGGCGAAAGATTGCAGCCAGCGGCTGATTTGCTCCTCGTGCTTGGAGGGACGAGGCACTTTGCAGATCTCAGCAAAGATGTCAAATACTTTTTGATTCATATTTCAGTCGTTTTAGTTGTCTATTAAACCGTATGTGGAAGAGGACGGCAGGGATCGCAAGGGCGATGACAAACGCCATCCACATGCCTTTGGCGCCCAGGCCGGCAGGGAAAGTGAGCCATAGTCCGAGAGGCAGGGCGACACCTATATAGGCGAAGAGGGCGATACGCATGGGGACGCGTACGTCCTGGATACCCCGCAGCATGGCGGCTCCGATACACTGGAGTCCGTCGGCATACTGGAAGAGCGCGCCTATCACCAGCAAGGTAGAGGCGATATCCGCCACCTCGGGGTCGTTGGTGAAGATATAAGGGATCCGGTAGCGGAAGAAAAACATGATACTTGCGCCGATGGTGTTCATAAGAAGACAGAGATGGATGGAGGCGGTGGATGCCATTCGCACGGCGTGGAGGTCGCCTTTGCCGAGTTGATGGGAGACGCGGATGGTAGTAGCTGCTCCGATGCCTTGCGCCAACATAAAAGTGAGGTCGCACATCTGGTTGGCGACGTGGTGCGCCGCCAGGGCCTCCTTGCTGATCCAGCCGATGATGACGAAAGAGGCGGTGAAGAGGAAAGCCTCCGCAAAAGACTGCAGGCCGATAGGCGTACCGATCGCCAGCAGGTGCTCAATCTCGCGGCGGGTGATCATCCGCGTACGCATGGAGACAATATATCTGCGCCAATCCGCCTTCCAGAACATGACGGCAAAGAAGCAGAGGGGCATGAGCGCGCGGGCAATGAGTGTAGCGATGCCTGCCCCCTTGGCTCCCATGGGCTCAAAGCCCCAATGACCGAAGATGAAGACCCAGTTAAGGAGAATATTCAAGAGGTTGCACGCGAGCGTGATCACCATCGCGACCGTGGTGTTGCCCAAGCCCTCGAGGAACTGCTTGCTGAAACAGAAAAGCAGGAAAGGGATGATAGAGAGCACTATTAATATATAGTACGGGCGCGCGCACGCGATAACCACGGGTTCCTGGCCGAACGCATCGAGATAGGGGATGCAAGGCGCCAGCAACAAAAGGGACGCCAGGCACATGAGGAAGGTGAAAATGAGTCCGTTAGCGAGATACGAAGAGACCTGCTCATGCTTGTGAGCAATCTCTTCGGCAGGCGCGGACTGCAGGAGGAGTTTCTCGAGGCGGCCGTGTACGTGTCCCACGAGCGGCGTGATGCCCATGACGGCTCCCATGGCAAAGACCATGACGGTGAAGAAGATGGCATTGGAGAAACTGACCGCCGCCAAGTCCGCCGTGCCATAATGCCCCACCATGATACTATCCGCAAGACCTACCAAAGCCGCGCCGAGCTGGGTGAGCATGACGGGAAAAGCGACTTTGAGATTTCGCTTATAATAGGGCACTATTTCTCGAAAAGTATAGGTCATGATACAAAATCGAGTGCAAAGATACAATTTTTTTTGCATATTTCAAAAAAAAGCAGTAATTTTGCAGCCAAATTATGAAACAAATGGGCAGTTTTAGGAATAAACAGGCAGGAATCCTCCTCTTCATGGCATGTTTGTGGGCAGGAATGGCGTGGGCGGACGAGCCCAATAAACCGGCGTACCAGATAGCAGATAACACGTTCTTCGATCCGACGAAAAAAGTTGTGCGCGAGGAGAGTTACCAGTTTGGTGTGGAATACCGCATTGAGGTGGGTTACGCGCAACACCAACAACGGACGCACAGTCTCTCCTTCCCGGAGATGTACCTGCACGGCGTACGCGCCGGCGCCAATTTCACGTTCCTGCTGCCGATCCATTTCAGCCTGCAGACGGGTGTGTACTATACCTTGCTATACGGGCAAAGAGAGCAACACTGGCGGTCGATGGACGCTCCGTCGGTTCAGACGGAGTACGTCAAACACCGCGTGTTAGCGCATAACCTGAACATACCGGTGAGGGCGTACTACACCATTCCGCTCTGGAAAAAACTGAACCTATTCTTCTACACGGGTCCGCAGTTGCATATCGGCATGGCGCAGACGGACTATATCGAGAACCACCTGAGTGCCGGCACGGAGACGTGGCTGAAGGGTCAAGGTATCGCGACCGAGCCGTACGACCGGATGGCGGATGAGTTAGTCCGCGCGAATATCCAATGGGGCGTAGGCGGCGGCCTGGAATGGGATTGCTACCGGTTGCAGAGCGGGTATGATTTCGGTCTGAACAATCTCGTCAGACACAAACAAATCCCCACACAGTACATGTCCGAGTGGGGATGGTTCGTAAGTTTCAGTTACAAATTTTAGGGGCTTGCGGGTAGGCTGTGGGTAGCCTAACCACCAACGAATCACCAAGGTATCTCCAACGAATCACTAACGGTTGGACTTATTCGTGGGTTATTTCCGGGGCTACCATACGAAGGAATTTCTCGGGTAGCGGAAGTCTGTTCGGGCCGCAGCTGTTGCCATACTGGTTGCGCTTGAACTGGCCGTTTTCTTCTTTGCGTTCCTGTCCGTCGATAAATTTCGTCACCAGATAGAAGTAGAGTCTCTGCCAATCCGCCACCAAATTCTCTGCCTGCGAGCACGAATAGGAAGAGAGGAAGGATTTAGCATCCTCTTCGCTGAGTTCGGAAGCCTGTGCATCGACTCCGGCGATCTGGGTATTGAATTTATCGTCCCAAATCTGCTGGTTTTCGCGGATGTGGGGGTACATGCGGCTGTATTTGGTGTACGCCCAGTTAGCGACGATATTAAAGGTCCACCAAGCGGATGTCGGCGAGTAGGTGTAGCTGTCTCCGTTGCCTTCGGCAAAACACTCCGGCACATGCTTGAGGCAGCTGTACATCGGGGTGTAGCAGCTGCAGGCGGCATCGTCCACACCGAACCAGAAGATACCGTATTTGCTGTACGGACGCATTTGCGCGACGAACGACCAAGCGGTCTGCTGGGTCGCCGTCGGGCGTTCGTACCAATATTGGACGGAGTCCAGTTTGAAGCCGAGGCCGCCATAGCGGAGTTTGCTGTTCCAGGGGCCGGCGTCGGTGCCTTGGGTGATGTCGAGCGGCGTACCTTTGTATTCATCCCGCATACATTCCTTGATATCCTGGACGGAGACTTTGCGGTTCGGTACGATCCAAAGAGGCATTGCATAATTTACCATTTGGGCATTTACCATTTGGTCATTTAATTTTTCTTTCTTCATTTTTCGGTAGATAGCTCCGGTAGCGTAGTCGAAGTACTTGTCCATGTCGGTACTGAAATGGTTGAAGAAAGACCATACGCGCGCTTCGCAGACATATAAACCACTGAAATCAAAGGGGTTATAGGCAGCCTGGAAGGAGAAATCTTTGTCGGCGCCGGAGAAGAAT
The DNA here is from genome assembly GCA_002394395.1 of Bacteroidales bacterium UBA4331. Taxonomy (GTDB): domain Bacteria; phylum Bacteroidota; class Bacteroidia; order Bacteroidales; family Paludibacteraceae; genus Colicola. The sequence goes on along the minus strand of DGTR01000015.1, from coordinate 28,263 downwards.
CCTTTCTCGCGGGCAAAGGAGATGACATCCTTGCTCCACATCCAATCGCCCTTGCAGACACAGTTGAGTTTTTTCTGGAGGCGTTTCTCCTCTTTGGTCAGTTTGTGCTTTGCGGAGAGAGGCAGCGTGGTGATGCGCGCTTGGTTGGCATGGGCTGCGATGGCGTTGTCGGGAATACGGACAGCAACCCAGACAGCGCCTTTCTGCCCTTTGCCTTTTCCGATCAGATCCATGATCCAGACCTCATTGGGGTCGCCAAAAGAGAAGGACTCTCCTTCGGAGGCATAGCCGTATTCGTTGACGAGAGTGATGAACCACTCGATGGCTTCGCGTGCGGTCTTGCTGCGCTCGAGGGCGATATAGATGAGGGAACCGTAGTCGATGCCGACGGTGTCCCAGAGGGCCTCGCGGCCTCCCCAAGTGGTCTCACCGATGGTGACCTGGTGCTCGTTCATGTTTCCCACCACGGTATAGGTGTGGGCGATCTGGGGGATGGATCCTTGAGGCCGTCCGGTGTCCCAGTCTTTCACTTCGCGCAGGGCACCCTCCGGATGATCGGCAGCCGGGACGAAATGCAGGAATCCGTACATGCCGTAGGAGTCCGCGGCATAGGAGATGATGGTACTACCATCCGCGGAGGCGTCTTTTCCGACGAGGAAGTTGGTGCAAGCCTGGATAGTTGAAAGTTGAAAGTTGAAAGTTGAAAGGAGCAGCATAGCTACTATCATCCGAAGATTTTTCATAATAAACGTGGGTTTTGAAGTTCAGTAAGTCTGTTATCTTTTTTCTTGAGGGCAATCTCATAGGCCTTGCGGTAGTACTTGAAGAAATGCTTCCAATCGGCTTTCTTCGCCACCGCGGCAGCTTCTTTGCGTGCCCGGGCTTTGTCTTCACCGCAGAGGCGGTCGAAGCGCAAGAGGTCATCAGCGATATGCTCTGCGACGGCATCGAAGTTGGAGTCATTGCGTTCGATGACGATGACGCCAAACTGGTCTTTTTGCTGCGCTGCCCAAGCTCCGAAGCCCGCGAGGGAGGTGGTTATCGTCGGCACGTGGAAGGCGCAGGACTCTAGCGGCGTGTAGCCCCAGGGCTCGTAATACGAGGGGAAGACGGTGACATCCATGCCGATGAGCAGATCGTAGTAAGTCTTGCCGAAGAGGGGATCATGGCCATCGAGATAGTAAGGCACGAAGATCGCGCTCACTTTGCCTTTGCGCGAAGGCGCGCGATCGAGATAAGGAATCATGACAAACGCCACGACTTCTTTCTCGGGCCGGTCGCTATGGTAGATCTTCTGCGCGAGCTTGTCCAGTGCCGCCGCAAAGACATCGATGCCTTTGTTTTTCCACTCCTGGCGACCGGAGATAGCGACAAAAAGTGCGTTCTCCGGCACTACTCCACCCAACTGCTCTCCCGCGACGCGGCGCAAAGCCTCGCGCGCCTCTTTACGGCGAGCGTCGAAGGCTTTTCCCTTGGGCACAAAAGTCGGTTCGAAACCATTGGGGGTGACGATATCCACGGGTTTGTCGAGGAGCTGGGCACACTCGCGCGCGGTGATGTCGCTGACGGTAGTGAAGCAGTCGGCAAAATGCGCAGCCTGTTTCTCCGCCGAGTGCTTGGAGACCATGTTCAGCTCCGCTGCCATCTGATCGCCGTTATAGCCCTCGAAATAGTCGTAGAGGGGTTTGCCGTTTCCGGCGATAGAACGACCTATACCCGTAGCGTGGGTGGTGAAGAGGGTGGCTATCTCCGGGCAATGATCCCGGAGGTAAAAGATCGAGAAGGCCGTCTGCCACTCGTTGGCGTGGGCGCAGACCGCAGGCTGGGCCTGCTGTTTGACGGTTTGACGGTTTGAACGCTTCGCTGTTTGGGCTTCGCCGGTTAGATAATGATAGAGGTTCTCCATGACGATGCCGGCGGCGAAACCGAAGAGACAGGACTCATCGTAATCGCCGTAGGCGGCATGGCTCTGGACTTGGAACTTATCCCACGCCCAGGCGTATATCTCATTCTTGCGCGACCAGAGTCCATCGAACTTCAGCAAGATAGCGATGGGTTCTCCAGGCACTTTCCAACGGCCGACACGAAGAGAAGAAAGACCGCTTTGCCCAAAGTCGAAAGAAGAAAGCCATTTTTTCAGGAGGGATTTGTCTTCCTGAAAGAAGATATCACTGTGATCGCCGAAATCGGGACCGAAGAAAAACACTTTGTCGGGGTGCTCCGCCTGCATGGAAGCCGCGCGGGTACTGAGCACCGCATAAATACCGCCTACGCGGTTGCATACTTCCCAAGAGGTTTCAAAAATATAATCAGGTTGCATTATTTGAGGTCGCTATCCACAGCGATTTTTGTTATATTCGTTAATGAATTCAAGAGGACAGGGGTCGTGACAAACTTGTTGTTATCCGACCCGACAAAAGGCATGTACCACACGCCCTGCGCGTTCGCCCAATAGATACGGCTGTCCAGCACGTCATCCAGCGTCATTGCGGCGCAAGGGGAAGCGTCTATCTGCACGGGGTAAGCGCCATCGATATTCGCCACCCAAAGCCCGTTTGCGCGATAGTAGATCTTGCGGTTGGCGATATGGAAGCCCTCCATCTGAGGGAAAACGGTTTTCAGCTCGGAGAGGCGGAAGGTAAAGCCGTTGTAGGTCTGGACGGTGTCTTGCTCCTCTTTCAAGAGCTTTTTTGCGCTCGTGTCGGCCTTGTAAGGCTCGAAACGAGTACCAAAAAGCCGCTGGCGGTAGTCGGCGTCCGGCGTACGGAAGAGGACAGAGTTAGTGGCATAATCCCGGATTTGGAAAACTTTCTCCACAACCGTAGTATCCTTGTTGAGGATGACAACCAGTTTGACTTTCTCCTCCTGAGCGGGGTGCGTGAAGAAGCACTTGACGGAGGGTTTGTCTTTGGCGGCCAGGGTGTCTCCCAAATACCAGGTATACGAGATGTCGTAGTTGTAGGGGTTATAGACATTCGCCGTGAAGGTATAGTCGCGGAAGATATAAAAAGCCGTGTCGGACGCCACGAAAGTAGGGATGGTGTCGAGGACGACAATCCTCTTATACGCCGTCCAACGGTTTTTCTTATCCACCTTGAGGATGACATCGTACTCTCCGGGCCGTTTGAAAGTGTGGGTAGGTGACTTGAGCGTCGAAGTAGCGCCATCCCCGAAGGTCCACTCCCACTCCTCTCCGGAGGAAGAGTGGTTGGAGAAAGTCACCGGCTGTCCCGCACGGGGTGTCTGCGGCGAATAGGAAAAAGAGACATCGTTCTTTTTACACGCTACCACCGCGCAACAAAGTGTCAATACTATCAATATTTTTTTCATAATCGTTATTTGCATCTATCCAATGGATATCTTTGTCTCTCCTGAACCAGGTCATCTGGCGTTTGGCGTAGTGCCGGGTGTTCTGGCGAATAAGCTCGATTGCGCGCCGGAGGTCGTATTCGCCATCGAGGTATCCGAACAATTCTTTATATCCGACCGTCTGCAGACTATTGAGATGGCGGAGCGGATAAACGGCTTTGGCTTCCTCGAGCAGTCCGTCGTCCATCATCCGGGTGACGCGGGTGTTGATGCGCTCGTACAGCTGCTCGCGAGGGCGCTCGAGCGCGATCTTGAGGATGCGGAACGGCCGGTCCTTCCGGGTGTTAGTGCGCAAGGAGCTGTAGGGTTTGCCCGTTGTAAGGGATAACTCCACGCAGTGCGCCAAGCGCGCCGGGTTATTCGGGTCCACGATCTCCCAATACGCCGGATCGAGGCGTTGCACCTCCTGTTGGAGCCACGAAAGGCCGCGGGTCTTGTAGTTTTCGGTTACCTCGGCGCGGATATCCTCCGGCACGGCGGGCAGGTCGTCCAAGCCGTTGCAGACGGCGTCAGCGTACAACATCGAACCACCCGTCATGACCACCACATCGTGGGTGAGGAAGAGTTGGTCGAGGAGTTCGAGGGCGTCCCGCTCGTACCGGCCGGCGTTATAGTCGTCCTGCAGGTCGCGCGTAGCAATAAAATAATGTTTCACGCGCGCGAGTTCCTCCGCCGTGGGGGCTGCCGTTCCGATGGGGATAGACCGGAAGATTTGGCGGCTGTCGCAGTTGAGGATCGGCGAGCGGTAATGCTCCGCCACCCGCAGCGACAACTCCGTCTTGCCGACACCCGTAGGACCCAGAAGCAAAACCAAGGTTTTGCGATTTACCATTTGGTCATTTACCATTCGGTCATTTAGAACATGGTGCCATCATCGAAACTGAGGTCCTGGAAGCCATCCATGTCGATGTCGCCCAAGTCGTACTCGTCCTTGAACTCGTCGTCAAACATGAAATCATCGTTGCCCTTGCCGGCGTTGATGCCTGCCAAGGGATCTTCGGATTTCAGTTGTTTCGGTGCTTTTCCCTTGCTCTCCACGCACTCTACTCCGGTCATGGAACCGGGTTTGATCTCCTTGAGCGAACCGAAGAAATAGCGCTCGAACATCGGGTCGAAGACATAGATCAGACGCTGGCCCTGCTCCTCAATGAGATCATTGAGGTGGGTCTCATTCATGACCATGTTGTCGTACTCGAAGTTGGAGTCCATCTCCACGAGTGTGATCTCCTGGCCTTTCTCCCACTCATCGTTGCAGAGGAAGAAAGAAGTCATCTGGTCATCGGGATAACCCACACTCTTCAAAATAGCCTCGTGCAGCTCCAGAAAAGTAGCATCGGCCGAGGCCTCAAAGACGCGGCGGAAATTAGGGTCGCCCTCTTCACACGAGAAAGTAAATTTATATATCATATTTTCAAAAAATTAAGTTCAAAAATGCAGTTTTCAAAAAAATGCGCACAAATTTACTGCTTTTTTTTGATATACGCAAGAAAAAAGTGCTTTTTTTGTATTTATCAAAAAAGTTTGAGTAATTTCGAGGGCACCGACCCGGCTTTGCCGGCCCACCTCGAAATTACAGTCGCACGTTAGTGCTCATAAACAAGCTCTTAGCCCACAAAACTTAAATATATTTAATTTTTTGGTCTAATTTCTTGTTTATGTCAAACTTTTGTTGTAACTTTGCACGATTTTTTAACAAACGAACATTAACATTCTGTCATCTTCATTCGGGGTGCCGCTCTCCCCGCAGATTTTCTAATCTGCGGGGGTCCTATATTTGGCTGAGATAAAACCCGTTGAACTTGGGCAGGTAATGCTGCTAAAGAAAATGAGAAAAAACATTCTTTCAATCAACCATGCATGGTTGATGGTTTTTGGTGCATTCGCACCGGTGATGTCTGCGTTCGGGCAGACGAGTGAGGACACTTTGTCCGTCAACGATTTTCAGATCCAGGAGGTAGTCGTAAGTGCGCCTGTAAGGCAGGCCATCGTCAGCCGGGAAGAGGTCAAGTATCAGGAGCTGAACCACGATAACACGGGTCAGAACCTGCCGATACTACTGAGCAAGACCCCTTCTTTAGTGACGACCAGCGATGACGGTTTGGGTGTGGGTTACACCTATTTCCGCGTGCGCGGTAGCGATCACACGCGCGTGAACATGACCATCAACGAGGTGCCTCTCAATGATGCGGAGAGCCAGAGCGTGTTCTGGGTGAACATGACGGATATCAGTTCGTCGATCACGAAGCTGGATGTGCAGCGCGGCGTGGGTACCAGCGCTAACGGCGGTAGCAGTTTCGGCGCAAGCATCAATATCAACACCATCGACAACACGATTCCTGCGGACTATGAGCACCTGCCGGTACACGCGGAGTTGGGCTTTAACGGAGGTATGTACAACACCTTCCGCGAGATGGCGAAGATCGATGGATGGTGGGGTGACAAGAACAGTAAGAAAGGCGCATGGCATATCGGCGGCCGGTTCAGTAAGGTGAACTCCGACGGCTATATAGACCGTGCGAGCTCCGACCTGTTCAGCTACCAGGCGCAGTTAGGATGGCAAAACAGCAAGACGGCAGTCAACCTGCTCTCTTTCGGAGGCAAAGAGAAGACATATCTGGCATGGAACGGTTTGACGAGAGAGGATATTGAGATCGACCGGCGTCAGAACACTGCGGGTGCCTTTCTTGACGCCAACGGCAACACCCAGTACTATAACAATGAGACCGATAACTACCAGCAACACCATGTACATCTCAATGTGACCCACCGGTTCAATTCCCATTGGAGTCTGAACGCGACCGGGCATTATACCTTCGGTACAGGATATTGGGAGACGTTTGATTCCTGGTATCTGATGGGCATCGTACAAAAGGGGTTGAGAAATCATTTCTACGGAGGAATCATCAGCACGAAATATATCCACGAGAAAGTAGATGTACAGGCCGGTTTGGCGCTGAATAACTACAACGGCCTCTCGTATGGCAATATAGACCAGAATTACGGGACGAATTTCACGGAGTACTACTCCGGTTACGGCGATAAGTTAGACGGCAATATCTACGCCAAAGCTAACTGGAGAGTGCTGCATCGGGGCAAAGAGAAGCTGAGTCTGTACGGCGATTTGCAATACCGGTTGGTGGACCATCATATTTACGGGGACAACGACAACAGCACTGTCCCGGGAAGCAGGGTGAAGATCGAAGAGCACCACACCTGGCATTTCTTCAACCCCAAAGCCGGTCTGACGTACGACAACGGAGGTCACCGTCTGTCCGCCACTTTCGCCTTAGCCAACCGCGAGCCGGCGAGATCGAATTTCATCAACCGTCAGGATGACGAGCCTCAGCCTAAGCCGGAGAGACTATTCGACTACGAGTTAGGATATAACTATACGTCCGCCGGCGTTACCAAAAGCGGTTATGCGATGCCGTGGCATATCGGGCTCAACCTGTATTTCATGGATTATAAAGACCAGTTAGTGCTGACCGGCGAGATCAACAGTATTGCGATTTTCCTGACCAAGAATGTCGATAAATCATACCGGACCGGCGCTGAGTTGCAGTTTGGCGTGGATTGGACCAAATGGTTCAGCTGGAGCGGAACGCTGACGTGGAGCCGTAATAAATGGTTAGACGGTAACACGTGGCGCACGATCTCCTTCTCGCCGGATTGGATTGCGGGGAATATCTTCTCCTTCCATGTCGCAGGATTTGAAGCGGAGATACAGACATCGGTCATCAGCAAACAGTTCCTCGCCAACAACGAGGACCCGAACGCCATGCTGAAGGCTTATACGGTAACCAATCTGAATCTGCAATATCTCTTGCCGTTGCAGCAATACAAACGATGCCCGGATATCACGCTCAAATGCCAGCTCAACAACCTCTTCAACGCCATGTACGAGAGTAACGGTTATGTTTATCATGACGCCTGGTCCGGCAGCGACATCGCATATTTCATGCCGCAAGCGGGCATCAATGTACATGCCGGATTTGTCGTAAAATGGTAAGAGAGCGGTAAAAAAAGTTTTTGTGAAGATAAAAAATGGCACTATTCTTGCATATGTGAAAAAAAAATACTAATTTTGCAGCATGAATAGGATTTTATGGGTTGACGACGAGATCGACTTGTTGCAGCCGTACATTATTTATCTGAAAGAAAAGAACTATGAGGTTGTCACCGCCAGCAATGGGGAAGATGCGCTGAATGGTTTAGGATCGGAAGCTCCGGATATCGTGTTTCTTGACGAAAACATGCCCGGAATGAGCGGTCTGGAGACCCTGCAGGAGATCAAGCGTCTTCGTCCGGAAGTGCCGGTAGTGATGATCACGAAGAGCGAGGAGGAGCACATTATGGAGCAGGCCATCGGCGAGAAGATCGCCGATTACCTGATCAAGCCGGTCAATCCGAGTCAGATCCTGCTTTGTCTGAAGAAACATATTCATCAGCAGGCGATCGTGACCGAACAAGTGCAGCAAAACTACCGTCAGGAGTGGAGCGACATCTCGTATATGATCGATACCGCCTCCACCATCGAGGAATGGCAGGCCATCGAACGCAGTCTGAGCAAATGGGACCTGGAGTTAGCGGACGTAGAGGAGCAGGCAGGTCATTCGGGCATGCGCAGTCTCATTGCCGACCAACGGACGCAAGCGAATGCAGCCTTCAGCAAATGGATCGCCAAGAACTACGAGAGTTGGTTTGAAGAGAATGCGCAACGGCCGATCATGTCGCAGGACGTGATGAAACACAGCGTTTTTCCTCTTTTGGACAAAGGGGAGAAAGTGTTACTTTGCGTGATAGACAATTTCCGGTACGACCAATGGAAATGTATCCAGCCGCTGATCAGCGAGTTTTTCACCATCCGTACGGAGGAGCAATACACCTCCATCCTGCCGACAGCAACCCAGTATGCCCGGAATGCTATTTTCTCCGGCCTGATGCCACTTCAGATCCAAGAGATGTTCCCCGACTACTGGGTCGAAGAAGGCGATGAAGAGAGTAAAAACCAGTATGAGAAAGAGTTGGTACAGACCCTGCTGGACCGCTATCGGAGACGGGAGAGTTTCAACTACTGGAAGGTGAACGAGAGTGATTTCTGCGAGCGGGTTATTCATCAACTGAAAGGCGCGCAAGCGCCGCTGAACATCGTTGTGCTCAATTTCATCGATATGCTTTCTCACTCCCGGACGGAGAGCAAGATGATGCGCGAGTTGGCGAACGACGAGGCGGCGTACCGCAGTCTGACCGTCAGCTGGTTTAAGCACTCGCCGACCTATGAACTTCTCCGCCGTGCTTCGGAATTAGGGTTTACGGTCGTGCTGACGACCGATCACGGAACGACACGGGTGAAAAACGCCGTACAGATTATTGCGGACAAGAACACGAATACCAATATCCGTTACAAAGTGGGTAAAGCGCTGAACTGCAGCTCCAAAAACGTGTTCACTATCGAGCACCCGAAGAAAGTGGGATTGCCATGTCCGAACGTGAGCAGCAGTTATGCGTTCTGCACGGGAAGCGACTTTTTTGCGTACCCTAATCAGTTCAACTACTACGCGCAATACTACCGCAACACCTTCCAACACGGCGGCATTTCGCTGGAAGAGATGATTATCCCGCTGGTAACTCTGAGTCCGAAGAAATGAGCCATTTTATCCTCATAGCGATTACCGTTTTGACCTGGAACACGGGCCGGATGGGCGGTTTTGAAAAACCCGGGAAGAACGAAGTCCTGCACTATCTGACGGCGCAAGACGCGGATGTCATCTGTCTGCAGGAGGTAGATGTGTATAAGGACGCCCAATTCCTTACTTTACCGGATGTGAAGCGCGTTCTGGGACAAAAATATCCATACTCATATCTGGATTTCTCGGTGTACAACAAGAGGCACCAATACGGTACGATGGTCTGGTCCAAATATCCGCTTGTCAACAAGCAAAGTATCCACTACGAGACGCGAGGCAACCTCTCCAACCGCTGCGATATAGTGGTGGGGAACGATACTATTCGGCTGATAAACAATCATTTAGAGTCCTATAGTTTCACTCCGGATGATATCAGCGAAGCGGAGACGCAACGCAATTACGAGGGTTTCATGTCCTCTTTCAGGCGTCTGAAAGCCAAATGGAAACGCGCAGTAGGTTTGCGTAATAACCAGGCGCGAGTAGTGCGAAGAGAGATAGAGGCGAGTCCGTATCCTGTAGTCGTAGTCGGAGATTTCAATGCGCCGGTACTCAGCTACGCCTATTGGCATATCAGCAGAGGTTTACACGACGCATGGAGCAGTACGCATCCATGGGAATGGGGCGCAACGTGCGAGAAAAGAGGATATGGCTTGCGGATCGATTATATCCTGTCGTCGGAGAGCCTGCAGCCCACGGCGTGCGAAGTCAAAGAAACAACCGGCTCGGATCACAAGCCGGTTGTAGCCACTATCGAGTGGTAAAAATCACACGCGTTTGTGGTAATGATAATCTTTAAACCGGTCATCTGTACTATCCAAGTGCTCATGACCGGTTATTTTTTCTTTGATCCGGCGCCAGAGATTGCCTATACGCGGTTCACGCCACTCCATCTTACGCCAATAGAGGATCAGAAGCCATCCGAAGAGCATTCCACCTAAATGGGCAAAATGCGCTACGTTATCCGCGGAGAAGCCCGCTACGGAGCCCAAGCCGGCGAAAAGTTCGATAGCCGCATATATAATAACGAACGTGCGCGCACGTATGGGAATGGGGATAAACAGGAAATACAAGGGCACCGACGGATAGAGCCATCCGAAAGCGAAAAGGATGCCGAAGACCGCTCCAGACGCACCGATGGTGTTGAGGAAATACGAATACTGCGCCAGGTATGCTGCTCCGTAAGCGCCGCTCATGTTAGAGAGCATCAACGCCCAAACCAACTCCTGGACAAAAGCGGCTCCTAAACCGCAGACCAGATAATAGATTGCGAAGCGACGTTCGCCCCATTCGTTCTCAATCATCGGGGCAAACATCCACACGGCAAACATATTAAAGAAAATATGACTCCAGTTGGCATGGAGGAACATGTACGTGACCGGCTGCCACCAATGGAAGGACGCAGCACCATAGTAGTGCAGTCCACAAAGGGCATTCAAATCGATACCATAACGAGACAGGATACCTGTCAACAAAAAAACTACTAAGTTGGCTATTAACAAATAGCGGGTTACATTTGGTAAATTACGCATAACGGGTGCAAAGATACGAAAAAATACGCATATAAACATACAAAAAATGCACCAAACGTGTAAAAAATCGCGTTTTTTTGCAAAAAATGCATTTTTTTTTACAAAAATATTTGCTATATAAAGAAAAAGTTGTAACTTTGCAAGCGTATTTCCAAAAAGGAATCAATAGTTCACATTATTAATAACTAAAAAAACACAAAGTTATGAACAAATCCGAACTCGTAAAGGCGGTTGCTGCTCAGGTAGAGCTCCCGCAGGCAGAAGTTGCAAAAGTACTCGACGCAGCTCTTGAGGCAGCCGTTGAGGCAGTTAAGAAAGGTGAGAACGTACAGCTCGTTGGCTACGCTTCTATCAACGTAGTAAGCAAAGCTGCTCGCAAGGGTATCAACCCTGCAACCAAGCAGGCTATCAATATCCCGGCTCGTAAGGTTGTTAAAATCAAACCGGGTGCTAAATTTGCTCTCTAATTAGGCAATGTAGCTTCACAAACGAGTTGCCCTACCAACGGGCAACTCGTTTTGTCTGTTCATTAATAGGTATTAGATATGTTGAATATAATATTGTGTGGTGCTCCGGGCAGCGGCAAAGGAACGCAATCCGGGTATATAGCAGAAAAATATGGTCTGAAACATCTCTCGACAGGTGACGTCCTGCGCGCAGAGATAGCCAAAGGCAGTGAACTGGGTAAAAGCATCGATGAACTGATATCCAAAGGCAACTTGGTACCGGACGAGATGATGTACGGCGTGATTGAGAATTATATCTCCTCGCTGCCGGCAGATTGCAAAGGTACTATTTTCGATGGCTATCCTCGTACGGTTTCCCAAGCAGAGTCATTGACCGAGTTGCTCAAGAAATACAACATGGATGCGATCATGATCGACCTCCTGGTGGATGAGCAGTTACTAATCCAACGCCTGATTGATCGAGGAAAAGTGAGCGGTCGTGCGGACGACAACCTCAATACCATCCGCCACCGCATCGCCGTTTATCACAATCAGACGGAGCCGATCGCACATTATTACCTGCACAACGGTAACTATTTTACCGTAAATGGCAATCACTCGGTGGAGGACGTGTTCCTGCAGATCGAGCGTATTATTGAACTCGCAAAATAAATTTCGTTATGGCCGCTAATTTTATCGACTACGTCAAGATCTACTGCCGCTCGGGCAAGGGCGGAGCGGGTTGTATGCACCTTCATCGCGCCAAGTATCTGCCGAAAGGCGGTCCGGACGGCGGTGACGGAGGTAAAGGTGGGTCGGTGATCTTACGCGGCAACCGCAACCTGTGGACCTTACTGCATCTGAAGTACCAGAAGCATATCATGGCTACCGACGGCGGTAAGGGCGGTCAGAGCCGTTCGTTCGGCAAGGACGGAGAGGACAAGATCATCGAAGTACCTTGCGGAACGGTGGTTTACGACGGCGAGACCGGCGAATATATATGCGAGGTGAAGGCACATGACGAGCGCGTGGTGCTATTAAAAGGCGGCCGCGGAGGTCTGGGAAACTGGCATTTCCGCACGGCTACAAACCAGGCGCCTCGTTATGCGCAGCCCGGCGAACCGGCTCAAGAGCGCACCGTGATTATGCAACTAAAGGTGCTTGCCGATGTGGGTCTCGTGGGCTTCCCTAATGCCGGCAAATCCACGCTGCTGAGCGTTGTCTCGGCAGCCAAGCCGGAGATAGCGGACTATCCGTTCACTACCCTTACGCCACAATTAGGTATCGTCTCTTACCGCGACGGACGGTCTTTCTGTATGGCGGATATTCCCGGTATCATTGAGGGAGCGAGCGAAGGCAAAGGTCTTGGTCTCCGATTCCTGAGACATATCGAGCGCAACGCGGTACTTTTATTTATGGTTCCGGCTACCAGCGAAGATATACAGGGCGAGTACCGGATTCTTCTTCGCGAATTAGAAAAGTACAATCCGGAACTGCTGAGCAAGGCGAGGATCTTAGCAATCAGCAAGATGGATGTGCCACGTGTGGATGAAGAGGGGAACGAACTGCCGAAGATTGATTTCGAGGCGCTGCAAAAAGCACTGGAGATTCCGGTTATCCCTATCTCTTCGCTGACCAACGAGGGCATCGACGAACTCAAAGACCAGTTGTGGACCGAACTCAACAAGGAGCAGAACCAGGTGATCGAGATCAGCCATGCGCCGATAGACGTGACCTTGATTGAGAAAGAGGAGCCCGAGGCGCAAGAAGACGACGAGGAACAAACTATCTACCTCAACGAGGTAGAAGAGGAATGGGACCTCGACAAGTATAAAGGCATAGGCTGGGACGAATGACGAACTTGTGGTACGATAGAATGATCGAGTGGCGGGAACGCCATATAAGCGAGAAGCATTTAGTGCTGCTTCTCTCGTTCTTCGTAGGAGCCTTATCTGCAGCCGCAGCGGCCTTGTTGAAATCGTTTATCCACTTGATACAAAGGCTTGTAGAGGAGCAGCTGATCGCGGATGAACGGACCTGGTGGTACCTCATCACGCCGGTTATCGGTATCACGCTGGCGGCCTTGTTTGTCAAATATGTCGTTCGTGACGACATCTCCCATGGTATCACGAAAATCCTCTACGCAATCTCCCAACGCAAATCGATCATCAAGGCACATAACATGTGGTCGTCCATCGTCGGTTCGGGTCTGACGATCGGTTTCGGCGGATCGGTCGGAGCCGAGGCTCCTATTGTACTCACGGGCGCAGCCATCGGTTCAAACTTAGCGAAAGCTTTTCGTTTGGATCAAAAGACGATGATGCTGATGATCGGCTGCGGCGCTGCGGGAGCCATAGGCGGTATCTTCAAGGCCCCGATAGCCGGTCTGGTCTTCACGCTGGAGGTTCTGATGATGGACCTGACGATGACGTCCGTAGCTCCGCTGCTCATCTCTTCCGTCACGGCGACCGCCATCTCTTATATCCTGACGGGTACCGAACCGATGTTCCCGCTGGATGTAGCTGAACCGTTTCTGGTAGAACGTATCCCTTGGTATCTGGTTTTAGGAGCTATCTGCGGCATGGTCAGCCTCTATTTCACCCGGGGCATGAACGGTCTTGAGCAGTGGGCGAAGCATAACGTCCGTTCGTTCGGGTTGAAGATCCTCATCGGAGGACTGACGCTAAGCGTCCTGATTTTCCTCTTCCCGCCCCTTTATGGCGAGGGTTACGACGTGATTAAGCAGCTTATCAACGGCGACAGCCTCTCGGCACTGGACAACAGTCCGCTGCATAAATACCTTATTCCTACGGATTTCTACGCGAGTCTGTCCACGACCAACGCGCAGTTGATTATCTTGGGTTATTTCATTGCGATTATCTTTTTGAAGATCGTTGCCAGCGTTGCGACGAACGGAGCCGGAGGTGTCGGAGGTATCTTCGCTCCCTCGCTATTCATGGGTGCTATCGTGGGATTTGTAACTGCGCGAATCATGAATCTTGCGGGGCTTATCGTGCCGGAGACGAATTTCGCGTTGGTAGGCATGGCAGGACTGATGTCCGGCGTCATGCATGCCCCGCTGACAGGTATCTTCCTCATTGCGGAGTTAACCGGCGGATACCACTTGTTCATGCCACTGATGATCGTTTCGGTCATTTCGTATCTGACGATCATGCTCTTTGAACCTCACTCGTTGTACGCCATGCGTTTGGCACAGAAAGGCGAATTACTGACCCACAACAAAGACCGTAACGTACTGACATTACTGAAGATGGATAGCGTCTTGGAGACGGATTTTGTCACTATTCTTCCGGAAATGACGTTAGGTGAATTGGTCAAAGTGATCAGCGAGAGCAAGCGGAATATCTTCCCTGTGATTGACCATGAGGGGCATCTGAAGGGTATTTTGCTGCTGGACGAAGTGCGGAATATCATGTTCCAGCCGCGGCTGTACAAGCGGTTTACGGTGGGCCAACTCATGACTTCGCCGCCCGCGACTTTGCGGTTTGATCTGACGATGGACAAAGTGATGGAGATTTTTGAAGACACCGGCGCATGGAACTTGCCGGTAGTGGACCAAGACCGTCGGTATCTGGGATTCGTGTCCAAGTCCAAGATCTTCAATTCGTACCGGCATGTACTCGTACATTTCAGCGACGAGTGATTTTCGATTAATTCAAGGTATTGGGTTCGTAATGCCGCCATTTCTCAATGAGGGCGGTCATGTCTTCGGGCCACTGGCTGTCGAAGAACATCCTTTCTCCCGTGCGCGGATGTGTGAATCCGAGCGTCTTGGCATGTAGTACCTGCCGCGGACAAAGCGCAAAGCAGTTCTCTATGTATTGACGGTATTTCTGTGTGCGAAGGCCTTTCAGTATTTCGCAGCCGCCATACTTCTCATCTGCAAAAAGCGGGTGACCGATATGTTTCATGTGCACGCGAATCTGGTGGGTTCGTCCGGTCTCCAGGCGACATTCAACAAGTGTGACGTATGGAAATTGCTCAAGAACCCGCCAGTGAGTAATGGCTTCTTTGGCTTGCGGACATTCCTCCGGATCCCAAACACGATAGATTGTGCGATCCCGGTTGTCGCGGGCTAAAGCTCCTTCGATAGTGCCGCTTTGCTCCTTGAAAGTACCCCAAACAAGGGCATTATAGGTGCGCTCGGTCGTGTGGTCGAAGAACTGTTTGGCAAGATTAGCCTTTGCCTCCGGCGTTTTGGCAATCAACAAGAGTCCGGAGGTGTCTTTATCGATACGATGCACGAGGCCGATACTCGGATCGTTGATATCTATCGGATGGCTGACGGCTGACGGCTGATGGCTAAAATGCCATGCGAGGGCGTGCAGGAGCGTGTGCTCGTAGTTGCCATGCCCGGGGTGCACGACTAATCCGGCAGGTTTATTGATAACCAGCAGATCCTCATCCTCATAGACTATCGTCAGAGGGATATTCTCCGGGGTGATGGTGAAGTCGTGCGGTTCGTGGTCCAATAAGACTTGGATGATATCTCCCGGTTTGACGCGATAATTGGAAGCAACAGGCAGGCCGTTTACCCACACGTTTCCCGCGTCCGCAGCCGTCTGGATGCGGTTTCGGCTGGTGTTGGTCATGTGCTCCGCGAGATATTTGTCAATACGTTCTTTGCCTTGACCTTTGTCCACCTCGCATCGCCAACGTTCCCACAGCTCTTCGTTCTCTATTTCCAAATCTTCACTCATTGGGCCTTAGAACCATTCTTCGCTATCGTTTTCGTTACCCACGGTCGCTGCTTTCTCTATTTCTGCAGAGAGTCTCAAAGCGACTGTTTCTCCTTCAATCAGTTTCGATCCTTCTGCCGGTATCTGGCGATAGACATACTGATTCACCCCTTCCTGTTGCGGCTCATCATAACTGATGGCTCCCACGGTGAGGCGGTGGCTCAAAAGGACGGAACGCGCCTCTTGCAGTTTCATGCCAATGACTGAAGGCACTTCGACCTCTTCTGTACCCCGGCCAAAACCTACTACTAATCGAACTTGGGTACCGACCGGCAGTTTGTCCCCCGGCAGCACACTTTCTCCGTTGCGTTTCACGTCTAAAACCAGATCCCGGAAGGCGGAGGGTTCATAGTCGTAAATCGTGTCCACCTCGAGCCCCATTCCGCGGAGCGTGGTCTCAGCCTGGCGATAACTCATATCCTGCAGATTCGGCATCGTTACCTGGCGTTTGGTAGTAGCGTTAATCGTTACATATACAGCCCGACCGTGTTTGGCATGGCTGAAGGGTTTCGGGTCTTGCTCCACAATCGTACCAAAAGGAACCTTCTCCGAATAAGTAGAATCAATCACTACCAGAACTAATCCTTCTGCCGCCAAGAGAGGTTCCGCTTCCGCCAAAACCATCCCTCGTACGTCGTTCACTTCCACCTCAACTCCGTGTTGCGTATAAGTACGCAGCCAGGCGATCAACCCGACCAGGATTCCCACTCCGACAAGAACAGCTAAAATCAGGTTAATTCCAAGAAATTTAGCGTCAGATTTGTCAAAAAAACTCCTTTTACTCATAAAATGTAAGATTTATTGCGCAAAATTACAATTTTTTTTGGATATGTGCAAAAAAGTTTGTAATTTTGTACCGTTTTTCGCAGAAATACGAAGAATATAGTAAAATAAAGCTTTATTAACTAAAAAAAAACTTTACAATTATGAAAAAAATGCTTCTTATCGTAGCTGTAGCATTCGCTGCTATGAGCTGCGGCAACAAGTGCTGCGACAAAAAGTGCTGCCAGGACAGTTGCTGCCATCAGGACACCGTAGAGGTAGTTGAGGCAGAGGCTGCTGTTGAGGCTGCAGAGTAATCGCTCTTGTTGTTTCAAAAAAGAAGCGACCCTTTTGGGCCGCTTTCTTTTTTTTAATCGTGGATCAAATTCTTTCCGGTCATCTCTTTCGGCTGCTCGATGCCTAAGATATGACAGATGGAAGGTGCGACATCTGCAAGAATACCATTCTCTACGCGCGCGCTCGTGTGTTCCTTACTTACATATACAAACGGAACGGGGTTGAGCGAGTGCGCCGTGTTCGGCGTACCGTCCGCGTTGATGGCGTTATCGCAGTTACCGTGATCGGCGATGATGATAATCTCGTAGTCGTTGCGCAAAGCGGCTTCCACGGTCTCATTCACGCAGATATCGATCGCTGTAATAGCCTGCTGGATCGAGTTATACACGCCTGTATGACCCACCATGTCTCCGTTTGCGTAGTTGAGGATGATGCAATCGTATTTCCGGCTGTTGAGTGCGTCACGAAGCGCGATAGTCACTTCCGGAGCGGACATCATCGGCTGCAGGTCATAAGTGGCTACCTTCGGGGAAGGAATCAAGATACGATCCTCGTTCTCGAACTCCGCCTCGCGGCCGCCGTTGAAGAAGAAGGTCACGTGTGCAAACTTCTCCGTCTCGGCGATACGGAGTTGTTTGAGGCCTAACTTGCTGACCACTTCGCCTAAGGTGTTGGTTACGTTCTCTTTGGGGAAGAGCACATGCAGTCCTTGGAAGGAACTGTCATACGGGGTCATGCAGCAGTAATGCAGGTTCTTAATGGTCTTCATCCCTTGCTCGGGCATGTCTTGCTGCGTGAGCGCGATAGTGATCTCTTTCGCACGGTCGTTGCGGTAATTGAAGAAGATCACGGCATCGCCTTCTTCGATGGTCGCTAAGGGTTTGCCGTTGCGGACGTGTACAATCGGCTTGATGAACTCGTCCGTCACCTCTGCCTTGTAGCTGGCTTCCATCGCCTCATGCATCGACTCGAAAGCCTCGCCTTGACCATTCACCAACAAGTCGTATCCGACCTTCACACGCTCCCACCGTTTGTCGCGGTCCATGGCATAGAAACGTCCGATGATCGAGGCGATCTCTCCGGCAGACTTGGCGCAATGTTCCTCCAGGCGGTCAATAAAACCGATACCGGAATGGGGGTCTGTGTCACGTCCGTCCATGAAACAGTGGATGAAGGTCTTACCCTGCAGACCGTATTTAGCTGCGATGTCGCAGAGGTAGAAGAGGTGCTCCAGGCTCGAGTGTACACCGCCGTCGGAAGTCAGGCCCATGAAGTGAATCTTCTTTCCGCTCTCTTTGGCATAACTGAAGACCGCCTTGATCTCCGGATTTTCGAGGATAGAGCCGTCTTTGCAAGCGCGGTTGATCTTCACCAAGTCCTGATAAACGACACGTCCGGCTCCGATATTGAGGTGTCCGACCTCGGAGTTACCCATCTGTCCGTCGGGCAGACCGACATTCTCGCCGCTGGCTTGCAGTTGCGAGTTCGGGTATTTCGCCAACAACGCGTCCCAGTGGGGCGTCGAGGTACAATAGATAGCATCGGCGGTATCCTTATGACCGATACCCCAGCCATCCAAAATCATTAATAATGCTTTACTCATAAAACTATTTACTATTTAATCATTTACCATTTGTTCATTTTGCGCATTTGTGCCATCTCGCGTTTGTCATCCGCTTCGCGAAGAGACTGACGCTTGTCGTAGGTGTGTTTACCCTGGCAGAGCGCAATCTCCACTTTTGCCAGGCCTTTCTCGTTGATAAAGAGTACCAGCGGGATGATGGTCTTGCCGGTATCTTTGGTCGCCTTCTCGAGTTTGCGGATCTCCTTGCGCTGCAAGAGCAGCTTGCGGTCACGTTTGGCATCATGGTTGGCGTACGAACCGAAACGATACTCGGCGATGTGCATCTGTTTGATGTACATCTCTCCGTGCTCAACCGCGCAGTAGCTATCCACCAGCGAAGCTTTGCCTTCACGGATAGACTTGATCTCCGTGCCGAAGAGCTGAATACCCGCGGTGTAGCGGTCGAGGATGATATACTCAAACCTCGCGCGCTTATTCTCGATCCGTATGTTGCTCTTGTTCCTCATTTACCTTGTCCTTACCTTGGCTTTGACCGTCGGTTGACTGTCGGTTCACCGTCGGTTCACCGTCGGGATTGACTGCTAATTTCTTATACTTCTTCTGTCGTTGTTCCCATCGCTCGCGTGCATACTGCTGCATGTCGATGACCGTGTCGTTTTCGTCGATGATCTCCAGGCCGAAAATCGTCTCGATAATGTCCTCCAAGGTCAGGATGCCGACGAACATGCCGTATTCATCGATGACCTGGGCGATCTGGCTCTTTTGCTTGAGCATAGAATCAAAGATCGTACCGAGAGTGAGGTCCTGATCGAAAGCCGGCAAAGGCCGTTTGATGCTGCCTAAGGTCTTGCGGAAGTGATCCTCCGTGAGGTCCTCCAAGGCATCGTTCCGCAGGATGTAGCCGGTGATATACTCCGGCGCTTCGGGTTTGTAGAGCGGAATGCGGGAGAAATGGTCGTACTCGTCGTTGTCGTAGTAGGCGCGGAGGGTCATGTTCTCCGGCGCAATCTTCGCCACCACGCGCGGCGTCATGACGTCATAGGCATGGATGGAATCCAAACGCATGAGGTTCGAGAAGATCTTATTCTCGTCCTCGTCCACCACACCTTCTTCCTCGCCGACATTCACCATCGCCAGAACCTCTTCGCGGCTCACGGAGGGGTCATCTTCGTTATCCGGGACCATGCGGGAGATGAGTTCGACGAGCCACACCAAGGGGTAAAGCACGAAGATCAAGACCCGGATGACACGTGCGGTCAAGCCCATCAGCTCACGCCAATAGGTCGTGCCGATGACTTTCGGGATGATCTCGCCGAAAAAGAGGATGAGGATGGTGGTGATGGCAGATATCAGACCGAACCACTTGCTGCCGAAGACCGCTGTTGCCTGCATACCCACGCCGGCCGCTCCGATGGTGTTCGCAATGGTGTTCAACGAGAGAATCGCCGCTAAGGGACGACCTGTATCTTCTTTGTACGCGCTCATCAGTTTCGCGGGCGCATAACCTTCCTCCTCACGCAGATTGATATAACTAAGAGACGTGGACATCAGTACGGATTCCAGCACGGAACACAGAAAACTGACCGCCATCGCGCCAAATAAAAACAATAGTAATAATCCCATAAATGCTAAAATTCGTGCAAAGGTACTACTTTTTTGCGAAATATGCAAATAAAAAGCATTTTTTAGCCGGAAAGTGCACTATTATCGCACCTTGAAGATGTTTCGGGCGATAGAAGAAGCGATATACGCAAAGAGAACCGACCCCACGGGAATCCATACCCAAAGGGTTTCCGGGGCAAAGAAATCCACCCAAGGATTCGCGATTGCGGGCTCTTGCGCGAAAGGATTGAAGATCAACGCCGCCGCCCAGATGGCTACTAATCCGATGCCGATGAGTGAAGCCAAGAAAGCATGCATGTCCAACAACCGCCGGTAGTACAGATAGATCCACACCGGAAGGAGGAGAAAAAGGATGGTGGGCAGCCAGTAAGAGGCGATTCCCAATAAGATTCCCGTCCACAGACTCTCTTCCACCGAGGAGGCATGGCGTTTGATGGAGGTAAGTATGATGATAGTGATGAGGGATAGGAGCGAAGGGGTTGCGGCAAGGAGCCGGATCCATCCTTCGCTTTGGTATGCAGGGTCAAAAAAGACCCAGAGCGCACACCCCACTCCTGCCAGCAGCCAGAAGGCTATCGGCAGGGTGTGGTATAATATGGTCTGCGTGCGACGAGTCAATTTTTCAATTCACAATTCACAATTCACAAAGCGTCCTATTGGCTTTTGTACATTGTAAATTGTACATTGTACATTGTTATTCGATAAATCCCTTGCGGCGGAGGAGATGAGCGGGGTCTGCTTCTTTGCCGCGGAACTCCAGGTAGAGCTCCTGCGCGTCGCGTGTACCGCCTTGCTCCAGGAGGTGACGCCAGCGTGCCGCAGTAGCCGGTTCGAAGAGGTCTCCGGTCTCCTTGAAAGCCGCAAAAGCGTCCGCATCGAGCACCGCCGCCCAGGTATAGCTGTAATAGCCTGCCTCGTAGCCGGTGGTAAAGATATGGTTGTAGAAAGTCGGGCGGTAACGAACGATGATCTCGTCAATCATGCCCATCTTCTCGAGGCTCGCTTTCTCAAAGGCGTTGACATCGAGGCCTTCTGCACTCGTCAGCTCGTGGAAATCCATGTCGAGGATGGATGCAGAGAGGAGCTCGGTGGTCACGAAGCCCTGGTTGAACTTACCGGCAGCGTTGATCTTCGCAATCAGGCTGTCGGGGATCACTTCGCCTGTCTGGTAATGGAAAGCGTACGTCTTGAGGACCTCCGGCTCGTATGCGTAGTTCTCCATAAACTGCGAGGGCAGTTCCACGAAATCACGCGGGGTGTTAGTGCCCGAAAGGCTCTTGTAGTGCGCCTTCGAGAGCAGACCGTGCAGGGCATGACCGAACTCATGGAAGAGGGTCTCTACGTCGTCCATGGAGAGGAGAGACGGATTGCCGGCGGCCGGTTTGTTGAAGTTACCGACGTTGATGATTACCGGGCGATGATCCACGCCTTCCGCATCAATATATTGCGGCAGGATATTGTTCATCCATGCACCCGGACGTTTGCCTGCACGCGGGAAATAATCGGTATAGAGAATGCCCACCAGCGCGCCATCGGCATCGGTCACCTTGAAGACCTCCACCTCGGGGTTATACACCGGCATGTCTTTGAGCGGCTCAAACTGCAGGCCGAAGAGCTTCGTAGCAACGCCAAAAGCACCTTTGCGGACGTTGTTGAGCTCAAAATAGGGCTTCAACTCCTCCTCGTCCAGCGCATATTTGGCCTTGCGCAGCTTCTCCGCGTAGAACCACCAGTCCCAAGGTTGGAGCAAAATCTGGTCGTCCGTGTGGGGGTCTTGCGCCATCTTCTCCTCGTCCATGAGTTTTTGGAGTTCGGCGGCTTCGCGTTTGGCAGCCTCCAAAGACGGAGCCCATACTGACGCAAGGAAAGTATCGACGGTCTGGTGGTTTTTCGCCATACAGTCGGCGAGGATATAGTCCGCTGGGTTGTCATAACCGAAGAGTTTGGCTTTCTCGATACGCAGCTCCATCTCGCGGATGATGACCGGCTTGTTGTCATGGTCGTTGTCGTGGTTGCCGCGGGTGGTGTAAGCCATCAGCAGCTCCTTGCGCAACTCGCGGTTCTCGCAGTACTGGAGGACCGGCGTGAAGGAAGTACGTTTCGGCGTGAAGAGCCACTCGCCCGGATGACCGGCCGCCGCAGCTTCTTCTGCAGCCGCAGCCTTGGCACTCTCCGGCAGACCTTTCAGCTCCGCCTCGTCTTTCACAAAATACTGGTAGGCGTTGGTCTCTGCCACCACGTTATTGCCGAACTGCAGAGAGAGCAGCGCGAGCTCCTGATTGATGGCTTTGAGACGCTCTTTCTTGTCCTCCGGCAGGTTCGCGCCGTTGTCCGCAAAGGTCTTGTAGGTCTCCGTCACGAGGCGCATCTGCTCGGGGTTGAGGCCCAACTGATCACGCTGGTCGTAAACAAATTTCACGCGCTGGAAGAGCTTGTCGTTGAGGATGATGCCGTCGCTCAACTCCGAGAGCATCGGGCTCACCTGCTCGGCAATCGCGTTCATCTCATCGTTGCCGTCCGCCTCGAGGACATTGAAGAACACGCCCTGTACGCGGTCCAGCAGAAGGCCTGCGCGGTCGAGCGCCACAATCGTGTTCTCGAACGTCGGTTCGGCTTCGTTATTCACGATGGCATCTATCTCCGCTTTGTTTTCCGCGATAGCCGCCTCAAAAGCCGGCAGATAGTGCTCGTTCTTCACTTGATCAAAAGCCGGCACGCCATAAGGGGTGTTCGGCTGATCCAACAGAGGGTTGGAACCCGATTTGCTGCATGCTAAAAACGTCATTGCGATAAAGCTTAAAAGAAGTAAATTCTTTGTTTTCATCTTTGTTATTTGGGTTTGTTGATAAATATGCGTGCAAAGGTACGATTTTTTTTTGAATTGCGCAAATATTTTTGCGTTAAGGGAACATTTTTTATGTAAAAAAATTTGCATATCTCGAAAAAAAGCAGTATCTTTGCGCCGGATTTTGTGATTTTAAGGCAAAATTTTGTGCCGAAAATGTGATTTTAAGGTAAAATTTTGTGCCGAAAATGTGATAAAAACCATGCAACTGCTTGAAAGAAACAAGCAAAAGACGGCGCAACAGCCAAGAATATATTGCAGGATAATATCCCGCGTAAAAAACAGCCTGCTCAATGGTGGAGCAGGCAGGAGTCTGACAAATCGAGTTATCAGGATATCGAGAGTGCGAGAGTGCGAAAGGAGTTATAGTTAGAATTCTTGATCAAATTCATAGCAGAGATTATCAAAAGCCCTTAAATCCTCTTCTCTTTTTTGACTTAAATAACTATCTTTGCTTACAAAGTTTTCACCCGCGAACTCTCGCCCTACCTTATTCCAATCATATTCTTTCTCGTTTTCTATGTATTCTCTAACAGACTGAGGGATATCGTATTCGTCGTATTTAGAAGAAATTGTCTGCCCATTGATTTCAATACTTGTAATCCAAACTTCAGATGGTTTCTCATCCGTTAAGCCTGCACACACATGCTTTTTGACGCTATCATTTTGCGTAATATTTTCATCACTTCCACTTATATGCCAACCATCCGATTTTCCATATTTATCTCTCCATACTATAGCCACTTTTACTTTATCAACCTTTGGTACTTTTAGTGTATATGTTATTTCAAAAGAACGACGGCTTTTCCATTCTTTGCTATGTGTATCCCAATTATACTCATAATCGGACTCAATACCTACATTTGTGATTTTTCCTTTGATATATTTATCAACCTCCGCATAACAATCTTTTATGTATTGCTTCCAATAAGTAATCACAGAGTCTGTCGCTGCAATTTCTTTCGCGTATTTCCGAGACCATTCGTCTGTCCAGATAGAATCCTTCTCCATCCACATAATAAAATCGTACTCGTATTTAGTATATGCAAAGTATTTCCGATAGGATACTTTCTTGAATCTGGCCTTTTCGGAAGGACTCATTTTGATAGCATAATTAGCCTTTACTACATCGTCATAGAACCATCCAAAAGTAGAGTCTTGTTCCATAGCTTTTCCAACTTCATCAATTGTCAATTCTTCATAAATTGGTTTGTTGGAGATTTTGTTACAACAGCAAAGCATGCTGATGATAAAAATAAGGATAAATGATTTTTTCATAATCTTAATATTAAAATTTAATAAAAATATTTTCCAAAGCCTGTAGTGTATATATTGCCGCCAATTATTTCTTGACGTACAAAGATGCTTCTATCTAACTGATTATAACAAGCTAAATTTGGATCATTTAGAATAGAAAGGAGATATTGTTTCTCTTGCAATGATAATAATTTTCCAATAACAACACCTTTAATCACTCCATTTTTCAAAGATAGCGTAGACGGTAAATCCACTCCAATAAGCCGTCGTTCTTGTTCTTGCGACCAACTTTTATGCTTTGTCCCGAGAATGTGTTGATATAACGATTGAACTATTGTCTCAGGGTCATCCATACTTGATGCTAATTTTAAGTTTTGAAATTTAGAATAAGAGACATCAATAAATTTATTCCATTTGGCACAATCTAGTGCTTCTTTATTTTCTTTCTTTAAAGCATCCTCATCTATAACTATGCATGCCCCATGACTTTTATCTGCATATATTCCCCACATACTGGGAATAAGGAAACCGAATTTAGGATTTGTGAACTTCGTGTGACATCTTTTATTGGAAGAGAAACTTATATACCCACAATATTCTTTAATGTAACGTTCAACATCTTTTTCTTTTTGGCTATTTAGTATACACGATACATTACTCTCTATTTCTCCTATGTCATTCGCTCTTGCAAACGAACAAACTTTTAATGTCATTGTGGAGATTATAGAACACAAGTTGGTGAAATTAGTGTAATGGCTTAAATAATTTTTAACACCAAATATACTCTCGTATAATTCAAATTCTTCTTGCATGTTTATTTTATTTCATTTTCCAACAAAAGCGTGCGTTTTCAACTACATTAATCTGACATTTTGAGGTCCTGAACTTACCTTACTTATTCAAATCTATGCACCGAAAACTCACGCTGTCACGTGAGCGTGCATAAACCTTTCTTGAATAAGTATATGAATTTTGAAGTTGTTCAGGTTTCAAAATGTCAAGTTGGGCTTATTACGCTATTATTTATGTATGTTGTTTGTCTGTTGTTTTATGCCATAGGCAGATTTTTGTATTTTTTGCTTATTACATGCTTATTTGTCATCGTAATGACCGACCATCTGCAAAATATTAACTTCTACTATATCTTCGTAAATTGAGTACACTACTCTATCCTTATTGGTTAATCTCCGAGAATAAGTATTCACGCGAAAAGAGCATCTAATTCTTGCTTGCTGCTCACACGTACGCCCTTACCATTAGCTATATCTTGCTCAGCAGCATCCAAATCCTGATAAAACTCACGACGGATATCATTCACTATAGAACGATCATCAATATTGACAATCATCTGTGTAGCCGTCTGTGAAAGATTAGTAGCAACCATAGTTTTATTTCCTTTCATGTCAATTTTGCCTGCAAAGTTACAACTTTTTTCTGAATTATGCAAATAAATCTCTTTTTTTCCCGACTTCCCCCCAAAAAATCTCTTCTTTTGTGAGAGTGATTTATATAATTTCAACTCATACGATGAATATTTCACAGCCATTCCATAAGCAAATCAACAGCTAATTTGGACCGCGTAATAGGCTCGTTTGAGTCATCCTAGACTTTATTACATATAATTAGCTATAATTACTTACATTTCAGTAAGTTACAAAGAACATAAAAAAACACGCAAAAACGGCTTTTTGACCGTTTCATTCACGTTTTCACACAAGATTTTGACAAGAATTTACGTGTTTCTTGCTCGTCTCTCACTTGCGTCCCTGTCATCGGCCGGTGGGATCCTTTATCTCCCAATGACCGGTTTTGTCAGAGCCTACCCATTGAATCAGTCGTTTTTCTTGTAGAGCGACAACGTCCCGTTGGATAGTTTTTCTATTTACCCCTAATTTTTCGGAAAGATATTTCGTATTTACTGCGACATTTACTGCGACATTATTTAGGATTTCTAATATAACTCGCTGTCTATCAGTTAAATCATCTGCGACACCATGAAGGACTCCCTGAGGAGTCTCTGCCTCTTGGCTTGCTACATAAGCATCTATCTCCGATTGCAAGTTAGCGTTATGCAGACGCGTCATGACATCCGGAAAGATGGATTCATCTTGCTGATCCCGTGCGTCATTGAGCGCTTGGATATATTCGGCTTTTTGCTCTTTGAGTACCTTAACAGGAATAAGCCCGAACTCCCATTGCAGCATATTCATTACCAAACGCGACATGCGACCGTTACCATCAGCCCAAGGGTGAATCGTCACCAAGCGGTAGTGTGCCACAAACGAAAGACGATAGGCGGCAGAGCATATTATTCCTGATCGAGAAATTACTGTATCCGGACGTTTTTCTCCATGGATTTCTTGATCAGCTGGCGGAGCTCCAGAGATTGCGTGTCTGCCTTTTGGTACCAATGAGGCTTGAAATCCTGGGCGTATTTGCATTTCGCTAACTTGATCTGCAAGTTATCCATCGTACCGCCCACGTGCACGCCTAAATAAATAGGACTGAGGACGTTGATGTCGTAGTTGAAGGTCATGTCCGTGCGATGCCGTCCGCCGAGCGCAACCATGTAGTTATCCATCTGCACGCAAAGCGGATAGACGTCGATCTCGTTCTTGTAAATCGTGATCTCCGCATTGAGGGAGTCGATCTTGTTCTCTGTTTTCTTCTTGAACATCAGCAGTTTGCTAATCGTCGAGAAGGTCTCACTATCCAGTACTACCAAGTCTTTTCCCGTCAGCGACGAAGCGCCGCGGAGGGTACTCATCTTCGGTTTGTAGTACTCATTGAGATAGGTCTCTACCGCCAAGTGGAACTGCGCTGCGCCCTTGAAGGAGGCAAGCATCGGAACCATCTCCTCCAGATCCGGAATCATCGACAGCAGTTCGTCGATATCCACATCAATCATGTGGTAGTCGAAGCCTAAATAGAGGTGGTTGCGCCGCGGCGTGGAGTAGATCGCCGTCAGCTGCAGTTTGGCTGCACGGCATACAAAACCCACTTCGTCCAAGATCAGCTTGCCGTTCTTGACGTAGATTCCGCCTTTCAGGTCCTTGGCGTTCTGATTGAAGATTTCCACCTCACGCATGTGCGTGTTGAGCGTCAGATCTACGTCCGTCGGCACGAGGAAAGGATCAGCCTCATTTACCATTTGGTCATTTACCATTTGGTCATTTTTATCCTCTGCGGCTGACGGACTCTCTTCCTCGGCGCCTTTGTCCGCAGAGAACCATGCGAGAAGTTGGTTCGCGTCACAATGGTTGGAAACGACCTCTAACTCGCCTTGTAAAATATCCTCGTGGCGGAACCATTTGCCGATGTTTCGGACATTACCTTTTAGCTCCAGATCGGAGTTACCCAACACAATGCGGCTGTTATCAATCGCCATCTCGCGGTTGGAGTACTTAAACTCGATAGAAGGGATGATGACTGCTTCCGGCAGACGGGAAGGTAAGTTCAGGAAACCGTCTTTGAGGTTGATTTTCAGCCTCGGGTTCCATTTGAGGAGTGCGTTCTCGCCATCTTTGTTATAGCGCGATGCGGCTTCCAAAGCCAGAGAGCCGGTTTTTGCCTTCAGCTCTTCACCCATGGAAGCTGTTAAGGCTTGCGTCTTGAGCTTGGCGCTGATCTTCTGTCCGCCACTGACGAACGCCTCCAACTCCGAGGCTTTCAGGTCTGCGAGGATGGTGTCATATTTCGCATCCAAGGCATCGAAAGCCAACGAAGCGAAATACTCCTGCTCTTTGTTGAGGACATTAGCTACTTCGGCTTTGAGGACCGAGGCATCAATCATGGCGTGAGTACTCTCGCCCATGACGAAATCAATCTTATCGCTCACAATCTCTGCGCGCGCCCAATTGACGGATTTGCGGGAAGGTGTGGCATTCGGGATTTGGATCTTCGCCGTACTATGCGGCAGGATAGCAATCATCGAGTCCTGCTCATAGCGAATATCATCCAAAACCAAGTCCGCAGAGGTGCGACCTTTATGGAGCCGCATTTCTGTAAGGTCAGCTAGAGATATCTTCGATTTCATCGAGCCTTTTGCGCGTCCGAGGAGTGTCATCCTATCCGGCAGGAAGTATGCAAAATCCGGAAGATTT
>DGTR01000022.1 GCA_002394395.1 Bacteroidales bacterium UBA4331 | reverse complement strand
TAAATGTTGCTCGCAAGTATGTTAAAGATTTGCGCGGGCTCATTCATATATGGGAGAAATATGGCTATGCCGAAGCGCAAAAGCGCTTAGAGACCCATCAGAACTACAAGCATAAGAACTGGCTTCATCAGAAAGGCATGTCTTTGTCTTGTGTTGTTGATGGTAAACTCGCTTTCCTGAAGATGGTTAAAGGTGAAAAGGACTCAACTTATTTGGCGTTACTCAGGAGGTTTGAGAAACTTACGAAGCGCTGTGGTAAGAACCAGCCTCTTCATACTAATCTGAAGTATCTTGAGACATATACAGTAGCAGAGTTTGAAAAAAAGATGAAAACGGAAGTCATCTTCAAGCGTGAGCAGCATAATTACGAAACTATGCGCAAGAGCGCTGGTAGTTTATGGACGTGGGCTGAATTTTCTGTAGATGGATCAGTGACTGGTGTTACTGTCAAGTTAACAGCAGATATCTCATTACCCAAAGACCGCTTGTGCATTTCGTACTGCGAGCCGTCGAACGGTGCAGAGCCGTTCTGGTTGGTGCACGAGCCTTATATTTCGAAGTACTTTAAGGATAAGGTCAATATTGACGAATTAAATTCGGAGCTTGACGCTCTACTTGAGAATGGATGATAAGCTATTACAGGTTCTCCATAAGGTAGAACAACTTTGTGAACAGAATGTGGAATTTGCGACGGCTCTTAAAGAGAGTCTTAGTGTCGCTCCAACCGAACCCAATGCCGACTCTGGTTTCTCGTCTGCCATTCGCCTCCAGCATCAGCGTTGCAGAAAGAAAGCACGTGCATATTATGAAAAGATAGAAGACGATCAACTTCGACAGAACTTGATCAATGACCA
This sequence comes from Bacteroidales bacterium UBA4331, assembly GCA_002394395.1. Classification (GTDB taxonomy): domain Bacteria; phylum Bacteroidota; class Bacteroidia; order Bacteroidales; family Paludibacteraceae; genus Colicola. Next base: position 32,947 of record DGTR01000022.1, on the reverse strand, counting down.
CGCAAAAATGCTTTGGTACAAATCTATTTTTGAGGTTGGACAATACTTTGTTCATGTCAACTATCAAGTAGAAAACATGCTGAATTACTACTTGGCACATACCGGTTTTCACGATAAAGTAGCTGCAACTCCTACTCGGTACTGTAAGAAGTTGGTAATCACACCGAAGTATGCAATTTCTATAGATGTTTATTCTTATGCTTTCGATAAGAACAAAGGTAATAGTCCGGTTGATCCGTCTCGCATCAATTCACTTTGGGCTAAATTGCTGTATTGGGCAGTTGATACCGAGCAAGAGGAAATCTTAGAAAAGTTCAAAACGTATTTAAATGCTATTGTTTCTGTGAGAAATGAAGTTAATCATGCTAATTCAGCATCGCAAAAACAGGCACTAAAGTACTGGCAAGATCAGGAAGACGGAATGCAGATGGCATACGTTGAAGCAGTGATCAAACAAATAAGAAACAACATAATTGCATTATAAAACAATTGAATTATGGCATATATAACGCGGGCAAATTTTAAACGTATCAGTTTCCATCTTAATGAGAAACAATACGATGGAGAGCAAACTATTGTGTGCGAGGAAATTCCTCAGATCCACTTTGAGTATTTCAACAAAAGTGAAAGACAAGCATTACAAGCATTTAAAGAATTCGTCCTCCATCCGGAAATAATATTAAATCCGGAATACCATAAGCTCCGCAAAGTTGACACAAAGACTTATGTCTTTGAGAGTGTTGCTGCATATCATTGTGATATTAATTGTGAAAAACTCAATCAAGATTTTAATGGTATTCTATTACCTGATAAAATCAAGGAACAGGGGGATGAAAAAATAGAGGAATTCAGACAATGGTATAAAGACAATCTGCATTTCCTAGAAGAAGATAAAAGTGATATCTTTGGCTTACATCTTTTTGCAAAATATGGAATTCGTCTTGATGATATTGGTATTCTGAATAAAAAGAATTCAGGCTCATATACTTTTGATAATTATTCATTGGAAGATATATGCAATCAAATAGTTGAATTGACAAAGGATTTTAAGAAATGGCTATTGGACGAACCCGATAAGAAAACATCTGATTTGCGCCAATATAGTTTCTTTAATATTGCTTATAATGGTAAATGTGCATATTTAGGAGATTCATCCTACAAAAACACTGAACATATTGATACTATAAACAGTAGAAATAAGTCTCGTTTTACGGCAGAAGAAATTAGAGATTGTCTTTATGAGGCACAACATAAATTTAAAATGCCCATGATTGATCTGTTAAAAAAGTATTATATGATAAAGTATAATGCGGATACGGATGTTGCTATCAATGTGCTTGAATCTCTTGGATTTAAACCATGTTCCAAATGCTATCCAGCAACTTCTGAAGATCCTTTACATTTGCATCGAACAGAAATAATTATGAATCTTTAATTTTCGAATGCAACATCTTTGCACTCCAAAACAGTACCTTTGCACCGTCAAACAAAAAAAGAAGAGAAAATGACCTTCGAAGAAAAAATACAAATTGGAGTTGCTGTAGCAGACGCTGCGGAGAGAGCACAAGAGGAACAACTCAAAAAAATCGAGGAAAGTGCTGACATAATAAATAAATTAGATAGTTTAGAAGTCAGATATGGATATTCTTATGTGAGTGATTTTGAATACGGGCTTGCTAGGATAAGAAAAGGATCTAAATGGGGATTAATTAACAAGGATGGAAAGGTGGTTCTTCCTATTCAGTACGATGCCATTTGGAAATTTGAAGGAAAGCATCGAGCTACTACAAATGTAGAATTAAATGGCAAAATAGAAGAAATAAGACTTTGCGAATATAGCGACGAAGCTCCGGAACCATATTGGGAAAAAACGCGCTACTTTCCTCGCGATAGGCACTATGATCCGTTTCCATATAGCGGCAGTGATTGTGAAGATGAGTATGCAGGTACTTATGCTCACGATGTGGCGGGCTTTTCAGATGGGGACATTGATACCATCTTTGATGGAGAGCCAGAAGCGTATTGGAATATAGACTAAACGCATATAAGTATGAAACGAAAAAGCATCATAATACTTTCTGTCGCAACCGCTATACTGGTTGCTATTGTTCTTGCGTGCAATTTGCTCGTAGTTCGTGTAAGCAAGGGAAAATGCTATGATGATATAGATGCTATTCCTCACAATACGTTTGGTTTGCTTCTCGGAACAGGACGAAGCAGCAAAACAAGCCCATATTACGAGGCTCGTGTGCAAGCGGCCATAGATTTATACAAAGCGGGCAAAATCGATTATATTATTGTTTCCGGTGAGAACTTGTACGATGATTATAAGGAAGTGGATTCTATGTTAGCCGATTTGAAAAAAGCAGATATTCCGGTTGAAGCGATTGATTATCATGGGACAAGTACCTTTGCTTCTCTCAATACGCATGGTGATGTGTTTGGATATAGTTACCCTTCTTTGACGATTATTTCTCAACATTTTCATAATCAACGTGCGGTTTTTTACGGAGCAATACTCTTTCATGAGACCCCTGTCGCGTATAATGCAAAAGATACGGATATCTGGTATTGGAAAGTATGGCAGTTCTGCCGGGAAACGCTTGCGCGAACTAAAGCAGTAATTCTATTGCCATATACTGTCATCAGTAATTCCAAACACTCCCATAGGCATAGATAAAATTAAGATACCTATTGGAATATAAATTAACAAATTTAAACTTTTACAACTATGAAAAAACTATTATTTATTTTACCTTTCTTAGCGCTGGTCGCATGTGGTACGAAACAAGAAAACAGCAGAGACATCCCGACATCAACAGACTCATTGATGGTAGATGTCATGAGAGCAGTTGTGGACACAAATCGCAGCTATCTGGAAATAAAAGAAGAACTTAACTGTTTTCTGGATTCGCTGGAATACCATGTAACTACAATTCCAGACGAAGATATCCGTGAAAGCGCACGATATTATGCTTTTTATCTGCAAGGATTATTGATGTCCGAAGAATTAAACACAAAGGAAGAGCTTGCGTATTTCTATGACTCCCTTGTTATGCGTTTTGCGGATATTATCAGCACATGGTATATAGAAACACCGGAAGACTTAGGTTATCCTCTCATGACACAAACGGTCGTTCATTCAAACAATGGGGATGAAAAGTTTTATGGTGTAAAATTGGATGTGCATGTTATTTCTCCTGAAAAACAAGCTTTAGCGATTACGCTCCCCGACTTTCCCGCAAGGTTTCATTCCATCATATTTGCAGGAGACTCCATTACGGCCCCTAATACGGTGGTTTTTAACCGAGCAGATGGTAATGTGTTAGAAGAATGGGATGGAGAAACCGGAGAAACCATCGTTTTTCTTAAAGAAGCGATAGACGAGATGCTTTCTCATAATACCATGTTCATCAATTACGAAGATTTGGATAAGTCCAAACCGATGGAAGAACAACTGCATAGCTGCATGGTTCTCCTCTACAAGTTCCATGAACAATATAAAACACTAAACAATTGATTCTTAACCGGATCCCTTGACCGCGTCGTAAAATTGATAGACTCCATGAAAAACCAAGGTGTGATGTTCGTCTTTATGGGAACCAACCAAAATGTGCAACAAACCGCTTCTGCACTACATATTGATGAATATAAGGTGTTTGAGTATTCCACGGAAGGCATGAAAAGAGCATGGGAAAGCGGTATGAAAGCGTCTGCCGATTACTACGACCGCATGTCGCAGTACAACAAAGATACGCGCGGAATGACCAAAGAGGGACGCAACAATTACTATCGCGACCGCAATAAAAAGGATGGCTGGTTCAAATGGTCATAAATCAGCAGACCTTGCGCTGAAGTTAGGGAGAAGGAATATACCATAACGGGGCAAGAATTAAGATAGCATCGACCATATATGGGCGATTAAGATTCGTTTTCTCGATAACCCGATAACTCGATCTTTCGGAACTCCTGCCTGCTCAACAATCCGAGCAGGCAGGTCTTTCTTTCTCAGGTTCTTCTTTCTTGGTAGTTCCGCGGGATTGAATCCCTCCCTTTCTTCTTTTCCCCGGCATCGGATGCCGGTCGTATAAAAATTTGCACTGACACTTTTGACACTTTTGACACTTTCTTTCATAATGTCAAAAATGCGTGCGATTTTTATTCGCTTCCTGACATTTTGATATTGAAGACACTATGTAAGCTATCAAAAAGATAGAAAGTGTCAAAGTGTCAAAAGTGTCATGTCATTTTTTGTATAGGAACGAGGTTTGAACTCCGTCCAAACTGGCTCAAATCAGCTCCACCGAAAGTCCAATCGTTAGTGATAAGTTAGTTATTCGTTGGATATTCGTTAGTCATTGTACTACCCATCACGTACCCATTACGGACGGGGAAGTCTGGTATCAATAGATCTCGACGATCTCGCGGCGGACGCGGCGGGTGATTTGGGACGGAGAGAGGGGTTTGACGTTCTCCGTCTGGAGGTCCGTCACACGCTGCGTAGCCTTGATAATCAAGGGAATCTCCGCCTTCTTGGAACCTAAGATATGCGCGTCGCAGATCATGTTCTTCTCGAGAATGTAAACACGCTCAGCGGAAGAGACGGAAGAGGCGGAAGTAACAGGACGGCGTTGATAGATAGTGTTGAGATCGACAGTGCCGCGGAGACGTTTGAGGCGGAATTTCTCGATGGAGTTCTCGCTCATGTTGACCAGATTGAGCATCTGCAGTTGGTCGGCATTGAGTTTGATGCCAAACGGAATGAAGACCTTGACCTCCGCGTGCTCGGAGAAACGGCGCACTTCGTACGTGCGCGAATCCACTATATAATGGCGTTGGAAGGTCATCTTGAAGCATCCTAAGTACCGGCTGACCGACTGTGTGTGGGTGAGGACTGTCTCGCCCTCGGACTCGTTGGAAACGGTCCAATGCCTGGTATCGGTCATTGCCTGCTCAAAATCATAGCGCATGTTTCCGATGCCGAAAAGCGCACGATGCACCACGACGCCGCTATCTACGGCGTTTGCCGCCCTGCGTAACATATTGGCAGGATGACCTTTCGGAGCCGCTTTCTGCTCCATGCGCTCAAGGGCATCAGAGGCAAGAATAGAATCTGCTTGCGCACGTTTGCGGGCATCGAAGAAGCGTTTGCAGAAACGTCCCTGAAACTGCACGGAGTCGCGTCCTTCTTTGGCTCGTTCGGGCAGGACCACGATATTCGCAATCATCTGCTCCATGCCCCATGTGCTGCCGTCGGAAAGCATCTGGACGTCGCTGACAACTTGGTATTGGGCATTGTCATCAGGGAACTGCTCCTCGAGCTTCACATAAACGGCGTGCAGGAGCTCCGCCATCTGTTTGCGTTTGTTGCGTTGTTTGCTTTTCTTGGCGGCGACGACGGTCTCCTCAAGGGCGATAGGCTGCTCTTTTAAGATTACAGAATACAGACCGTCCTCCGGACTGACAGAATACAGACTTTCCGCTAAGACTGTTTTCTTCTCATAACCGATACAGGAGACGATGATGCGGCTGTCTTTGGTGAGGTTCGCCTCAAAACGGAAAAAACCGTCATTATTGGTCGCCGTGCCCCATTCCGGCGCAATCTCCGGATAGACCGTAGCGTACGGAATAGGTTCGCCGTTCTGGTCCACCACACGGCCTATAAACGTGCTCACAAGAGCTAATATGAATACCAAAGTCTTCATTTCTATCAAAATATGGCGCAAAATTACAAAAAAATTTTGATATGTGCAAAAAAAGTTGTATCTTTGTGCGCTAAAAATGTATAAATGAATTTATGAACAGCAATTTTGGATTTGTGCGTGTGGCGGCCGCTGTGCCGACGATGCGCGTGGCAGATTGCCGCTACAATGCGGAGCAGGTGAAAGTTCAGATTGACGAGGCGATAGAGCAGGGTGTTGAGGTGATCTGTTTTCCGGAACTGACGGTGACGGGCTATACCTGTGCGGATTTGTTCTTCACGCAACAGCTGCAACAGAGCTGCATGCGGGAGTTGGAAGCGATATGCGACTACACCCGCGGCAAAGCGATCATCGTGTTAGTGGGCGCGCCGCTGCCGGTGGATAACGACCTGTTCAACTGCGCTTTTGTGATGACAGACGGCGAGGTGATGGGCGTTGTGCCGAAGGTGAATCTGCCGAACACGGGCGAGTTCTACGAGAAGCGGTGGTTCACTTCGGGCCGTGCGGCACGCGAATATACGCCCGGCGGCATTGCTCCGAGGATCCCGAAGATAGAGATATGGAGCGGGGAAGTGCCGTTTGGAACGGATCTGCTGTTTTGTACCCGCAATTATACGTTTGGAATCGAGATATGTGAGGACCTCTGGTCTCCGCTGCCGCCATCCACTCAGCTGGCTATCCAGGGAGCCGAGATCATCTTCAACCTCTCCTCCTCAAACTGCATCATCGGCAAACATATCTTCCGCAAACAGATGATCAAACAGCAGTCGGCACGCGTCCACTGCGGCTATGTCTATACCTCTTCGGGCGTGGGCGAATCGACGACCGATGTCGTGTTCTCCGGTAGTACGTATATCGCGGAGAACGGTGATATCTTGACCACGGGCGAACGGTTCCAACGCGAGAGCACGATGATTATTCAAGAGATCGATATCGAGCGTTTGCGTACCGACAGGCAGCGGAATACGAACTTCACGAAGGACAAAGCCGGCCATTACCGCCATATCAACGTGGCGCCTATCGAGCGGGAAGACGATATTACCGAACCGATCCATCGCACCTTCTCGCCGTCGCCCTTCTTACCTAAGAAAGGCAAGGAAGACCAGTACTGCATGGACGTGTTCTCTATACAGACATCTGCCCTTGCGCGGCGATGGGAACATACCCGCTCCGAGACGGTGGTTCTCGGTATCTCCGGCGGTCTGGACAGTACGTTAGCGTTGTTGGTTTGCGTGCAGACAGCCGATCTGCTGGGCTATGACCGCAGCCGCGTTGTGGGCGTCACGATGCCGGGCTTCGGCACTTCGGACAGAACTTACCAGAACGCTTTGCAACTCATGGAAGAGCTCGGAATCACCCACCGCGAGATATCTATTTGCGAGGTGACTACGCAGCATCTGAATGACATAGGACACGATATGGACGTCCGCGACGCGACGTACGAGAATGCGCAAGCGCGTGTGCGGACGATGATCCTCATGGATCTGGCGAACGAACTGAACGGCATTGTTGTCGGGACAGGCGATCTGAGCGAGTTAGCACTCGGATGGTGTACCTACAACGGCGATCAGATGTCGATGTACGGCATCAACGCAGGTATCCCGAAGACGCTGGTGAAGTATCTTGTCAGATATGCGGCAGAGAACCTCTACGGCGAACCGCTGCGTTCTATCCTGCTCGACGTGGTAGAGACACCGGTTTCTCCGGAACTGCTGCCCACCGACGAGAACGGAGAGATCGCGCAGAAGACCGAAGACAAAGTAGGTCCGTACGAGCTGCATGATTTCTTCCTGTACTATTTTATGCGATTCGGTTTCACCCGCGAGAAAATCAAATACATGGCGTGCCAGGCCTTTGAAGACCAATACGACGAAGCGACCATCGAGAAATGGCTGGCGGTGTTCATGCGGCGTTTCTGTACGCAGCAGTTCAAGCGTTCCGCGATGCCCGACGGACCGAAAGTAGTAAATGTTTCACTGTCCCCGCGGGGCGATTGGAGAATGCCGAGCGATGCTTGTTGTATCTAATATATCCCTTCTGCCGTATAACACCTTCGGCATCGACGCTAAAGCAAAACTGTTCATCGAGTACTACTCGCTGGACGAGTTGCGTGAGGTGTTGAGGGAGCATAAGGGCGAACGAATTTTGCATATCGGGCAGGGATCCAATCTGCTCTTTACGAAAGATTTTGACGGCGTGATCCTGCATTCCGGGATGGCGCGTGCGCGGTTCTTGGACGACGAGACGGTCGAGGCGCAGAACGGTTTGCGGCTTGACGATATGATTGCCCAACTGACCGACATGGGCTATAGCGGATTGGAGAAGCTGAGCCTCATCCCCGGCGAAGTGGGTGCCTCGGCGGTACAGAACGTCGGCGCGTACGGCGTGGAAGCGAAAGATGTGATCCTGCGGGTGAATACATTAGATGTCGAGACCCTCGAGGAGCGCGTGTTCAGCAATGAAGAATGCCGGTTCGGTTATCGCGACAGCGCTTTCAAGCACGAGCTGAAAGGTAAATATATCGTCACGTCGGTGGTCTATAAAGTAAAACCCGGTGACGCGACCAAGACCCGCGAGGAGATCATCCAGACCCGCATGGCAAAACTGCCGACGGTCGGCGAAGTGGATTCCGCGGGTTCGTTCTTCATGAATCCGTTCGTGCCCGAAGAAAAGGCGAAAGCTTTGTTAGAACTCTATCCCGACATGCCCAATTTTCCTTCCCCGCAAGGTGTGAAGATTCCTGCTGCGTGGCTGATCGAGCAATGCGGATGGAAAGGAAAGACGCTTGGCGGTGCGCAGGTGTGGCCCAAACAACCGTTGGTCATCGTCAACGCCAACCACGCTACCCCGGACGAAATCATCGCCCTTGCCGCGCAAGTCAGCGCGAGCGTCAAAGAGAAATTCGGCATTGACATTCACCCTGAAGTGAATTATATTTAAATAAACAAATGGTAAATGATTAAATAGTAAATAATTAGATGGCAACATTTGTAATCGAAGGCGGACATAAACTCCATGGATCCATCACCCCGCAAGGCGCAAAAAACGAGGCGTTGCAAGTGCTTTGTGCCGTGCTCCTGACCCAAGAGACGGTCGTGATTGACAACCTGCCGAATATCCTGGACGTCAATAACCTCATCGACCTGCTCGGTTCGATAGGCGTGACCGTGGAGAAGTTGGCGAAAGGCAAATTTGCCTTCACGGCGGCAAACCTCGACACGGCGTATCTTAGGAGTGCGGATTTCCTCAAGAAATGCAACAAACTCCGCGGTTCGGTTATGTTGATTGGTCCGCTTTTGGCGCGATTAGGCGAAGTAACATACGCCAAGCCAGGCGGAGACAAGATAGGCCGTCGGCGTCTGGATACGCATTTTCAGGGCATGGTGAATCTCGGTGCGACCTTTGAATACGACCAGGAACTGCTGGCTTACCGTTTTGAGGGCAAACACCTCCAAGGTACGTACATGCTGCTCGACGAAGCGTCTGTCACCGGAACGGCAAATATTATCATGGCGTCGGTTCTTGCGAAAGGCACCACCACGATCTACAACGCCGCTTGCGAACCGTACGTGCAGCAACTCTGCCGGCTTCTGAATCACATGGGCGCAAAGATCAGCGGAGTGGGGTCGAACCTCCTGACAATTGAGGGCGTCAAAGAACTTCACGGCGCGCAACATAAACTCCTGCCGGATATGATTGAGGTGGGTTCGTTCATCGGCATGGCGGCTATCACCGGCTCCGAACTACGCATCAAAAATGCAGGTATCAAAGACTTGGGCATCATCCCCGATGCCTTCCGCCGTCTGGGAATCCGTATTGACGAAGAAGGCGACGACCTCGTTATTCCTGCGCAGGAACATTACCAGATCGAATCGTTCCTCGATGGCTCAATCCTTACCGTCGCTGATGCCCCATGGCCGGGTCTGACGCCGGACTTGTTATCTGTACTTTTAGTGGTGGCAACACAAGCGAAGGGCTCTGTCTTGATTCATCAGAAGATGTTCGAAAGCCGCTTGTTCTTCGTCGATAAACTGATAGACATGGGCGCGCAGATCATTCTTTGCGACCCGCACAGAGCGGTAGTCATCGGACACGACCACACCCGCCAACTCAAACGAAACAACATGACCAGCCCGGATATCCGTGCGGGTATAGCGATGCTGATTGCCGCCATGAGTGCGGATGGCACCAGCAAGATTGACCATATAGACCAGATCGACCGCGGCTACGAAGACATCGAGCACCGCCTCAATGCCATCGGTGCTTGTATCAAACGAGAAGATTAACTCAAATACTTATAATTATGTCTGTTTCTTATCAAGGTATAACTTTTGAACCGCTCTTTACCAAGGCTCAGATTGCGCAAATAGTGAATAACATAGCGCAGCGGATTGCTACTGACTACGCCGGCAAACAACCGCATTTCATCTGTGTGCTCAAGGGCTCTGTGTTCTTTGCTACCGACCTTCTGCGCGCCCTGCCGATGGATTGCACGATGTCGTTTGTGCAGCTCCGTTCGTATCAAGGAATGGCGTCTTGCGGCAAGGTAGAGGAAGTGTTGGCGCTCAATGCAGATATCTGCGGAAAAGACGTCATCATCATTGAAGATATCATCGATTCCGGCCTGACGATGCATGCTTTCAAACAACGTCTTGAGCGGGAACAACCCGCATCGATAGCGCTCGCAGCATTGCTGTTCAAGCCCGAACAATTACTGTACGAAGATGCCCGCCCGGATTACTACGGAGCGGAGATTACCAAGGAGTTTGTGATCGGCTACGGGCTGGATTTGGACGGCTTGGCACGTAATTTACCCGAAATATACAAAGCAACCAAATGAAACGAATAGTAACTATATTAGTATTTTTTCTCTTGTCTTTTAGCGCAGCGGTCTTTAATCCGCTGTTCGCGCAGTTGGTACAACCTGTGAAATGGAGCGGCGAAGAAGTGGGTGACAGTGTGCGGCTGCGTGCCGTAGTGGAGCCCGGATGGCACATGTCGATTCTGGAGATGGGGGAGTTTATGTTTACCCAGGAGTTCAAGGATTCTTTCTCCATGACCGTCGCCAAGACCGATTTGGCACCGATACGCTTCAACGCCTGCAATGACGTCATGTGTACCGCTCCGGAAATCTGGGAATATGAATCTGTCAGTCCGAAGGACGATCTGTCAGCGGAGCGGTCTGTCAGCGAAAGTGGTCTGTCAGGCGTAGCCGATCTCCTCCGGATATTCTTGTTAGGTCTCTTAGGAGGATTGTTGGCTATCTTCACGCCTTGCGTGTGGCCGATCATTCCGATGACGGTGAGCTTCTTCCTGAAGAAAGGCGGCGGACTAAAAGATGCTGTCCTATACGGTTTGAGCATTGTTATTCTCTATGTGGGGCTCGGCCTCTTGGTGACGATCCTTTTTGGTGCGTCGGCATTGAATGACCTCAGTACCAACGCGGTAGTGAATATCGTGTTCTTCCTGATACTCGTTGTTTTTGCGCTCTCGTTCTTCGGGCTCTTTGAGATCACGCTGCCGGACAGCTGGTCCACGGCGCTCGATAACAAAGCCCGTTCGACAGGCGGTTTCCTCAGTATTCTGCTGATGGCTTTCACGCTGGTCATCGTGAGCTTTTCTTGTACGGGACCGATCATCGGGACGTTGCTGGTGGAAGCAGCCGGACGCAGCCTCTTAGCACCGACGATGGGCATGTTAGGCTTTGCGATTGCGCTGGCGCTGCCGTTCTCGCTGTTTGCGATGTTCCCTGAATGGCTCAAACAAGCACCGAAATCCGGCGATTGGATGACCTCTTTCAAGGTCGTTTTGGCATTCCTCGAACTCGCACTCTCGCTGAAATTCCTCTCCGTAGCAGACATGGCGTATGGGTGGGGTATATTGCCGAGATGGCTCTTTATCGCGATATGGATCGTTTGCTTCCTGGGCATAGGAATCTATCTTATATGGGATATATGGAGCGTATCGACCCCACGTAAAATCATCCGTGCGATCGTGATCATCCCATCCCTGGCCTTTGCGTTTTATCTGGTACCGGGTCTTCGCGGCGCGCCCGTGAAAGCTATCAGCGCGTTTGCACCGCCTATGGAGATAGAGGGCAGAGAGGTCTTTCACGATTACGAAGAGGGTTTAGCGTACGCACGGCAAACGGGCAAACCGGTGATCATTGATTTTACGGGTTACGGCTGTGTGAACTGCCGTAAGATGGAGGCTTACGTCCTGGATAACGACTCCGTCAAGGCACGTCTGCGGAACTACGTCTTCATTGAGCTTTTCGTCGATGACAAACGCGACGGAATAGGGGATCGTAACTCTGCTATTCAGCGCGAGCAGTTCGGCTCGAATGCTCAGCCGTACTACGTCCAACTTGATGCGTATGGTACGCAAGTAGCTGAGCCGATGGCGTTTACCACCGACCCGATGGAATTTATTAACTGGCTAAAATACTAAATTATGCAATATACCAATCATCCGTTAAAACCCACGACTCGCAAGTCGTACGACACCAAACGTCCGCCGGAGAAAGAAATGATCTTCGGCGTCCGCGCAGTGATGGAAGCTATCGATGCCGGCAAAGTGCTGGACAAAGTGCTCGTCCGCCGGGATATGTCTTCGGCTATCGGCCGTGAGTTACTCATTAAGTTAGAAGGCACCGGCACGCAGATTCAACGTGTGCCCTTAGAAAAACTCAATCAGTTTACCGACAAAAACCACCAGGGTGTGATTGCTTTCCTCAGTCCGATAGAGTTTACGCCGCTGGATAGTTTGGTTCAAAGTCTCTATGATGAAGGCAAGACTCCGCTTCTAGTGATGCTGGATGGCGTGACCGATGTGCGAAACTTTGGAGCTATCGCACGTACCTGCGTATGCGCGGGTGTTCACGCGCTGATAATAGGTACGCGAGGCAGTGCGGCGATCAACGGCGACGCGGTCAAGGCATCGGCGGGTGCGCTGCATTCTTTGCCTATTTGCAAGGTAGAAAATCTGCAAAATACACTTCGTTACCTACAAGAAAGCGGTCTTCGCGTTGTCGCTGCCACCGAACATACGGATCGAAACTATACCGAAGTAGATATGACCGTGCCGACCTGTATCGTCATGGGAAGTGAGGAAAAAGGTATCTATGAAGAGAACCTAAAACTCTGTACGGACCAAGTGCGTTTGCCGATGACGGGTGTTATCGAGAGCCTGAACGTCTCCGTCGCTGCAGGCGTATTTATCTACGAAGCTGTCAGACAGCGGAGTTGTCAATGATGGAATGATCCGCTTCGCTAAATGATGAAATGATGGAAGTACTTTACGAAGATAACCATATTATAGCTGTCAATAAGACCTGCAACGAGATTGTGCAGGGCGACAAGACCGGAGATACCCCGCTGAGCGAGACCGTAAAGGCTTATATCAAAGAAAAGTACAACAAGCCCGGTGAGGTATTCTTAGGCGTGACGCATCGTCTCGACCGTCCGACAAGCGGTGTGGTGCTTTTTGCCCGTACGTCCAAGGCTCTCACCCGTCTCAATGAGATGTTCAAGAGCCACGAGCAGATTCGAAAGACCTATTGGGCAATTGTGCAAGGTACACCGAAAGTACCCGAGGCGCGGCTGGAGAACTGGCTTGTGCGTAATGAGGCGCAGAACAAAAGTTATATATCAACCCCCAAACCCTCCCCACAAGGGAGGGATAAGGATGCTAAGTTGGCAGTGTTGACCTATAAGACGCTTGTTAAAGGCGACCACTACACGCTTTTGGAAGTGAACTTAGAGACCGGACGGCATCACCAGATACGATGCCAGTTGGCAGCTATCGGTTGTCCGATAAAAGGCGACCTCAAGTATGGCGCAAAGCGCTCTAATCCCGATGGAGGTATCTGTCTCCACGCGCGGCAAATAGAATTTATTCATCCTGTAAGTAAGCAAAATATATGTATTACAGCTCCGGTGCCGGACGACGCACTATGGCGCGCATTAACAACCCAAATATCATGAAAAAGATTTTAACCCTAGTACTTTGTACTTTTGCCCTTTGTCCCTTGTCTGCAGGCCTTTTGCCAGATACCCTTGTGGCGTTCCCCGGCGCAGAGGGATTTGGTAAATACACGTCCGGTGGTCGTGGCGGTAAAGTGGTGTATGTGACCACGCTTGCTGACGATGCCAACGGCGAGACAGAAGGTTCGCTTCGATGGGCTATCAAGCAGTTCCCGGGCGAACCTCTCACGGTGTGCTTTGCCGTATCCGGCGAGATCCGGTTGGTTGATCGGCTCTATTTTAACCGCAGGGAGAACTTTACCCTTGCCGGTCAAACTGCACCGGGGTTAGGAATCGTCATTACCCATCATAAAACGGAGTTCGGAGGATCGAAAAACTTTATTGTCCGTAATCTCCGTTTCCGCATCGGGCATGCCGATGTAAATGGTAACTTGCTGAAAGCAAATGCTGTAGGAGCGGAAAACTGCGAGAACTATATCTTTGACCATTGCGATTTTGGATGGTCCACAGAAGAGAATATGAACTCCAATGATAGCCATTTCTTGACAATTCAATATTGTATAGTGCATGAAGGGCTTTATTATTCCGGTCATCCTAAACAACCTCGCGCCTACGGATGTCAATGGGGTGGTTCGCCGGCTTCGTATCATCATAATCTATTGGTTAATAATAATGCTCGTTCCTGCCGTTTTAATGGTGCGCAAAGCAATGACTGGGTTGTTTATCTGGATTATATCAATAATGTACAATATAACTACGAAGGAGGTTCGACAGGTTGCTATGGAGGAGAAAATACAGCAAAGATAGATTCTTTTAACGGCTTGAATTCTGCTCACGAGTGTAATTTTATCAACAATTACTACAAAGTAGGCCCTAATACCACCAAGTCGCAAAAAGATTTTGTCTCTGTGGAGGCTGCGCGTTCCGGTGCTACTTCATGGGGACCGAGTCAATGGTATTTATCCGGTAATGTATTTGACGGAGTTCCTTCTGCTACGGCAAATAACTGGTCGGCGGTACATGGCAAATCACCGTATAGTAATGTAGATACGTTGCGGGTGGATACACTGATTCGCCCTAAGACACCTTGGTGGAGATGGACCGAAGATTCTATCTATGGTAGCTACGATTTTGATATGTACGCATATGCAGTAGGTGAATATGAAGATGCTGCAAATGCCTATCAAACGGTAATGGATACGGTAGGATGTTTCCCTCGTGATCACGTAGAATTGCGGCTGATTAAAGATACAGAAGCCGGAACGCATACATACGAAGGTTATAAAGGAAAAAAGAAAGGAATTATTGACTTGGAGACCGACGCCGAGGGCTTCTATGACTATCCACAGGTGACAGCATTAGTAGATACGGACCAAGACGGAATGCCGGACGAGTGGGAGAGTGTCAACGGCTGTGACCCGAATACCCCGGATAATAATGTCCGTCATGCATCGGGATATACGATGTTGGAGATGTATCTGCATTATGCTATGATGCATAAGATGCCTATGGACGATGGTTACCATGAGCCCGCAGGAATAGAGAATACTTCTCTTCGAGAGAATGGTGTTGGTTCCTATAAGATTTTCCGCGATGGGCAGTTGCTGATTAAGCGCGGAGACAAATTCTACACACTCCAAGGACAGGAGTTGTAAATCCTTTATTAGTTTTAATCTAAATCATTCGACGGTATATAAAAAACAGGCGCGTTGCTTCCCAGTAACGCGCCAGCTTTGATTCCCGAAGGAATCTCATACTTACTCACTTATTATTTACAGAACGTTATGGAAACCACTCCATAACGTGGGTTGTTACTTATACAAGTAACGTTTGATAGAGCGTTTCGGCGTTTTCTCAAACTCCGAAGCCACTAATTCTATAGAACTGATCTGACTATAATTCGGAAGGTCTTTGTTGACCGCTACGCGGTTCTCCTCCATGAGTTGTGTCAGAGTCTTGGTACCTAATAATTTCTTGCCTTCCGCGGAGGTGTCCGGGAATACGAGTGCCACCAACTTATGGTCGCGATCCACTACGATGGATTCTACTACACAAGGCATAGAGTTCAGTTTGTCCTCCAACTCCTCCGGGTAGATATTCTGACCGGAAGGACCAAGGATCATATTCTTCGAACGGCCGTGGATATAGATGTTTCCTTCCTTATCCAATACACCGAGGTCACCTGTGCGCATCCAACCATCCTCGGTGAATACCGCTTTGGTTGCCTCTTCGTTCTTATAATAACCCTTCATGACGTTGATTCCCTTTACTTGGATTTCGCCGTCCTTGGAGGTCGGATCTTCTGAATCAATGCGTACATGGCATTGCTCAATGCCTTTACCGCAACTATGGAATTTGTATGCCCACCAATCTTCGTAACTGATCAGCGGAGCGCACTCGGTCATGCCGTAGCCTACGCAGTATTGATATTTGATATCATGGAGCACTTGCTCTACTTCTCCGTTCAGAGCGGCGCCGCCAATGATGAGGTAACGTAATTGACCTCCGAAGGTTTTGTCCAATCCTTCTTTTACTTTGCCGCGCACAAGATGGTTGATACCCGGAGTCTTCCATAGTACCTTCATCAGCGGGCTGCTGATCTTCGGCAGTACACCTTTCTTCACGATCTTCTCGATTACCAAAGGAACGGTGAGGATCATGAACGGCTTGACTTGTGCAAAGGCTTTCATCAGTACCGTTGGGGTAGGTGCCTGCGTTAAGAAATACGTCTCTGCGCCATCACATACCTGATACAGGAACTCGAACATCAATCCGAACATATGTGCAATCGGCAACATTGAGAGTACTTTATCACCCGGTTTATGAGGAATACGCTGGCATGCGAACTCTACGTTTCCGCTTAAGTTGAGGTGCGTCAGCATCACACCCTTCGGATTACCCGTAGAACCGCTGGTATAGTTGATAACTGCCAGTTCCTCCAGATTGTCCGTAGGTAACTGTATATCCTCTATCTTTACACCGTTCGGGTATGCTTTTACGAATGCTGCCTCTACACCGTCGAATGCTTTCTGGGTAGCAGCGTCAGCCTCTACAATCGTCATATCGTCCATGAAGATGGTGGCCTTTAGACCCTTCATCATCTTCGGATCAATTTTCTTCTTTACGTTTGGACCTACGTAGAGCAGGGAAGCCTCAGAGTGGTCCACCAACGAGTAGATACCCTCCGCCGTGAAATCCGGCAAAATGGATACGACTACCGCTTTGTAACTCTCTGCCGCTAAGAATAACAATCCCCAGTTAGCACAGTTACGTCCGCAAAGCGCGATTTTATCGCCCTCTTTGATTCCTAACTCCTGCCAAGTTACATGCAACTTTTTTATCGCTGCAGCTAACTCCGCATAGGTATATTTGTTCACACCATCCAAGTCCTGCAAAGCGATGCAGTTCCAGCGGCGGCGCATTGTTTCTTGTAAATAGGATAAATAATGTTTAGTTGCCATAAGGTAATAATTGGATTTTCATTCGGTTTTTTCGAAACCGAGTGCAAAGGTACTGCTTTATTTTTGAACTTTTGTTCGAAAACTATATTTTTTCGTCATTTTTTACTAAATTGAATAATTCTGCATACGTTTTCTCCAAAATTGTGAAGTCCATTTGTGCTTGTCCGAGTCCAGGATCGAAGGTGTTTTTTACGTGTGTAAACATTATGGCTACTTGCTCGCGGTCGATATCTCTGCGTACTATTCCGGCGCGTTGGTCCGCGTAAATCGCTTTGCGCCAAAGTTCCAACTCTTTAAGCGCCAGGCGCTGGGCTTTGCGATGAAGAGAAGGGAATTTGCTGTAGGCGGTAAACATCAGGTCATTGACATTCGAGGTATTGATAGTTTTATTGTCAAAAGTCATCAGCGCCTCTTTCAGACAATGAAGATAGTCGGTTATGGCAGCAATCATTCTCTCAATTCCTGCGTCTTCAGGTACACTGTTCAAAGCGCGCTGTTTAGGCTCCAGAAAATATTTCTCCATACAAGTCTGAAACAACTCGTCCTGATCTCGGAAATAGTAATAGAGTGTTCCTCGGCCCATGTCGAGCGCGAATTGCAAATCTGTGATACTGACATTTTGATAGCCTTTTAGCGCATAGAGTTCCATGGCCTTTCGAACAATAAATTCCCTGCGGTCTTTCATACTTTTTGCGATAGTTGGTGCTCGTATTCCATTAGCGCGTTGGTCATTAAAATACGGCCCTGTTCAATAATCTCCTCCGCCTTGTCAAAATCAAAGGTGTTATAGGCATATTGCCGCATTACCGCATGGATATCCGGTGGCGTGAGACGGAGGGCAAGGAGGGTGTTTTGCTGGATCTGCATGTCACTCATGCGGTCTAACATACTGAAATAATTGACTCTCTTGCCTAAGTCTCTGGCGCGGCTCTCGCGGAGAGCATCTACTTTTTTGCCTAATTGGCGCAGTTGTTTCTCCAGCGCTTCAGGTACGTCAAAACCTTTGGCTTTGATGGCCGCAATCTTGCCTTCCACATCGATGGATTCGGGCATTTCTTCGGTAGGCATGCTGTCTTTTCCGCTGATATCCATGGCTACGAGGATGTCTCCTTCCGTGCGCTCGATGACATGTAGCGGCAACGGATTCAGAATGCCGCCGTCAATGAGCAACCTATCGCCCATCTGAACCGGTTGAAAGAACAGCGGAATACTGATAGATGCCCGTACTGCCTCAAACAAACTGCCTTTCCGGAAGACCACTTCCTCCGTATTGACCATATCGGAGGCGACGATGGAGCAGGGGATATTCAGTTGCTCTATCGGTCTGTCGGGCACTACTTTCTCTAGTTCGTGAATGATGCGCTGACCTTTGACCAAAGAGTTGCTGCTCAGCAGGTTGATGTCCATCATCCTTAGAATCAACTGTTTATCCACGCTTAAGAACCATTCTTTCGCTTTCTTTAGTTCTCCTGCAGCGTACATGCCGGCGATAATCGACCCCATAGAACAACCGGCTATACTGGTGATGGTATAACCTCTCTCCTCCAAGGCTTCGATGGCTCCTATGTGCGCGAGTCCGCGCGCGCCGCCCGATCCTAATACTAATGCGACACTCTTATTTACCATTTGGCCATTTACCATTTGGTCATTTATACCTCTTTTGCCGGTATCAGTTTCTCTCGGATCTTGATATAGATGATGTTTTCCTTCTTTGCAAACGGCGTCTCAACGTAACCCATACCGATACCTACTTTGGTGTTCGGCAGCATGATTCCAGAAGTTACATGACCGATAGTTTTGCCGTTTTCATCGCATATCTCATAGCCGTTACGCGGTATAGCGCGCTCCAGACATTCGAAATGAACGAGTTTGCGTTTTACGCCTTCTGCTTTTTGCGCTTTAAGGAAATCTCTGTCGATGAAATCTTTAGCATCGAGTTTGGTGATCCATCCCAAACCGGCCTCTAACGGCGAGGTGGTGTCATCGATGTCGTGACCGTAGAGACAGTACCATTTCTCCAGACGCAGGCTGTCGCGAGCACCCAGACCGATAGGCGCCAGACCGAACGGTTTGCCTACTTCAAAGAGGGCATTCCAAATCTCTACACCGCGCTCTGCAGGGAAATAAAGCTCGAATCCACCGGCTCCTGTATAGCCCGTGTTACTCAGGATTACACCCGGTACGCCCGCAAAACTCCACTCGCGGAAAGCATAGTAATCAATCGACTTCAGATCCGCGTCCGTCAGCAGTTGCAGCAGCTCGGTGGCTTTAGGTCCTTGTACCGCTAACTGTCCATAACGACTACTTGCATTGTCTAGGATTAGTCCGTTCCAATCCTTATTTGAGTCCTTGATACTATTTACCCATGCCCAGTCTTTGTCGATGTTTCCGGCATTGACTACCATGAGGTATTTGGTGGTGGAATATTTATAGATGATCAGGTCATCCACGATGCCGCCTTTGCCGTTCGGCATGCAGGTGTACTGAGCTTTTCCTGCAGGAATGACAGAGAGATCGTTTGTGGTGATATACTGCAGGAAATCCAGGGCTTTGTCGCCTTTTACCCAGAACTCGCCCATGTGGCTTACGTCAAACACACCGACGCCCTCGCGTACAATCATGTGCTCTTGGTTAATACCTGTGGGGTACTGAATCGGCATATTAAAGCCTGCAAACTCCGCCATCTTTGCACCTAAGGCAATGTGGATGTCTGTAAATGGTGTTGTCTTTAACATAATTATGCTTTTTTGATGATTTCAAGTATTACTTCCATTGCTTTTTCCATCGATGGAATCGGCAGATATTCGTATCGGCTGTGGAAATTCTCACCGCCGGCGAAGATATTCGGGCAGGGAAGACCTTCAAAGGAAAGTCTTGCGCCGTCTGTACCGCCACGGATTGGCTTTATTATAGGTGTCACTCCTGCCGATTTCATCGCCTCTTTGGCGAGATCGATGATGTGCATAACGGGTTCAATCTTCTCGCGCATGTTGTAGTACTGATCGCGAATCTCAATCTCCGCCGTACCTTCTCCGTACTCGGTGTTAATCTTGCGCACCAGGTGCTCCAATTCCCGTTTGCGGTATTCAAACTGCGTGCGGTCGTGGTCCCGGATGATATAACTCAGCGTCGTCTCTTCTACGGTGCCGTTCATGCCGATCAAATGGTAGAAACCTTCGTATCCCTGCGTGTGCTCCGGCGTTTGGAAACGCGGCAGCATGACGGCTATCTGGTAGGCGATACGCATGGAGTTACGCATCTTATGATACGCCGTTCCGGGGTGTACGTTCAGACCGTGTACATGGATCTTGCATGCCGCGGCGTTGAAGTTCTCAAACTCCAACTCACCTATTGCGCCTCCGTCCATTGTGTAAGCAAATTCAGCGCCGAATTTCTGTACATCGAAATGGTCTGCGCCACATCCTATCTCTTCGTCCGGTGTGAATCCTACGCGGACTTTTCCGTGTTTGATCTCCGGGTGTTGAATGAGGTACTCCATTGCCGTCACAATCTCTGCGATACCGGCTTTATCGTCGGCACCTAAGAGCGTCGTGGTGTCCGTTACGATGACGTCCTGACCGGCGTAACGCGGGTCGATATAGTCGCGTTCTTCTGCCTTTACGATACTTGGTTTGACATTCTTACCACTGGCGTCGGGCGAAGTGTCCATATGTGCGATAAAACCGATCACGGGTGTTTCTCCGCCGTTAGCAGGCAATGTCGCCATGATATATCCGTTGGAATCGAGCGAAACGTCGGTTAAGCCGATACCTTTCAGTTCGTCCGCTAGGTATTGCGCAAACTCCATCTGCCCCGGGGTTGAAGGAGTCATGCCGGTGTTCTCATCGCTCGTCGTGCAGAACGACACGTATTTTAAGAAACGATCTACTATATTCATACAAACTTATTATTTGCCGCCAAAGGCACCCAGTAACGTGCTTAATGCGCCTGCATATTGAGCAGCGGTGTTGGCATAAGAAGCAGCTTGGCTGGCTGTGTTTTGCGCTTGGTTTGCAGCATTCTGAACGGCTTGGGTCGTTTGGGTCTGCGCGTTCTTAACGGTCTCGCTGTTCTTAACCATCTCCACGAGGCTGTTAGTCACGGTCTCTACGTTGTTTTGCGTTACCAGACCCAAGGACGAAGCCACCATACCTTTGCCGAACTCCGAGCGGTAGCTCTTGTCTTTGTAGTTCTCCTTCAGCCCCTCGCAGTTAGCAACCAGCGTTACGGTGTTGAGGATGTTCTGCATGTTTTTGTAGTCGTACTTGTTTCCGTCGGCTTTGTACTGGTTGTAGATTGCCAACAACGCGTTTCCTGCGCCCTGACCGGCGGTCATTGCTGCGTTTGAGGCCTGAGCGGTCGCCGCAGCCGGTTGAGCGGGTTGCGCAGGTTGGTTGTTACTACTGGTACTGTTCTGCATAAATCCGCAGCCTGCCATCATGATGGCGGTTGCAAAAAGAATGATTTTTTTCATAATACAATATTCATTTTATTTGTTTGTCCTTCTATAAATGCCAAGATATTATCGCACACGTTCTCGCACATGGCTATGCGTCCTTCCCAAGTTCCAGTGCCCGTATGGGGCGATAGAACGACGTTCGGAAGTGCCAATAAGTCCGTTGAGATAGCTGGTTCGTGCTCATAAACGTCTAATGCAGCGCCGGCGATGATGCCGCTTTTGAGCGCTTCAACCAACGCCTCTTCATGTACGTGCGCGCCTCGCGCGGTATTGATAAGGTATGCCGTCCGTTTCATCATTCCCAATTCCGGTTTGCCGATGAGATGATGTACCTCCGTGGTGTAGGGTAAGTTCAGACTCAGGTAATCGCTGTCTTGTAATACGTGCTGAAAATCTACGTATGTGGCATCGTATTTCTGCTCGATTTCATCGGGCAACCGGTGTCGGTTATGGTAGATGATGCGCATGCCAGCTGCTTGTGCACGCCGTGCCAGCGCTTGACCGATCCGCCCCATACCGATGATTCCGAGCGTTTTTCCGTATAAGGAGTGGCTTAGATTCCGCATTACTCCAAACTGCGCTTGACCGGTACGGACGAGGCGATCGAACTCGCTTACCCGCCGCGCGATGTCGATCATCAGCGCAAAAGCCAACTCTGCGGTCGGCTCAATCACCGGCTGCGGTGTGTTCGTCACACGTATCCCGCGCTCGCGACAAGCGTCCAAATCAATATTATTGAACCCTGCGCCAAAATTAGCGATGAGTCGCAAATGGAGCATCGCCTCGATCATTTTTCGGGGTACCGGGAAATCAAACGTACTCACCAAAATCTCCGCTTCTTCGAGCGAAGCGTGCAACTTATGGCCGGCTAGACGTTTGAATCCTTCCTGAGGCAAATCTGTTGTAAATGCGATCTTCATGACTAAATTTGCTGCAAAGGTACATAAAAAAACTTAGATAAGCAAATTTTTTTGCAAAAATTAACGAATTGTTTGCATATATAATATTTTTTTTGTACCTTTGCGCCCAAATTGTAATGCTGACTTTACAAAAATACCTTAAATAACACAATTATGGCTAAAGTTTATCAAGCAAATGAGATCAAGAATGTCGCTATGTTGGGCGGCAGCGGATCTGGTAAAACGACCCTCATGGAGTCGATGTTGTTCGAGAGCGGGGTGATCAAACGCCGCGGTACAATCGAGGCGCAGTCTACCGTGTGCGATTATTTCCCGGTAGAGAAGGAGTACGGCTACTCCGTATTCTCCACGGTATGTAACATTGAGTTTGAGGGGAAGAAACTGAATATCATCGACTGCGCAGGTTCTGATGACTTCTGCGGCGGTACCGTGGCTGCTTTACAGATGTGCGGTTCGGCGCTCATCGTCCTTTCCGCTAATGGCGGTGTTGAGGTTGGAACCCAGAATAACTTCCGCCTCGTGGAGAAAGCAAAGAAACCGCTGGCTTTCGTTATTAATAAGTGCGACCATGAGAACGCAGATTTTGAGCGCACGTTCAACCAACTCAAAGAGAACTTTGGTAATAAATGTACATTGATTCAGTTCCCGGTAAATGCCGGCGCAGGCTTCAATGCGGCTATCGACGTGCTGAAAGGCAAGATGCTTGTATGGAAAGCAGAGGGTGGTGCTCCTGAACTGAAAGAGATTCCTGCGGAGTATGCGGATCGCGTTGAGGAAATGCGTCAGGCACTGCAAGAGCAGGCAGCCGAGGCAGATGAGACGCTGTTGGATAAGTTCTTAGGCGAAGGTCTGACGGACGAGGAGATCATGCAAGGTCTGAAATCCGTTTATGCAGACGGTTCGATGTATCCGGTTATCTGCTGCTCGGGTCTCAAAGATATGGGTGTTCGTCGTTTGATGGATTTCCTGAACGGTATGGCGCCGAGCCCTTCACAATTCAGCTATCCGACCGTAGATGGCAAGAAGATCAGCCCGGATGCTTCTGCGCCGACCAGCCTCTATGTTTTCAAGACCTCTGTAGAGCCGCATATCGGTGAGGTGAACTATTTCCGCGTAATGCAAGGTACCGTACATAACGGCGACGACCTGGTAAATATGGAGCGTGGCTCGAAAGAGCGTATCTCACAGTTGTATAGTGTAGCCGGTTCAATCCGTACGGCTGTAGATGAACTCGCAGCCGGTGATATCGGCGCAACCGTGAAACTGAAAGATACCCGTACGGGAAACACCCTCAATGCAAAGGAGTGCGACAACCAATATGCTCCGATTGTTTACCCGCAGCCGCGTTACCGCCGTGCTATCAAGCCGGTGACAGAATCCGATGCTGAGAAATTAGCGGCTCTCTTGACTCGTATGCATGAGGAGGATCCGACATGGATAGTAGAGCAGAGTAAAGAACTTCGTCAGATGATCGTATCCGGCCAGGGTGAGTTCCACCTGCGTACCCTCAAATGGCGTTTGGAGAATAACGATAAGATGCCGGTTGAGTTCAGCGAGCCGAAGATTCCGTATCGTGAGACGATCACGAAGGCTGCCCGTGCCGACTATCGTCATAAGAAACAATCCGGTGGCGCCGGTCAGTTCGGTGAGGTTCACCTGATTGTGGAGCCGTACGAGGAAGGCATGCCGGTTAAGGAGACCTATAAGTTCGGTAACCAGGAGTATAAGATTTCCGTGAAGGATCAACAGGAGATCAACCTCGAGTGGGGTGGTAAACTCATCATCATCAACTCTATCGTCGGCGGTGCTATCGATGCACGCTTCATCCCGGCTATCGTCAAGGGTATCATGGATCGTATGGAGCAGGGCCCGTTGACCGGCTCGTATGCACGCGACGTACGCGTCATTATTTATGATGGTAAGATGCACCCGGTTGACTCGAACGAAATCTCCTTCCGTCTGGCAGGTCGTAACGCCTTTGCACAGGCCTTCAAAGAGGCGAACCCGAAAGTTCTAGAGCCGGTTTACGACCTCGAGGTATTCGTGCCGTCGGAGATCATGGGCGATGTCATGTCCGATATCAACGGCCGTCGCGGTATGGTAATGGGTATGGAGACCGAGAAGAGTTTCACTCGTCTCAAAGCGCAAGTGCCTCTGAAAGAGCTTAGCAGCTACTCGACGACCCTCTCGTCGCTGACCGGTGGCCGCGCTACGTTTACTATGGCATTTAATTCTTACCAACTCGTTCCGGCAGATGTACAGGAGAAACTCCTTGCTGCTTATGCTGCAACGCAGGCTGAAGAAGAATAATTAATAATCTTTATTATTTACTATTTTAAAAAACAAAGTTATGAAAAAAATCTTTTATGTGTTTGCGCTTCTTTGCGCAGTAGTACTGACCGGTTGTAGCAAGGACAGCCTCACTCCGGAAGGCGACAAGACCCAACTCTGGATGGCTATGGAGGACAATGGTGAACTTATGGGCTTTATCAATGCACAAGGAAAGTTTGCCATTAAACCTCAGTATTCTGATGTTTATTCATTCTCTTGCGGCTGGTGCCTCGTAAAAGAGGAAGGCTTGAACGGTGAGCGTAAGTTCATTGACAAGAACAACAAATCCGCAAGGGGCTTTGATGAGGAAAATCTTAGCGATCGTTTTTTCTATTATGATCGTTTGACCTTCCGTGACGGAGATTACTACGGCAAGTATGATCGTAACTTCAACAAAGTGATTAAGGCTGATTATAAGAGTTTAGGTGCAACTGCAGATAATGGTTATTGCTCTTATAGCGAGGATGGCAAGAACTACGGTTATCTTGACAAAAACGGCAAAGAAGTGATCAACGATGATTTCGTATATGCAGGTGATTTTGCGGATGGTATTGCCATCGTAAACGAGAAAATCAATGATACTTACAAAATAGGTGTTATTGATGCTAAAGGAAATTACCTCATTGAGCCGCAAAACAAGGAACTTATGAATATGGGTGAAGGTCGTGTCGGTTTCCGTAACAGCAAAGGCAAATATGGTATGATGGACAAGAATGGAAACGATATCGTTGAGGCTAAGTATGACTATGGTTCTCCTTTCTCATGTGGTTTGGCACTTGTTTACAAAGATGGAAAATACGGATTCATCAACACCAGAGGTGATGAGGTTATTGATATTCGTTATATTATGGCTACAGATTTTATGGAGGATATGGCATGGGTTCAAAAGAATGAGGATTCTAAAGTAGAGCTGATTAATAAGAGAGGTGATGTAATTCTGTCTCTGAAAGCAAGTGAGTTCCCTGGCTCTTCTTTCCACAATGGCTTAGCTTTAGTTGTTAGCGAGAGCGAAAGCGGCTATATATATCGTTACATCAATAAGAAAGGTGACCAAATCTACAAGTGGGAGTATGTACGGAATAACGACTATGCTCCGAAGCGCGAGAACTTGCGTGAGATGAGTAAACGTGAGATGTTGGGAACCGCTAAGGGTTACCTCTTCAAGCAAAATTTGGAGGAAGTTCGTTAATTACCTACTTTTAGGTATTGCGTAATTCAAAAAAAAGCAGTACCTTTGCACCCGATTTTGAAAAAATGAAGATGCAAAGGTATTGTTTTTTATATTTAAGTCTGTTTATATTAATAGGTACGCAGGCGTACGCGCAGGAGGCCAGCGACTTTCAGATTGAGGAAGTGACGGTCGTGCAGCGCAAGAAAGGAAAAGTCAAGAGCCGTGTAGATGCTTTCGATACGGAGAAGATCAACTCCGAGGAGTTATGCCGCGCGGCGTGCTGTAACCTCTCCGAGGCTTTTGAGACGAATGCGTCCGTCGATGTGGCTTATTCGGATGCCGCTACTGGGGCCAAGCAGATTCGTCTGCTCGGTCTGAGCGGTACGTATGTTCAGTTGATTCAGGAGAATACGCCCGCCGTGCGCGGTCTGGCGCAGAACTTCGGGTTGGAGTATATCCCCGGCCCGTGGATGCAATCAATTCAGGTCAGCAAGGGTACTTCTTCCGTGATCAACGGCTATGAAGCTACCTCCGGCCAGATCAACGTAGAGCTCCTCAAGCCCCAGACCCAGAACCCCTTCTCGCTCAATCTGATGATGAACAGTGAACTCATGGCAGAGGCAAATATCATGGGAGGATGGGAACTCAAACCGCATCTCTATACAGGCATTTTAGCCCATTACACCGGTGGATTCATGGCGATGGACGAGAATAAAGATAGTTTTGCGGACATGCCGAAGGTGCAGAATGCGAACCTCGCCAACCGATGGTTCTACAAGCACGGCGATTACACTTTTCAGGCCTTTGTGCGCGGGCTTTATGACCGCCGCAGAGGAGGACAAATGGCCGATTCCATCGCTAATCCGTACCATATCAACCTTAATACCTGGCGTGTCGAGGGATTCATGAAAAACGGCTATGTCTTCGATCCTGAGAGTGGTTCGTCGGTAGCGGTCATTACCGCGGTTAGTTACCATAATCTCGATAACAGTTACGGCGTTCGTTCGTGGAAAGCCAATCAGTTGAACGCCTACCTCAACGCTCTCTATCAGGGTAATTTTGAGGGACGCGGAGAGGTGGATAACGATCATCGCTTGAGTGCCGGTATATCCCTCAACTTCGATAAGTACGGAGAAAACCTCAATCTTTTTCCGTTTACCTCTTTCAGTTCGCCTCTTAACTTGGACCGTTGGGAGCTGACGCCCGGTATCTTTGCCGAGTATAACCTCAAGTACGACGAGATTCTCTCGCTCGTAGCAGGTGTGAGAGCCGATTACTCCACGCGGTACGGCTTCTTCGTGACTCCGCGAATGAATATCCGTTATACGCTGTTCGAGTGGTGGACGTTGCGGGCGAGTGCCGGCATGGGCTATCGTTCGCCGAACGCTATCGCCGATAATGCGTTTGTACTGCCTTCCTCCCGCGTGCTCTATCTGGACTCCGAGGTGAAGCAGGAAAGAGCGGTGAATTCGGGCATAAGTACGACTTTTTATATCCCGATGGGCAGCAAGCAGTTGCAACTCTCTGCGGAGTATTACTACACTCATTTCCTCAATTCTCTCATCATTGATATGGATCAGGACAAACATGCCGTTCATATCTACAACCAGAGTGATCTGCCGGGCGCGAAGTCTTTCGCTCATAGTGCGCAGATAGAGGCGTCGATGGAGGTCTTGCGTGGCTGGACGTGGACGGCGGCTTTCCGTTATACCGATGTGGAGCAGACGACGATTGATGACCAAGGCGTAGCGCGTCTCCGCGCCAAAGCCCTTACCAACCGTTTCAAAGGTATCATCTCCACAAGTTACCAGACGCCGCTCAAGAAATGGCAATTTGACGTCACGGCGCAGTTCAACGGCGTGTCCAGAATGCCCGATGGATTCGTAGCTTTTGGCGATTTGGCAGGCGGGTATGGTACGCCGAAGGAGTTGACGTGGTATCCGCAACTGATGGCGCAGATCACCAAGTATTTCCGTACCTGCAGTTTATACCTCGGTGCAGAGAATATGACGAATTTCCGTCAGCATGCGCCTATTGTGGATAGTTTTCAACCTTACAGCCCGGATTTCGATGCCTCCATGGTCTGCGGACCTACTACCGGATGGAAAGTGTATCTGGGTTTCCGATATGATTTAGAGAGAAAAGATGAAGAATAAGAACTTATTTTTACGGATACTTACTGTTTTAGTATTTCCTTACTCACTTGCTTTTGCCCAGCATGACGCGCACCTTACGGGGCACGTGCTGGATGCAGAAACAGGAGAACACTTGCCGTTTGTGAATGTTCAGTTGAAGGGCACGAATATCGGCACAGTGACCGATGAATCCGGCCATTATTTGCTCAAAGACCTTCCTTTGGGTCGCCAGATTATTGTCTTCAGCTACGTAGGTTACGAGACAGAGGAGCTGCCGGTTAATATTATTGAAGACAGGACGGTGGAACTCAAGGCCACTATCCATGAGCAGGCACAGCTGTTGGAGAACGTCGTAGTGACCGCAAACAGGTATGCTACCAAGCGTCAGGAAGCGGCGACAATCGTCAATGTCCTCTCGCCCAAACTCTTTGAGACGACGGCGGTAGCGTGTGTGGCGGATGCGTTGAATTTTCAGCCGGGCTTGCGGGTGGAGAACACCTGTTCCAACTGCGGCAAGACGGATCTGCGCATCAATGGTCTGCAGGGTCAATATACCCAGATACTCATGGACTCGCGTCCGGTCTTCTCCTCTATGGCTTCGGTCTATGGTTTGGAGCAGGTGCCGGCAGCGATGATCGACCGCATAGAGGTCGTTCGTGGAGGCGGATCGGCGATGTACGGCGCGAACGCTATTGCCGGTGTAGTGAATATCATTACCAAGGAACCCGTCCGCAACTTCGTCAATATCTCCAATATCAGTCATGTCAACGAGCATGCGGGCTACGATAGCCATACCGATCTCAATGCTTCGGTCATGAGCGAGAACCGCAAGATTGGTGCGTATCTCTTTGCTTCCCATCGAACCCGCAGTCCTTACGACCGCGACAACGACGGATTTAGCGAAGTGCCGCGTCTGAGGGCTACGACAGCCGGTGCACGGTTGTTCTTCAAGACCTCGGCGTATAGCAAGATCACTGCGGAGTACCATCATACGACGGACTTCCGCCGCGGCGGTAACCGCTTTGATTACGAGCCCCATGACGCAGATATAGCCGAGCAGCTAAGGCATAATATCGATGCCGGTTCGGTGGCTTTCGATTGGTTCTCGCCCGATAACAAACATTTCGTTTCCGCTTATTCGGCGATCCAGCATATCGGTCGTGAGAGTTATTTCGGTGCGGGGCGTGACACCGCGGCGTATGGTCGCAGTACCGATCTGACGTCCAACACAGGTCTGCAGTACCGTTTCTCGTATCCTTGCGGCCTTGCCAAAGGCGATCTGACGGTAGGTGCCGAGTATAACTACAACGGCCTTCATGACCGCATGGTGGGCTATAACCGCGACATTACCCAGAAGGTGCATGTGGTTGGTGCGTACGCGCAGAACGAATGGAAAGGTAAGTCGTGGAGCGTGCTTGTCGGTGCGCGGGTAGAGAAGCATAACCTCCTCCGCAAGCCCGTTGTCAACCCGCGTGCTACTTTCCGTTATACGCCGATTGACGGTCTGGTGCTTCGCGCGGGATATAGCAGCGGTTATCGTGCGCCGCAGGCGTATGACGAGGACCTGCATGTGGCTGCCGTAGGTGGAGTAGTGTCCCTTATCACGCTGGACCCGAATCTCAAACCCGAGTACTCCCATTCGGCGACCCTCAGTGCCGATTGGTACCGCCAGTTCGGCCGGTTGGAGGTGAACCTCACGGCGGAGGGCTTCTATACTTATCTGCAGGACGTCTTCTTCCTTCGCGAGGATGGCCAGGATGCCGCAGGAAACATCCTCTTCACCCGTACCAACGCTCCCGGTGCATGGGTGGGAGGTCTGAACGTAGAGGGCAAACTGACCTATGGTCAGCTCCTCACTTTCCAACTCGGTTACACTTTCCAGCAGAGCCGTTATACCGTCCCGCAGCAATGGAGTCCGTCCGTCGCACCGCAGAAACGCATGCTGCATACACCGGATAACTACGCCTATGTGTTGCTCGATATCCAGCCGGTACATGATTTCACGATTTCTATCAACGGAAAAGCCACGGGATCGATGATCGTGCCGCACTTGGCGGGCTATATACCGCAGGACGAAGAGACCAAGACCTCTACTTTCTGGGACTTAGGCATCCGTCTGGCATACGACGTGCATTTGTACAAACACTATTGTCTGGAGATCAGTTGCGGTGTGAAGAATGTCCTCGATCAGTTCCAACGGGACATTGACAAAGGAGAGAACCGCGATGCGAATTACATCTACGGTCCTTCTGTGCCGCGTACCTATTTTGCAGGCTTAGCGCTGAAATTATAAGAATTTTCCGGTAATACTCTTGCGGCTCTTGCGGATGTCGTCTATCGTACCTTCCGCAATGATCTCTCCGCCGCCTTTTCCGCCTTCGGGTCCGAGGTCGATGATCCAGTCGCAGGCACGGATGACGTCTGTGTTATGCTCGATGATCAGGACGGTATTGCCTTTATCTACGAGCCTTCTCAGTACACCTAAGAGCACGCGTATATCTTCGAAATGCAGACCTGTCGTCGGCTCGTCGAGGATGTATAAGGTCTTGCCGGTCGAAGGACGTGAGAGTTCTGTAGCAAGCTTGATACGCTGGCTCTCGCCGCCGGAGAGACTCGTGGACGCCTGGCCTAACTTGATATATCCTAAGCCCACGTCCTGAATGGTCTTTATCTTACGAAGGATGGTGGGTTGCGGTTCGAAGAACTCCACCGCCTGATTGACCGTCATGTCCAGCACGTCGGCTATCGTCTTTCCTTTCCATCGTACTTCGAGGGTCTCGCGGTTATAGCGCTGACCGCCGCATATCTCACAGGGTACATACACATCCGGCATGAAATGCATCTGGATGGTCTTGTAGCCGTTGCCGGAACACTCCTCACACCGGCCGCCTTTGGCGTTGAATGAGAACCGACCTGTCTTCCATCCTCGGATCTTGGATTCCGGCAGTTGGGCGAACAGCTCACGGATGTCGTTGAAGACGTTCGTATAGGTCGCCGGGTTACTGCGCGGCGTACGACCGATAGGGGACTGATCAACGTTAATGACCTTGTCAATATGCTCGATTCCATCGATCTTTTTGTAGGGTAACGGTGCCTGTTTGCTGCGGTAGAAACGCTGGCTGAGGATGGGGTAGAGGGTCTGGTTGATAAGACTGGACTTACCGCTGCCGCTCACGCCCGTGACGCAGACCATCTTACCCAACGGGATTTTTGCCGTCACGTTCTTGAGGTTATTCCCCGTGCAACCGGAGAGGGTGATCCATCTGTCAGCGGCTTTGCCGCGGTCTGTTAGCGAAGCGGTCTGTGTTCTGTCGGTGACGTCCGTCACGGTCTTTTCCCCCTTCAGATATTCCGCCGTGAGGGTGTCGGTTTTGAGCAGTTCCTCCGGCGTGCCTTGGAACACTACCTTGCCGCCTAACCGTCCGGCTTTAGGACCGATGTCGATGATCCAGTCCGCCTCACGCATCATCTGTTCGTCGTGCTCGACGACGATGACGGAGTTGCCTAAGTCCCGCAACTCTTTGAGGCTTCGGATGAGCCGTTCGTTATCGCGTTGGTGCAGACCGATAGACGGCTCGTCGAGGATATAGAGGACGTTCACCAGCCGGCTGCCTATCTGCGTGGCTAAACGGATTCGCTGGCTTTCACCGCCGGAGAGACTCTGGCTGCTGCGGTTCAGACTCAGATAACTCAATCCTACGGATTGCATGAACCGCAACCGCGCGCATATCTCTTTTAATATCGGTTCTGCGATGGATCGCTGACGCTCTGTCAGCGAAGCGGTCTGTATTCTGTCAGTGGCTTCGCCACGGTCTGTCATCTCTTCTAACGTCTTCAGCAGCTCGTCAATGTCCATCGCGGAGAGTTCGGCGATATTGTATTTGCCGATGCGGTAACTCAGCGCCTCTTTGTTCAGCCGCTTGCCCTTGCATTCCGGGCACTCGATCCACTCCTCTTTCTCCTCCTCGTTTTCTTCTGAAGACTGATCGCTGCTGGCTGATAACTCCTGCAACTGCTCCCACCAGTTCTCCTCGCGGATGGCTTCATCCACCTCCTCTGAATTCTGAAGGCTGACGTCTGATTGCTTAATCCTCCCTAATCCCTTGCAGCACGGGCACCATCCGGACGGGCTGTTGAACGAGAAGGTATGGGGCGCGGGTTCCGGATAACTCAGTCCCGTCTCCGGGCACATGAGGTTACGGCTGAAGAATTTGACATCTGAAGGCTGATCGCTGATGGCTATCTCCATAATCCCGTTTCCCTGCGTCATCGCGCGGTCTATCGATTGCCGGAGTCGCTTGAGATCCTCTTTCTCCTCCCCTTCTGAAGGCTGATGGCTGATAGCTGAAGGTTTAATTTTCAGCCGATCGACTACCACCTCTATCGAGTGCATCTTGTATCGGTCGAGCTTCATGCCGGGAACTATCTCCTGCACCTCGCCATCGACCCGTACATGCACGAAGCCTTTCTTGCGGATGGTCTCAAACAGCTCCTTGTAATGTCCCTTTCGGTTGCTAACCAGCGGTGCCAACAGCAGCACTTTCTTACCTGCGTACTCACGGCAGATCAGTTCGACGATCTGTTCGTCTGTGTAATGCACCATCGGTTTTCCTGACAGATACGAGTAGGCGATACCTGCGCGGGCAAACAGCAGACGCAGAAAATCATACACCTCAGTAACCGTGCCAACGGTGGAGCGGGGGTTCTTGCTGGTGGTCTTCTGATCGATGGAGATAACGGGGCTCAGACCGGTGATCTTATCCACGTCCGGCCGTTGCATCTG
>DGTR01000011.1 GCA_002394395.1 Bacteroidales bacterium UBA4331 | reverse complement strand
TCGCCAGTGAATACGCGAAGCTTAATTCTTAACCATTTTCCCCTCTCATGTGGCTTAGAGGATATCGGGGAAGCCCTGCAAAGGGCAACCCCATAGCCACGCAAACCATGGGAAAAGTAGCTTTTGAAGATCCCGTACACCACATTTCGGGCAAGATTTCTCGCAAGTACCGCACGTGCTACAACTACCGCAGATGGAGCGACCGCAAGTACACATCCGTACATGGCGACCGAACCACTCCGGCAAGTACTGAGGAACTGAAGGTACGTGCTAAGTTCAAGGTTGTTCGTCAGGCAGCTCTCGAACGTTCGAAGGACTTGTCGCACCTCACGTACGACCAGATGGACTTCATCGAGGAACGCAAGACCCGTCCGAACTTCAAGTACACAACCTACAAAGGTTGGCTCTTTGGTAAGGCGTGGAAATGCTACAACGAAAGCACGAATACGGTGACCATGCCGGAACGTCTGAAGACCATCGGATAAGTTAACGCCCGCGTGGGCTACAACTCACGCGGGCAATTTTTAAACAAATCTAAATACACACAACTATGAGCCCTTTAGAAATTGTTCTTTCTGTCTTGACCGCTGTACTGGGTAGCACATCGCTTGTTGAGATCTTTTCGATACGGGCATTGCGCAAGAAAGCGCAGGCAGATGCAGCAGGTCTGACAGACCAAGTTCTCATCAATCGAATCAACTTTCTGGACGAGCGTCTTACCGCTTTGGAAAATAGAGCCTGTTTCCGTGAGAACTGTAAACAACGAATGTAAAACCTCTAAACAATCCAATCGTTATGCGCACAATCAATTCTATCATCATCCATTGCACTGCCACCAAACCGTTGGCGCATATCAATGTGAACGATGTGCGCCGGTGGCATCGGGAGCGTGGCTTTAGCGACATTGGCTACCACTACCTCATTCTGGTGGACGGTACTGTCGAAGCAGGCAGACCTCTCTCTGCCATCGGTGCACATTGCAAAGGGCATAACGCCCACAGCATAGGCATCTGCTATGTTGGCGGACTGAATGACAAAGGCAAATCTGCTGATACACGCACACCGGCACAACGTGAAGCCATGCGCTCCCTGCTTATATCTCTCAAACACCGATTCCCGAATGCCATCATTCATGGACACAGAGACTTTGCATCCAAAGCCTGTCCGTGCTTTGATGCAACTGCCGAATATGCGTACTTGTCTGCTGAACCGGCTAACCACACCATTGACCCTATGAAAACGATACATTATCTCCTTCTGCTCCTCGCACTCGGTCTCTTGTTCCTCTGCCCGTCATGCAAGACTGCTGCACCTATCGTCACCACTCCGCGCAATGATAGTATCGTCATTCGCAACATCTACCACCATGATAGTATTTATTTGCACGACAGCATGGCGATTTCTTATAAAAAGGGGGTCCCCGACGTAACTTGTAAAAGTTGCGGTGGGGAAAGCGGAGGCACTATTCACCCTTCAATTAAGCGGAGTGGTATTGATCCTTGTGATATAGTTGCCGAACGCGTTGACACGGTGTTTGTTCACAAGTGGCACACGGACATACGCTATTCCATAAAACACCACACCGACACCATCTACCAAGATAAAGAAACCGTTGTCACGCTGCCACCTGAGAAATATATTCCTCCTTTCTATCGTTGGTGTACCCGTGTCCTCATCATTGTCGTCTGTTGTCTGATCCTTTATATTGCCATCCGTCTAGTCATCAAATACTACACTCTCCGTTAACCTCTCTTTCTTTTGAGCTTTTCCCCCTAATAAGGTGTTCGCTTCGCTCACGGCTTGTTTGATAAAGTCCGAGTATGAAGAGCCGACGCATGGTGGCAGTGATGGAAAGTGTTTCCCGATAAAAAAATCCCACATACGCGAGTATGCAGGATTTTTTATTACGGTGCCACACGATTGATGTCGCGGGGGAACATCGAACATTCCTTGACGTTGGCGATGCCGAGGAAGCAAGCGGTGATGCGCTCGAGGCCGATGGCGAAGCCGCCGTGAGGGGGCATGCCGTTGCGGAAGGTCTCCTCTCTGAATCGGAAAGCATCCGTATCCATGCCACGACGGAGCATCTTCTCGCGGTAGTCGGCTGCTCTGTCCGCCCCTCTGTCCGCCCCTCTGCCTCCGCTCTCTGTTCTCCGCTCTGCCTCTCTCCCGTCCGCGCTCTGTCCCTCCCGCGCGCCACAGGCGCGCATATCTCCCGCCCCGCATGGCGCACACCGCACCCCATAGCGCCACTCCGCCACCGATGAGGCATACATATCACCTCCAAAACTTGCCTATTCCTCCCGACTGCATAAAAGATATGGTCTCTCTCAATAAGGAGTGCTTCCTACGTGCGCACGTGTGTATTATATAAGGTCTATAGGTCTTTCCCATAAGGTGTTCGGTAACCCTCACGGCTGTATATACGTCTCCGACTGAAAAACAAATTTAACATAGTAAAAGGAATATGTTTAATGACAACTACCTGCGGTGCGGAACGTGAACGCATTTTCTCAATACGTTCACTCACATTTATTTGCGTATATCGGAAAATTGTTGTACCTTTGCACTCGCAAACGTAAACAACATCACAATGACACTCTTAGAAGCCATCCAAGCCCGTCACTCCGTGCGGCAGTACATAGACAAACCGATAGAAGCGGACAAACTTCAATCACTACGTGATACTATCGACCTCTGCAACCGCGAAGGCGGTACACACCTGCAACTAATAACAGACGAGCCGCTTGCTTTCAGCAAAAGCAACGCCCCTATGTATGGTAAGTTTACGAATGTGCGCAATTATATTGCAGTCGTCGCACCAAAAGGCAACCAAGGCAGCGAACTCGCTGGCTATTATGGTGAAAGGGTAGTGCTCCATGCGCAAACGCTCGGACTAAACACCTGTTGGGTAGGCTTAACTTTCAAGAATATCAAAACTGCCTATACTATCGCACCCGGCGAAGAACTGAAAGCGGTCATTTCATTGGGCTACGGTGCTACACAAGGCGTGCAACACCCACAAAAGAAAACGATCGACGACGTAACAATCAATAAAACGAACCAACCCTTACCGGAATGGTTTATCAAAGGAGTAGAAGCGGCACTCTTGGCACCGACCGCCGTTAACCAACAGAAGTTTGCCTTCATCCTAAATGCAGACCAAAGCGTACAAGCCCAAACGAAATTCTCCCTCATAGGCTACACCCATCTTGATCTCGGTATCGTCAAATACCATTTTGAACTTGCCTCCGGTCATGTGATTTGACTCGCGCGCCCTGCGGTCGCTCGAAAAAAGAAAGACCTATAGACCTTTTTTGAGAGAGACCATATCTTTTTTGCCCCGGTAGGGATAACCTGCGTTTGCCTCCCCGTGTATGCCTCATCGGTGGCGTAGTGGCGCTATGGGGTGCGGTGTGCGCCATGCGGAGTGCGGGGTATGCGCGCCTGCGGCGCGCGGGAGGGACGGGAGAGAGACGGTATGCCTCCTCACGGTGGTTTTGCTATCGGTCTGGAGCGCATCACCGCTTGCTTCCTCGGCATCGCCAACGTCAAGGAATGTTCGATGTTCCCCCGCGACATCAACCGCGTAGCACCATAAGGCATAG
Organism: Bacteroidales bacterium UBA4331; assembly: GCA_002394395.1. GTDB lineage: Bacteria > Bacteroidota > Bacteroidia > Bacteroidales > Paludibacteraceae > Colicola. The sequence goes on along the minus strand of DGTR01000011.1, from coordinate 10,907 downwards.
CGGCATACAAAAAGAAATCCGACCATAAGGCCGGATTTTTTTTTGTGCTCTTACGCGCCGTAAGTGGCGCACGTCGCGATTGATTAACGCACGCGCTCGCAGTAGCTACCGTCACGGGTGTCCACGCGGACGATCTCGCCTTCGTTGATGAACAACGGTACGCGGATTTCAGCGCCGGTCTCCAGCGTAGCGGGCTTCAGGGTGTTCGTCGCTGTGTCGCCCTTCAGACCCGGCTCGGTGTAGGTAATCTGCAGCTCTACCTTCGTCGGCAGCTCGGCAAACAGGATCGTGTCGGTCGAAGCATCGGAAACGACATCGCAGGTCATGCCCTCTTTGAGGAAGTCCACGCCGGTGATCAGGTCATGAGCGATGGGCACCTGCTCGAAGGTCTCGTTATTCATGAAGATGTAGTCAGCACCCTCTTTGTAGAGGAACTGATACGGGCGACGCTCAACGCGTACGTCCTCGAGTTTCTCACCGATGTTGAAGCGGCGCTCCAAAACGCGGCCATCGACAACATCTTTAAATTTCACACGCATAATTGTGTTTCCCTTACCTGGTTTAACGTGCAGGAACTCAATTACGAAATACAGACGGCCGTCCATGCGGATGCATACGCCGTTTTTGATGTCTTGAGAGTTAATCATAAATGGTTATTTGTATTATTTTATTTACCTTTGCTCGAAAAATCGCGCAAAGTTACAATTTTTCTTGCATATATGCAAATTTTTTAGTAATTTTGCACTCAAAATCGAAGTATTATGGAATCATTGCGTGCTTTTTTTGGTCCTTTTGACATTTGGCAGGTATTATCCTCGTTTGTTTTCCTGATTGCTATCATCGATCCTTTCGGCAATATACCCATCACTATCTCGATGCAGAAAAAGGGCATTAAGATCCATGCCGGCAAGGTCTGTATTGCCAGTTTGGTGATTCTGATGTCCTTCCTCTTTTTGGGAGAATGGATGCTCAAACTCTTCGGCGTGCAGATTGAGTATTTCGCTATCGCCGGTGGTTTCGTGATCTTCCTGATGGCATTAGAGATGGTGCTGGACATCACGATTTTCCAGAACGACAAGCTCGAGGGCGAGATCGGGTCCGGCAGCGCTATCGTGCCGCTGGCTTTCCCGATGTACGCCGGCCCGGGTGCCTTCACGGCGTTGCTGGCGATCACCGCAGAGTATTCCACCGGCAATCTCTGCATCGCTCTGCTGCTTTGTATGTTGGTGCTCTACCTGGTGCTGATCGGCACAAACTGGCTGACCAAGTACCTCGGCACCACGGCCCTCTATATCATCCGTAAGTTTTTCGGCATCATCGTCCTTGCCATCTCCTGCAAGCTGATGTTCGGCAATCTTGCGACGGTCTTCTAAATCATAAATTTGAAGTAATCGTGCCCTTGTGGCTAAGAAATCATAAATCATAAATCTATATGAAAAGCTTTAGTGAAATGACTATCGCGATGGCCTCGGACCATGCGGGATTTGCGTTGAAGCAACAGGTACAACTGTTCCTGGAGGATAACGGCGCAAAAGTGAAGGACTTCGGTTGCTACAATTCGGAGAGCTGCGACTATCCGGATTACGCGCACCCTCTGGCAGACGCTGTGGAGAAGGGTGAGTACGAGTTCGGTATCATCATCTGCTCTACCGGAAACGGTATCTGCATGACCGCCAACAAGCACCAGGGTATCCGTGCTGCCCTCTGCTGGGACACGAAGTTAGCGGAGCTGGCGCGCCAGCATAATAACGCCAATGTCCTGGCTCTGCCTGCCGGATTCATCTCCTCGGTAAAGGCCTTGGACATCGTTCGTACGTTCTTCCAGACCGATTTTGAAGGCGGCCGCCATGAGCGTCGGGTTAACAAGATCGCGCTTCATTAACGCGCTACGTTGTTACGCGAGTTATGCGCTGAATCGTCTCGGTTCAGCGCTTTTCCGTACACCGTACACCATACACCATACACCCCTCTTCGTCTCTGTCGAGCCCTCCGCCGTCTGCCAGCTCCGCTGCCCGGCGTGTCCTGTCGGTCTGTCAGCAGCGCGGTCTGTCAGCCCGCAGGGCGGTCTTATGCCGTTCCCCCTTTGGCATCGGGTTTTATCTGAGGTCAAGGGGACGGCATTTGTCATCCAGTTTTATTTCCAAGGCGAACCCCTGCTCAACAAAGACCTGCCTCTCATGATCCGCGAGGCGCACGACGCCGGGCTTTACACCATCGTCTCGACCAACGCGCAGGCGATGACCCCCGAGCTCGCAAAAGCCCTTGTCTCCGCCGGTCTCGACCGCATCATCATCTCCATGGACGGCCTGACCCAAGAGACTTATGAGGCCTACCGTGTCGGCGGCTCCCTCGACCAGTGCAAAGCCGCCCTCCGATGGCTTCAAGAAGCCAAATCAGTCTGTCAGTCCGAAGCTGGTCTGACTATCGAGCTGCAGGTTCTCCGCCTCCGCTCCAACGAGCACGAGTGGCGGGCTTTCCGGAAGGAGTACAAAGCCCTCGGCGCGGACCGATTGGTCTTCAAGACCGCCCAGCTCTACGACTACCGCCACGGTCATCCGCTCATGCCCTCCGACCCCCGCTACCGCCGCTACGAGCAGCATGCCGACGGACTCTGGTACCGCAAACCCCTCGGCAAGGGTTGTTTCCGCGTCTGGAGTGGGGTAGTGATTGCCGCCAACGGCGATGTCCTGCCTTGTTGCTATGATAAGGATCATGCGCACGCGTACGGCAATCTCCGCACCGCCTCTCTCCGCGAACTCTTCTCCGGCCCCGCAGCCCGCACCTTCCGCACCCAAGCCATGCAAGAGACCCCAAAAATTTGTCAAGAATGTTGGAAATAAAAAACTTTGAAGTCGGGTCGTTCGGGACGAACATGTACCTCGTGTCCGATGAAAGCGGTCTTTTACTTATCGACCCTGCCTGCAGCTCCCTCTACGAGCAGCAGATGCTCTACCGGTCTGTCAACGAAGTGGTCTGTCAGCAACGCGGTCTTACTATCCTCGCCACCCACGGCCATCTCGATCACCTCTGGGGCGCCGCTTGGGCGTGCGAACAATGGCACACCCCGGTTCTCATGCACGAGGCGGATATCCCCATGGCAAAGGCGATGCAGGCGCAGTACGACCTCTTCGGTATCGGCGGCACCCCCGTCCCCTTCCCCCTCGAGCCGCTCCCTGTAAATCAGTCTGTCAGTCCATCAATCCATCATTCAGCGGCAGAGCCGCGGCTCATTCCATCATTAAAAATCCTCCCCACCCCCGGCCACACGCCCGGCTCGGTTTGTTTCTATTTCCCTGAGGACGGCGTCCTCTTCTCCGGCGACACGCTCTTTCAAATGGGTTACGGCCGCACGGACCTCCCCGGCGGCGACATCCAGCAACTCTGGCACTCGCTCGATCTCCTTCTCGCCTTGCCGCCTGAGACCGTCGTTTATCCCGGTCACGGTGCCCCCACCACCATCGCCGCCGAACGCCGCCGCTGGTAAATCGGTGACAGCACTTGAGTCCGTTTTGAGTCCGTTTTCAGCTCAATCCCGCGACGTGATCGCGACCACATCGTGACCAGTACGCAGGGTCAGTGTCCCCCTCTTTTGCTATATCCATTTTGCAAAAATACGTAAAAAAGCCTTTTTTTCTACTTCCCGAGCCCTTAATTTTAGTAATTTTTATATTAGTAACAATTTTATTACTAATTTTTTTGTTACTTTCATTTTTTTTTCGTACCTTTGCTGCGGATTTTGATTTTAAAATATGAGTTGGGCAGCTCCGCCAATATCGCTACTATCAAGAAAGCGCTGCAGAAGAAAGAGTTAATCGACATCGAAGGAAAAGATATCCATTTCGCAGATCCGATTTTTATTCATTGGCTTCGCCGTAATTCGCATTTATTGAGTTAATAATCTATGAAAGCAATTTCTTTACATAGCGTCGTGCCCGTACGAGCAGAGGCGCGGGAAGGCGCAGAGCAGGAGACCCAGATGCTCTTCGGCGAGCTGTGCGCCGTTTTGGAGGAACAACCCCGATGGTACCGCATCCGCTTGGACGCGGATGGTCAGGAGGGATGGGTCGATGCGAAGATGATCGCCCCTATCGCCGGCAAGGATTATACCGCTTATCGCCGGGCGCTGAAGGATGCCGCTGTGGTCGCTATGCCTATGGCATACGCCGTGAGCGAGAATAACGGCCAGACCATCCCGCTGACCGCCGGAACGCGGCTCACGAACTATAAAGACGGCCGGTTTGAGGTGTTAGGCGTGGGCTTTCGTATCGATCCGTTGATGGTGCTTGCCAAGCCTCTCGATCTGAACCCGCAGAACCTCCTGCAGGCGGTGCGTTTCTTCCTGAACGTCCCCTATCTATGGGGCGGCAAGAACGCCATGGGGATGGATTGCTCGGGCTTCGTACAGGTCGTCATGAGTCTCTTCGGCAAGACCCTGCCGCGCAACGCCTCCCGGCAGGCTTCCTGCGGCCGTGCTATCCGCTCGCTCAAGAGCGCGCAACCGGGCGACCTCCTCTTCTTCGACCACGAGGACGGCAAGATCAGTCACGTTGGTATCCTCCTCCAGCAGGCCTCCGACCAGACCCCGACAACCCTCATCCATTGCTCCGGGCGGGTTAAGGTAGAGCGCCTCGATGAGACCGGCATCTTCTCCGTTGAACTATCCGACAAAGCCCATCCCGACGGCCTTTATACGCATCATCTAACGCAAATACGACGGCTCTGAGAGTCGTCGTATTTAGTACCGCGAGTGGGACTTGAACCCACACAGCCATCACTGGCCAAAGGATTTTAAGTCCTTCGTGTCTACCGATTCCACCATCGCGGCGATCTTGGTTTTCCAAAATCGGGTGCAAAGGTACTGCTTTTTTTTCATATTACCAAATATTTTCATAAAAAAATGATTTTATTGCCTATGTATTTGCGTATATGGAAAAAATTTAGTACCTTTGCGCACTTTTATATTATGGCAAATAAACGAAAGATTATAAACGACCCGGTTTTTGGATTTCTGACGATACCGAACGAGTTGATATACGATGTCTTGCAGCACCCCTACGTGCAGCGTCTGAGCCGCATTAAGCAGTTGGGTCTCTCCTATCTGGTGTACCCCGGCGCGGTACATACGCGCTTCGGGCACTCTATCGGCGCCATGCACCTCATGCAGGAGGCGATCCTCTCGCTCCGTACCAAAGGTGTCGAGATCAGCGACGAGGAGGCGACGGCAGCACAAATAGCTATCCTGCTGCACGACATCGGTCACGGGCCTTTCTCCCATGTACTGGAACATACGATTGTCAACGGCGTTACCCATGAGGACATCTCGCTTCTTATGATGATGCGCATCAACGAGGACCTTAACGGCCTGCTTGATACGGCGATCGCTATCTTCAAGAACGAGTATCCCAAACATTTCCTCCACCAGCTCATTAGTTCGCAGCTGGACGTTGATCGTATGGATTACCTCTGCCGCGACAGTTTCTTCACGGGCGTGCAGGAGGGTAGAGTGGCGAGCGAGCGTCTCTTGAAGATGCTTGACGTGCGCGACGACCGGCTTGTGGTGCAGGTCAAGGGTATCTACTCCGTGGAGAAGTTCCTCGTGGCGCGCCGCCTGATGTACTGGCAGGTATATCTGCATAAGACCTCCGTGGCGGCGGAGCAGCATCTTATTAAGATTCTCTCCCGCGCCAAAGAGCTTGCCCGCAGCGGCAAAGAACTCTTCTGCGCGCCGTCCCTTCGGTACTTCCTCTACCAGCCTGTCTCCATGGCGCAGTTCGCCCTGCGGAGCGAAGCGCTGGACCAATACGCCCTGCTGGACGACAACGATGTGCTCTCTGCCATCAAGGCGTGGATCAGCAGCGACGACAAGGTGCTGAGCCTCCTCAGCGAGAGCTTCATCAACCGCCAGCTCTTCCGCGGCGAGTTGCTCGATGCACCCCTTGGTGAGGCAGACATCACGGCTCTCAACGACCGTTACGCCAAGGCTTTCGGTCTGGACCCGGAGGACGCTTCGTACCTCTGGAGCGAGCATGTGTCCACCTCCAATACCTATTCCGAGAAGGCCGACACGATCGACATTCTCTACTCGGATGGTACGGTACGCGACATAGCGGAGGCCAGCGAGATACTGGACCTCGCGGCCCTTACCCGGAAGCCCATCAAACGATATGTTTTCAAATTACGAATTAAAAATTAAAAATTACGAATTGTGGAATTTAGTGCACAACAGATAGCAGCTCTCCTCAGCGGAGAGTTATACGGCAACGCCAATGCCATGGTCAGCGACGTAGCCCCGATTGAGCAGGCTCAAGCCAAGCATCTCTCTTTCGTGACGGACGAGAAATATATCCCCTGTCTGCAAACTACCAAAGCCGGCGTAGTACTCATCACCCGTTCCTTGGCAGCCGGCAAGATTTCTTTTCCCGACGGCGAAGACAAAGCCGGCGGCGCTTTCATCCTCGTGGAGAATGCCCGCGGCGCGATGGGACAATTACTGACGATGGTCAGCAAAGCGATGTTCCCCGCGAAGAAAGGTATCGAGCAGCCCTCCTTCATCTCCGAAGGGGTTGCTGTGCCCGCAGACGCCTATGTAGGCGCCTTTGCTTATATCGGACGGAACGTGCGTCTGGGCGAAGGAGTACAGATCTACCCGAACGTCTATATAGGCGATAATGTCACCATCGGCAAGAATACCATCCTCTATGCGGGCGTGAAGATCTACGCCAACTGCCTCGTCGGCGAGGGATGTATCCTCCATGCCGGTGTAGTCATCGGTGCAGACGGATTCGGCTTCGAGCCGGACGCACAGGGCGTCAACCGGAAGATCCCGCAGATAGGGAACGTCATCATCGAGGACGACGTGGAGATAGGTGCCAACACCACCATCGACCGCGCCATGATGGGTTCGACCATCGTTCACAAGAATGCAAAGATAGACAACCTCGTCCAGGTGGCGCATAATGTCGAGGTAGGCGAATCGACCTTCCTCTGCGCGCAAGTGGGTATAGCAGGCAGCACGAAGATCGGCAAGCACTGTATCCTCGCCGGCCAGGTAGGCGTAGCGGGACATATCGAGGTAGCCGACAACTGTATCTTCGGCGCCCAAAGCGGTATCGCAGGCTCCATCAAGAAACCCGGTATGTATATGGGAACCCCCGCTATTGATGCAGGTATATGGCGCCGCGCTGTCGTCAAATTCAAACAATCCGGAACGCGAAATAACTAAATACATGAAACAGCATACTATCAAAGAGAGTTTCTCTCTCAGTTCGGTCGGCTTGCACACGGGCTTGCATATCACGGCGACATTCAATCCGGCCCCTATCAACACAGGTATCTGCCTGCGCCGCATTGATTTACCCAAACAACCCTGCCATCAGGCGTTGGCGGACTACGTTTCCGCTACCGAGCGCGGCACCGTCTTGGAGCACGGGAAATGGAAGATTTCGACCGTAGAGCACGCGTTGAGCGCCCTCTATGCCATGGGCGTGGATAATTGTATTATCGACGTCGATGCGCCCGAGATGCCTATTCTGGACGGTTCGGCGCGCTTCTTCGTTAAGGAGATCCAGCGCGTAGGCCTCGAGGAGCAGGATGCCGAGCAGAATATCTATGTCGTTACCGAGCCCATCGAGTATATCTCTGAGCACGGTAACCGGATGCGCATCGAGCCTTGCGACCATTACGAGGCGGATGTCACGATTGCTTTTCAGTCGGTTCTACTGCGGGAGCAGCATGCTACGCTCACCGACCTCACGAAGTACCCCAAGGAGATCGCTGCCGCACGCACGTTCTGTTTCGTTCGAGAGATAGAACCCCTCCTGCGCGTCGGTCTGATCAAAGGCGGCGACCTGCAGAACGCTCTCGTCATCTACGAGACGGAGATGTCCCAGGAAGGTATGGATTATTTCTGCGACAAACTTGGCCAGCCCCATCTGGACGCCAAGAAACTCGGCTACCTCTCGCCCCTCAACTACCAGAATGAGCCCGCGCGGCATAAGCTGCTCGACGTCATCGGAGACCTCTCGCTCCTCGGCATGCGTATCCAGGGACGTATCGTTGCCTACAAACCTGGACACACCTTCAATACGCAGTGTGTCCGCCGATTAAGAAACCAAATATTAAGCGAATAAATATGATTTCTCCTTTAGCATCTATTCATCCCGAAGCTAAGATCGGTGAGAATGTAGAGATCGGTCCTTTCGTTTGTATCGACCGTGATGTAGAGATCGGCGACGGATGTGTCATTGATTCCAACGCCACCATCTGCCGCTATACCAAATTAGGCAAGAACTGCCATGTCTTCCCCTCCGCCGTCATCGGCGCTATCCCGCAGGATCTGAAGTTCCACGGAGAAGAGACCTGGACTCTCATCGGCGACAATAACGTCCTCCGTGAGTTCGTCACCGTCCACCGCGGTACCTTCAGCAAGGGCAAGACCGTCATCGGCAATAATAACCTCATCATGGCATACTGCCACGTGGCGCATGACTGTGTCCTGCATGATCATATCATCATGTCGAACTGTACCCAGCTTGCCGGCGAGGTGGAGGTGGACGATTTCGCCATCGTTGGTGGCGGTACCCTCGTACACCAGTTCAGCCATATCGGCGGCCACGTGATGATACAGGGCGGTTCGAAGATCAACAAGGACGTGCCGCCGTTCGCTATCGCAGCCCGCGAGCCTATCTCCTATTGCGGAATCAACTCCGTCGGACTCAACCGCCGCGGCTTCACGCCCGAGCAGATTCATACCATCCAGGAGGTGTACCGCATCATCTATAACAGTGGTCTCAACACCACCCAAGCGCTCGCCAAAGTAGAGGCAGAGATGCCCGCTTCGCCCGAACGCGATATGATTGTTAATTTCGTTAAAGCCTCGCCCAGAGGTATCATCAAAGGATAAACTATGGAAGTAGAGAAAACGCAAAATGAGGAACGCAGCCTCAATTTCATTGAGCAGATTGTAGAGAAAGACCTCGCTGAGGGTGTCAATAACGGACGTATCCAGACCCGTTTCCCGCCGGAACCGAACGGCTACCTGCATATCGGTCACGTCAAGGCCATCTGCATGGATTTCGGCATCGCCGAGAAATACAACGGCGTTTGTAACCTCCGTTTTGACGATACCAACCCCGCCAAAGAGGATACCGAATACGTAGAGACCATCGAGCGCGATATCCGCTGGCTCGGTTTCAAATGGGGACAGATCTTCTACGCCTCCGATTATTTTCAGCAGCTCTATGACCTCGCCATCATGTTCATCAAACAAGGCAAGGCCTATGTCGATGAGCAGTCGGCGGAGCAGATAGCCGAGCAGAAAGGTACGCCTACCGAGCCCGGTGTGGCTTCGCCTTTCCGCGACCGGCCTATCGAGGAGAACCTGCGTCTCTTCGAAGCCATGCAGCGCGGCGAGATAGAGGAGGGTAAGATGGTGCTGCGCGCGAAGATTGACATGGCGAATCCGAATATGCACTTCCGCGATCCGATCATGTATCGTATCATCACCTCGCATCCTCACCACCGCACGGGACGTAAGTGGAACGTCTATCCGATGTACGATTTCGCACACGGACAATCCGACTATTTCGAGGGCGTGACGCACTCGATATGTACGCTCGAGTTCGAGGTACACCGTCCGCTCTATGACTATTTCATCGACCAGTTCAGCGGACCGAACTTCTGCGGTCTCTCGCCTTACGGTCCGGACTACCGTCCGAAACAACGCGAGTTCAACCGCCTGAACATCACCTATACCGTCATGTCCAAGCGTAAGATGCTGCAACTCGTCAAGGAAGGGCTAGTAGCCGGCTGGGACGACCCGCGTATGCCGACCGTCTGCGGTCTGCGTCGCCGCGGCTATACCCCGCAAGCGATCCGTACCTTCATGGATAAGATCGGCTATACCAAGGTCGAAGGCATGATCGACCAGGGCCTCCTGGAGCACACGATCCGCGAGGATCTCAAGGAGATAGCTCCACGCGTATGCGCCATCTTCGACCCCGTCAAACTCGTCATCACCAATTACGAGGGTGGGTTTTCCGAGACCCTCGTCACAGAAAACATTGACGGCCACCCCGAACTCGGTACCCGTGAGATGCAATTCGGTCGCGAGCTCTGGATTGAGCGCGGCGACTTCCTCGAGGAAGCGGATAATAAGTTCTACCGCCTCTCTCCCGGCGGCCGCGAGGTTCGTCTCAAAGCCTCCTATATCATCCAGGCTACCGGTTGCGAGAAAGATGCTGACGGCAAGATCACGACCGTCTATGCCACCTACGACCCGAACTCCAAGTCCGGCACCGAAGGTGGTAACCGCAAGACCAAAGCGACCATCAACTGGGTGGAGTGCAAGTCTGCACTTGACGCCGAGGTACGTCTCTACGACCGCCTCTTCGCCGTCGAGAACCCTTCTGCCGAGGAAGGCGATTTCCGTGACCTGCTTAACCCTAACAGCCTCGAGGTGAAGACCATCAAGATCGAGAGTGCCCTCCGCTGCGAGTTGCATGAGCCGGTTCTCAAGGACGGTATCGAGCAGGAGAACCACTACCAGCTGCTCAAACAAGGCTACTTTGTAGTGGACCCGGATACAACTTCCGATCACCTGGTACTCAACCGTACCTGCTCCCTCAAGGATAACTATTTGAAATAGGAATACCTAGGTTGACTTAGGACTACCTATGCGAACGAGAGTGTTCAACGGCAAAGAGCAGATCTTCTGCGCCTGGCGGCACCGATGGGTGCGCTTGACGCCGGAAGAGTGGGTTAGACAGCAGTTGTTGCACCGCATGGTGGAGCAACTCGGCTATCCCGCCTCGCTCATCGCCGTTGAAGTGGCGATCACCGTAGGGGAGGTGCACAAGCGCTGCGACGCGGTAGTCTATGGTAATCTCTCCCTCCCTTCGGGGGAGGGA
>DGTR01000035.1 GCA_002394395.1 Bacteroidales bacterium UBA4331 | reverse complement strand
TCCCCGCGGAGGATGAAGATCTGGCCGTTATGACGGTAGGATGGTTCGCAATTTATTTATAATTATAATATATCCGTTCTGCTATGTATCGCATAGGCTCTACACATTGGAATAAGGCGGAAGAAGGATATGGGACCTTTTTCATGAGAACAAGAAGGGTGTATTGCGGATCTTGCTCAGGGAATGCGCCAATGAAAGAAACGGTATGAGGTTGATGTTCGCCTTCCTCCTTAAGATCGCCTGTTTTGCCGATTATAGATACAATTTCTGATTGTGCGCCTTTGGTCCACATAATCTTTCTAGCTGTGCCAATATTATTCCACACCACTTCGTGCAATGCATGCAGAATGGGTTGTGTTGAGCCCCATACTTCTTCCGAAAATTGCTTTTGAACCAGCTGCGAGTAGAGGTAAGTAAGGTATATTGGGGACATATTGACACCCAAACCATTGGCCATGCGGAGTACGTCTTCCAAAGAATCAATGTCCAAAGAGAGACCCAGTTCGTTCATATACTGCTCAAAAAGCATCGGATTGTCAGCAAATGCTTTTTCCATGATTTGGCAGATACCGCTTCGACTGGAAACGGCAATGACGGAAGGAACGTCAAGGACTGTGTCGATGGGATGACGGTCGTGCCACATATAACCGGCATGGTCACGATAACCGGCTTTGGAGAGCGGGAACTGATTATGTTCGGAAACACGACCGGTTCGCAACGCAGCCATCACGCTGAAAGGTTCGATGATTGAGCCAATCTCAATAGGTTGATAAGCATTCCTGCCAAGAGAATCTGTGTCATAGAGCGCCACGACTTGATGATCTTTGTTCATCAGAATAGCGCATACCCATTCTGGAGAAAGATGTCTTAGGCTATACTGCATTTGCCACGATACAATATGCTGTAAAGAATCATCAATAGCAACCTCGTATTGTTGCGGTACGGCGGCAAAACTCAATGTGCCGCAAAATAATAAAGAAGAAAGAAGAAAATGTTTCATATTATTTTGAAGTTAAAAGTTGCGGGAAATGAATTTTGCATACATATTCCAATTTCCTCATGTCAAATTCTAGTATAAACCCTATTTCATAAACGGCAGTTTTGAAATGGTGGTCAAACTCTTCTACAGAGCAAATATCTGCTTCATATTCCAGCAGCAGAACCTTCTCGTTATGGTTCAACGTTGCGCTTAGGTGTGGATATCTAGAACCCAGATAATTCACATATAGCTGTTGACATTCTTCTGATTGCAAGAACGCACCTGCATGAGGTTCTATGGGATAGGTAATGTGCAATGTAACATAATCCGTATTTTTAGGAAGAAGAGAAACGATGTAGGTATCTCCATTAATATTAACCATCATAGATTCATCTAATCCCCAGTTGTAGTTATGCACGGATAGATATTCCATTATCTGTTTTTGGATATCGGCAAGCCGCCTGAGACTTGCATCATTATTGGAATCTTGTTTTATCATTTCGATTCTTGTATTAGGATTATTTGAATACTTGCTATTAAGGAATCAGGTGTTTCCATTTCGGATTGAGGAACAACTTGGCTGTTTCAAGAGGAATCTCAACCTCTTGCTCGCCTTCCGCCCAACAACCTAAAGTATAATGGGTATAATGCAATACAAGTGAGGTAGATGTGATGGTAAACGATGCCTGAATCCAATTATCTAATGAGATTTTAGGGTATTTGTCCAAAAGTGCTCTGCGGACGTAATAGGAGATGTCGTAGATCATCTGCCTTTCGGTATCTTCGTAATCTTCACTAAATATATCCATGAAATGTACCATCTCACCAGTTCGGGTATCGAAGGCGAAGTATTGTGTGTCTGGAAAATCGTGGCAACCGCCGCCATACCAAGTGTAGTGGTGTCGCATTATGTACAAGCCATTTTGATTGTACGATGTTCTGCCACAAAGATGCTCAAATTGCCTACTCTGTACTCCGCCGTAATTAAAATACTCATCCGAATCATTTGGAACAATAAGCGGATATACCGACTTGAGTTCAATATCATTCGGCTCGATACGCCAGTATTTTGCCATCGCTTCATCCAATTGCGTAATTTGATAGTGCGCGTGCAGTATGGTGTCTATCAGTTGTTCCTGAATCTTTGCCAGTACTTTTTTATCCTTCATGCCTGTCGGGAACTCTATATCTAACTGTTGCAGAACCCCAATCGTATCCGAGAATGTAAAGACATGAAAATCCTCATAGACATAATCCGTGAAAGATGTGATTTGAGGGAACGCAGATTTTTCAGAGCTGCTTTTTGCCTCTTTTTCAGTTATTATCGCAATACTATCTGCCTCATCGGGATTACTTTTTAACTTCGGTTTGCCGCATGAAGCACAACAAAGGGTTAGAACAAACAATAATAGTGTAAAATAGTGGTTATTTTTTTTCATAATCAAAAGTTTTTTTACGAATAAGTCATATATGTCTGTTTAAACAAACTCCCATATGATTTTGTATGCCTGGTATGTTCTTCCATTATAAGTGTCTTCTACTAACTCGGTAGATTTGACATGAATAATATCTCCAACATCAATTGGTCCTGCACAACTGGAACGTTTATTGAATAGCGGTTTCTGTTTAACGCGCACTTTCTCATCTTCCTCCTCAAGAAACTCATCCGAAGAAAAAAGATTATAATAGCATACTAACATAGTGTCATTTCCTTCGCCTTCTATCCCAACGATCTTATAATATCCTTGTCTTGGCGTAGATAGCCCTATACTATTCACCGGACCATATAATCGTGCTAACTCATGTATTTCATTTCCGCTCTTACACCAAAACATCCATGAGTGGATAGTGCGCCCCTCTTTTTTGAATTGAGAATACTCTTGAATAGACAGTTCTATGCCAAACGGAGGGAATTCCAAAGGTGTTCCACCATTTTTATTTTGGATATTTGGGTTCTCCTTTTGTCTCTTCTCAAAATATGCTCGATATTCGGCATTAACTTCTTCCCATGTTCTTGACTTTTGATTTTCAGACGATAATTCAACAATCTTATCCTTGACGTCTTTTAATCCTTCCATTTGCTCAAAACGTTCTTTTTGTCCTTTTGGAACACGAACTTCTTTGATATTATTACATCCCTGAAAAACCCTCTCTCCAATGTTTGAAACACTATCTGGAATTTCAATACTATTCAGACCTAAACAAGCTAAAAAGGCATAATCTCCTATACTAGTGACGCTGTTGCTAATCGTTATCGAAGATAGGTTAGAACACCACATAAAAGCGGCTATTCCAATGTCTGTTACACATTCGGGAATAGCAACTTTAGTCAATCCTGTGCAAAAGGAGAAAGAATTATTTCCAAAACAGACCACGCTATTGGGGATAGATACCGACAAGAGTTTTTTACATTCATAGAAAGCCCCATCTCCAATACATTTGACACCTTCGGGAATAATATATTCTCCCTGAAAATTTTCAGGGCATTTCACTAATATATTGCGGTCATCGGAGAACTCGACTCCATATTTGTCAAAGTATGCCACAGTATTCCCTCATTATTTGTACATTTTATTTATATCGGAGATTATAATCTTTTGACCATCCAGCAGAATTGTTAGATTTGTCCAATCCTCCATTTCATTCACAGGTTCAATATAACTTGTTGGATTAACACATGATTTATTAAAACTAATTATCAAATACGTACCATCATCATCAAATTCTAATCTCATCTCTTTCAATAATAAAGATGGTGTGCTATTGAGAAAACGTTTGACCGGCTCAATTGTGTCGCAGAATACTAACAATGCTGTCAGCCAATCTTTATAATATGGTTTGGCTGATGGCGAATATATTAACTCATCTAAATGGTAATCTATGTACTTTTCATAATCTGTTTGTCCAGAAGCATTGAACCATAGGTTGTGCTGAATAATTGCGTTGGCACATTTTGCGTACTCACGGAAATGTAATGATGAAAAATGTAAACCATTCCATTTGAAATTATCATGATTTATATTATTATCAAAACATCGGCAATAATTATATACTTCTTCATAGTTCTTTCTCAAAGAATTATATAGCAAAATTCCACCTGTAATACCGTGATCTACACAACCACATTCATTAATTCTATAACGATAATAAGCGCGAACTGTTTTCTTTGTGACACCTTTGAGTCTTATTGTGCGGTCGTTCAGAATCTGGTATGTAATATGATTATCTCGTACAAAGTTCTTGAGTGTCGGAAGATGGTTCTTATCCTCCTCAAACTTATACGCCATGTCGTGGTATAGACAAGTAAGGAACCATAACCACAAGAAAGTTTTATCTTCTGGGATATCTATATAAGTACGTTGTTTCTTAAATAATGGAAGCAGGAGAATACCCAAAAAGAACGTAGAAATAGAATGTGTGGCTCTTTCTGCACTGCAATAATCTGCAATATCATTCACTATCATATATTTTCCACCACATTGAAAATACTCTTGGATAAATCGTATCGCTTCGTTTCCGTCATCTAATATATGATCTAAACTAAACCCCTTTAGAGTGAAGTTGGGATAATAACACCACTTATCAGTATGACTGAAAAGTTCTGTATATAATTCCCATATTGTTCCTTCGTATTTCATATAACCATTGTAATATCTATAGCTCTTTATCGGATTTTCGGCATTCGCTGTATTAATTTTCTCTCCTCATTGTGAGTTTTTGTTAACATGGGTCATAATCCACCTCTCTCTTATATCCATTTCCTCTTAAATAATATGAATAGGGATAATCATTACCATATGGTGGTTCTTCGTCATAGCTATGTTCATAACTCATACAATGAAGGCATAATCTAACCTTCTGTTCTTCATTCCATTTTTCAATGTCTTTATATGGAATTAAGTAAAACTGTCCCGTCTGATTATCTTTTTGATAGTTCTCTTTGCAGAAATCTTCAAACGATACATAACGACCTAATCTTAAATCAGAGGTGAAAAAATTTATATTCCATCTTTCCCATTCATAATCCTCTCCCTCTGAATGATGCTTTCCTTTATATTTTAAATCCACACTTCCTCCGATTACCAACCCTAAAGAAGCATCAACATATACATACATCTTTTTTTCTGTATCAAATCGACCACCTAAATCAGTAAAATGGTCGACTCCAAATGAAATATAGTCGAATTTCCGCATAAACTCTATGCGCCCGCAGTCCTTTTTCAGTTCAACATATGCTGGATTTGCATATATCCAATCAATTGCGTTCGAAATAGGAGTCCGAGGATTCCAATAAGGATCATTTAAATTGTTTGAACTGATGTATCTTCTATATTTTTTAATGTATTCCTCATAGGATACTTCAAACATTTCACTGAATCTATGTTTTATATCCTCATCCTGATTTGCAAGGAAAGAGAAGTCTTTTTCATCTAGAGGTACTACCCGCCCATTCGATGCAACCTTAGAAGGAAGCATAACTAATAAGCCATCGATTTTTTTAATGGCGTATATTCTGCACATCAGCAATGAGAGAATATATCGGTTATACAGACTATGAAAGTAGGTTTTAAAAAGTTCAAATTCTTCCATGGCAATAATTGATTATTTCATATACATATGAATTCTATTATTCATATTTGAAAAACCTTAAGAGGTTCTATGTTTTTTTGCTTCGGATTTTCGGCTTATTCCGTTGTAATCATTCATCAATTAATATCATCCATTTGCTAGAAGTAACCTTTTGAATGTTTGTCTATTCTTTATACTCGCTCACGAGAGAGATACGAGATGATAAATCACCCAAAGTTACATTCGTATGTCCCAAGTGATAAGAAGCATTAGATTGCGGCATTATAATTGATTTCTTAAAATCGCCTGCAAAGATACTATAAAAAAGTGACATGCACAAATTTAAGTATAATTTTCAATTAATTTGAGAAAATTCTCTTTTTTTAGTTCAATCATCATTTTGCCAAAAGTAACCTTTATTCTTCATCTATTGATATTTCTCCTGAGAGTTGTTCAGTAGAACCGCTGAAAAGAGATAACTGTCGTACAGCGCGGTCATAGTCGGACTCTAATTGGTTCATCTCTCGCTGGCGATAGATGGTGTATTCGTGCTCCGCTTTTTCTTGTGCTTGCTGGTGACTAATAGAGCCGCCCCCTTCTAATAACGGGCGACGATTATTGCTTAGCACCCGATCAAGTTCATCTATCCACTCCTGCATGGTCATAGGATGTTGCTCCATCGCCTGCAATTCTGCATAATCGAAGAACTGGGACACTAACAAATTCAATACGGTCAGTTCTTTCTCGTTGAGATAGTTCTTGGCAATGATAACATCATCTTTCGTGATATAGTTCCCTTTGAAATTCGTCATGCCCAGCATCGGCTTTTCATTATCTACCCTGTCATAGACCACCTCAGCCGCTGTGTGTTGGTGTGCGGCATAGTGCATCTTGTTTTGCACCGTAGCAAAGAATTGGCGAGTTATCTCTGCTTTGGGATCATAATCCACCGCAGTTGCATAGATGTCGGTCACTTGCTGATAGAGGTTGCGCTCACTACTACGAATATCGCGGATACGCTGGAGTAATTCGCGGAAATAACGTCCTCCGTTACCTTTTAGCCGTTCGTCATCCAATGTGTAGCCTTTTATGATATATTCGTGAATGCGCTGAGTTGCCCATTGACGGAAACGTGTACCTTGCACGGAATGAACACGATAACCGACAGAAATGACAACATCAAGGTTGTAGAAATTGGTGGGTTTGGTAGAAAAGTCGGAAATTCCGATTTTTCTCACCGTATCTGCTTCGGAAAGTTCACCTTCTTTGTAAATATTCAGAATATGCTCGTTGATGGTAGAGCGCGATTTTCCAAACAATATACTCATTTGCTCAATAGGCAACCAAACCGTTTCGTCTTGAAACAATACATCAACAGAAACTCTCCCTTCTTCAGATTGATAGATAACAATCTCTCCTTTGGTATCTTTTGTAAGATCTTGTGTTTTCATAAAAAGAATCTAATTGCGCTTGCAAAGGTACGCAAAAAAAATGACACTTGCAAATAAAAGTGCCATTTTCTGTAATTTTATTCTTCTGTTCCTTACTTCAGTCCTTCGATCAGTTTGTCGAGGGAGGGGATGAGGGCTTTCAGTTCCTCTACGGACACATGCTTGGTGACTTCGGCGCCTAATCGGTTCGGGATGTCTTTGGCTTGTTCCTCCATCGCTTTGCCGGCGTCAGTCAGGCAGACGATGCGTTGCCGCGTATCCACTTCTCCTTTGACGCGCGTCACTAAGCCCTGACGTTCCATCCGTTGCAGGAGCGGCGTGACAGTATTCGTCTCCAAATGAAGGCGTTTGGCGATGTCGTTCACCGGCTGACGGTCTTTTTCCCAAAGAACCAACAACACCAGGTACTGCGGGTACGTGATCCCCAAGGTCTCAAAATAGGGACCGTACGCACCGGCAATCAACCGCGCCGCCGTATAGAGGCGGAAGCAGAGTTGGTTATCTAATTTCAGTTGTTCGTACATATTGTTATCCTAATACTACATTGAGAACCATCATCAGCACGAAGCCGATAGCGACGGTCTATTTACTCGATTATCAACAATCGTACATACCGCTCCGTCGCAGAGGACATTCATAGCCGTAAGCGGTGCGTCCAGCAACACGCCCAATGACAGGCACAATGCCTGCATCTCCGGCGTGAAGCCGAGCATACTTGCCATAACCGGCAAGACCGCCACTACGCCTCCGGGTACACCCGGCACAGCGACACAAGTCATCGTCAGCATAATCATATAGGGGATGAACGAGCCCGGTTCTACAGGTTGCCCGACCATCATCATCACCGCGATAGCGCAGATGACAAAATGGATGCTGACAGAAGGGATATGCAGGTTGGCGCACAGCGGAATGACGAACGAAGCGGTGTTCTCATCGCGTGTCAGGTGTTTGGCTCTTTCGAGCGAAACAGGAATGGTAGCCGCAGAAGAACAGGTGGCAAAAGCGACCATACCGGCAGGCATCATCGCCCATAACAACTTGAACGGATTGCGGTGCGCGAGAAGGCCGGCTATGCTGTATAGGAACAATGTCCATACCACCAACATGGCAATCACCAACAGAATTACCCAAAGAAAATTACTTGCCAACTCTATTATACCGCCAGAAGCAGACATCTTCAGAAAAACGCCGAAGATATATATCGGCAGCAACGGAATAATCGCTTTCTCGATAGAAAGCATCACCAGTTTCTGGAGTTCGGATATACCTTTGCGCAGCGAATCAGCCTGGACAGCACGCATACCTAATCCCAGCATCAGCGCCATCATCAACGCACTCATGACATCCAAGGCAGGAGGCAACTGGAGGGTGAAGAAGGGTGCCAACTCTTCGCCTCCCCGGGGCACCAGCACAACCTCTTCTCCGGGGGTGACAAACATCGGAATAATCCATTCGCTAACGCCCATAGAGGCGACTCCCGCCAGAAAAGTACTCAGCAGCACAACTGCCATAGTGACGCGCAGCATTCTGCCGGCACCGTGTTGCGAGTTGGCGATAGAGGCTGTTACCAACGCCAAGATAATCAGCGGTACAAGGAATCCTATAAATTGTCCGAAAAAATCATTGAATGTCACAAAGATGCGGATAAACCAAGCCGGCATAAACCAGCCTTGTGACATGCCCAAAAACATCGCGAGGAAAACCTGCACGATAATAGGGAGTTGCGATATACGGAATTTTTTCATTGTACCGGAGACAGGATTACATCATTTCGATGAGGAAGTTCTCGTAACCCAGTTTGTCGATATAGTTGAGGTACTGCTTCTCCCAAGCCATGTGCTCTACCTCGCCGTCAATCCATTTCTGGATGAGTTTCTGGGTGGGGTAATCATCGGAGAATGCAGCAGCCAGTTCGCTGAGTTCTTTGATAGCACCCTCGTTGTAGTCGGTCTCGATCTGCTGTTTCGGGTCGTCGTAGAACGGGAACTCGATGGTCTTCATTGCTTCCTGCAGGTCAGCCGGCTTGCAGCCGAGCTCTACCAGACGGTTGAGAACCTCTTCTGCCTCGTCCCACTCTTCCTCTGCTTCCTCTTTCCATTTGTCGGCGAGTTTGTTCCAACCGTTCAGACGGTCGTACGCCGAGAAAGCGAAATGTTGTTTACTGTTTCCAAACCATACTGCGCCCAGATATGCCAGGCCTTTCAGTGCTTCTTCTTTTGTCATAATTAAAAGTTAATTACAATAGTTTCAGGATCTCTGCCTCTATGTCTTCGGGTTTGGTGGTCGGAGCGAAACGGCCCACTACATTGCCCTCGCGGTCCACGAGGAACTTGGTGAAGTTCCATCGGATGTCGGACTCTTTGTTATAGGTCTTGCTGATTTTCTTGAGCATGGCACCGGTAGCCTTTGCACCCAGACCGTTGTACTCCTCGGTAGGAGCCTGCTCTTTGAGGTAGGTGAATACCGGACTTTCGTTCTCGCCGTTTACCTCGATCTTCGAGAACTGCGGGAAGGATACATTGTATTTGAGCTGGCAGAAAGACACAATCTCCTCCTCCGTGCCCGGAGCCTGCTGACCGAACTGGTTGCAGGGGAAATCGAGTATGACGAACCCTTTGTCCGCGTATTTCTTATAGAGGTTTTCGAGCGCCTCGTACTGCGGCGTGAATCCGCAACCCGTAGCGGTATTAACTACTAAAAGGACTTTGCCTTTGTACTCGTCTAATTTGACTTCGTTCTTTTTGGTGTCCAGCACCGTAAAATCATAGATCTTCATAATTTTATCTGTTTTAGAGTTATTTTCTGTTTGTGCGCAGATCGGAGAGTATGATTTGTGTCGTGTACGACTGAAATCGAGTGCAAAGGTACAACAAATATTTTAATATCGCAAGCGACATATCTATAAATGGTGCATTTTCTTAATGAGAGTATATTATTTATTAAAATACATACTATATATAAAACAACACACGCGCGTACTAATTAAGGTACGCGCGCATGTATGCGTAAAGGGGACTAGAATACTAGGATACTAGGGTCCTAGTACCCTAGTATTATTATACCACACCGCTGAAGCCCATGAAGGCCATCGCCAGGAGACCTGCGGTCAGGAGGGCGATCGGAGTACCTTTCATTGCCTCGGGCACTTTGTTGAGCGCCAGCTGCTCGCGGATACCTGCGAAGAGGATCAGCGCGAGCGCAAAACCGATTGCTGTAGCGAAGGCATAAACGGTACCGGAGAGCAGGCCGTAGTCTGTGCCGAGCGGCAGTTTAGCCAGCAGCTTGTTCTGGTCAGCTACGATAAGGGCCACACCGAGGATACAGCAGTTGGTGGTGATCAGCGGCAGGAACACACCCAGCGCCTGATACAGCGCCGGAGACACTTTCTTCAGCATGATCTCGATCATCTGCACGAGAGCGGCGATGACGAGGATGAAGAGGATGGTCTGAAGGAACTCTACGCCCCAGAGGACGAGTAACTTCTGCAGCAGATACGTAACAACCGTAGCGAGCGTGAGCACGAACGTAACGGCGGCACCCATACCCAGCGCGGTGTCAATCTTCTTACTTACACCCAGGAACGGACAGATGCCCAGGAACTGGCTCAATACAATATTGTTAACAAATATTGCAGAGATGAATATCAGAAAATATACCATAATTTTAATGTTTTGGATTAAGGACCGCCCTTCGGGCTAAAGGAATAAAGAATAAAGACTCAAATGTTTTGTATCGTCGAAGCCGTTTAGTCTTTAATCTTTTAGCGAAGCGGTCTTTGTTCTTTTAGCGTTAGCGGTCCAATTTATTTTTTCTGCAGTTTGTTGACAGCCGCCATGAGGTAGGCGAGGCAGATGAATGCACCCGGAGCGAGTACGAAGATCAGTGCTGCGAACTGGCTGCTGTAGAGTTGGAAACCGAAGACGGTACCTGCGCCCAGGAACTCACGGATGACACCCAGCACGGTGAGCGAGAGGGTAAAACCGAGACCCATTCCCAGTCCGTCCAATGCGGAGAGACCGACGGTGTTCTTCGCTGCAAATGCCTCTGCACGGCCAAGTACGATACAGTTCACCACGATCAGCGGGATGAAGAGACCCAGCACATCGTAGATAGCCGGCAGGTAAGCCTGCATGACAAGTTGTACCATCGTCACGAACGTAGCGATGACTACGATGAATGCCGGGATACGTACTTTATCCGGGATGAGATTCTTGAGGAGCGAGATCACTACGTTCGAGCAAACGAGCACGAAGAGCGTAGCCAAGCCCATGGACATACCGTTAACGGCACTGGTGGTAGTAGCCAGCGTAGGGCACATACCGAGAACCAACGCAAAAGTAGGATTCTCCTTGAGAATACCGTTGGTCAATGTTTTCATTGCGTTACTCATAATTATTCCTCCTTTTCTGCGGGTTGTACTTCAGTTACTTCAGCGGGTTGCTCTGCTGCCGGTTCTGCACCTTGCAGCTGGCTTGCGCCGGAAGCTGCCTCAACAGCCCCTTCAGCAACAGCTGCGTACGCTTTGTTGATAGCTTTCAGGAATGCGCGGCTGGAGATGGTAGCAGCGGTGATAGCATCTACGTCTCCGCCATCTTTGTTGACAGCCAGTGCACCGGCTTTCTTACCGATGATAGAGCGGTTGCCGACAGCATCTTTGAACCAGTGGTCGATATGTGCACCCAGACCCGGAGTCTCGGTCTGCTTGAGAACGACGTAGTCGAGCACTTCGCCTTCTTTGCCTAAGCCCACCATGATCACTTGCGGGCCGTCGAAACCGACTTCAGAGGTCTCTACCGCGGTAGCTACCCATTCGTCGTTGATGAAGGCTTTGTAGATGGTCAGCCCATCAGCCTGCTCGGGTTCTGCGATAGAGCAGCCCTCCGGAAGCACAGCGAGGATAGCGGCCTGCTGTTTCTGAGCCTCTTGTTTAGCGATGGTGGCCTCGGTGACAGCGTAAACTCCTGCCAGAGCTCCTGCGGCTACCATCGAGATGATAACCAGGGAGAGCACCATGTTTTTGAATGTACTTTCTAATTTTGCCATAGTTGTGCCTCCTTATGCTTTTTTCGGTTCGCCGAAGTGTTGCGGACGAATCTTGTTCAACAATGGAACGCAAGCGTTCATGATCAGGATAGCGAAGGACATACCTTCGGGGTAGTTACCCCACGTACGGATGACCATTACGATGAATCCGATACCGATACCGAAGATGATCTTTCCCCACGCGCTCATCGGGCTGGTGACGTAGTCGGTTGCCATGAAGAAGGCACCGAGCATCAGACCTCCGGAGAGGAGTTCGTAGCCGATATAATGGCAGGTGTCCAGTCCCTCAGGCAGCGCACCGGCGAGACCGGTGCAAGCGCAGAAGCAAGCTACGGTACCGAGGATGGCTACAGGGATGTGCCAGGTGATGACGCGGCAGCAGATGAGGAAGATACCTCCGATAAGCAGCGCTGCAGCACTGACCTCACCGAGCGAACCGCCCATGACACCCAGGAACGAGTCCATGAGAGACGGCAGCTGGTCAATGACGGATGAATCACCGGCTTTGACGATGTGCTTGAGATAATAGAGCGGGGTAGCGCCTGTCTCAGCGTCCACATACGCGCCGTTGAAGCCTTGCGGCGTCGGCCAGGTGGTCATCTGTGCCGGATAGGCGATGAGCAGGAAGACACGACCTACGAGAGCGGGGTTGAAGGGGTTCTGACCCAGACCGCCGAAAGTCATCTTTCCAATACCGATAGCTACTACGGCACCGATAATAACGATCCACCAGTCGATGGTAGAAGGAAGGTTGAAAGCGAGCAGCAGACCGGTGAGGACGGCCGAGAGGTCTCCGATGGTCTGACGTTGCTCTTTGAGCACATAACGGCTGATGACGTACTCGGTGCAGATACATGCGAGAACCGAGATGGCAGCCGTGATCAATGCGCCCCAGCCAAACTCCACTAATGCTACTGCGTAAGCAGGCATCAAAGCGAGAATGACCAAAAGCATATTCCGGCGGACGGTATCACCACTGTGGGCGTGCGGAGCCGGAGCGACAATCAATTGTTTCATAATTTATGATTTCAAATTTATGATTTAACATTATTTTTTCGCTGCAGCGGCACGCTCACGGAGGATGGCGCCTACTTTTGCTTTACCCGGACGAATACCGTCTAAGAGACGACGGTGAGCAGGACAGGTGAAGACGCAGCAACCGCAGTCGATGCAATCCATAATGTCATGCTTCTCCAGTTCGTCCCACATCTCCAGTTCGCTGAGGCGTTGGAGCAAGTACGGCTCAAGTCCCATCGGACAAGCCTGTACGCACTTGCCGCAACGGATACAGTTCTCTTGCTCCGGACGGATACACTCTGCTTCCGGCAGGAAGAGAAGGCCGGAGAGACGTTTGTTAGCCGGCATGTTCTCGATATGATCCATGGCGCGTCCCATCATCGGGCCACCACCAATGACCTTTCCTGTATCTACAGGTACTCCTCCGGCGAGCGCAATCACTTCCTCGATCGGCGTACCGAAACGAACGCAGTAGTTACCCGGGTTCTTCACGGATTTGCCGGTAACGGTCATGACGCGGCTGATGAGCGGTTTGTTCTTCTGTACTGCCTCATAAACGGCATAGATAGTAGCCACGTTATCTACTACGGCTCCCACTTCGATAGGGAGTGCACCGGAAGGTACCTGGCGACCGATAGTGGCGTCAATGAGCTGTTTCTCGCCACCTTGCGGGTAACGGAGCTTGAGCGGCATCACCTCGATACCGAGTTGCTTCTCCGCCAGCTCGCGCATGTGTGCGATGGCATCGGGTTTGTTGTTCTCAATACCGATGATAGCGCGCTGTACGCCCAGGGCTTTCTTGAGGATCTGGATACCGATGATGATCTCCTCACCGTGCTCCATCATCAGCTGGTGGTCACAGGTCAGATACGGTTCGCACTCTACGCCGTTGACGATGAGCACTTCGGCTTTCTTGCCCGGAGGTGGCAGCAGTTTGACGTGTGTCGGGAAGCAAGCGCCACCGAGACCTACTATACCTGCGGCTGCGATCTTGTCGATGATCTCCTTCGGTTCCAATGTACACTGATGTACGAGGTCCGGCTTGCGGTCAATCTCCGGCAACCACTCGTCACCCTCTACGTCGATGTAGATAGCTTGTCCGGGAGCGCCCCATGCGTCGGTCCAGTCACCGATCTTGGTGATCGTACCGCTTACAGGAGAGCAGATGTTTGCACTCACGAATCCACCGGCTTTCGCCAGCAGTTCGCCCACTTTTACTTTCTTGCCAACCTCTACCACGGCTTGAGCCGGCGCACCGATGTGCTGTACCAGAGGAATGATAGCCTGCTTTGGCAGCGGGCACTCTTTGATCGCCTGGTGTGCAGAGTATTGCTTGTTGTCCTGCGGATGAACTCCGCCAATATGAAATGTCCTCATTTATTTATTCATTTACACATTTACACATTTGTTCATTTGTTTTGCGCCATGGCGATGTTGAGCGGGAAGGCAGCTCTCGGTGTAGCGAGTGCTTTAATCTTCTCGGCGATAGCCGGATCGAAGCCCTTCTTGTCGCCGGTTTGAGCAGCAGGAGCTGCTTCTTCTGCCGCGGCTGGCGTAAGGATCTTCTTTACTTCATCCATGGTCGGGTCACCACCCACAGGGCAGGCCAGACCCTCTGTACTACCGGCTTTGACGCACGCTTCTGCGAAGTTGCGGCAACCGGCAAATCCGCAGCCACCGCAGTTAGCACCAGGCAGAACGGCCTGTACTAAGTCGATGCGCGGATCTTCCTCTACTTTGAAGAACTGGCTGACAAAATAGAGCAGGATCGCTGCTACTAAAGCTGTCACACCAAGAACTCCCATAGAAATCAGAATCAGATTCATGTTGGTTGTTGTTTTAAATGTTTGTTATTAGAATTTTTTAATATTTTTTATTATATACTCCGTGTGTGCTTCCAATATACTCCGTGTGTGCTTCCTGCCTAAGTCCTCCATCGGATGCTCATCGGGTGCTCATCGGATGCTCATCGGGTGCTCGCTATGACGTCAAACCTTCCGCGCCGTGAAAGTAAACTGCTTCTGAAGGCGGTGCCTGAACTGACTGAGCGCCAGATAATAAAGGGCGATGGAGCATAAGGCGACAGTGCCCACGATCGCTTCGTCCCAGCCGGTCAGCACATCCAATACCGCGATCACACTCATCATCACAATAAAAGGTAGTACGTAAGCGAGCAGTACGGCTTTCCAAGCCAAATGTTCGCGCACTTCTACCTCTACCTGGTCGCCGACTTGCATCGGTTCGAGCATCACGGCGTCCATCTCTTTTTGCTGGCTCTCGGTGGACATACACATCGATTTCGCCTTACAAGCGGAACAGGCGGATGACTGTACGATCTGCACGTGCGCCAACTCCCCGTTGATGCCTGAAACGATACCTGTATGTCTGATCAATTCCTCCATAAATCCATAAAAAGCGCACAAAGGTACAAAAAAATTTTCATATACGCAAGCGTGCGCGAACATTATTATAAAAAAAGTGTCTTTTTTCGACAAAAAGCTAAAAAAAACAAGATTTATTTTTTAAAATCGAATATTTGTCGTACCTTTGTACGCTAAATTGAGTTATTATGCCTAGAACCGTATCTAAATCGAGAAATCCCTTATCGGACGATCGTCCGAATGAGCGCGCCATAAAAGTAGAGCAAACCGGCTGGTGGGAGGCGGTGAAGCGTATCTTGAGTGCACGTGAGACGCGAATGGTAGCAGGAGTCCTGCTGCTGGCTTTTGCTGTAATCGGCACGATCGCGTATGTGAGCTTTTTATTCACGGGCATGTACGATCAGTCGATCTTGTCGCTGGATCATGCGGGACGCGTAGAGAACCGCGAGGCGATACGTAATCTGTTGGGTCTGCCGGGTGCCCGGTTGGCACATTTCATGATCGATGGTACGTTCGGTTTTGTGAGCGTGCTGCTGATGCTGATGATCGCTATTTACGGTTTGCGGTTGATGCATGTTTTCCGGGATATACACGCTATCAAGCTGTTTTGCGGCGGCACGTTCTGGGTACTCTGGGGAGCTGTCGTTTTGGGTTTTGCGCAACAGATGGCGCACATGGGCATCTACCGGTGGGGAGGCGCTTTTGGTAGTATGACCGCCGCGTGGCTGGTGAGTTATGTGAATATCATCGGCACGATGGCGATTTTATTCGTGACGCTGGTTATTTTCCTGATAGTGACCGATCCACGGTTTATCGACCGGTGCAAGGCTTTCGGCGAATGGTGCAAGGGACTCTTCAAGAAGAAACCCAAAGATCCCGAAGATCCCAAAAATCTCGAAGAGCCGGAAGAGCCTGAAGTGCATCCTGAAGAGAATCCAGAAGGGAATCCTGAAGGGAATGAAGTGACGATTGATCTGCCCGTAGACTTCACCATAGAGCCGATCAGCGAAGAAGAACCGAAGGTGGAAATTGAGGAGCCTTTGGTAGATGAAGACAACGAGCCGCTGGGCGATGCGCCGATTCCCATGGACGAACCGGAGGCGAAGGAAGAGAGCGATAAGAAAGACGGAGACCCGAGCTTGGAGATCGAGGACGTCAACGAGGATGAGTTATATACGAAGGACCCGGACAAACTCCTGGAGAAACTCGGTCCGTACGATCCGCGGAAGGACTTGGAGTTCTATAAGTTCCCGAGTTTGAACCTGCTGAAGGTCTATGACAACGAGACCGCTCCGATCATCGATGAAGAGGAGCAGCGCAATAACGGTGCACGTATTGTGACGACCTTGCGCAACTATGGCATAGAAATTGATAGTATCAAAGCGACGGTCGGTCCGACGGTGACGCTGTATGAGATTGTGCCGAAAGCAGGTGTCCGTGTGGCGAAGATTCAGCAGCTGGAGAACGACATTATGTTGTCTCTGAGCGCCACGGGAATCCGTATCATCGCGCCGATGCCCGGAAAAGGAACGGTGGGAATCGAGGTTCCGAACGAGAAGCCGCAGGTGGTGTCCATGCACTCGGTCATCGCCTCCAAACGCTTCCAGGAAGAGACGAAAATGCGTCTGCCGATCGCGTACGGCAGGACGATCACGAACGAGGTGTTCATGTTTGACCTCGCGAAGACGCCGCACTTGCTCGTGGCAGGTGCAACGGGAACCGGTAAGTCCGTCGCTATCAACGCCATCATCACTTCGCTCCTCTATAAGAAACATCCGGCGGAGCTGAAACTTGTGATGGTCGATCCGAAGATGGTCGAGTTTGCGCCGTACAAGCCCTTGATCAAGCATTTCCTGGCGGCACAACCGGATACCGACCCCGACCAGGTGGTGATCACCGATTGCGACAAGGTCATCAATACCCTGAACTCGCTGGTGATCGAGATGGAGAACCGGTACAAACTGCTGATGGATGCTGGCGTGCGCAACTTGGAGGATTATAACGACAAGTTCGTGCGTAGAAGGCTGAATCCCAATAAGTTAGTGGGCGAAAGCTTGCGCCATCAATACCTGCCCTATATCGTCATAATCATCGATGAGTACGGAGATTTTATCATGCAGGCAGGCAAGCAGGTGGAGACGCCGATTGCGCGTATCACGCAGAAAGCGCGTGCCGTGGGAATGCACATGATCCTGGCTACCCAGCGTCCGTCGGTAAACATCGTCACGGGTGTCATCAAAGCGAATATCCCGACGCGTATTGCTTTGCGGACGCAGAGTGTGATTGACTCGCGTACTGTCCTCGATGCGAAGGGAGCAGAGCAGCTGATCGGTCGTGGCGACAGTCTCTACGCCGGTAACGCGAGTGTGACGCGTATCCAGTGTGCCTTCGTCGATACGCCGGAGGTGGATGAGATCGTGAAGCATATATCGAAACAGCAGCGCTATACCGAACCGTATCAGTTGCCGGAATATATCGGCGAAGGCGGCGACAGCGAGGCTGCAGCGCCGGGAAGCGTGGATATGAAACGACTCGATCCGATGTTCGCGGATGTAGCGCGTTACGTAGTAACGAAGCAGGAAGGATCGACCAGCCGTCTGCAGCGTGCCTTTGAGATCGGTTACAACCGCGCAGGCAAACTGTCCGACCAACTCGAGGCGGCAGGTATTGTGGGCCCGAACAAAGGTCCGAAAGGCCGTGACGTACTGATTCAGGATCTGAGTCAGCTCGACCAACTGCTGGAAGAATTAGGAGTGAAGTAATAAAAATATAAAATATAATTATGGGAAAGAAATTATTTACATTCCTCATTGCCCTGGTGACAGGCACGGGAATGCTTTTTGCAGAGAGTGGCACATGTGGCGCCAACGTGACATGGGATTTGACGGATAGTGTCCTGACGATCAGTGGAACGGGAGAAATGATAAGTGTGAGTAGCACAGATTATCCATGGTACCCATACAGAAATATTGTTAGTACTATCAATATAGAAGAGGGGGTTACTCAGATTGGAGAATGGGCATTTTCTTCTTTCTCTAAAACTACTTCTATCATACTTCCTAATAGTTTAGTTGTAATTGGGAGAAATGCATTCCAATCAACAGGGGTTTCAAGTGTATTTATTCCTCAAAATGTCTCAAAAATTGATATGGAAGCATTTGAAGGGTGTAGAAATATTACTGCTTTTACGGTAGATCCTGAAAATGTGCATTTTACGGCCGAGGAAGGTGTTTTGTATACATCAGGTCTCCACACATTGGTGGCATATCCTTTGAAGAAAACAGATTCGTTGTTTGTTGTTCCAGAAAGCGTTGATTCAATTGGTAGAGAATCGTTTTATGGTCATAGTTATTTGCAAAAAATTTCTCTTCCAGCAGGACTACAATATATTGGACCTCAGGCATTTAGGGATTGTAGAGAACTTCTGAGCATGATAATACCAGCTTCAGTTACTTCTGTATATAGTGGAGCCTTCTCTGGTTGTTATAAATTATCGTCTCTTATAGTTGAAAATGGAAATATAAAATATGATAGCAGAAATAATTGTAATGCCATAATTGAAACGGCAACTAACACGTTGGTGGCAGGTATTAATACCACCATCATACCAAGTGATGTTACAAGTATTGCAGAGAGTGCTTTCTTTCATCGAAAAAAATTGATTAACATATCTATTCCTAACAGTGTCACCTCAATAGGGTTAAGTGGGTTTGCAGAGAGTGATTTAAGGTCTATTGTCATACCTAATAGCGTTACTCAGATAGAAGGATGGGCTTTTTCTTTATGTTCTTCATTAGATAGTGTTGTATTATCAAGTAATGTTACTTCAATTCCTAATTGTGTTTTTCAGCGTTGTAAGTTGTCTTATTTTGTTAATTACGCTGTAACACCTCAGACCACAACTGATTTATCATTTAGTAATTGCAATCTTTCAAATAGTACACTCTATGTTCCTGCAGGGTCGGTAGAAGCATACAAAGTTGCAAATGGATGGAAAGATTTTGCCAATATAATGCCGATACCAGGTACAGAGCCAGAGGAACCTTGCATCCTTGCTTCCGGAACATGTGGGGCACAGGGCGACAATCTGACATGGGAGTTGAGTTGTGATAGTGTGCTGACGATTAGTGGAACGGGGAAAATGGCAGACTATACAAAAGTATCACTTGTTCCGTGGGCTGCTTATCGTTCTGTAATCAAAGAGCTTAACCTTCCAGAAGGGTTGACCTCAATTGGAAAATTAGCATTTGCTCAGTGTGACTCATTGACATCAGTTGCAATTCCGAGTACGACATCGTTTATTGGATACTATGCTTTTCAAAACTGTGCTTCGTTGATTTCCCTAACTCTTCCGTATGGTGTTGTCATGATAGGGTGGGCTGCATTCCTTAATTGCTCATCATTGGAATCGGTTACTATCCCGAACAGCGTGTCGTCAATAGAAACATATTCTTTCGCCGGTTGTTCTTCTATGACCTCTATTAATGTGGATGATACACATCGCGTATATAGATCCGTCGATGGCATCCTTTTTGATAAAAATCAAACAACCTTATTACAATATCCGGCAGGAAAAATGGGTGCAACATATGAGATACCGGAAAGCGTGACTGCGATTGGACAAGGATCCTTCTATGGTGCCGCCAATCTAGCATCTATCAATATACACGAAGGGGTTACATCTATAGGGAGTCAAGCATTCTCTTATTGTACGGGCTTAGTATCTATTGTATTGCCGGAAAGTGTTACTGATTTGGGACAGGGTGCATTTTTCAATTGCAGTAGTCTCACCTCGGCTAATATTCCACATGGAATAACATCTGTTAATCAATTGTTCTCTAAATGTTCCAACTTAACTACTATAGAAATACCTGATGGTGTTACGGATATCGCATACTATGCTTTTTCCGGATGTAGCAGTTTGACATCAATAGTGATTCCCAATAGTGTTACAACAATTGGAGACGAGCGTTCGTTCATGGATTGTCATAGTTTGCAATCGCTCACTATAGGTGACGGAGTCGTAAGCATAGCAAAATATACATTCATAAATTGTACCGGTTTGACATCAATTACCTGTAAAGCCGTCCTTCCTCCCGCTCTTGGCGCAAATGTATTTTACAATGTTGATAAAACCATCCCTCTTTATGTGCCATTCGAAAGTATGGAAGCGTATAAAACCGCAGATCAATGGAAAGACTTTAATAATATTCTTCCTATTCCAGGCACAGAGAAATACACAATCGTTTTCGAAAACTACGATGGAACAGAGTTACAGAGTAGCGAGGTACTTTACGGAGAAATGCCTGTATATAACGGAGAAACCCCAGTAAAACCTGCTGATGCACAATATACCTATTCGTTCAGCGGCTGGACACCGGAAGTAGTAGCGGTAACGGAGGAGGCTACCTATACGGCTACATTTGAATCTGTAGAGATACCAACAGACACGGTAGTTGTATCCGAAGGAACAAATGTTGATATCAGTGATTTAGGAACAGATACTATTCCTGCTGTGGTGATAGAGCCGGATGGCGCGATAAATATTGATCTGTTGGATATCCGAATAGGAGTTATTACGATTGTTTCTATCGGAGGTCAATCGGGTCAGGTTCATGGTGCCTCCAATTTGAATGCAGAGAGCATATTTATGGAATATGTACTCAATCCGTTTGGATCAACCGCATCGCCTAACCTTTGGTATGCTTTCTCAGTACCATTCGAGGTAGATATAGCTACAGGAATTACCCGTGCAAAAGGGAAGAAATCCCACGTGCCAGGTGTAGATTTCCAGATATTGGAATACAACGGTTGGCTGCGTGCTACCACAGGTAAAGGATGGGAAAAAAAGAATTCCGGCACTCTTGAACCGGGTACCTTCTACATGATTGGTATAGAGGGTAACTGTAACCGATGGCTCTTTGAAAAGAAATCCGGAGCAGATATACAAGGAGATGATCATGTAAATCTCAACAAGTACTTTGCCGGTAACTCCGACAACGGCAAACATAACGGTTGGAACGGCAAGGGCAATTCTCGATTAGAGTACTCGGAGATGGATTTGAGTGGTATAGCCGATTTTATATATCTCTACAACAACGAGTTTGGTAAGTTCGAGCTTATCCATGCTTCAGGTCTTGAACTATGCGTAGGTCAACCGTTCTTTATCCAAGCAAGCGATGATGCTTCGTTTGATTTTACGCACGGAGGAGGCGGTTATCCTATACCGGCTTTACGTGCTCAGCAGTCAGTTGTGCCTCAAATGCATTTCGCGCTCTCAAGCAACCAACTGCACGTTGGTACAGACCATTTGTATGTGACGATGCATGAGGATGCAGAAGCCGCTTATACCATTGGACGCGATGTGGCACGAATGAATATGAACTGTAAGACGGCTGCACAGTTATGGTGTTTGTCCTCGGATGGAACAGAATTATCTGCGCATGACATAACTCTTCCTGAAACGCAAACCACAATCCCGGTAGTGTTCTTTGCTCCTCAAGGAGGCGAATATGTATTTAGTATGTCTGAGCGCGCAACAGACGATTACAACATTGAACTACTCTATCAGGGTGCAAGTGTTGCTACGCTGTATGCTGACCAATCGATCACTTTGAATTTGAATGCCGGCACAACGAACGACTACTCAATTCGTATCTGTCGCAAATCCCCGACAAGATTGGATGAGGTGCAAGTGAAAGAAGCACAAAATGCGAAGGTAATTATAGATGGATCTTTCTATATCTTGCGTGATGCGCACATCTTTGATGCACAAGGTAAAACGGTTAAGTAATAGCTTTATGAAATCTGTTAAATATTTAGATAAATTATGAGCAAACAATATAACAGTCCGCAAATAGAGATTATAGATATTCAATCATATGCATTAATGATTCCAGGAACGAATCCGGAAGATCCAGGCTCCGCTCCTAGGCGCAATTTTGTGCCAGGTCCAGGCGCTTCTTATGATCCTCAAGCAAATATCTTGTAGATAAGGAATAGTTAAACAGACGATGAAGTTATTGTTAATCATATTAAGTATTTTGGGTTCGTTTTTAGCGAATTTGGAGACGAAGACGCTCAAATCGGATTTTATCGTCACGGTGGCAGAGGAGGTGAATGCGCCGATGAACTATCCCGGAGAATTGACCATGCATGGGCCATGCTTTAAGGTGGAGATGTTCAATATCGAGGCGGCGTATGACGGCAAGACGATGTACATGTACTCGCCGGAGACGGACGAACTGACGCTGACGAACCCCACGGAGCAGGAACTTTTGGAGAGCAATCCGCTGCTGTACGCAAAAGCCTTAGTGCCGGTTTGTAATATCGTCGAACGGACTACTCAAGACGGCTCGCAGACCATCGTGACGCTCACGCCGAAGGACCAGAGTATAGGCATCAACCGCTTTGTGCTGAAGGTGCGAAACAGCGACCTCATGCCGCTGTCCGTGGAGATCAAAGAGGGCAAGAAGACCTCGACGCTGAAGATGAAAGAGCCGAAATTCGTACAAGGAGCAAAAGAGGCGTATGTGATCACGCCTGAGAAAGATACATATGTAAATGATATGAGACTATGAATAAAGTAAAATGTTTGATTATAGGATCCGGCCCTGCGGGCTATACGGCAGCCATTTATGCGAGCCGTGCGAACTTGCAACCGGTATTGATTGAAGGACCGCAGTTAGGCGGTCAGTTGACCACGACTACCGAGGTGGAGAATTTCCCCGGTTATCCGGATGGAGTAGAGCCCTTCCGGATGATGGACGATATGAAACGTCAGGCTGAGCGATTCGGTACGCAGTTTGTGTCGGGTGTTGTGACGAAAGTAAACTTCCAAACTTCAAACACGGGCGAAGCCCGCAAACCCCACCAAGTCTGGGTCGAAGACACAGACTTATATGAGGCGGACGCAGTAATCATTGCAACCGGAGCAAGTGCGAAATATCTTGGTATCGAGAGTGAGCGGACGTATAAAGGTCGCGGCGTGAGCGCGTGTGCGACCTGCGACGGCTTCTTCTACCGCAAGAAAACGGTGGCAGTAGTCGGCGGCGGAGACACTGCGTGCGAAGAGGCAAACTACTTGGCAGGGCTCTGCGAGAAGGTCTATATGATTGTCCGCAAACCGTATTTGCGCGCCTCGGAGATCATGCAACAAAGGGTTTTGAACAACCCGAAGATCGAGGTGCTCTTTGAGCATAATACGGTACAACTGACGGGCGAAGGCAAAGTGCAAGGAGCGGATTTAGTGTACCGCAAAGGCGAGCCGGACGAGGCGATGAAGCATATCGCAATCGATGGTTTCTTCCTTGCCATCGGTCATCATCCGAATACGGAGTTGTTCAAGGACTTTGTGAACCGCGATGCCGAGGGATATATCCTTGTGGATGGCGATAGCCCGAAGACGAATGTGCCGGGTGTTTTCGCTGCAGGCGATTGCGCCGACCCGCATTATAGACAGGCGATTGTCGCTGCCGGCAGTGGTGCGAAGGCCGCTATAGAAGCAGATAAATATATCAAGAGTTTGTGATTCTCAAAGACGTTCGCAATTCAGTACGAACACTTTGAGTCCCTCTACTCTAAAGGATACGCGCAGACCCGCGTAATCCATTTTATAGACCCGCTCCGGATTGTCTTGATAACCCGGTCGCGGGTCTTGGCGTAGAATATACTCAAGATCAGCTTTTTCCTGATCTGTAATAGGAAGGTTTGTCCAGACGATTTCTAATTCATAATCCTTCGTCTCTTCCGCAAAACCGTTTTTTGCTTCGGGATGGCTGTCGCTGAAACTCAGATACGGCTTGATGTCATAAATCGGCGTTCCGTCTAACACGTCTGCTCCGCTGACTATCAGTTCCCCGTTTTCTACACGTATTAACTTAACGCTACTCAGACCGATGGGATTAGGCCGAAACGGACTTCGTGTGGCGAATACGCCCATCCGTTTGTTTCCTCCTAATCTTGGCGGACGCACGGTCGGAGACCAGGAATCGACTTCGCTGAATCCCCAAAGCAACCATAGATGACTGTAGCCCTCGATGCCTCTCAGCGCTTCAGGTATGGCGTAATCCGGCTCGAACACAATTCTCGTCAGGATCGGACTCTCCTCTCTGCTTTGTCTCGGAATACCAAATTTATCAGTGTGCCCATTTCGGGCATATGCAATCACTTTTAGGGTCATAAGAAACGCAAATTTGGCGCAAAATTACAAAAAAATACGCATTTATGCAAAAAAAATGCAAAAAAATTTGGTCATGTCAAAAAAAAGCAGTACTTTTGCATCCGCTTTTCGAAAAAACAACAATCCGCAAGGTTTCCTCGGGATGTAAACCAGCGAAGCGTTTGCAGACCGAAAAGCGTAGCACAGAACATAGGCGTAATCGAGCGACGAGGTCGCGAGTCACGCGGAGTTCTGATGCAAGCGCGGTGCCATAGCTCAGTTGGTAGAGCAAAGGACTGAAAATCCTTGTGTCACTGGTTCGATTCCCGTTGGCACCACAGAAATTGAGACTCAAACGAGTCTCTTTTTTGTACCCAAAATAAAAATAATTTTGTTTTTTTATCTAAAAGTCTTGCGTATTTCAATTTTTTGTAGTATCTTTGCACTCGTTTTCAACAGAGTTAAACCATGAAAAAAGTTCTATTAACGATTTCAGTAGTTATTTTATGCGCGTGCATAGGCTCGCTGCGGGCAGAAACGAATGCGCCGCAAGACGATCAGCCGACGAATATCGGTGTGCCGGCGGAGTGCGAGGATGTGATGCTTCAGGCGTTTTACTGGGACAGTTACAAGCCGCAGACAGGCACGGACAGCAAGTATGGCAGGACGAAATGGATTGATCTGCTGAAAGATACGGCCGCTATTAATGCGAACTTCGATGTGGTATGGTTTCCGCCGAGTGCCAAAGCTGATGGAACAGAAAGTGTGGGTTACAACCACAAGAAATTGAGCAATCAAAACAGTTCATGGGGGACGAAGGGCAGTTTGGTGAAACTGATAGATGCGTTGCACGCCGGCAATACAAAGGTGCTGGCGGATATC
Source organism: Bacteroidales bacterium UBA4331 (assembly GCA_002394395.1). Lineage (GTDB taxonomy): Bacteria > Bacteroidota > Bacteroidia > Bacteroidales > Paludibacteraceae > Colicola. Next base: position 33,082 of record DGTR01000035.1, on the reverse strand, counting down.
GTGATCAATCATCGCGCCAACAAGAGTAACTGGTGTGATTTCGAGGAAGACACTTTCGGCGAGGGTTATGGCTCGTTCCAGTTGACCGAGGCGCATATATGCAGCGACGACGAGTGTTTTACCAAGTCATCTTCTACATGCTACGGCAGCACGACGCACGGCGCGAAAGACACGGGTTCCAATTTTGACGGTCTGCGGGATCTGGATCACTCGAATGCGTATGTACAGGATTGGGCAAAAACGTATTTGCGTTGGATGCTGGATTCGATGAAATATGACGGTTTTCGCCATGACATGACGCTGGGTTTTCACGGTCAGTATTTGGGTATGTACAATGAGGCGGCTCGGCCGTATCTGTCGGTGTCGGAGTTATGGGAAGGAATAGCTCGTCAGAAGCAGCATCTGGTAGAGTGCAACTACAACACGATGGTGTTCGATTTTCAGCAGAAATACGTACTGCACAGAGCAATCGTGGGCGGCAGTTATAGTCTGTTGCTGAAGAATACCAATTCGTTCCGCGGTCAGGGTCTGGAACGCTACGCGGTGACTTTTATCGACAACCATGACACCTTCGAGCGTGACAGTTATGGTAGTAATCAGTTCGGCGGTCAGTATTGCGATCTGAGCAACGCGACGACGAAATCCAATATCCTGCAGGCGCATGCATACCTCATGGCGATGCCGGGTGTGCCGTGCGTGTTCTGGCCGCACTGGAAGAGTTATCAGAACGAGATCAACGCGATGATCGCTGTGCGCAAGGCTGCGGGAATTCACTCGGAGTCGGTAGTCCTCGAAGAGACGAGTGCCAACAGAGCGTATAGCGCTACGGTGCAAGGGCATAAATGCAAAGTGATCGTGCGCGTGGGCAAAAACCGCGACAAGAATACCCCTGTGGGCTACACGAAGAAAGTGGAGGGAACGGACTACGCGATGTATATCGAAAGCGGCGAAGGTGTAGAGAACGTCCTGAGCGGGCAAAAGAGCGAGAAGTTCATGAAAGACGGAAGGCTGTTTATCCGCGTGGGTGAACAAGTATATGATATGACAGGCAAACTAACAAAATAAATATACGATGAAAAAAACAGGATTGATTTTTGCGGCCCTGCTATGGTGCTTAATGGGATGGGCTGCCAATTACGGAATTTTAGTGAACGGCCGAATGTATTTCGCTGCGGACTACAAGGGTCCTGACGGAGCCGGAGAGGGATTTGAAGAGTATCTGGCGCATGTGCCGGTTCTAAACGGCGATTATTGCCAGTTGTATGATGCGGACAATAAAGTTGCGTGGGCGAAACCGCTGAACTCATGGTCAGAAGCGGGGTTTGCATATGATGCAGCGAACGACCGCTATACCGTTACGGTGGACGGGTGCTATGATTTCTATATCAAGCTGAAATGGGAGGCTGATGAGTTGTATGTCGGTCCGGGTTCGGTTACTTGTGGCGAAGGCATAGATGTCACGAAAGAAGATCCTAAGCCGAGCTACAGCGGCTCGGTTCCGGCGCAATGTCCGGATGTGATGCTTCAGGCGTTTTATTGGGACAGCTATCAGGACAAAGGCTATGGCCGTACCCAATGGAGAGACTGGAACAACGGTGCGAATAACACCAGCGCAGAGGAGATCGGTAAATGGTTTGACTTGGTATGGCTGCCGCCGATGTCCAAATCTACGGGCGGCACAGGCTATCTGCCGGTTTGCTACAGCAGTCTGGATGGAGCATGGGGAACGAAGACGAACCTGCTGACTCTGATAAACACCCTTCATCAGAACGGAGCCCGCGTAGTAGCAGATATTGTAATCAATCATATTGCCGCTGCAAGCGGTTGGTGTAAATTCTCCCAACAGAAATTCGGTTCGTACGGCGACTACCAGCCGACCAGCGCGTGGATATGCAGTACAGACGAGATGAACTGGAATGAGAAGAAGAGTGATGCCGGTGACTGTTGGGGCTCTGCATCCGGAAGTGCGGATGACGGCTATGGATCGGAAGCGAACTATGATTCCGGTCGCGATTGGGATCATAACAACAGCCAAGTGCGCGACATGCTGAAGGCGTACCTGAAATGGCTGCGCAACGATATTCATATCGACGGTTTCCGCTACGACTATTGCAAGGGCTTCCATAACAGCCATATCAATGATTATAACAGTGCCGCGCAAGCTTATTTCTCGGTTATGGAGTATTGGGACGGCAATCCCGACGTACTGCAATCCCATCTGAACGATGCAGGCTGGAATACGCTGACGTTTGATTTCGCAACCAAATATACGGCGTTCAACGACGGAATCGCTTCCGGCAATTACGGAGCGCTGAAAGGGGCAGGTCTTTTAGGCGCAGGCAAGAGCCGCTACGCGGTGACATTCCTTGACAGTCACGATTCATTCCAACGCGATAATAATGAGTTCTGCGGTCTGGGCAACTCGATGAAATATCCCGGGAAAATACAGCAATGCTATGCCTACATGTTGTCGATGCCGGGTGTCCCATGTGTGTTCTATCCTCACTGGATGAAATTCAAAGACAAGATCAAACCGATGATCAACGCACGTTATAAAACCGGTGTACATAGCGAGAGCGCCGTGAGCGACGAGGCAGGAAACGGATATTACAAGGCAACCATCACCGGCACGAACGGTGAGATCCGCGTGCTGATTGGTCCGAACTCGGGCTATAATACCACGCCGAGCGGTTATACGTTGGCGGTCAAGGGAGAGAACTACGGTGTATATTACAAGATGACTACCACCCGTCAGGACAAAGACAAAAGCCGTACTCCGCAAGGCATAGAGGAAGTTGTCGGCGACCAGCAGCAAGTCATCAAAGGAGAGAAATTTATTGAAAACGGCAAACTCTATATCCGCTGCGGCGAACAGGTGTTCGACGTAATGGGACGTAAAGTACAATAAAGTATTAATTTTAAATTTTAATTATTATGAAAAAGATTTATGCACTGATGGCTGCTGTGCTTTTTGCAGCCGGAACTTTTGCTGCCAGCTATGGCATTATGATTAATGGTACAGACTATCATGCCGGAGAACTGAACTCCACACCCGGTGATGCTTCTTTCACGGAGTACATGATTCTCGGCGTACAGGTTTCCGAGGGGGCTACTTTGCAGTTATGGGATCAAGATAATAATGCCGGCTGGGCAGTAGATCTAGACGGAGCATCGACCACCAAGATTGTGAAGGATGGCGATCATTATGTATGTAATACCACCGGTTGTTATGATTTCTATATCAAGCTCAAATACGGCGAGGATCAGTTGTATATCGGTGAGACCGAATGTGGCGGCGGTCAAGGTGGTGAAAATCCCGGCGGTCAGGGAGGTCAAGGCGGTTCTTCTGATGCTTATTGGTATTGGAAGGGCTATGTAGATGGTCAGGATATCAATAATGAGATAGACGGCGGTATTTTCGATTGCGGTATTTCTTCGATTGAGGTAGCTCAGGATGGTTATATCTTCGTTGTTTATCAGGTTCACGGAGTACCGGGAGTACAATATATGTCTGCGGCGTATGTAGATGGTCCGACGCATGCTACGATGACTACTACCGGCGTAGAGAAACTGCATGTTCCGGCAGGCAATTATACTCTTTATCTGTATGACAATGGCGACGGAACCGTAGAACTGGCATACGAGGCAATGTCCGGAAAGGCGTTGAAAGACTGTGATGAAAGCCTAAGTGTTCAGAACACCGTAGTAGCAGAGAAAGCACAAAAGACCATCATTGATGGCCAGCTCCGTATCGTAGTAGGCGAGAAGGTGTACGATGCTACGGGACAGCAAATGAAATAAGCAATAAGAAACAAAGCATATGCGGAAAGTATTTCTTTACGGACTGTTATTGGTGGCAGCCTGCGTGAGTGCGCAGGTTACTACCACACCGGCGATAATACAGGTAGGCTATACCGGCCAGGTGACCGTTACTTTCGATCCTTCGAAAGGTGATAAAGGGATGGTTGGCGCCACAGAGTGTTACTTATACTCCTGTGTGGAAGTGGATAATAGCGGCAAGTGGGAATACCAATTGGCCGCATGGCCTTCCAAATCGGAGAAGACCAAGATGACGAAGAACGGCAATGTATGGGAAATAACCATTCCGAATTTATACACGTTCTATGGTGTGCCGAGCGGCAAGACCATCACGAAGATTCTTATGCTCTTCACCGATGGAAAGAGTGGCGGTAAGTCAGGTCGTGGAACAGGTGGCACCGATATTGTCATTGTCTTAGGACAAGAGTCAAGCGGCGATATCTGGGCTGCGGTAGAGGGCGTCCAGCCTATAAGCGGTCAGCGCCCGGCGGGAGTGACCAATGGTATTTACTATGGTGCGGACAGTACATCCGTGACCTTATGTACGTATGCGGCATCCAAGACGCAGCCGGCAAAACGGGTGTTCCTCCTGGGAGATATGACGGATTGGAAACTGAAACCGGAATACCAGTTAAAGCGCGATGAGAACTATTTCTGGATCACGCTGACGGGTTTGGAAAAAGGCAAGGAATACCGATTCCAATATGCCATAGAGCGCGCAGATGGAGTGAAGAAGCAGATATGTGATCTCTATTCGGAGAAAGTCATCCACCCCAACGATGCATGGGAACCGCGAACAGCCGACTCGACGCTGATTCCTTATCCATTAGGAGTGGCAGATGGAGGTTACGTAACGGTTATTCAGCCGGGCAAACCTGCTTTCCAGTGGTCGGATGCGACACTCCATTTCCAACGCCCGGATAAGAATAATCTGGTGATATATGAATTATGGGTTTATGACTACACGCCGAAACGCACTATTGTCGGTGTCCAGGAGCGTTTGGACTATCTGCAACAATTAGGCGTGAATGCCATTGAGTTGATGCCTATTTGCGAGTTTGACGGTAATTTGAGTTGGGGTTACAACCCTGTGCTGTATTTTGCTCCGGACCGCGCATACGGATCGGAGAACGATATCAAGACTTTCATAGACGAATGTCACAAACGCGGTATTGCGGTGATCATGGATATGGTATTCAATCATACCAACGGCAATAACCCGATGGCGAAACTCTATCCCTGGACCAGTAGTTCAGAGTCAGAGACGGAGTTACGGTTTAACCCGTGGTTCCTGTTGGGCTCGGAGGTGAAGCACTCGGATAACGACTACGGCGAGGATTGGAACCACGATTTCGAACCAGCGCATGAGATGTTTAAGCGCTCGATCCAGTACTGGGTATCCGAATACAAGGTCGATGGCTACCGTTTCGATTTGAGCCATGGAATGTGCGGAGGCACCAAATATAATGCCGTAGATAACCTGAAAGACTACTATAACAATGGTCTGAAACAGGTGCTACCGGACGGCTATATGATTCTGGAACACTGGGGGAATAATGCTGACAATGATCGTCCGCAGTTGATCAATGAGGGCATGTTATGCTGGGTGAACACGAATTATGCCTATACACAGGTGGCTTCGGGATGGCTCGATCAGAAAGATGACATCTCCCCAGCAAATAAGGACGGCTATGTGACCTATGCGGAGAGTCATGATGAGGAGCGTATGCAATATAAGGCTAAAACGTTCGGAAACGGCGCTATTAAAACCAATGAAGCAACCCGTTTGGCGCGTGTGCCCGCAAGCGTGATCATGAACGTGCTTTTGAACGGTTCGCACATGATATGGCAGTTTGAGGAGATCGGCTATGATTTCTCTATCAACTGCAACGCCGAGAATCCGAACAAGACTTCCGGCGGCCGTGTAGATCCCAAACCGCGTCCGGAGAGTTTTGGATATTTTAGCAATGCCAACCGCGTAGCGGCTTACCAGAAATGCGCACAAGCGATCCAACTTCGTACCAGACTCCATCCGGAGTGGTTCGCCGGAAATCCGTCAAACGCAGTACTGGGACATGCGCAGAAAATACGCTATGTACAATGGGAGAATGTAATAGCCGTCGCTAATTTCGATGCTACGGCTGCGCAGAGTTATAGCCTGCCGAGTGGTACATGGTACAACTATTTCGATGGAGGAACGGCTTCGGGCACAGTAGGACTGCAGGCCGGTGAAGTGAAAATCTTCACCAAGACGCAAGTAACTCTTCCTCAGATCAATCTGGACTTGGAGAGTTTGCTGCCGATTGAGAATGTGTCGCAGGACGGAAAAGTAGCTGCGCAGAAGATTCTTCGCGACGGACAGATCCTCATCCTCGTCGGTGACAAGGTATATAACCTGCAAGGGCAACGAGTACGTTAAAATATGTATATCGCGATAGCAGGAAATATAGGAGCAGGCAAGACGACGCTGACGAAGATGCTGGCGAAGTATTACGGATGGGAGCCACGCTTTGAGAGCGTGAGCTTCAATCCGTATCTGGAGGACTATTACGCCGACATCAAGCGCTGGGCGTTTTGTCTGGAGACCTATTTCCTCAAGGAGCGATACAAAGACATGCAGGCCGTCCAGCGCGCAGGGCATACCATCGTGCAGGACCGCTCCATATTCGAGGGCGTGTACGTCTTCGTTCGGAACAACTACGAGCGAGGGGATCTCAGTCAGCGGGATTTCGAGACGTTCATGGAGCTGTTTGACCTGATGAAATCGCAGATGAAGATGCCGGATATGATGATTTATCTCCGTAAGTCCGTCCCGGCGCTCATTGCGCAGATTCAGAAACGCGGGCGGGACTACGAGCAGACGATGCAGATCGACTATCTCAAGGACCTGAACGACAAATACGAGGATTTTATCTATCATAAATACGAAGGCCGCGTGTTGGTCATCGACTCGGACGGAATGGATTTTGAGAATAACCCCGCAGACTTCCGCAAAGTGATTGATAGGGTAGATGCGGAATTGTTCGGACTCTTTAGCGAAAATAATAATAACTGGAAATAATATGCACATAGCAGTAGCAGGAAATATTGGTTGCGGCAAAACGACGTTAACCAACATGTTAGCCAAACATTATGGCTGGGAGCCGCGCTTCGAGAGCGTGGAGTACAACCCGTATCTGAGTGATTTCTACCAAGACATGGCGCGGTGGTCCTTTAATTTGCAGGTCTATTTTCTGAATAAGCGTTTCAAGGACGTGATCGAGATCGGCAAGCAGGATAAGTACATCATTCAGGACCGTACTATCTATGAGGACGCACGAATCTTTGCGCCGAACCTGCACAAGCAGGGATTCATGTCCGATCGTGATTTCGATAACTACAGGGATCTGTTTGATCTGATGATGTCGCTGGTGAAGATGCCGGATCTGCTGATTTATGTGCGTGCTTCGCTGCCGACGTTAGTAGCGCAGATTCAGAAACGCGGAAGGAACTACGAGCAGTCTATCCAGCTGGATTACCTGCAGGGTCTGAATGACCTCTATGAGAACTGGATCAAGGAATACAAGGGCAAACTGCTGATCATCGAGGGTGATAAGATCAAGTTCGGCGAGAACCCGGAGGACTTCCGTTGGGTTACCGACCGTATTGATGCAGAGCTCTTTGGCCTGTTCCCCTTCGAGAGCGAATCTACCACCGGAAAAGAGATAGCAGGGTGAGTAAGACTATCGGAGTAAAAGAGAATTGGCGTCGTCTCTGGCTGGATTATCGGTCGGAGGCCTTTTTCGCCGTCATCCTTGGCGCACTCGTCGTGTTCAGTTATTGGGCAGCGGCATTTATACCGGAAGATTTCTTTGAGACATTTATCAACCCCGTGCAGTACGTCGCCATGATCATGGTGTGTCTTTTCGGTGCTTTTCTGATGTACCGCCACCATGAGGGGGTAGCAATGCGGCGTTCGTGGGGAACGGTGCTACTCATATGGGCATTGACGGAGACAGTCCTGCTGATTCTTCGGTACGGCTATGGCTTTATGGCGGTGGGAGGTACGCCTGACGACCCGCTCTATAATGTGTCGCTCACGGTAGGAAATATCTTTGCATGGCTGCTTTTTATCTACCCCTCCCAGGTCTTGTGGCCGGGATGGCTCACCTGGGCAAAGGCGGCAGTAGTCGTCCTTCCAATGATTATTGTCGGGGTGATTGATTATTTTGTGCCGGCGAATCTGATATATATCATCATGCTTTATCCGATGGCTATCTTCTTTCTCTTATGCCGTCATATCCGTATGTATCGCCGCTGGTGCGAGGATAACTTCTCGTCGATGGAGAATATCGATGCACAATGGGTAGTGAGGTATCTGATCATGCTGGCGTTGTTGGGGCTGTCGTTCTATTTCATTGTGTTCAGGTATGTGCCGAACCGGATGTTCACTCAGCAATGGGTGTTTCTGCTCATTCTTGGGTATAGTACGGAGCAGATACTCTTCCGTAAGGATCCATGGGAGGAGTTGTTGAAAGAGGATGGAAAATTTGACAATACCTCTTCCTCTGATGAGCCCTCTCCGGCAAACAGACAGTTGTTCGAGCAATGGATGGACGAGAAAAAGCCTTACCTCAATCCCGATTTTCAACTCAATGACTTGCGCGCTGTGCTGCCGATGAACAGAACCTACCTCTCGCAGTTCGTCAATAGCGAGTATGGATGCTCGTTCTATATGCTGGTTAACCGCTATCGTATCGCCGAAGCGAAGCGCCTTATGACCGAGCAGCCGGATCTCAAGATTCAAGACATCGCCGACCGTTGCGGCTTCTCTTCCCGTCGCGTCTTCTCACAAATCTTCACACGCGAAACAGGTACCACACCTACCGAGTGGAAGTAAAGAAATACATCCTCGAGATCCTAACGCCCTCGGCAAACGAATGAAAAGTAAAGCGAAAAAGTGACGTCACGTGACGTCACTTTTTTTATGTGTCCCACCCGATTTTCGCCTCCTATTTTTTTTGCAACAGCACGGAAATAGTTTTTTGTAAGAGGCTGAGGATGAAACGAATAGGCCGCGTTTTGCTGTTGCATGGTGATAAAATTTAATAAGTCCATATACGTAAATAGTTTGCAAGGCGACGTATATTAGTAGTGAATTTCAATTTTTTATTGTTTAACAATTTAACATTTTAACCTTTAAACCCTTTAACGTTATGAATGAAATTCAGAACCTAAATTCTTCGGAGGAGCAGGCGAACCTCCACATCGTGGAAAACATGGATGTAAACAACCTGCCTGAACTAATGAAATCCGTCCTCTCACTCGCTCACACGCCTGCCGAGAAGGACATGTTATTAATGTCCGCACTTACCGCGTGCTCGGGCGTGCTCCCGAACCTTTATTTCAAGTACGGTATCGGGGCCAAACGCTATTACCCGAACCTGCAACTCTTTATCGTCGGTTCGGCGGCTTGCGGAAAAGGTATCGCCAACCTTGCCCTCGAACTCGTCAAACCCATTCACGAGGCGAATCCCCTCATCATCCCGGGCGATGCTACCTACCCGGCTTTCTATCAGACGCTCGCCAAACAGCACGGCCGCGGCTATATCCATGAGTCCGAAGGTTCGGTCATCACCGACATCTGGCGTTCCTCTACCGCGAACTACAACACCGCCCTTCGTAAAGCGGCTGAGCACGAGACTATCTCCCGTGCCCGCTGTCGCGAAGCGTCCGTCATCGAGAACCCCCAACTCTCCATGGTCCTCACCGGTACCTTCAGCCAGTACAAGGCGCTCGTGCCATCTATCGAAAACGGTTACTTCTCGCGCTTGCTCACCCTCATCGTCGATGAACGCCAAGCCTTTAACAGCCAGTATGTACAACCCTCGGAAAGTTCCGATGAAACCGTGAAGACTTGTGCTGAACAGCTCTATCATCTCTATGAGAAACTGCTCTTCTCCAAACCCCGCGAGTTCCGCCTCACGCCCGACCAGCGTACCCGTCTCGGCCACCATCTCGAGACCGCCTATCCGACCCTCATCCGAATGCTCGGCGAAGACTTCCACTCCGTGGTACTAAGAATGGCGGTCCATATCGAACGCATCGCCCTCATCCTCTCCGCTCTCCGTGCTTCGTCCATTTCGTCCGATTTGGATTCGGACACTTCCTCTTTGTCGGGTGCTCGGGGCGTTAGACCCGAGAATATTGTTTGTGCTGATGAGGACTACGCTACCGCCGAACTCATAGGAAACAAATTGATCCTCCACATGGCGCAGGCGTATCAACTCATCAAAGGTACCGAGCGCATCAATTTGCCTACCGCTAAACCCCTCGACCAGAAAGCCATTCTCCTCTCTCTCCTTCCCGCCGAGTTTGAATCCAAAACCCTCGTCGCCGAAGCACAATCCCAAGGAATCTCTCCGCGTACTTCTACTCGTTGGAACGAAGAATGGATGGCGCATGGATTAGTACAAAAGATTCGTTATGGAGTGTATAAAAAAAATGCATGACAAACTTGACCAAGTTGACAAAGTTAGCCTGAAGTTGGTCAAGTTTGTCAACTTGGTCATGCAAATTTTTGTATGTTCATTCCGTCGGATTGTATCCGACATCTCCCTTATTTTGCATTTCTGTTGCATACTTGCAACAGCCAACATGCTTTCACCCGTTAGTGATAAGTTAAAGATAAGTTAAATATTAGTTAATCATTACCCTTATTAAACCTTAAGAAACATTATGGCAAGATTTACTACAGAAGCCGGTATCGGTGATTTAACCGGCAAGTTTTCAAAACACTCGCGTCTGGTGATGCGAAAGAAAGAATGGCATTACCCGGACGGCCGGGTTCTCGGATGCGGTCCAAAGGAAGTGTATGAACTGGAGAATCGCGATTATAAGCGTAATCCCCGAACGCCTGCCGAACAGGCCCAGTACGAACGCTGGAAAGCCGTTTGCCAAGAGGCATCGCGTATCGCGAAAGATCCGAATCATTCGCGGTACCAGGAGATGGTGGAACGTCATGCTGCCCAACTCCGCGGCAAACCCGATTCCGTCCTCGGCAAGAAACGTATCTGTCAGTTCGGCAACTTCGTCCGCGCAGTACTGATACACGAGTAGAGAAAAACGCATCTTCGGGTGCGTTTTTTTTATTTATGTGGATAAATTGACACCCTGAGACTGGAGCAAGAAAGGGTAGTTTGCGTAAAAAAATGACCAAAAAAAGGTAGTTTGCGTAAATTTTTGCATGTACGTATTGCGTACGCACAATTTTTTTTGTAATTTTGCGCCGATATTGTTCATGTTGTGAATAATCACAAAAACTATATACATATATAAATATAAATGATGAAAAAGAATATTCTTTATTTGTTGGCAGTGGTGGCATCGGTATCCGCGATATGTCTGCCTGTGATGGGGCAAGGCGACCCATACCCGCAGGCTCCGCGGGGTATCTTCTCAGTGGGCCCCAACAGGTACGTCCAGTTCAAAGAGGCGAACGAGTCCCGGTTGATGCAATGGGCATCTATCCCTCCGGAGGATACCTACGGATGGCGTGTACTGACGAGTGCGGAATGGAGCTATCTCCTGGTGAACGCAGACGGCGAGGGTCGCGAGAATGCCAATGACCTCAATGCCTTGGGTATAGTGGACGGGCAGAATGGTTTGATCATCCTACCGGATGGATGGGTGCAGCCGGAAGGCGCGCCTGCTTTTGTTCCTGTGGAGCAAGGAATAGGTTATGAGTTGAATAGTTATACCGCCGGGCAATGGGCTATCATGGCGGCATCCGGCGCCGTTTTCCTGCCCTGCGAGGGGTACGGATATAATGTTCCTAATAATAAGGAACAAGACGATCCGGAGTATACAAAGGATGTCAGTGATCACGGTTCGTACTGGGCAGCGGATGAGCATAGTGAAGATACAGATAACGCCCATTGTATGCGATTCAACGACAACCCCAGTGCGCCGGATATCCACGATTTGAACAATCAAACCAAATATGCGTATTACTCCGTTCGTTTGGCTCGGACGGTTGTTGTCTTAGACGAAATGGACGAGACGGCGGCTTTCTTGACGAAACTATCGGAGGCGCGTACGAAATCGTTTGCTTTGATGCGCCGCACATTGGGGAAAGATGCTACGTTTTATACTCTCTGCCTTCCCTTCGATGTGCCGGATATAGAGGAATCTCCTTTGGCCGGCGCGGAGGTTTATACGTTTGATGGCGGCACGGTGAGTGGAACGACGGGAAATGAGCAGCTGAACTTATCGGTGAGTCCGTTGGCGGGTAACCGTCTCTCAGCGGGCGTGCCTTATCTCATCCAGTGGGCGAACACAGGCGAGGTGATGACGTTCTTGCGTTTTGACGGCGTGGAGAACTGGGTAGCAGAGGACGTCTCGGAGGCTCCGTCCGACCCCGGCAACGAGAACATTAAGTTCCACGGTCTCTATCCCCGCAAGCGTATTCCGGGCTATAACGAAACCGTGGGTATTCCCCACTACAATTTCTTCCTGGGGGCAAACAACACGCTCTACTGGCCGGATGACATAAAATATCCGGACTCGAAGATGAAAGGTTTCCGTGCCTATTTCTATCTGGACGGCGGCGGTCCGAACGGACATGAGTTTAATAATCAATCTCAGGCTCAAGTAGCTGCGCGATACCGCAACATGCCTGCCGTTTGGCGCATACAGAATACGGCTACCGGCGTTGAGAATGTCCAAATGGACAATGTGCCATGTACAAAGGTCATCAAGAACGGCGTCCTCCTTATCCGCCATGGTGGCAAGGAATATAGCATCCTCGGTGAAATGATCAAATAACCCTATGCGAAAATGAGTAAATGCAAAAATATGAAAATGCGTAAATACATAACTCCCTCCGTGGAGATGCAGCCGGTACAGGCGGTGGGGCTGATATTAAGTGCCAGCATTGAGACCAGTCTTGAAGGCGGCGATCAGGAGACAGCACAGGCACCCCGGAGACGGGTATTCTGAAAAAGGAATAAACCATTAAAAGCAATTATATGATGAGAGCAAAAATCCATCCCTTCAGCAAGCATTTGATGATCACTTTGCTTGCATTGACCGTTTTCATGCTTGTTCCTTTGCGAGCGCAAGCGGGAAACGATTATTTACAGAAGTTTGACAACTACTCCATCATGAGTATGGGTAATGGCGTATTGCGGTTTACCATCCCGTTGTGGATCTACGGTGAGGGGGACGATAACACCTATTATCTGAACCCCCAAACAGCCAACAACAACAACACGAACAACTCCTATGTATGGTTCAGTGAGCAGCCCGGGCAGGGACGCGGTTCGGCGAATGTACACCGTATCGCCTCTTTCGGTGCTACCCGTAACCCTAATTACACGGGGCGTTTTTCGGGAGGAAGCGGTACGGCCTACCTGCTGGTAGATACCGGTACCTGCGTCGTAACCAACACCTATAATTCGGTTCCTCTGACCCTTCATGCCCACGATAAATCCCACTGGATAATCGGTGATAATGATGAGAGCAGCGCAGCCAATTGGATCTATGTCACGCGTAAGAACTCTTCCTATGGCAAGCATCATGTCTATATCCAGTTTGACTGGTATATCCCCGTGGAGCTGCAGAACAAGAAGTTCTACATCGGTCTGAATGTCCGCGATTACTACGTCAAGAACAACAATCTCCATAATGCGTACTGGTGGCAATGGGAAACTTATTTCGACGGCGGCGATATACCGCAGAGTCCGCAGCTCTTCGATCCGTTCTTCTACAGCATGGCGGGAAGTGACATCAATACCTTGGGAAAAGCCGGTATTCAATATATGACCTTCCAAGACCCGATCTCGTATCATACCTCTCTAGACCCGTCAAAGGAGATAGCCCAGGCAGAGCGGAGCGAGAAGATCCTGGTGGACATGCTGGACTCCGTACAGGACCATTTCTATGCGGATTTCAATGTATGGGTCAACAAGGACGGCGGTGTCAAACAGCGTCTGAAGACGAACTCGGTCATGATTCCCGCTTACCACAAGATATATAATTTTGAGGCATCGGAGGTCAAGGATGCACAGAACAGCGTGACGGGTGATGTGCAGCTGAGCTGGCACACGCTTTATCCGAATGACCAGGACATCTTGGAGGCGGATATGTACGAGGTGCAACGTGCTACCCAAGAGGATTTCTCGGACGCGCAGTCAATCGCCGTGGTGCCTTACAGCGCCGGCGAGAATAACTACGCCTATACCGATGCCGCGGAGGATGTGCTGCAGCTCTTCCACGACGACAGTCTCTATACCGATTCCTATACCAACAAGATCTCGGTGACGCAAAATGAGGTGGAGGTAGAAAACGCTAATGGGCTTCATGCACGCGTTACCGCTACGCTCCATTCGGATGTGAATATCCCGGGCGCTCCGCTCTACTACCGCGTTCGCCGTGCGTCTGCCGCTACGTGGGGATGGAACCCGTCCGATTATATGGCTACCACTTCCATTGTCAAGAGTAATTATCTCTCTCCCTTGGCTCCTACACAGGAACCTTATACCCTCGATCCGGATTTTGAGAACAACCGGAAGGTACATTTCTTGCTCAAGATCGACAACCCCGCTATAGAACCGGTGATGCCCAGCGTCGATCGTACCAGTTTGGAGATAACGGTTGATCCTGATATGGCTTACGGAGTATCCGTGCCGGTGACGATCAAATCGGATAATACAGGGTGGAGCAGTCTCGATCACGTGTTTGTACACTATTCGGCAGTGCAAGAGCTGAACGGCGTAATAACCCCTCTCGAAGTACAGCATCCGTGGAATACGTTTACTGCGCAGAGCGGTGCGCGTGTGACGGTGAAAGCCAAGGCTTGGAAAAATGCTTTTGATGAGTCGAAAGGCTATGTAGGAAACGAGATATCGTTCTCGTTCCTGGTTCCGACACGCGGAATAACTGTCTATACCAAGTGTAAGGTAAGCCCCGATGAAAATATCTTCACGCTGACCTATAATCAAGCCAAGGACGAGCGTAATGTCCTCACGGATGAGGAACTGCAGGCAAGGGTTCTTGCGCAGATCGATCAGGACGAGCTTCGTAACAGGTTATACCCGTTTTTGGAAGCGAAAGTGCAAGCGATGTCAGCCGGAGACCATTGCGTATGGGAGCGCAACGCGGATCTGGTACTCACCCGCACCGTGGTGGAGACCGGTTTGAGACAAGAGATCCGCGTGCCTAAAGACAGTATCGTCCTGCAGCCCGACGGGTCGTATCTGGCGCACGTGACAGATGTAGTGGATATGAGCTGCGTACATTTCCGGTACGACGTGCGTATTGATCAGAGCAACGCCTTGCTCCAGGTACAGAAGAGCGAGCAGCTGGAACCGATTGCTATCACGGGTCCGGACCTCTATACCAATGCCTCGGCACAAATCGCCTCATTCCAAGCCACCGACGGTACCGACAAAAGGGGCGTCATCCTGACCTGGCAACCTACCGCCGGTTCGGTAGATCACTATATCCTCGAACGCCGCATACAAGGCTCGGAGGTACCTTTCGACACGATCGCTATTCTGGAGACAGAGGGGTATTTCGACGAGGCGAACGGTTCGCACCCGGTCGTACCCGGTCAGCGCTACGAGTATCGCGTCTCAACCTCTTTCTCCTGTAACGGCACGACGACGGTTCATACAGCCTCCACGGAAGGCCGTCGTTCGCCCTACGGCTTGATAGCCGGTAGGGTGCAATACGAGGATGGAAGCGGTTGCTATGGTACCACCGTCACGCTCTCACGAGACGGCGCGGAGGATATACATGTAGAGACCGACGAAAGGGGCGCTTTCCTCTTCGACAGCCTCCTCTACGGCACTTCTACCAACTATTTCATCACGCCTACTTCGCAAACAGCCGAGTTCGTCTTCAACAATACCGGCTCTCCTACCGCCGCAGTCACCCTCTCCGCGGAGAACAACGTGGTGGAGAACCTCAGTTTTGACAATATCTCTTCCGTCCGCTTCTCCGGACGGGTGCTCTATAAACTGTCCTCGGTGCCGGTACGGGATGCCAATATCCTGCTGAACGGCAAGATGGTCAAGAAATCCGGTGATGCGGTGAAGACCGACATGTCCGGTAATTTCTCTATCTCGGTACCGAAAGGATCCGCTTTCACGCTACAGATTGTTAAGAAGGGTCATACGTTCGAGGGCGACGGTTTTGTCCGTATCGACGGCGACAGTCTCTTGACCCTCTCCAAGGCGCTGGACGGCGTGCGTATATGGGATCAGACCAAGGTACGTCTCGTCGGTAGGGTGGTCGGCGGTATCGACCAGGCTTCCTTACCGCTCGGACAAGGGCTGAGCCGTAATAATATCGGTGATAACCTGCAACTGGTGCTCGAGCTGGAAGGGGATAACATCGCCTATATCGTGCGTGACCCCGAAGATCTGACCCGTGACACCCTGGAATACACGATCGGTGCCACCCGGATCCATTACCAGCATAAGCGTATCGTCATCAACCCCGACCCTGTTACCGGTGAGTACGAGGCGGATCTCTTCCCGACCAAATACAAGGTGGTACAAGCTACGGCGCAGGGTTACGCTACGCTCTTCGCGCAAGGAAAAACCAGCGAGACGATTGATCTGAGCAACACCGAACCCGGTGTCTTCTCAATCATCTATCGCACACCGATAGAGGTGACCTATAAACAATCGCTTTACGGCAAAGAGTATGATTATTACGGTCTGAAATCCTGGACAGCGGAGGCTCTCAACGGGGAGGAGATGAAAGTGGATCTGGTGTCGCAAGAAGCGGACGGAAGTTACAGTTACCTCTTTGGCGCTCCGGTCTTTACGGCGGGGCAGTACCAGTTCCGCGTGTCCGCCCATGAGGATTACTATTATAATAATGACCGCACGCGCGTACCCGACCGTGTTTACCTGAAGGGAGGAAACCTTAAGATTTACAACGGCATGCGTGAAACAACGGATATCCAATCCGCGCCGCTGGATGCCAACGGTTCCGCTCTGGTGAACGTGATTTTCGACCAGGTGACCTATGTTCAGACCGGAGAGAATGCGTTGCATTCATTGGATTTCTCGGTGGAGAGCGAAGGAGAGTATGTTACCTCCAATCCGCTGCAGGCGTATGTCTTAGGGGCGGTGGAGAAAGCAACGGATTTCATGCAGCGCGATACAGCTTCGACAGGTATAACGCTACTCGATATACTTCGTGACCCTCCCGGAAGCGGCTCGTATGCTTACCTCGAGAAGGGTACTTCCTATCACGTCAAATACAAAGAACCTTCCAATTTCCGCATTGGGCTTAACCTCTTCGTCAAATGGGGAAATAACAGTCAGTATTTCGTAGGTACATACGCAGGCTCTCCGGCAGCAGGTGCTACAGCAGGCGTACTCAATACCGTCGAGAAAACGACCGATTGGAATTTCCCGCTTACGGTACAATGGTATGGATATAATCAAGCGGACTACGAGTTTAAGACCACCGAACGGATTCAGACCGGTTCCGGTCCCTTCCAGGTTGGCACCAACGGGGATGTCTATATCGGTGTGACCAACGGTGTGATGACCTCGAAAGCCGACGCTTTCCGCATCGTGGACTCCATCTCTTTCGAGCAGATAAAAGCGAAAATCAACAACAAGAGTTACCGCATCGTTCAGCAGGGTGTGGACGCCAAGGGCAAACCCTGGTATCTGATGCGAACCGAGGATGTGCTGATCAAGAAATTTATCCAATCCTCCTTCGCTTATACCCATCAGTATATAGTCGGTACAATCATTCCGGATCTGCTCTACCATCGTAACAGTCTTCTGTTGACCGGCACCCGGGAGGAAGCGGTGACCCAAGCTATAGCCAAAGACCGGCCGGTTTATTGGAGTAAGGTGCATCCGGACTCCCTCGGATTCGGTGAAGAAGGATACTACGAGATCATCACGCCGGACGGGCTGAACTGGATGATCTTCGACCAAGTACAGTTGGACAACAAAGCCGTGGATAATTGGATCGGAGTTCTTGCTACCAACGAGGCGGAGAAAGTGTTAGCTATGACCAAAACACCGCTTGCCACCCATTCTATCAGCGGCGGTCTGACGCAGACATACTCCGAATCGTATTCGTATGTAGATACCCGTTCTGCTTATTTCGCTTGGCCGTGGAATCACCAGACAGGTGAAGGAGTAACGAGCTCGAGTGGCTTTTTTGGAGACGGCTTTGGTCCTTTGGCAATAGCGCGTCTTAAGGATTTGTTCAAAGGGTCTAAAGGATTTCAATTACTGATGAAACACCTGAATGCCGCCGACAAAGGTACCTCTCCTTCGCAGTACGTACGAGCGGAGGTGGGTGGTGTGAAATTCGATCTGGACTGCAAGTTTATCTTAGAGACCGGATTTAACCTCCTGCCGGAGAATGGTGAGAGCGTTGGCTCGAGCAAGACCACCGGCTACGTACTGTCCCTCAATCCGTTGGAGCATCTGACGTTCAATGTGTATAAATCGCTGACGGATGATTTCAATGAGCAATCGAAAGAGACGCGTTATGAGGCACACGACTTCAATAGTGATAATAAGAACAAATACCTCTTTGGCTCACTGATGTACTCCACTTTAGGTGGCGCTACCAGGTGTCCTTGGGAGGCGGCGGACTCGACCTATTTCTACAATCCGGGTACACCGCTTAATGCTGCCACTCAGAAGATAGAGAACCCGCAAATGGTTATTAACCGTCATGAGGTCAGCAATGTGCCGCATGATCAAGCCGCTAAGTTCAAGTTGACGATGTGGAACGAAGCCGATGAGGTCGTGGGGGCTGCCAGCGGTCCGGCTGTGTTCATGACACTCAAGATGGATGATGCCACCAATATCAAGGGCGCCAAGATAAGTATCGATGGTGTACCTCTATCCGATGGACGCGAGTTCCGCTTCCAAGGCAATACTCCGATCATCAAGACCATCGAGGTACGTGCCGGAGATGATTATGATTATGAAGACATTTGTCTTATCCTGCAATCGGAATGTACTCCTACGATCACCTGTCAGAAAGTGTGCTTCTCCGTCCATTACATGCCTGTTAGCTGTGATGTAAGGATATCCTCTCCATCGGATAAATGGATCATGAACACACTCTCTCCGCGTGACGAGAACGGCTATTACATGCCGGTATCGATCGACGGCTTTGATGTGAACTACGACGGTTTTGACCATATCGAACTGCAATACAAACTAACGACCCAGTCCAATGACGCATGGGTGAACCTTTGTTCCTATTATGCGGAGGATAGTCTCTATCAACAGGCTTCGGGGTCCAAAGCGATGATTGAGGGCGGACGAATAGAGAATTTCCGCTTCTACGGTGAGCGGGATCCGATGGAGCAGCAGTACGATCTCCGTGCAGTATCCTTCTGCCGTCACGGTTCGGGTTATGTAACCAAGTCTTCGCCTGTCCTGACGGGTATCAAGGACACCCGTCCGCCACGCGTCTTCGGGGAACCCGAACCCGCTAACGCGATACTGGGGGTAGGCGACAACCTCAAGCTGCGCTTCAACGAACCGATAGCCGGTAATTATCTGGACGAGGACAATAACTTCCAGTTGGCAGGATATACCAACGAATCGGGTATTGCGGCCGGTACATCACTCCATTTTGGCGGTACCATAGATTCGTATGCCGAGTCCAAAGTGTTGCGGTCGTTCCTGGATAAATCGTTTACGATTGACATGATGGTTCGTCTCAATGATCCGAGTCAGACTGCCGTGCTTCTTGAATTGCGATCCGAGAAGGGAAGCATTAATCTGGTATATGGCAATAATCACTTGATGTTGTTGATCAATGGGTTACTGGCTACTCATTCCTTGCCTTTACCCGAGCCCCCGACTGCATTTACGCGCTTTGTGACCGAATATGACCATACCACCCGAGCTGTGCGTTTCTATGTCGGAACGCAGGATATAACCAATCCGAATACGCCTCCTCTCATGGATTTCGTCAAGGTATCGATGATTAATGCACCTATTGTTATCGGTCGGAATCTGAATGGAAACATGATGGAGGTACGCCTCTGGTCCAAAGCGCTGAGTGCGGATGAGGTAGCAGAGACCCACATGCATCGACTGACGGGATACGAGCGCGAACTGATTGCGTACTATCCTATGGATGAGGGTACGGGTGATGTCCTGATGGACAAAGCTACTGGTGCGACGCTGTACACGCATGGAACGTCCTGGGAGCATCAGACGGGTATATCGCTCCGTGTTCCGGAGAATGAACGGATACCCCTTGACGGTAACCTGATGAGCCGCTCCGACATTCAGGATGAGACCCTTACCTTCTGGTTTAAGACCACTGGCACAGGTACGCTCTTCTCCGCCGGAAGGACGGATAACAAGCATGGTTTTGAACTGATGGTGACGAGCGGAGGCCTGACCCTTTACTCGGACAGCACTTCGTGGCCGATGGCAGGATCCTATTCGGATGATGCATGGCATCACATAGCCATGGCGGTCAATAGAACCTATAATAATGTGGCGGTGTATATAGACGGTATCCTGAAGCAGACCTTCGCTGCCCGCAAATTGGGTCCGATTAGTGGCGCCATGTATTTCGGAGGTAAGAATTTTGCCGGTAATATAGACGAGTTCGCGATCTTTGAGCAGGCTCTGCCGAAGTCCCTCCTGGAGTCCATCTCCATGATCTCTCCGGTAGGTAACGAGATGGGTCTGATGGCTTATCTGCCTTTCAATGAGATGAAGGAGAACAGCAATGGTGTTTACGAGCAGATCTTCTCGGTCAATGACCAGCGCGTATTCAAGACCACGGACGGCACGATTGTTAACAAACAGGTACCGCTCGTCCTGAACAATACGGTTTCGCCGATCGAAACCTATGCCGACAAATCGACCTCGGCACCGGTGCATAACATGGGCAAGCTGACCAAGCTCAATTTCGATTGGGCGTTTAACGGCGACGAACTCATGATCAATCTGAATATGCTGGATCGTGAGATTAACAAGCGTGCTATCTATGTCACCGTCCGCAATGTGGAGGATCTCAACGGTAACCCCATGGTTTCTCCCGTTACTTGGACGGCCTATGTGGATAAGAACGCGCTCAAATGGGAGGAAAAAACCATCAAGATGCACGCCATCTACGGCGAGGAGACCGACGGAGTGGAGTATGTCACCCGCGTACTCAACCATTCCGGCAAACTGCATCCGTACACCATCGAGTCCTTGCCCGATTGGCTCACTGTTAACGCTGCATATGGTTCGATCAACCCCACGGAGGAACTCTATCTCACCTTCTCCGCCAATACCGACATGGCGCCGGGCGTCTATGATGACATCGTCTATGTAACCGACGAGAACGGTCTCTCCGAGCCTATGCGCGTGGAACTGACCATCGAGGCGGTAGCGCCCTACGAGGAGATTGACGAGCACAAATATCCGCTCAACATGTCCGTCTGTGCACAGGTCAAACTCAATGATACCGAGTACGATACCGATCCCAATGATATCGTCTATGCGTTCTATCAGAACGAGTGCGTTGGCATGGATCATGTCTCCTTCAACGAGAATACCCATAAGGCCAAAGTCTTCCTGACTGTTTACGGTGAGGATGCGATGAACCGCAAGCCGATACGCTTCCGCTTATGGAGAGCTTCTACCGGCAGGGTCTATGACTTGTCAACCAACCGCAATGTGATCTTTGCCCACGGATTCGTCTATAACTGCGGCGACACCGATCCTCTCATCCTGACCACCTTCGGCAGCGAAGTACAGATGATTGATCTGGAGCAGGGATGGAACTGGATATCCGTCAATATGGATCTCACGGCGTCCGGCGGCTTGCTGTCCACCTGCATGACAGCCAATGATTCATGGATAGAAGGCGACATCATCAAGAACCCCAATACCCGCAAGTTTGGCACCTATGACGAGACCTCTGCGGAATTTATGGGTACGCTGGATAAACTGCATTATTCGCAAATCTATATGGTCTATAGCCAGCATGAAAACCGAATGCGTATAGCCGGTGACTTGCTGCCGGAAGACTCGATGCATGTGACGGTCAGGGGAGACGGACAATGGAGTATGCTGCCTTGCCTCTTCAACCGTACCACACCGATCTCCGAAGCGCTCGCAAGTTATTTCCAGAAAGCGCAACCGGGCGACATCATCAAGGCGCATGACCGCTTTGCCGTCTTCTCCGAGGATAAGAGATGGGAAGGAAACCTCATTGCTCTCCGGCCGGGAGAAGGATACCTCTTCCGACGTCTGGGATTGGGTTCTGTTGTAATACCGTTCTACCACCAGACTACGACGCCGGCACCCAAGAAGATGAGCAAGCAGGAAGATGCACAATCAACCCTGTTCTCGAACCCCAAGGCTGCGACTAACATGACCATGATTGCGAAGATAGAGCGGTCGGCTGTCAGCACGCAGCCCTCACCTATCCGTGTATACGTAGGGGATGAGTTGGCAGGAGTGTCTGAACCAATCGACTCTCTCTATTTCATTACAATCCAGTCCGATTTGAGCGGCTCACCGGTTCGCTTTGAAACAGAGAATGGCACCCCATTGACCATCTTCAATAATCCATCTTCTGTTCATTATGCTCCTGATGCACATCACGGATCGCTTCTGGAACCCGTCATTCTCGTTCCCGAGGATCCGAGCCGCGTGTATAAGATCATTGAAAATAATCATGTAGTAATCATCCGAAACAATGAAAAATATGATGTTACAGGTAAGAAATTGTAAGCTTATACTCCTTTGCACCATGCTGCTTTTGGCAGTGGGGTGCAAGAAGGAGAATAATGATCCCCTAACGCTTCAGGGGAGCAAACCGCGTCCTACTTGGCTGGTTTCCGATAGTTTGGATATGTTGTCTTCTATGACCGTGGTCGTCCAAGTCACATCTCTTGAAGGGCAAGCCGTCGATGATAAGATGGTAGGTGAATCTGATATGCTCGCTGCTTTCGTAGGAGAGGAATGTGTGGGTGTAGCCGAATATAAAAAAGGGCTCTTCTTCCTCTATCTCTCTGCGCAGGAGGGCGAGGTCACGCTGCGTTACTACTCTGCGCATTTCTCCAACCTGTTTGAAGCGGAGAAGGCCTTTGTCTATCGCAATGACTCGTTCATGGGAACGGTTGCCGAACCCTTCACTCCTCAATGGAAGCTAAGCCGTTGAGAAGTAGTAAGGATAGTATAAGTAGCAACGCAAATAAAGGAAAAATCGCTCAAATGGGCGATTTTTTTTGCATATGTCAAACTTTTGTTGTACCTTTGCACCATGATTCGGCATTTTTTGGACTATATCGCTATCGAGCGGAAGTATTCTCCGCGGACGGTGGAGGCATACCGCGATGACCTGCGGGATTTTGGTCGGTTCATGGGTTGGTCAGCGAAAGGAGCTGATCCTTTGGTGGTGAGCGCAGAACAGGTTCGTAAAGTAGGAGAGGATGATGTCAAGACCTGGATGTTAGAGATGTTGGAGGAGCAGAAACAGTCTCCCCGTTCTGTCAAACGCAAGTTGTCGGCATTGCGAAGTTTCTATCGCTTTTTACTTCGTACAGGTAAGGTGACTCGTGATGTCACGGCGCGTGTTGTTCCGCCGAAGGCGGATAAGCCGTTGCCGGTTTTCTTCCGTCCGGCGGAGATGGAGGAAGAGGAACGGTTGAGTGATGAGCGATTAGCGACGTGCGGCGACTCGTTTGAGGACATCCGCGACGCTTTGATTATAGAGATGCTTTATCAGACGGGGATGCGTCAGGCGGAGATGTTGGGATTGCAGGATAAGGACCTGGATCTGCAGCAAGGGCAAGTACGTATCTTCGGTAAACGGAGAAAGGAAAGGATTGTGCCTTTCGGGCCTGCATTAGCGGAGCAGATCAAGGAATATATGGAGGCACGAGCGGAACTTATCACCGGCCCGCAGACTTTTTTCGTCAAGCAATCCAAGTCCGGCGAGGTTGTGCCGATGACGAAGAACACCTTATATAATATCGTGCGCACGCGTATGGGAGAAGTGAGTACGCTGAAGAAGCATTCGCCGCATGTGTTGCGTCACACGTTTGCGACGACGATGTTGGATAACGGAGCAGATATACGAACGATTCAGGCGTTATTGGGTCATGCGTCTCTGAGTACGACGCAGGTGTATACGCACACGACTTTTGAGCAGATCAAGCGAGTATATATGGAGACGCATCCGAGGGCAAAGAAAGACAAAAAATGAGGTATTCGGGTCTCAAAAACAAGAAAAATGACTGAAAATTGCATTTTTTTGCAAAAATATTTGGTCATGTCAAAAAAAAGCAGTACTTTTGCACGCTTTTTCGTCGGAAGTGTATGGACGAACGCCTGAAAAAGGCTCAGTTCGTGCACAACGAGAATGCACACGATCTGCCTCTATAGCTCAGTTGGTAGAGCACTAGATTTGTAATCCAGCGGTCGTTGGTTCGAGTCCGACTAGAGGCTCTCGATTCAAAGAATCGAAATAGTTTGAAAAAGTGAACATTGAAAAAAGGGTGTGTTCCAGAGTGGCCAAATGGGGCAGACTGTAAATCTGCTGTCTTTCGACTTCGGTGGTTCGAATCCATCCGCACCCACACACGCTTGCGCTAAGGCTCAATACGATTCGCGACGTTGTCGCTTATATGAATTTTCGCCTTGCGCTACGCTTTCCCCACTGAACGCGCTACGTTAGCGTTCATCGGGGGCCCCGAAAGAAGGGAAGCGTTGCGAAAGTAGCTCAGTCGATAGAGCACTAGCCTTCCAAGCTGGGGGTCGCGGGTTTGAGTCCCGTCTTTCGCTCTTTGCTGCTTTAGCTCAGTGGTAGAGCGCATCCTTGGTAAGGATGAGGTCCCGAGTTCAACTCTCGGAAGCAGCTCAGATCGCGTGTAAACGCGAACTCTGGTCTCCAGAGACAATTAAAAGGTTGGTCAACGGTCAAACATTGACCGGCCTTTTTTAAGTTAAAGAAACAATTAAACAATTTTGTTTATTAACGTTAATAAAAATTAAAGAATTACTATGGCAAAAGAAAAATTTGACCGTTCGAAACCGCACGTTAACATCGGTACCATCGGTCACGTAGACCACGGAAAAACGACTCTGACCGCAGCTATTACAACTGTATTGGCAAAGAAAGGTCTTTCAGAGCAGCGTTCGTTCGATTCTATCGATAACGCTCCTGAGGAGAAAGAGCGTGGTATTACTATCAACACCGCTCACGTAGAGTATCAAACAGCTAACCGTCACTACGCACACGTAGACTGCCCGGGTCACGCTGACTATGTAAAGAACATGGTTACCGGTGCTGCCCAGATGGATGGTGCTATCATCGTAGTTGCTGCAACTGATGGTCCTATGCCTCAGACCCGCGAGCACATCCTTTTGGCTCGCCAAGTAAACGTACCGCGCCTGGTTGTATTTATGAACAAGTGCGATATGGTGGACGATCCTGAGATGTTGGATCTCGTTGAGATGGAGATGCGTGAGCTGTTGAACTTCTATGATTTCGATGGCGACAACACCCCGGTTATCCGCGGTTCTGCACTGGGTGCACTGAACGGTGTTCCGCAGTGGGAAGAGAAGATAATGGAGTTGATGGACGCTTGCGACAACTGGATCCAGCTGCCTGTACGTGCCGTTGACAAACCGTTCTTGATGCCGGTTGAGGATGTATTCTCCATCACCGGTCGTGGTACTGTAGCAACGGGTCGTATCGAGACCGGTGTCATCAAAGTAGGTGACGAGGTTCAGCTCATCGGTCTGGGTGCTGAGGGTAAGAAATCTGTCGTAACCGGCGTTGAGATGTTCCGCAAGTTGCTGGATCAAGGTGAGGCTGGTGATAACGTAGGTCTGCTCCTCCGTGGTATCGACAAAGATGAGGTTAAACGTGGTATGGTATTGACTCACCCGGGTATGGTAAAACCGTACAGCGAGTTCAAAGCTTCGGTTTATATCCTGAAGAAAGAAGAGGGTGGTCGTCACACCCCGTTCCACAACCACTATCGTCCGCAGTTCTACATCCGTACCATGGATGTTACCGGTGAGATCACTCTTCCGGAAGGAACTGAGATGGTAATGCCGGGTGATAACCTCGAGATTCAGGTTAAGCTGATCTATCCGGTAGCTTGCTCTGAGGGTCTGCGTTTCGCAATCCGTGAGGGTGGCCGTACGGTAGGATCTGGTCAGATCACCAAACTGATCGACTAATTCGTCGATTGCTAGGTAAACCTGGGTTGACCTGGGTAGTCCTAGGGAAAACGCTCGGGGTGTCGAGCCCCGAGCAATTTTACGGAAGTCCTCCAATGGTAGGAGAGCGGTCTCCAAAACCGTCAATGTGGGTTCGATTCCTGCCTTCCGTGCAAAGCTTGGAATTGTTACGCCAAGCCCAACATAAAGACATAGCTTCCGATTCGACTTTAGCTGGTGCTAGAGCCGGATTGTTGGCGCGGAATAAGGTATAAGTAACAAATAAGAAAATCTACTATATATATGAAGTTTGTAGAATATTGCAAAGAATCGTACAACGAGTTAGTTCATAAGACGAGCTGGCCTACCCGCAAGGAGTTGGCACAAAGTTCCGTTATAGTATTGATCGCTTCCATAATACTGGCGCTGATCGTTTGGCTTATGGACTACTGCTTCGAGTCAATCATGACCTTTGTTTACGGTCTGCTCTAATCATTAATTCATTAATTGTTATGGCAGAGTACAAGAAACAATGGTACGTGTTGCGCGCTATCAGCGGCAAGGAGAACAAGGTAGAGGAGTACATCAACAATGCGCTCGTCTCTTCGTCCCTCTTCCGCGAGTATGTGTCGCAAGTCCTGATTCCACGTGAGAAGATCGTTACCCTTAAAAATGGTAAACGTACGGAGAAGGAGCGCAATCTCCTGCCGGGTTATCTTCTGGTGGAGTGTTATTTGTGCGACGAGAGCTTCCCTTTGTTGCGCAACATCCCTAACGTGCTCGGTTTCCTCAGCGGCGGCAAGACCTCAGCGAAGCCCGAACCCGTTTCCCAGGAGGAGGTCAACAAGTTGGTTGGCATCGCTTCGGAGTCGGAGACGAGAGCGGCAAGCGAGATCACTTTCCTTGTCGGAGAGAGTGTCAAGGTTGTGGATGGTCCGTTCAACGGATTCAAGGGCCAGGTTCAGGAGGTGAGTCAGGACAAGCACAAACTCAAAGTCGTTGTCACTATCTTCGATCGCCAGACTCCTCTGGAGCTCGGCTTCAATCAGGTAGAAAAAGAGTAGGAGACCTCTTACGGGTCGTTAGTCACTACTCGGTAGTTTTTTTAAATTAAGTATTAATCAGGCACGGAACCTCCATGAAGCCTTTCTAGGCGGAGGCCACTCCTTCCGAAAGCGGAAGGACGCTCCGGGCCAAAAACTATTAACAAAAGTAAAACTATGGCTAAAGAAATTGCTGGTTTTATCAAGCTCCAAATCAAGGGTGGCGCAGCCAACCCTGCACCTCCGGTAGGCCCGGCTCTGGGTTCTAAGGGTGTGAACATCATGGAGTTTTGCAAACAGTTCAATGCCAGAACGCAAGACAAGGCAGGCAAAGTGCTGCCTGTAATCATTACCGTTTACGCTGACAAGTCGTTTGACTTCGTCGTTAAGACTCCTCCTGTAGCTATCCAGCTCCTGGAGGCAGCTAAGGTGAAGAGCGGTTCTGACCAGCCTAACCGTACCAAGGTGGCTACGATCACCGAGGACCAGGCTCGCCAGATCGCCGAGGACAAGATGGTGGATCTCAACTGCTTCACCGTGGAGTCCGCACTCAAGATGGTCAAAGGTACCGCACGCAGCATGGGTATAACCGTTAAGTAATCAACTTCAATCATTATCAACAATTATGGCAAAACTGACAAAAAAACAGAAACTTGCTGCTGAGAAGATTGAAGCAGGCAAGCTCTACACCATCGAAGAGGCAGCTGCTCTCGTAAAAGAGATCACTACCACCAAGTTCGATGCCTCCGTAGATATCGACGTACGCCTGGGTGTTGACCCCCGCAAGGCTAACCAGATGGTTCGCGGCGTCGTAGCTCTCCCGAACGGTACCGGTAAAGTGGTTCGCGTTCTCGCACTCTGTACTCCGGATCAGGAGGCAGCTGCCAAAGAGGCAGGTGCTGACTACGTAGGTCTGGATGAGTATATTGAAAAGATCAAAGGTGGATGGACAGACATTGATGTCATCATCACCCAGCCTCAGATCATGGGTAAGATCGGTGCTCTCGGTCGCGTGCTCGGTCCTCGCGGACTCATGCCGAACCCCAAGAGCGGTACCGTTACCATGGACGTAGCGAAAGCTGTCAAAGAGGTTAAGGGCGGTAAGATCGACTTCAAGGTTGACAAGTTCGGTATTGTACACACCTCTATCGGTAAAGTAAGCTTCACGGCTGACAAGATCGCTGAGAACGCAGCTGCGTTCATCGAGACGATCAAGCACCTGAAACCCGCTGTGTCCAAAGGTGAGTACATCAAGAGCGTTTATCTTTCCAGCACGATGAGTCAGGGTATTAAGATCGATACCAAATCGCTTTAATCTCTTAAAAATCACAGACAAGTATGAAAAAGGAAGATAAAAATCTCGTCATTGAAGCCCTTGGTGCTCAACTCGCTGAGTACTCGCACTTCTACCTCGTGAATATCGAGGGTCTGGACGCTGCGAAAACAAGCGACCTGCGCCGCGCGTGCTTCAAACAGGACATCAAACTCTTGGTAGCTAAGAATACCCTCCTCCAGAAAGCGCTCGAGAAAAAAGGCGTGGAGGCTGAGATCTTCGGCGCTCTCAAGGGCAACACCGCACTCATGCTCAGCAACACCGGTAACGCTCCCGCTAAACTCATCAAGGAGTTTACCAAGGGCGACAAGACCGGAGAGGCTAAGCCTGAACTCAAAGCTGCGTACGTAGAAGAGACTGTATACGTAGGCAAGCAGAACCTCGAGTTCCTCTGCGCTATCAAGTCCAAGAACGAACTTATTGCAGAATTGGTTGCTCTGCTGCAATCGCCTGCGAAGAACGTCGTTTCTGCTCTCCAGAGCGGCCAGAACACCATCCATGGTGTACTCCAGACCCTCGGCGAGCGCGCAGAATAATCGAAATATCGATTTATCGAAATATCGGTATCCCGAAAAAATTAATTAACTGAATCAAAAAACATTTAAAATTTATAAGACAATGGCAGATCTTAAAGTTATTGCTGAAACATTAGTTAACCTTACTGTTAAGGAAGTAAATGAACTCGCTACTATCCTCAAAGAGGAGTATGGCATTGAGCCGGCTGCAGCTGCAGTAGCTGTTGCTGCTCCTGCTGCAGGTGGTGCAGCTGCTGAGGCAGCAGAGGAGAAGACCTCCTTCGACGTAGTTCTGAAATCCGCTGGCGCTAACAAGCTCCAGGTTGTAAAGGCTGTAAAAGAGCAAACCGGTCTCGGCCTGAAAGAGGCTAAGGACATCGTTGACGCTGCTCCTTCTAACGTAAAAGAGGGCGTTGACAAAGCTACCGCTGAGGCTCTCAAGAAAGCTCTCGAAGAGGTAGGCGCTGAGGTAGAACTCAAGTAATAACCTCCCTCAACCAACCACTCTATTTCGAGTGGAATAGGTTTAGATCCGCATGCAAATGTGGGTCTAAACCTTTTCTGCTCAATAGAATAGAATGCTTAAAAAACTGAAAAATTTGGTAATACAACACGGGTGAAGATTAAAATACTATAAATTATCTACCCTCCAATTTAGGTCTAAATTATTTATTACCAACAGTTTAGTTCTGTTAATCATTTATTAACCATCCAAAATAATGGCTACATCTAAAAATCAACAGAGAGTCAACTTCAGCCGTATGCAAAAGCATATGCCGTATCCTGACTTTCTCGAAATTCAGCTGAAGTCCTTCCAAGATTTCCTGCAGATGGATTCCACTCCGGAGCAGCGTCGTAAAGAGGGACTCTTTAAGGTATTCTCGGAGAACTTCCCCATCCAGGATACTCGTAACAGCTTCACGTTGGCTTTCTTGGATTATTCGGTGGACCGTCCGCGTTACACGATCGAAGAGTGTATCAAACGTGGTCTGACCTATTCCGTCCCCTTGAAGGCCAAGTTGCGCTTGTCGTGCGAGGACCCCGATCATGAGGATTTCGACACCGTCGTTTCCGATGTGTACCTCGGTACTATCCCTTACATGACCCCCAAAGGCACCTTCGTTATCAACGGTGCCGAGCGTGTCATCGTATCGCAGCTTCACCGTTCGCCGGGTGTGTTCTTCGGAACATCCATGCACTCCAACGGCACGAAGCTCTATTCGGCGCGTATCATCCCCTTCCGCGGTTCGTGGATTGAGTTCGCGACGGATATCAACAAGGTCATGTATGCTTACATCGACCGTAAGAAGAAACTGCCCGTGACGACCCTGCTGCGTGCTATCGGCTTCGAGTCCGACAAGGACATCCTCAACTGTTTCGACCTCGCCGAGGAGGTGAAGGTCAACAGGGAGACCCTCGAGGCTTGCATCGGCCGCAAGCTGGCGGGATACGTCATGAAGCCCACCATCGAGGATTTCGTCGATGAGGATACCGGTGAGGTATCGTCCATCGAGCGTAACCAGATCGTCGTGGAGCGTGAGGCGGAGATCACTCCGGAGGTCATCGACATCATCATGGAGTCCGGTTCGAAATCCATCCTCCTCCACAAGGACCAGGAGCGCGAGAACGACTTCTCCATCATCTTCAACACCCTGCAGAAAGACCCGGCTAAGACCGAGAAAGAGGCTGTCCTCTATATCTACCGTCAGCTCCGTAACGCGGAGCCGGCAGATGATGCTACGGCGCGAGAGATGATCCAGAACCTCTTCTTCTCCCAGAAACGTTATGACCTGGGAGAGGTAGGTCGTTACCGCATCAACCGCAAGCTCAACATGTCGATCCCCGATGACACACGCGTCCTGACCAAGGAGGACATGATCGAGATCATCAAGTACCTCGTCATGCTCATCAACTCCAACGCCGAGGTGGACGATATCGACCACCTCTCCAACCGTCGTGTGCGCACCGTCGGAGAGCAGCTCTTCAACCAATTCGGTATCGGTCTGGCTCGTATGGCACGTACCGTCCGTGAGCGTATGAACGTCCGCGACAACGAGGTCTTCACGCCGACCGACCTGATCAACGCGAAGTCGATCTCTTCGATCATCAACTCGTATTTCGGTACCAACGCCCTGTCGCAGTTCATGGACCAGCAGAACCCGTTGGCGGAGATCACCCACAAGCGCCGTATGTCGGCACTCGGACCTGGTGGTCTGAGCCGTGACCGCGCAGGATTCGAGGTGCGAGACGTGCACTACACCCACTACGGTCGTCTCTGTCCTATCGAGACACCGGAAGGACCGAACATCGGTCTGATCTCTTCGATGTGTATCTATGCGAAAATCAATAACTTAGGTTTCATCGAGACCCCGTATCGTAAGGTCGAGAACAGCATCGTGGACCTCGATAACGATCATGTCATCTACCTCTCCGCCGAGGACGAGGAGAAGCAGGTCGTTGCGCAGGGTAACGCGCCGCTCCGTGCCGACGGTTCGTTCATCCGCTCGAAGGTCAAGACCCGTCTCGGAGCCGACTTCCCTGTCGTAGCACCGGATCAGGTCAACCTCATGGATGTCGCTCCGTGCCAGATAGCGTCCGTAGCTGCCGCACTCATCCCGTTCCTCGAGCACGATGATGCCCACCGTGCCCTCATGGGATCGAACATGATGCGTCAGGCCGTACCTTTGATCACCTCCGAGGCGCCGATAGTAGGTACCGGTATCGAGCAACAACTCGTCACCGACTCACGTACCCAGATCATCGCCGAGGCGGACGGTACCGTCACCTATGTGGACGCAGATACCATCCGTATCAAGTACGACCGCTCCGAGGAAGAGGAGTTCATCTCCTTCGACTCCGCGGAGAAAGAATACAAGCTTCCGAAATTCGAGAAGACCAACCAGAACACCACCATCGACCTCCAGCCTATCGTTCGCAAGGGCGACAAGGTGGAGAAGGGCCAGATGCTCACCGAGGGTTATGCGACCCAAGGCGGAGAGCTCGCTCTCGGTAAGAACCTCAAGGTGGCGTATATCCCCTGGAAGGGTTATAACTACGAGGATGCTATCGTCCTCTCCGAGCGTATCGTGCGTGAGGATATGTACACCTCTGTGCACGTCGTTGAGCAGCTCCTCGAGGTACGCGACACCAAGCGCGGTATGGAGGAGTTCACCGCGGATATCCCGAACGTCTCCGAGGACGCTACCAAGGACCTCGACGAGAACGGACTCATCCGTATCGGTGCTTACGTGCAGCCGGGTGATATCCTCGTCGGTAAGATCACTCCGAAGGGTGAGACCGATCCGTCGCCGGAGGAGAAGCTCCTCAAGGCGATCTTCGGTGACAAGGCCGGCGATGTGAAGGATGCGTCACTCAAGTGCTCGCCATCACTCGATGGTGTCATCATCGATAAGAAACTCTATACCCGTGCTACCAAGGACCGTAAGCAGAAGATGGAGGATAAGGAGACCCTGCAGAAGATGGACCTCAAGTTCCGCGAGAAAGCGGACGCACTCCGTGACCTCCTCATCGACAAGCTCTACAACCTCCTCAACGGCCGTCAGGCGGTCTCTGTCAAGGATATCCTCGGTACCGAGCTCATCTCCAAAGGCCAGCATTTCTCCAAGGAGCGTCTCAATGAGATCGACTTCTTCTCTGTCCTCCTTGAGGGATGGACCGCGGACGAGCACAAGAACGAGCTCGTGGCGCAGTGTATCATGAACTATATCGCCAAGTATAAGGAGATGGACGCGCTGCTCAAGCGCGAGAAGTTCAACCTCACCATCGGCGACGAGCTGCCTAACGGTATCATCCAGATGGCGAAGGTCTATGTCGCTAAGCGTCGTAAGATACGCGTCGGTGATAAGATGGCAGGTCGTCACGGTAACAAAGGTATCGTCTCCAAGATTGTGCGTGTCGAGGACATGCCGTTCCTTGCCGACGGTACGCCGGTGGATATCGTCCTCAACCCGATGGGTGTGCCTTCACGTATGAATATCGGCCAGATCTTCGAGGCGGTCCTCGGTTGGGCTGGCCAGGAACTCGGCGTGAAGTTCGCTACCCCGATCTTCGACGGTTGTACCATGGAGCAGCTCGACGAGTGGACCGACAAAGCCGGACTCCCTCGTGGCGGTAAGACCCAGCTCTACGACGGTGAGACCGGTGAGCCTTTCGACCAGATGGCTACCGTCGGTG
>DGTR01000023.1 GCA_002394395.1 Bacteroidales bacterium UBA4331 | reverse complement strand
AACGGCACCTCGTTCTTCCTCACCGACGACTCGGGCATCGGGCACTCCCATCTCAAACCCACCACCGACTCCCTCAAGGTGGAGCACCTTAATGATATGCTCGTACGCACGATCGTTGAGTTCTCCGCTATGCCGGTTTGTAATGAAGTAAATGACCAAATGGTAGATGACCAGATAGTAGATGACTTCCTCCCGAACCCCTTCAGCGCAGAGGAGGTAACTGCTGATCCGTCTATACCGCACGGTGAGGGAATCCATTACGTCATCGACATCAGCGGCAAGCTGCTGACCATCTATGAGGGCGACATCGCTTCTCTCAAGACACAACTCCGCTCCATGGGCCTGCCCGTAGGCATCTATTTCATCAAGACCTTCTACGACGGCACCTGGCATTCGGAGAAGGTGCTCAACTTAGGTTGACATAGGTTGACCTATGTAGACCTAATACTAAAAAAAGTGGGCGGAGGCTCACTTTTTTTTGATAAAAACGCATTTTTATTTGCATAATTCAAAAAAAAGCAGTACTTTTGTCGCAGATTTTGAAAATTAATCCGATTAAAAACAAAAATTTGCGTCAAAAGTATGGGAAACGTTCGTTTTGAAGCCGTTAAAATGGCAAGATCGCATACTCCGGTGGCAGCCACTAAGCCGGAAGGCAGAGTAAAAGACTTTTTTGCACGCGACGTCTTCACGCGGGAGCGCATGAAGGAGTACATCGCAGAGGATGTCCTGGACCAGTTATTCGACGATGTGGATAACGGTCGTACGATCCACCGTGAGATAGCGGGCAGCGTAGCGATCGGTATCCGCAAATGGGCGATGGAGCATGGGGCCACGCATTACACTCACTGGTTCCAACCTCTGACAGGCGGTACGGCGGAGAAACACGATGCGTTCTTCACGCTGGACAAAGACGGTATGCTCATGGAGGAGTTTAGCGGCGACAGTCTGTACCAGCAGGAGCCGGACGCCTCTTCTTTCCCTTCGGGTGGTATCCGAAACACCTTCGAGGCACGCGGCTACTCGGCATGGGACCCTTCGAGCCCCGTCTTCCTCATCGGCGACACCCTTTGTATCCCGACGGTCTTCGTCGCTTATACGGGTGAGGCGCTGGACTACAAGACCCCGCTCATCCGTTCCACGGCAGCCCTCTGCCACGCAGCACGCGACGTTGTCAGCGCTTATTTCGACAAACAGGTGAAGCACGTCCATGCGAACTTAGGATGGGAGCAGGAGTATTTCCTCGTGGATGAGGCGCTCTATCATGCGCGGCCGGATCTGATGCTGACGGGACGTACGCTGATGGGTCACGAGAGCGCGAAGAGTCAGCAGTTGGAGGACCACTATTTCGGTGCGATTCCCGAGCGTGTGTTAGCGTTCATGCGGGACTTGGAGTACGAAGCACTCTGCGCCGGTATCCCCGTACGCACACGCCATAACGAGGTGGCACCGATGCAGTTTGAGATGGCGCCGATCTTCGAGAACGTCAACCTCGCCAACGATCATAACCTGCTCGTGATGAGCATCATGGATAGGGTGGCGCAGCGCCATCACTTCCGCGTGCTGCTCCACGAGAAGCCCTACGCCAAGGTGAACGGCAGCGGCAAGCACTGTAACTGGTCGATCCAGACCAACACCGGCGTCAACCTCTTGGCGCCCGGTAAGAACCCCTACCAGAACCTGCAGTTCGTCACTTTCCTCGTGAACGTCCTGATGGCAGTAAAACGTCATAACGGGCTCTTGAAAGCCTCCATCGTCTCGGCGACCAACGAGCACCGTCTGGGCGCCAACGAAGCACCGCCGGCGATCATCTCCGTCTTCCTCGGCAAGCAGATCAGCGGCGTACTCGACAAGCTCGAGCACGCGTCTGCCGAGGAAGCCATCATCATCAATGCCAAGAAAGAGATGAAGCTCGGCGTGGGCAATATCCCCGAGATCCTGCTGGACAACACCGACCGTAACCGCACCTCGCCGTTCGCCTTCACGGGTAACCGATTTGAGTTCCGCGCGGTAGGATCGTCGGCTAACTGCGGTGCGGCGATGCTCGCGCTCAATGCAGCGGTAGCGGAGCAGTTGATGATCTTCAAGGCCGAGGTGGATGCCCGTATCGAGAAAGGTGAAGCCAAAGAGCGCGTGCTCTTCGACGTCATCAAGAGTTATATCGTTGAGTGCAAATCCATCCGCTTTGACGGTAACGGTTACAGCGACGAATGGCGTAAAGAAGCTGCCAAACGCGGTCTGGACTGCGAGACCTCCGTGCCTCTCGTCATCGACCGTTACCTCCTGCCGCAGAGCATCGAGATGTTCGCCAAGACCGGCGTGCTGAGTAAGGCGGAGCTGACGAGCCGGTGCGAAGTCAAATGGGACACGTATGTCAAGAAACTGCAGATTGAGAGCCGCGTCATCGGTGACCTCGTCATCAACCACGTCCTGCCGGCTGCCAAACGCTACCAGACGATGCTCCTGAAGAACGTCATGACCGTCAAGCAGGTCTTCTCTCCGGACGAGACCGAGTCGCTCAATGAGATGGATTACTCTATCATCCGCCAGATCGAGTCGCACGCCGGTGCGATCCTCAAAGGGGTAGAGGCGATGACCGACGCGCGCCATAAAGCCAACCGTCAACCCGACGAGCGATCCAAAGCCA
Source organism: Bacteroidales bacterium UBA4331 (assembly GCA_002394395.1). GTDB lineage: Bacteria > Bacteroidota > Bacteroidia > Bacteroidales > Paludibacteraceae > Colicola. The sequence goes on along the minus strand of DGTR01000023.1, from coordinate 120,071 downwards.
TCGCTTATCACGATAACGTCCTGCCCCTCATGGCGGACATCCGCGAGCATGCCGACGCCCTGGAGATGATCGTCGATGACGAGCTCTGGACGTTACCGAAGTATAGAGAACTGATGTTTATACGTTAATAAATGGTACATCGTAAATAACCAAATCGTAAATGATTTTATGTGCGGAATAGTTGGATATATCGGTAAGCGAAACGCTTATCCTATACTGATTAAGGGATTGCATCGTCTGGAGTACCGCGGGTACGACAGTGCCGGCGTAGCGCTCATCAACGAGCAAGGTCAACTCAATATCTACAAGGCCAAAGGCAAGGTCTCCGAACTCGAAGCCTTCGCTGCGGACAAAGACACCGGCGGAACGATCGGTATAGCGCATACGCGATGGGCGACCCACGGCGAGCCCAATACCGTCAATGCGCACCCCCATTACTCCGAGTCCGAGCGCCTGGCAATCATCCATAACGGCATCATCGAGAACTACGCCGTCCTCAAAGCCGGACTCATGGAGCAGGGTTATACCTTCCGCTCCGAGACCGACACCGAGGTGCTCGTGCAGCTCATCGAATATACACAGCTCAACGAGCATGTCGATCTCAAGACCGCCGTTCAGTTAGCCCTGCAGCAGGTCATCGGTGCTTACGCTATCGCTATCCTCGACAAGGATCATCCCGATACCCTCATCGCTGCCCGCAAGGGTTCGCCGCTCGTCGTCGGGATAGGAGAGGAGGAGTATTTCCTTGCCTCCGACGCCACGCCTATCGTCGAATATACGGATAAGGTCATCTATATCGATGACGAGGAAGTGGTGTGTCTTAAAGTCGAAAGTCAAAAGTCGAAAGTCGAAAGAACTATAGATATCACGACGATCAATAATGTGCAAAAGACGCCGGAGATCAAGCGTTTGGAGCTGTCGCTGAGCCAACTCGAGAAAGGCGGTTACCCGCATTTCATGCTCAAGGAGATCTTCGAGCAGCCCCGTACGCTGACGGACTCCATGCGCGGTCGTGTCAACGTCCGTCAGGATAATATCGCCCTCTCGGGCTTCATCGACAACAAAGAGCGTTTCCTGAAAGCCAAACGTATCATCATCACCGCCTGCGGTACCTCCTGGCACGCCGGCTTGATCGCCATGTACGCGATCGAGGAGTTTGCGCAGATACCCGTCGAGGTGGAGTACTCCTCGGAGTTCCGCTACCGCAAACCCGTCATCAACAAAGACGACGTCGTTATCGCTATCTCCCAGTCCGGCGAGACAGCCGACACCCTCGCGGCGATACAATTAGCCAAGTCCAAAGGGGCGTTCATCTTCTCCATCTGTAACGTCATCGGTGCGTCCATCCCCCGTGTCTCCGACAGCGGTTGCTATACCCACGTCGGTCCGGAGATAGGCGTTGCGTCCACCAAGGCCTTCACCGCTCAGGTGACCGCGCTCACCATGCTCGCCCTTTGTATCGGTAAGGAGAAAGGGACGATGAGCGAAGAGCAGTACCTGCGAATCGTACGTGAATTGGGGCAGATACCCAATAAGATCTCACGCGTTTTAGAGCAAGAGAAACGCATCGCGGATTTCTCCAAGACCTTCACGTACGCCCAGAACTTCATCTACCTCGGTCGCGGATATAACTACCCCGTGGCAATGGAGGGTGCCCTCAAACTGAAGGAGATCTCCTATATCCACGCAGAGGGTTATCCGGCGGCGGAGATGAAACACGGACCTATCGCCCTCATCTCCCAGGAGATGCCGGTGGTCGTCGTCGCACCTCATTGCGGCACCTACGAGAAGGTCGTGTCGAATATTCAGGAGATCAAAGCCCGCAAGGGACGCGTCATCGCCATCGTCACCGAAGGGGATGAGGTGGTCTCCAAGATCGCCGATTATGTCATCGAAGTGCCCGAGACCGAAGAGTGTCTCACGCCGCTGCTGACGGTCATCCCCCTCCAGCTCCTCGCTTACCATATTGCCGTCGTTAAAGGTTGCGACGTCGATCAACCCCGTAACCTCGCCAAGTCGGTTACCGTGGAATAACCCCCGTAATCCCGTAATTACGTAATCCCGAAATAACGAATATGATTAAAATCGCAATTTTAGGCTACGGCAATATAGGCCGTGCCGCCGAAGAAGCCATTAAAGCTGCGCCGGACATGCAGTTAGCCGGCATCTATCATCATAATGACTGCCTGGACTGCATCGACGCGGACGTCGTGTTGGTGGCGACCCCGACGCGTGAGGTGCAGAAGTTTGCAACGCTCCTTGCCGCAAGGGGTATCTGCACGGTGGATAGTTTCGATATTCATGGTCAGATATGGTCGCTCCGTTCGTCCCTCGACGCCGTCTGTCAGGCTAACCACTCCGTCTCAATCCTCTCCGCAGGATGGGACCCCGGTACGGACTCGATGGTTCGAGCGCTACTCAAGGCGATGGCACCCAAAGGGCTGACCTACACGAATTTCGGTCCCGGCCGCTCGATGGGTCATACGGTCGCCGCGAAAGCCATCAAGGGTGTCAAGAACGCCCTCTCCATGACCATCCCTCTTGGTACCGGCATCCATCGCCGCATGGTCTATATCGAGCTGGAGGACGGCGCAGATTTCAAGACCGTCGAGGCGGCTATCCTTGCCGATGACTATTTTGCACATGACGAGACCCACGTCATTCCTGTGGACTCCGTCGATGCACTCAATAACGTCGCCCACGGCGTCAACCTCGTTCGATCGGGCGTCTCCGGCGAGACCCATAACCAGCGGTTTGAGTTTAACATGACCATCAATAACCCTGCCCTTACCGGCCAGGTCATGGTCTCTTGCGCACGCGCTGCCGTTCGGATGAGAGACCGTGGAGAGTTCGGCGCCAAGACGATGATTGAACTGCGTCCTATTGACCTCCTGCCGGGTTCGACCGAGCAAAATATCAAAGCCCTGGTATGACGGACGAGAAACAACATATAGGTTCCCTCTTTGACCGCATCGCCCCGACTTACGACGGGCTCAATCACGGGCTGTCGCTGAATATAGACCGGCGTTGGCGGCGCAAGACGGTAGCTCTCATGCCGCCTGTGGAGCACGTCCTCGATGTGGCTATAGGTACGGCAGATCTGACGATCGCCATGCTCCGTTCCGGCAAAGCGCAGCGCGTCACCGGCATCGACCTCTCACGCGAGATGATGCGTATCGGCGAGGAGAAAATCTCCAATCTCCTCCCCTCTATGGGGAGGCAGGGTGGGGCTGTAGATTTCCTCTACGCCAACGCTCAGGAGATGCCTTTTGGGGATGCCTCTTTTGACGGCGTCACCTGCGCCTTCGGATGCCGCAACTTCTCCGACCTTGATGCAGGTCTTCGCGAGATGTACCGCGTCCTGCGATCCGGCGGACAGGTCACGATCTTAGAGTTCTCGTACCCCTCGAATAAACTTATCCGATGTGGCTACGACCTGTATTTCTCGCACGTCCTGCCTTTCGTCGGACGCCTCGTGAGCCGGGATAAGACCGCTTATACCTACCTCAACAAGAGTGTCAAATCGTTCTGCTGGGGTGAGGACTTCCTGCGTCATCTGACCCAAGCGGGTTTTCAAGACGCCCGCTTCGAGACCCTCACCTTCGGCATCGCGACGATCTATATAGCAAAAAAAAAGGAAGACCTAGGACTACCTAGGACTACTTAGGACTACCTAGGACTACCTATAAATACCCAAACATTATGATCAAACACATTATCTTATGGAAACTGCGCTCGGAGATGAGTGCATCAGAGAAACAAGAGGCTGCGAAAGCCATCAAATCCGGTCTGGAGTCCCTCCAAGGCCAAGTACCCGGACTCGTCGATATCCATGTACAGATCGATGGTCGTCTGGAGAGCAGCAACGCCGATATCATGCTGGACTCGACTTTGGTCTCCGAAGAGGCGCTCAAAGGCTACGCCGTTCACCCAGCCCATGTAGCGGTGGCGAATGGTGTCGTGCGGCCCAATACCGAGTTACGAACCTGCCTGGATTACGAGTTCTAAGTGATGAAAAGAATGATGCTTATGGCGATGCTCTCCGTAGCCTCGCTTTGTACCTTCGCGCGACCTCAGACCCGCAAGGTCGTCATCGATACCGTCTGCGAGGCATCGATAGAGCAGCTACTGCCCGTCATACGGCGATTCTGCTACGAGTTCCAGGCGTGCCCCGACTCGCTCTTTGAGTGGGCGTACATGAATCTTGGCGAACCCGAAGTCAAGCAGACCAAAGAGAAATCCAAGGAGAGTAGGGATGCTATCCAGCTCGATTATAAGGACCGTACCTATGACCCGAAGACCAAGACCGGCGATGTGGCGATTGATATCTACGTCCTCGGCGTACGGTGGTGGAAGGACCAGCACCTCGGTACCAAGTACTCCCTCACGCGTCCCGCCTCCTCGCACTATCCCCTTACTGCCCATCTCAAGGCTACGTACTCCGGTTCGATACTCGAAGGTGGAGATTGGTACTTCGTAATGGAGCCTGTCTCCCCCACGCGCACGAGACTGCATTATGAGTTCTCTATCACTTTCGGACGTGTACTGTCGGCCTTCATTAGCGATAAGATGTGGCGAAATGCCATCGAGTGGCGCTTCGTAACGATATTAAATAACCTCATCGAATATACGGAGACCGGCACTGTTCAGCAACTTCGCGATGAGCATTAACGGTCATGTGTGGGCACAAAAGATATTGAATAACATTATAGAGGTGGCAGTATGGCGCCCCAAATGAGTATGAAAAAAGAATTCTTGGTTGTAATCACAGCATTGTTGCTTTTCTCTTGTCAGAAGCAACAGAGCCCTGCGCCGGAGTATGATAGCAGCGATTTTGTACGGGTGACGGATGTTATTCCGGATGCTATTCTGGAGATCCGGTACTATAGCACCTATAATTTTGTAGGCGAACGGATTGATGGTTATGAGCAGCCTATTGCGCTGATGACGCGTGAGGCGGCGGATTCGCTTAAGGCGGTTAACGATGAATTAAAAGCGAACGGATACCGGATTAAGATCTGGGATACCTATCGTCCGCAGCGGGCGGTTAACCATTTTATCCGCTGGGCGGAGAATATCTCAGACACGGCGATGAAGGCTATTTTCTATCCGATGGTGGATAAGTCTTTACTTTTCGAGCAAGGGTATATCTACGCGCGATCGAGTCATAGCAGGGGATCGACGGTGGACTTGACGCTTTTGGATGCCGCTACCGGCAAGGAGTTGGACATGGGCTCGCCTTTCGACTGGTTCGGCGAGGAGAGCCATCCGGATTATCCCTGTCCTTTGTATCGGCAGTCGGAGAACCGCAAGATCTTGCACAATGCGATGGTTCGTCACGGGTTTGAAGGTCTTGACTCCGAATGGTGGCATTTCACGCTGCGCAACGAGCCTTACCCGGATACGTATTTTGATTTTCCCGTTAACGAGCGAAATATTTCCACAGCGGGGCAGCGTGCAGGGCTTGAATAATCTCTCCGTCCCGCAACATCTCTAACACTTGAGCCGGCTCGAGGATATCGACATGAATATCTTCCGTCGGCTCTTGATGTTGTTCTCGCACTTTCTCTACACCTCTCGCAAGAAACGTATAGGAAAGGTTGTTGTGGTTTGTTGGATTAGGCGAAAGGGTCATAAAAAGCTCCCATTCTCCGCCTTCGTAGCCCGTTTCTTCGCTCAGCTCACGTTTGGCGGCTTCCAGAGGCGTCTCGCCCGGGTCAACGACGCCTGCCACTAATTCATAATGGGTCTCGCCGAGAGCATGGCGGTACTGATCCTCCATGACCATTTTGCCGTCCTTCGTGATAGCGATGACATTAATCCAGTCGGGAAACTCCAGTACAAACCACGTCGGGATTTGTTTGCCGGAAGGTAATTCGACACACTCCTGCCGCACGGACAACCACGGCCCGAGACGCAGAATATTTTCACTTTTCATTACGCGCCACGCGCGATTTTTTAATTTAGGATACATAATCGGCTGCAAAATTACTACTTTTTTCTAAAACATGCAAATTTTTATTGCGTATTTCATTTTTTTTTTGTAACTTTGCAGCGTGAATTAAAGAAGATACAGAATGAACGCAATATTTATTGTTTTGCCGATACTGACAATCCTGATGTTCGACTTGGGGCTTGTGCTCAAGCCGGCGGATTTTAAGTTGATAGCCGAGCGTCCGAAACCGGTACTGGTCGGGCTGATAGGGCAGATTCTTTTATTACCATTGATAAAATAATATGAAACACTTACTTACACTTATTGCTTGTGTCTGGGCGGGAGTACTCTCCGCAAGCGTGATTAACTACCAAGCGGACGACGCAACAACTTTTCCGAATCCAGAACGCGGCTTTACCGACCAGTTAGGCGGCGAAAAGGCCTTGAGCGACAACAACAACCATGTAGTACAACCGGAAGAAAGTTGGTACTGGGACCAATGGGACTCGCATTATAACGAGCGTAAGAACCAGAGCATCGTGATGCTGATGTATTACCTCAAAAACTACAAGACCAAAGACCTCTCGAATCAGATCCTGCAGGGTTTTGACGAAGATATGCAGATTCTGCGTAACCACGGATTCAAATGTGTGCTGCGTTTTGCATACGACTGGGGTAGTAAGAACGATGCCTCTTTGCAGTGGGTACAGCGTCATGCGGCGCAGCTGAAACCTCATATTGCTGCGAACGCGGATGTGATCTATGTGATGGAGGCAGGATTTGTAGGCCGGTGGGGCGAGTGGTACTATAGTTCTAATTTCGGCAACGAGACGCAGAAGATGAATGACAACCGAAAGGCGGTGCTAACCGCTGTATTGGACGCTTGTCCGGCGGACCGGTTTGTACTGACGCGCTATCCGCTGATTAAGATCGGCTATCTGGGCGATGAGAACACCTTGACTCCTGCGCAGGCTCATGACGGCTCCAACCGTGCGCGCATCGGGCACCACAATGATGCCTTTTTGGCAGAGTGGGGTAATGATGGTACGTACGGCCGTGATGGCGATGGTCCGGATGACGATCCTGTGTTGCGTCAGTATATAGCTACGGAAACGCTTTTCGTGCCCAACGGCGGTGAGACGAATGTAGAAGACGATGGTCCCGCCAGTATTGTGGCGCAGCACGATACTACGATTGCTGAACTGAGCCGTTTTCACTGGTCGTTCTGCGGATCCGAGTATTCCGAGAAGGTAACGGGAAAATGGCGCAATAATGGTACGTTTGCGGAGATGGAGAAGCGTCTTGGCTATCGTTTCCAGTTGAAGCAAGGTACGTATCCGGCGCAAGCTGCGAAAGGCGGAAATATGCCGATCCAGATCACGCTCGTAAACAAAGGTTTTGCGCCGATGTATAACTACCGTCCGGTGTATCTGGTGCTGAAGAATGCACAGCACACCTATCCGGTGCAGCTGCAGGCAGACCCGCGTAAATGGACTGCTGAAGCAGGCACGATTACCATCAACGAGGCACCGGCTCTGCCCGCAGCAATGGCAGAGGGTACTTATCAGATGTATCTCCATCTGCCGGATGCCTACGAGTCGTTGGCAAGTGATCCGCGCTATGCTGTGCGTTTCGCCAACCAGAATGTCTGGGACCAGAATACCGGAATGAATAACTTGGGGGTATCGGTTGAAGTCGTTGCCGGCGGGCAGCAAGCTATCACCAACCAACAAGCGGAAGTCAAACCGCAAAAGCAGTTTCGCGATGGGCGAGTGATGATTGTCCGGGGCGATAAGACTTATTCTGTACTTGGAGTGGAAGAATAAAACACAAATTAACTTAATACAATGAAAAAAATCCCATTCGTACTTAGTACATTAGCTTTTTGTGTGCTGACGAGTTGCGTGAAAGAGCCCGAGGCGCAGCATACGAGTTTTGAAACGCTTACGCTGGCCCGTGAGACTGTGACCGCTCCGATGACTTGGAGTGCCGCTATCCGCGGTAAAGGCGATGTGTCTATCGTGTCCCGATGCACAGGAACGCTGGATGACATCCGGGTGAAAGATGGTCAGAGCGTGAAGAAGGGAGAAGTGCTCTTTATGATTGATAATCGCTCTGCAGTCAATGCCTTGGTACATGCGAAGGCGGATCTGCAGACGGCTCTCGCCAACTGCGAAAATGCCCGGTTGGAGGCGGAGAGCAACAAGGAGTTGGCCGACAAAGGAATCATCAGTGGCTATCTGCTGCGTAAGAGTCTGAACACCCTGCAATCGGCTGAGGCCCAAGTGGCACAAGCTCGTGCGGCCGTTCGTGACGCAGAGTTGCGCCTGGATTATTGCACGATCAAGAGTCCGGTGAATGGATTAGTGGGAAATATCATCCCTCACGTAGGTGACGTGATCTCCGAAGGGACGATGCTCACCCGCGTAGCCGGCGTCAGCGAGATGGAAGCCAGCTTCTCCATCACCGAGAGCCAGGTGCACGCGTTGATCAGCGAGTTGGGTTCGCTGGACGCTATGGTAAAGATAGCTCCGCCGCTCTCTTTCCGTTTTAAAGACGGCAGCGAGTACAGCGAGAAAGGTCGTATCACCAGCCTCTCCGGTATGGTCGATCAGCAGACCGGTTCGGTGACCTGCTACGTAACTTTCCCAAACCCCAAAGGTGAACTGTTCTCGGGAATGCAAGGCTCTGTAGTGATGCCTATAGAGTGGGAGAATGTGATGTTAGTGCCGCTGACTGCTGTCGTACGTATCCAAGACAAAGCCCTCGTCTATAAAGTGGGTGCAGACAGCCTCGCTACCAGCGCTATCGTAGAAATAGAAGAATTGGGCGACGGCGTGCGCGCGGTAGTCAAATCCGGCGTCGAAGAAGGGGAAACGATTGTGGCTAAAGGCGCTGCGAATGTGCATGAAGGACAAAAAGTGTTGTACTGATTATGGCAAAGGGAAATATCTTCGTAGATAGAAAAGTGATGGCGGTGTGTATCTCGCTGCTAATCGCTTTAGTGGGTTTTATATGCCTAAAGACGCTGCCTATCGAGCAGTATCCGGATATCGCACCACCGACGGTGATGATCTCAACGTCCTATTCCGGCGCGGACGCCAACACGGTGATGAAATCCGTGGTGATGCCTATTGAGGAGGCAGTGAACGGTGTGGAGAACATGGCGTACATGACTTCGGAGGCTTCGGCTACCGGTGATGTCAACATCAACGTCTATTTCAATCAAGGTACGGACGCCGACATGGCTGCGGTCAACGTGCAGAACCGCGTGTCGGCGGCATTAGGATTGCTTCCGCAAGAGGTGACTCGCGTGGGTGTAAAGGTTGAGAAGAGACAGAATAACATCCTCCAGATCTCTGCGCTCGTCAGCCGCGACGGGAAGTTCGACATGGATTTCATCGCCAACTATATTGATATCAACGTCAAGCCTCGTCTCTTGCGTGTGACGGGTGTCGGTGCAGTGCAGCTGTTAGGTAACACGTACTCCTTGCGTATCTGGATGAAGCCGGATGTGATGGCGCAGTATGGGCTGGAGCCGAATGATATCTTCGCCGCTATCGGCAACCAGAACATGGTGGCTGCTACCGGTTCGTTAGGCGAGCAGAGCGGCAACACGTATCAGTATAATTTGGAGTATAAAGGTCGTCTGCAGTCCATCGAGGAGTTTGAGTCGATCGTCCTTCGTACGGATCATGGCAACGTGCTCCATCTGCGCGACGTGGCGGATGTGGAGTTAGGCGCATTGAACTACAGCTTCTCCTCCCGCGTCGATGGTAAGCCCGGTGTGGCATTCATGATTAACCAGGCGCCGGGAGCTAATGCTACTCAGGTGAATGCGGCGATCAATGAGCTGTATGACCAGATCAAAAAGACTATGCCGGCAGGCTTGGAGTTCACCACGCTCCAGACTTCCGATGACTTCCTCTATGCCGCTATCCATAACGTCGTAGAGACCCTGATCATTGCGATCATTCTGGTCATTCTGGTGGTGTATTTCTTCCTCCAGAACTTCAAAGCAACCCTCATTCCGTCGATCTCCATCATCGTATCGCTGTTAGGTACGTTCGCAGTGGTGAAAGTGGCGGGATTCTCCCTGAATATCTTAACGCTCTTTGCCCTCGTGTTAGCCATCGGAACGGTCGTCGATGATGCGATTGTCGTCGTCGAGGCGGTGATGGCGAAGATGGAGAGCGGCTACACATCGGCATATAAGGCTACGAAAGATGCCATGAGCGAAGTGACGGTGGCGGTTATCAGTTGTACGCTGGTCTTCATGGCTGTATTTATCCCCGTGACCTTCATGCCCGGCACCAGCGGTACGTTCTTCACGCAGTTTGGTATAACCATCGCCAGTTCCGTGGGACTCAGCTGTATCTCTGCGCTGACCCTCTGTCCGGCGCTGACGGCTGTCCTTTTCCGGCCTAAAAAAGAAGAAACGAATGGCAAAAAAAGCTTCGCGCAGTATGTGAAAGAAGCGTACGACGCCGGCTATAACGCTATCTTGGGCAAGTACAAGAACGGCGTGGCTAAGTTCCTCCAGAAACCCCGCCGCGCGTGGCTTTGGCTCATTGCAGCAGCGGTAGCAATGGTGTTCGCCATGCGTGCGTTGCCTTCCGGACTGGTGCCTCAGGAGGACCAAGGTGTGATCATGGTGGATGTGTCGGCTCCGGCAGGTTCACCGCTGGTGGAGACCGATAAGATCATGGCGCAGGTAGAGGAACATGTGCTGCGGCTCAAAGAAGTGGAGAGTTATGCCAAGATCTCCGGTTTTGGTTTGATCTCCGGTACAGGCGTCAGCTACGGTACGCTCGTCGTCCGCCTCAAACCTTGGGACCAGCGCAAAGGTATTGAGCATTATATCGATTATGTGATGGCGAAACTATACCTCTCTTGCGAGGATATCAAGGACGCGCAGGTCATCCCCTTCCAAATGCCGCAGATCCCCGGATACGGTAATAGTAACGCGATCGACCTCCAGATGGAAGACCTGCAAGGAGGTGATATGTCGAAGTTCAACGAAGTGGTGAATAACTTCCTCGCCGAACTCCAGAAACACCCCGAGGTGCAGATGGCGATGTCGCTCTACAGTGAGTCCTTCCCCAAATACAAGGTCGATGTCAACGCCACGCAATGTGACCGCGCAGGTATCTCGCCGGATGTGGTTTTGAACACCCTCGGCGCTTACTGCGGTAGTGCGTATATCAGTAACTTCAACCAGTACGGAAAGGTCTATCGTGTCATGGCGAGCGCTGCGCCGGAGTACCGTCTGGATCCCTCGTCGCTGAATAATATCTTTGTCAAGATAGGCAACGAGATGGCACCTATTGCACAGTTCGTGACGCTTACGCCGGCAGTCGGTTCGGCTACTCAGAAACGCTTCAACCTCTATCAGTCAATCGCATGTTCCATCCAACCGAGTGCCGGTTATAGCGAGGGTAATGTGCAGAAAGTGATTGAGGAAGTAGCGAAGACGCACCTGCCGACAGGCTATACGTTCGAGTACGGAGGTATGAGTCGTGAGTTACAAGCAAACAGCAAATCCAACCTCACCGCCCTTATTTACCTTGTTTGTATCCTGTTGATTTATATGATTCTCGCGTCGCTTTACGAGTCATTCTTCATCCCGCTGGCAGTCCTGCTGTCCGTACCTTTCGGTCTGATGGGCTCGTTCGCGCTGTCATGGCTCTGCGGGCAGGAGAATAACATCTACCTCCAGACCGGTGTGATCATGTTGATTGGTCTGCTGGCGAAGACGGCTATTCTTATCACCGAGTTCGCGGTGGAGAAACGTAAACAGGGTATGCCTATCGTAGAGGCGGCTTTGGGTGCTTGTGAGGATCGTCTGCGTCCTATCTTGATGACCGTTGTGACGATGATCGCCGGTATGATTCCTCTGATTATCGAAGGCGGCGCAGGAGCAAACGGAAACCGTGCACTCGCTATCGGTGTAACCGGCGGTATGGCGGTCGGAACACTCGCCCTCGTCTTCGTCGTGCCCGCGTTCTATATCATCTTCCAGACGCTCCACGAGCGATTCCAAGGAGAGCCCGAACCCGTAGAAGAAGAGAAAAAATCATCAATCATAAATAATAAATCATCAATCATCATTGTGCTGATTGCCAGCACAATGACCCTCTCTTCCTGCGGTATCTTCAAGAAATACGAGCCGGCTCAGAAACCTGAGCAGGACAGTCTGATTACAGCTGTCAGCGAGGCGAACTGGCAGGCCTATATCACCGATCCGATCTTACAGGGACATATCCGCAAAGCGCTGGAGAACAATGTCGATTATCGTTCGCGCAAACTCGCTGTGTTAGAAGCAGATGCACGCCTTCGTGCCGCTAAGTTAGGCTTCCTGCCGACCTTGGCTATCTCGCCTGCCAACGTGGGCGTCTCTGGCACTTATACACCTGGCGCAGGCATGTCCGGCGCGACGCTGAGTTACCAGGTTCCGCTCTCACTCAACTGGGGTGGAGAAGGCTTTGGAACGATTACGAATCGCAAACGTCAGGCGCAGGTGCTTCGCGACCAAGCGGAGGATAACCGCGCAGCGGCTCATGCGAACCTCGTTGCCACGGTTGCACGTATCTATACGCAACTGCAGTTGCTGGATTACCAGGGAGTTATCCTCGATAGTACGGAGATTATCTGGCAGCAAGTGCTGGAGATCCAACGCGTCTTGGTTAAGAACGGTCAGGCGTATTCGCCTTCTATCGGCCAGATGGAGGCATCCCTTATCAATGTGCAGATCCAGCGTAAGCAACTCTTGGAGCAGATCCATTCGCTGGAATTATCTATGTGTCTGCTGCTGAACGTTGAGCCGCAAGCGATAGCCCGTTCGCCGTGGTCTAGTTATACCTTCGATCCCTGGACGCTGGAGTCAGTGCCGGCAGCGCAACTCAGCAACCGTGCAGATGTACGTGCGGCAGAGCGTAATGTCGCAGCGGCGTTTTATCAAACGAATATGGCAAAAGCCGCTTTCTGTCCGGCGCTTTCTCTTTCGGGACTCATCGGATGGACCAATAACGGCGGCATTGTAGTGAACCCCGGTCAGTTGCTCATGAATGCAGTGCTCGGCCTCTCGCAACCGATCTTTGCCGGCGGTAAACTCAAAGCGAACCTCAAGATCGCCAAACTCGAGCAAGAGGAAGCAGCGAACCGCTATGTGGAGACGATGCTGAGAGCCGGAAACGAAGTGAACGATGCGATCTTCCGTTGCAAGAATGCGCAGGAACAAGACACCCTCTACCAACGTCTTCTGACCACCCAGAGCGAGGCATATGAAGGCACGTATGAGTTGATGAAAACCGGTAGAGCCAACTACTTGGAGGTGCTTACGGCGCAGGAGAACTACCTCAAGGCGCAACTCTCTGATGTCACCAACCGCTATAACGGACTCATCAGCCTCATCGACCTATACGTGGCACTCGGCGGAGGAACGAAATAACAAAAACGCATGACCTGGTTAACCATCCTTTTATCGGTACTGACCTTGACGGTGGACAGTAAGAACGCTGTCGTCGCAACGGGGGATATTCCTCCGTCCGCCGAGGTTTCCTATAGCTGCTCGTACCAGAAAGGAACGGTTCGCCAGGGCGACGAGGCTATACTGCAACTATCGTACCTCGCAGGCATGACGGTGAACAAGGTTGAGGTCTATATACGCTCTAATAAATCCGAAGGAGCCGGTACATGGTCCGTCTCCGTCAATAATCAGTCGGCGGCGACCAAGAGCGGCACTTTCGAGCAGTGGTTCGGCGCGTACGACAACACGAATCTTCATGCGCTTTCCCTCTTGCCAAAGGCCTATACGGGCGTACAGGAGATGACTGTCCGGCTGCGGGGCACGGCGAACTCCATCTATATCGACCGCTACCTTATTTACTACACGCCCGCGCCCGCGCATAGCGTGACGCTCATGCGCGGAAACCAAGTCTATCAGACGCTTACGGAGCCCACCGGTGGAGCAGGGGTCTTCCTGCCTCCAATGGATGACTATAACGGCTGGCGGTTCATCGGATGGACGGAGACCGAATGCGGTCAGACGACCACGCGGCCGGAGTTGATTGCGCCTAATACACAGTGTTTTCTGCCGGAGGACATCACTCTCTGGGCGGCGTATGAAGCGCTACTACCCGAGGAGTCGATCTACGTCTCCGAACTAACCGACGGTGACTACCTCTATGTGAACACGCAGTCCCAAATGGCGCTCTCCGGAACACCGGATGAAAAGGGACAGATGGTACCCGATATACTTGACCGCAAGGCATTCAACCAACTCTATTCGATGACTTTCAATGCCGCCAAAGACACAGCCTATCTCGTCCACACTGTGACGGGGACACCTATCGGTTATAACGACCAGCGAAAACTGGTGGCAGTGGTAACGCCTTGGCGCGTTTATCACAAAGGCAACGAGACCATTCTCTATGCCACGATTGCGAATAAAAACTATGTCTTATGGTTGAATGTGGAGGATTTGCATTCCGGAGATTATTATGTCGGTTTGATGGCTGCTGACCCGCTGAACTCCCCTCTGAAACTCGCTTTCCCGGCATCGGAAAACGAGCAGGTCTATACCTGCCATCCGGAGTTTGGCATGGGTTTTGAACGCACTTTAGAGACTATAAAAAATGAATATATCCTTCCTTTCGGAATCTACGATCTGATTATCCGAAACGGAGAGAAAGAACTACGATTGAGATGAAAATACTGCTGATTTTTTTGACGGTCCTGCAAGGTATTCTGGCGGGCGAGTATAACCCGAAAACCCTTTCTGCCGCAGAGCAGGATAGTATCTTATCCATCGGCGATCAGACCGCAACGGCCGGCCGGTACCGTTTAGAATGTGAGAACGAAGAGCGTATCTTCCGCCATTCGCGTTTGGCGGAATGGTATGTGGTGGACTCCATGCGCCATACCCGCAAGAAACTCGGCACAGGCATGGGGTTTGACCGGGTGCGCGATGCAGTTATGAGCCCCAATGGACGGTACGTGGCGTTCGCCAAAGATAATAACCTCTACATCCATAAACTCGATTTCGGGACCGAAGTGGCGGTAACGAAGAACGAGGACACGGATATCATCTCCGGCATCGCCGACTGGCTCTACGAAGAGGAGTTCGGCACGACGGCGCTTTTTGCTTGGAGTCCGGATTCCAAAATGCTGGCTTTCGTCCGCCTCGACGAACACGAGGTGCCGAGTTTCAGTTGGGAGGTCTATAGCGATACCCAGTACCCGACCCAAGAGAGCCTGCGTTACCCCAAAGCCGGATGTCCGAATGCAAAGGTGTCTGTCTGCGTCTATGACGTCGCTACAAAAGGCATTCAGACCATGCAGGTAAACCCGAAAAGTGAAGACCTCTATTTCCCGAGACTCCGTTGGACGCCGGCGGGCGAACTGCTCGTCCTGCGCGTCAATAGGGACCAGACGAAGATGGAGATTCTCTCCTGCAATGCCAAATCGACCGTCTCGAACCTGCTCTACAAGGAAGAAAGCGACAGCTATTTCGTGGACTATAGTCTCTTCGACGAGTACCGGTGGCTCTCCGATGGCTCTTTCATCGCCTTGAGCGAAAAAGACGGTTGGCGTCGTGCGTACTTGCATAATGCGCAAGGCTCCCAACTGCGCGCTCTCACGCCCGCAGAGATGGATGTGACCTCCCTTTACGCAGTGGATGAGAAGTCTCAGACCCTCTACTACCAAGCCGCTACTACGCCCGCGACACGCGATATCTACGCCGTCTCCATCAAACCCAACGGCAAAAACATCAAACTGAGCGAAGGCGAAGGAACCCACAGCGCGCGCTTCTCCAAGGACACCAAACGAATGATCGATTGCTTCCAATCCTTCGATACGCCGAACACCTATACCCTTTATACTATCAAAGGGTCAAATAAGACTCAAGTAAGACTAATCCTAGACCATACAGCCACTATTACAGCATGGAAAGAGCAGGGTTTGCCTGAGCCGCAGTTACTCCGTATCCCCAACGGCAAGGGTCAGGAACTCGAAGCGATGCTCCTCATCCCTCACCTCTCACCCCTTACTCCTAATCCCCTTGTCGTCATGCACTACAGCGGTCCTGCCAGCCAACGAGTGCTCAACCGCTGGCGCAAGAAATTTGAGTACGCCTTGGTCGAGCAGGGTTATGCGGTTCTGATCGTCGATACCCGAGGAAGCGATTGTCGCGGCCGTGCATGGCGTAACGAGACCTATATGTCTCTGGGGCAGAAAGAGGCGGAAGATTTGATTGCGGCAGCGAACTATATCGGTGCCCGCGAAGAGATTGATGCCGACCGCATGGCGATTCTCGGTTGGTCTTACGGCGGCTACGAGACGCTTTACACCATGAGCCAAAAGAACCATCCTTTCAAAGCCGGCATCGCCATCGCGCCGGTGACCGATTGGAAACTCTACGACTCCGCTTATACGGAGCGGTACATGCGTCGTCCGCAGGTTAACCCGCGAGGCTACGAAGAAGCGTCGCTTCTAAACAAAGCAGCCGACCTCTCCGGAGCTGTGCTGATCATCCATGGCACGGGTGATGACAATGTCCATGTGCAACATACAATGCAGTATATCAATGCCTTAGTGGAGGCGGATAAGCAGTTTGAGATGCAGTTATACCCCGACGACAACCATCATCTGCGTCAGGGCAATAACGCCAAACACATGCACGAGAGAATCTTGCGGTTCTTGAACACAAATTTATGATTCAAAATTTTTAAATTTAATAGTTATGAAAAAGTATGCTTTAGGTATCGACTTAGGTGGTACAGGCACCAAGTTTGGTTTGGTTAACGACGAAGGTCAGGTTTTGCGCAGCAACTCTATTCCTACCCAGCAGTATCCGGAGATAGACGAGTATTGTGATGTACTCTGCGAAGGTATGAAACGTCTCGTAGCCGATGAGGGTATTGAGATGAGCGACATCGTGGGTGTGGGCTGCGGTGCGCCGAATGCCAATTTCTACTCGGGCTGCATCGAGCAAGCACCGAACCTGCCGTGGAAAGGCGTTGTACCGTTTGCCAAACTCATCTCCGAGCGTATGGGCGTTAAATGTACAATCACGAACGACGCCAACGCAGCAGCACAAGGCGAGATGATCTATGGTTCTGCACGCGGCATGAAGAACTTCATCGTCATCACCCTCGGTACCGGCGTGGGATCGGGTATCGTCATAGATGGCAAGTTGCTGTACGGCCATGACGGTTTTGCAGGCGAGTTAGGCCACTGCAAGATCGATCACTCGGGCAACGGACGCCTCTGCGGTTGCGGACAGAAAGGATGTATCGAGGCGTATGCTTCGGCTACCGGTGTTGCTCGTACCGCAAAAGAGATCGTGACCTCTACGACCCAACCGACACTCCTGCGCCAAGTGGCAGACATCGATCATATTACCTCCAAGGATGTCTTTGATGCAGCAGAGAAGGGAGATCTCGTTGCCAAGCAGATCTTCGATTATACGGGTCATCTGCTCGGTCAGAAACTGGCGGATTATGTACATTTCTCCTCGCCCGAAGCAATCATCCTCTTTGGTGGTCTGACTAAGTCCGGTCACTGGATCATGGATCCGATCCGAGAGGCGCTCGATGAGAACCTCATGCCGATCTGGAAAGGAAAAATCCCGGTATCCATCTCGATTCTCAAGGACAGCGACGCCGCTATCCTTGGTGCTTCGTCCCTCGCATGGTAAATCCTAAATCATAAATCCTAAATTTGAAATATCTCAAATCTATATTACAACGCCTGTACCCCTATGGCATTTGCCGGCAGGGGCAGGCGGTGTATCTTACTTTCGACGACGGACCCATCCCCGAAGTGACGCCGAGAGTTTTGGAGATTCTCGACCGTTACGGCGTGAAGGCGACGTTCTTCATGGTCGGAGAGAATATCGACAAGCACCCGGAGGTGTTTGCTCAGGTCGTGAAAGGCGGGCATGCCATCGGCAATCACACCTATAACCACATGAAGGGCTGGAAGGTCTCCACCCGGACGTATATGGAGAATGTAGCCAAATGGGAGGAGGCGGTCCAACGGAACTATCCGGACGGCTATCCTGCTCCGGTCCTAAACCGGTTCAGACCGCCTTACGGCCGCACGTGGGTATGGGAGCGCAAAGCGGTTGCAGCAAAAGGCTACCGCATCTACCTGTGGGATGTCCTGACCCGCGATTATAACCCGCGGCGGACACCCGAAGCGATGCTCGCGCAGATCAAAAGCTGTACCCGACCGGGAAGTATTATCAATTTTCATGACTCCGTCAAATCCAATGAACGGATGTTAGCTACCTTGCCTCAAGCCATTGAGTGGTTGCTTGCGCAAGGGTACGAACTGAAGACTTTAGACGAATAAGAAGAACAAGATGAAGATCCTCCGAAAGATAATTAATGTCCTCCTTCTCGCGTTTTTTATTGCGGGATGCGCTAACCGTGGGATAGGTCCGCAAGGTGGACCGAAAGACACTACGCCGCCTAAGCCCCGCAGCAGCGAGCCGGAGATGGGTGCGCTGAATTTCAAAGGCAAGCGGATTGAGGTCACTTTCGATGAGTATCTTCAACTCAATAATATTGCTCAGAACCTGCTGATGTCCCCTCCGCAACAGACGCCACCGGATGTCAAGGTACGAGGAAAAAAACTGGTTATCCAACTGCAGGACACCCTGCGGGATAGTACCACTTATACCCTCAATTTCGGCGACGCGGTATGCGACTATCGGGAGAAAGTGCCGCTCCATAACTACTCTTTCTATTTCTCAACGGGTCCGACGATCGACACACTCGAGTACACCGGTCGCGTCTTTGACGCGGCGACGCTCAATCCGAAGCAAGATATCTTCGTCGGCGTCCACGAGACGATGGAAGACTCTGCGTTCACGTCAACGACTTTCCTGCGGGTCGCACGTACAGACTCTGCGGGTTTCTTCCGAATCAGTAACATGCATGCCGGCACATACCGGCTTTATGCCGTAGAAGAGGTTAGCCGTGACTACCGTCTCTCGCCGGGTGAAGCGCTGGCTTTTGCCGACGAACCGATAGAGCCCGTCCTGCCGCCTGTCCGCATGACTGACACGCTTACGACGGACACGCTCTTGACAGATTCCCTCATGACTGATACGCTTACGTTAGACACGCTCCCGGAGCCGGAAGTGAAAGGCGCGACGCTGATGCTCTTCCGTGAGGAGCAACAACGATTGTATCTCCAGCGTACGATTCGTGATCAGCAGCATCGGATTCAGATCTATTTCTCTTCTACGCCGGACAGTCTGCCTGACTTGCGACCGTTGAGCGACTCGCTGAACTACTTCACGTCCTATTCCCCGAAACGCGACACGGTGACTATATGGCTGACGGACAGTTTCTCCATCGCACAAGACTCCCTCTTCATCGAGGCGCGTTACCGCCGTACGGACAGTCTCTACCGCCTGGAGTGGTACACGGACACCTTACGCGCTATCTGGCGTGCACCTAAACTCAATGCGAGAGCCAAGGCAGCGGAGGAGAGGAAGAACAGAAACCGCCGGTTGGAGCTCAAGACCAATGCCCGTAACGGCTTTGAACTGTATGACACGCTCCGCCTGCAATGTGCGACACCTATTGCGTCCATCGAACCGGATTCGATTCATCTCTTTGAGAAGGTGGATACGGTGCTCAAACCGATGAAGTTCTCCATAGCGCCGTACGACACGCTGCCGATGCAGCTGATCTTCTTGGCAGACTTCAAACCCGAAGGCAAATATGAACTGCATATCGATAGTGCCGCAATCCATGATATATACGGAATCACGCATATCAAGGGCTCTTACCCGTTGCAGGTCAAGTCGCTCTCCGACTACTCGACGCTGCGCGTGAAACTCAATCCCTATCTGCCGAAGGCGCGTATCCAGGTGTTGAACAACAAAGATCTGGTGCTTCGTGAACTGCCGGCTCATCCCGAAGGAGCATTTTTTGAGTACCTCAAACCCGATGCGTATTACCTGCGTCTCTATCTGGATGAGAACGGAGATGGCAAGTGGACTACCGGTTCGTGGAGCGAGAAACGGCAACCGGAGCCTATCTACTATTTCCCGGAGAAGATACAGACCAAGTCCAACTGGGATTTTGAGGAAGAGTGGGATTACCAGGCGGTAGAACAGCTGAAGGCGAAACCGAAAGAACTGATTCAGGCGGAACAGAAAAAGAAATAGTGGTGACAAAACAGAAGATTTTCGATTATAGTTTCTTGGTGTTGGGATTGCTGATTCAGGTGGTCACTTTCTCGCTCATGCCCCATGACACGTGGCTGTCGCTGATGTGCGGTTGTCTCGGAGTGTGCACCGTTGTCCTCTCTGCGCAGGGCAATATATGGAATTTCCTCTTCGGTTTTGCGCAAGTGGGGATATACACGTATCTTTGCTATACCCAGCGTTTCTACGGGGAGATAGGTATCAATATCTACTATTTCTTCACGATGATCTACGGCGTGTATGTATGGCGTCAGCGTCTGCGTGTGAACGGTGAAGACGGCGCCGAAGAGACCCGTGTCGAGCCGCGGCGTTTGTCCTGGCCGGTGATTGCAGGTATTGCAGTAGCTACGCTCATCATCGCGCAGCTGGTGGGGTGGGGCTTAGCCTCTTGGACGGACGACTCACAGCCTTACCTCGATGCCTATACAACAGTACCCGCCCTTGTGGGGCAGGTACTGCTGATTCTCGTCTATCGCGAGCATTGGTTCTTCTGGCTGGCGGTGGATCTGCTGAGCGTCGTCTTATGGCTCCGGGCAGGCGATTATTGCATGGCGGCGCAGTATGCCTTCTGGTGCGCTAACTGCCTCTACGGCCTCCACCGCTGGAAATCCCTCACCGTTCATTCGGCATCGTGAGCGAGTAGAGGATCGCTTCGTCCTGACGAAGGGCGTTACGTTTCTTCTGACCCGGTGCGTAGAGGAAGGTCTCTGCGGTCACGACCCTTCCGTTCACTTGGTCGAGTCTTGTGAGCGATACAAACGGTCCGCCCATGGCTTCGCCGTCCTCGATCTTCCAAAGGCCTCTTGTCTCTATCCCGTAGAAGCCTCCCACGCTGTCCCGCAGCGCCGCTACCTGACGGCTTACCGGCGGGAAGTGTTTGTATTCCGTTCCCATGTGACTGCCTTCTACTTGGGCGCTGACCAAGCGGCCTACGATAGCATTCCTCATGGCGATGATGGAGTCGTTGGAGAACTGCTCCTGCGCCGTGTAAGGGAAGTCATAAACGAGGATATCTTTGCGCATCGGGCCTTTGTTGTTGCAACACCATAAAACATTTACCATTTGGTCATTTACCATTTGGTCATTTAGTGCCAGGGTTGTGTCCATGATCAGCATAAAGTCCTCCGGGATGAGCAGGTCGTAGCCTTTCTTGTTGAGTTTTGCACGCGCTTCCTTATTGGTACTTGCGCGGTAGAAACGCAGCTGGCGGGCTAACTCCTCCTGTACGAACCACTCGCGGATCTTCTCGCCGTTCGCCTGCCAATATGCCAAGAACTCCTCGTCGCTCGGAGCCTGGATATGGAGCATAGCTTGCGGTTGGGACCATACGTCACGCGCTTTGGTCGCTTTGATATGCGTGTATTTCTGCTCGTTGACGTCCACAAGGAGGATGTTTCGCGTGGATTTCAAAAGGTCGTCAAACTGCGACGTGGGTACAAACATCGTCGTGAAATACGGCTCCATCTGCGGCAGACCGTACATATCGGCACCCATGGCCTCGCATACCGGTGTCTTAACTGCGGCATCCCCCACTACCAGACACTCATAAATGGAACCCGTTGCGGAAGTGAGCAACCGATCGGAACTACCCGAGCACGCGCAAAACATAAGCGCTAAAATCGATAAAATAGTAATTTTTTTCATAAAAAATGGTATTTTGACTGCAAAATTACAAAAAAAATACGGTTTCTGCAAAAAAAATAACAAAAAATTTGCGTATTTGCCAAAATTGTAGTACTTTTGCACCGAAAACAAGAAAAATTTTGCCTTTATGACACTATCTACAGACTTACTCTTTATTACAGATGAACCTGAAGGATTCCGTTATTGTCGTGAGACCCGTACTACCTCATCCGCAACGATGACTGTCCTTCTTTGCCGCGCAGGGCATATTGACGTTGAGTATCGAGGCAAGACATTACGTATTGCAAAGGACGATCTGTTTATCCGTATTCCGGATTTCACACATCCTCTGGGTCCATACAAGATGTCGCCGGATTTTGCCTTCTCGCAGGTCACTATTGATGCTTCTGTCTATGAGCAGATCATGTTCGATCACATGCGTATCGAGCCCAACTGGTATGTGAAGCAGGAGTACGTGAAGGAGAATCCTATCTTCCATGTGAACGAGATCAGCATTGAGTTTTTCTATACCTATTATCACCTTCTGACCCTTCAGTTGCAGGATAGGCGTACGGCGTATCGCCAGCAGATTCTGATGCTCATTGCCCGTGGTGCGATGATGGAGATGCTCAATTATATCGACAAGTTAGCGGTCATTCCCGCAGATCATACCTCTATGCGTATGGAGTCTAACTCCAGCGATTATACCTTCCATGCCTTCCTCCAGAAGCTCCACCAACATCCGCATGTGCGTGAGGTGCAGTGGTATGCACGCGAGTTGGATCTCACTCCCAAATACTTATCGGAGATATGCAAGGAGCGCAGCGGTAAGTCTGCGGGTGAATGGATTGCCGACGTGACGGTTTCGGAGATAAAGCATTACCTTCGTAACACTACTTTGCCCATCCATGAGATAGCGAAGGAAATGGAGTTCCCCAATACGTCATTCTTCTGTCAATATACGAAGAAGCACACGGGGCTCACTCCAAATCACTTCCGTAAACAAAGAAGTATATAACTCTTACCAGGCGAACAGCGGGTGCTGATTCATCTCGCGGTTCACTTCTTCCCGAACAGCATCAATAACCTTCGTGTTAGCGATGCTGTTATTTTGTACATCAACGAGCACGCGGTCGATGAGCTCGACGATCCATCCCATCCGGTCCTCTTTGAGGCCGCGGGTGGTGATAGCCGGGGTACCGAAACGCAAACCCGAGGTCTGGAACGCGCTACGGTTGTCAAACGGAACCATGTTCTTGTTGGTCGTGATATCTGCGGCTACCAGCGCCTGCTCGGCTACTTTACCCGTCAGCTCCGGGAACTTGGGACGCAGGTCAATCAGCATCGAGTGGTTGTCCGTACCGCCGGAGATGACCTTGTAACCCTTGTCCATGAACGCCTGCGCCATGACTGCAGCATTGGTCTTCACCTGTTTCTGATAGATCTTGAACTCCTCCGTCAGCGCTTCGCCGAAGGCCACTGCTTTAGCGGCTATCACGTGCTCCAGCGGTCCGCCTTGAGTACCCGGGAAGACAGCCGAGTCGAGTAGGGCGGACATCTTCTTGATCTCGCCTTTCGGCGTAGTCTTGCCCCAGGGGTTTTCGAAATCTTTGCCCATAAGAATGACGCCGCCGCGGGGACCACGAAGCGTCTTGTGGGTCGTCGAGGTCACGATATGCGCATACTTCAGCGGGTTCTCCAACAACCCTGCGGCAATCAGTCCTGCCGGGTGCGCCATATCCACCATGAAGATCGCGCCTATCTCGTCGGCTACACGGCGGATGCGGGCATAATCCCACTCGCGGCTGTATGCACTCGCGCCGGCGATAATCAGTTTCGGCTTGTGCGTGCGCGCCTTCATCTCCAAGTCGTCATAATCCACGCGCCCGGTCTCTTCCTTCAGGTCATAACCGATGGCATTGAACATCAGTCCGCTGAAGTTCACCGCTGAACCGTGGCTCAAGTGACCGCCGTGGCTCAGGTTCAGACCCATGAACGTGTCGCCGGCTTTCAGACATGCCATGAACACAGCCATATTCGCCTGTGCGCCGGAGTGAGGTTGTACGTTCACGTACTCGGCGTTGTAAAGCTGTTTGAGCCTGTCGCGGGCGATGTTCTCCGCGATATCTACTACCTCGCAACCTCCGTAATAACGGTGACCCGGGTAGCCCTCCGCGTACTTATTGGTCAGCACGCTGCCCATGGCTTCCAACACCTGGTCGCTCACGAAGTTCTCGCTGGCAATCAACTCAATACCTTTTGTCTGACGTTCCCGCTCACGGCGGATGACGTCAAAAATAGCTGTGTCTCGATTCATTGCAATTTAACGGTTTAACAATTTAACAGTTTAACGATTTTGCTGCAAAGGTACTGCTTTTTTTTGATATATGCAAGGATTTTGGCTGAAAAATCAATTTATTTGTTTTTTTTAGCAAAAAACTAATTAACCTAATTTATTAACACCAAAACCGACAAAATAGCGTGCAAAAATTATTTTTCTTCTAAAAGTCTTGCGTAATTCCGAAAAAATGTGTATCTTTGCAGCCGAAAATAATAATTATGTATTATGGGAACTTTGTTAGGAACTAAAGAAACAAAAACTGAGAAAGGCAATCAGTTGTACGAGTTCAAACGCGTACATAGTGATGAATTGCAGCAGTATCGGATACCTACTTATGGCTATTTGGCATAATGCTTCCTCCTCACTATCCTTATACATTTCTTACCCGACAGAGCACAGGGGATGTACCTGTGCTGATTTATCATTTCCGCTCTTCACGCACTAAAAAATGGTATATTGTGCGTGTTGAGGAATATCCGAACAAATTCTTCGGAATCAAGTTCTACCTAAAGGATGATCGATTAAACCCGCACAAATACAACCGCTTAACTGGTTTGAATGAGCCACGTCCCATTATCAATACTTGTATTGCTATATTGATGGAGTTGGCTGAACAATATCCAGGCTCATCGTTTGGATTCATTGGTGCGAACCTCATAGGCGAAAGTGAAAAAGAAACAAAGCGTTTTCGTGTGTATAGGCGTATATTGACTACTTATTTTTCTGAGGAACATTACTTACACTACCAAATAATAGAAAAAAGTGCATATGCTTTGGTTTGCAAATATGTAGTAGAAAAGAATCCTGACATAATAAGAGAAATCAGCACATATTTCTCAGACAACTATACTAACTTTGACTAAAAGCAATTCTTTAGTCCCCTATGCAACTCGCTATAAATCAGATGTTTAATTTTACCCCCCCCCCTCCCCATGTTGCGAATGGTAGTATAAAGGGTGTAAAAGATATAGTAGCAACGCTAAAGGCGGTGCGTGATTTTGTGTCACGTGCCGTCTTTTTGTATATGTTCGAGAGTGGCTGCAAGGGTATAGCAAGGGTATAGTAACCCTATACGAAATGTACTCTGATTAAGAAATCAAATAAAAGCGTCATAAATAAAAATGCGGGCGCGACGGCCCGCAACGATCTTTGACATATTCGGACATCTGCCTGATTGCATTTGCAATCATTCCCCCGAATGTAGGAGGGAGGTGCTTTGCACATTTTTGCAAGGCTGACGCCTGAATATATACTTTCGCCGAATACTAATTGTATGCAAGCATCCTTTTATTATTCTGCGAAACCATATTGCCGGATAAATCCTCCGGCAAAAATGTGTTCTTTGACATATTGTGATAAATAAGCTTCAGTTGCGCAAGTGCGAATCCGGAGAGGAAGGGTTATGCCTGTGTTCCGGCAATCAGCGGAACCATTGCAAAAAGTTCCAGAGAAGAGGCTGTTTCCTGAAGCAACTGCTTGCGGACAAAGTTTTTGGAAGCATTGTCCAATAGCACTTCTCCCAGTCCCTGCATTAATATCCGAGGGCTGTAGGTTTTGACTAATTGAGCGCAGTCGGACGCAAAGTCAGAGACGGATTTGCCGGTACGCAGCCGGACGATTTCCTCATTGATTTCGGTACGTTGCTGCAAGAAAAACTATACATCATAAATATCTCTCGGCGTGATACGCTCCGACAGCGCGCAAAGCTTGTGAGCAAACATATCCGGCATGGTCATAACGCGGATGTTTACTCCCATGAGCGTACGCACCTCATAATGGTTGGGGTATTCGCGGGAACTGACTTCTACTTTAAGCATCCGTTCGCCTTTGCCGTAGTTGAGCACTAATATCGGACCATAGAACTTGTTCGCCTCATCATCAATAGTGCCGAAACGGAGTAGCAGTTGATGGAGCCGCTGATAGACTTTATCAGCCTGCGAAGGGTCCAGCAGGTTGAAATCCAGATCCGTGGAGAAACGCGTCAAGTTATGGAACAACATGAGCGATGTGCCACCTTTGAAAGCAAGAAGACTGCTCAGTTCCTGATCGCGGAAGATAGCAAGCAGTACTTGTATCAGATAATACCTATGTTTATTGATGTCCATTGAATAGCGCCTCCACACGCTTAGCCAGGGTTGGGGATGAATAGGTCGGCAGTATTTGCCGGATGGTTTTCTTGTCAAGAGGATGCAGATTGTCGAAATAACATTGCCCTGCAGAGAGATACATCATATCCAGAAACGCTCTTTCCGGCGATGCGATAGCAATATTGTCGCGTTGCTCAATTCCTACCATATTGGTCCAGATCATAGGATTGATGCGGCGAAAAACGTATTGTTTGCCATCCACCTCAATCGTGCGGTTTTGATAACTGATGCAAGTGATATCGCTGCTATATTGAAAGGTAACGCCTGCGCGCGACAGAACGTACTCCAAGGATATGTACGATGGTTTAAGCAAGGCGCAAGCCATTTCCTGCTCATTGTAATTATGCTTGGTGTAGATACCTTTGCGTGGATTGCCTAACGTGCCTTTGCGCGCATAATACATGAGCGACCGCTGGATAGACACTCTGTCTTGGGTTCCGGAAACCAGCGTTAACCATTGAGGTGTAATTACCGTCCTTGAACTGGTCAAAATTGTATTCAGTATTTCCATATGAGAGCCGTAACTACAAATATTTTGTACTTTCAGCGCACAAAGGTACAACAAATATTTGGAATACGCAAGGATTTTGGCTGAAAAAAGTAAATTTATTTGTTTTTTTAGCTAAAAGACTTGAGTACTCGCACAAACGTGCGAACGTACTTTCGGGGGAATGCCAAAGGCAGGCGGCGTCCGAAGGTACAACAAATATTTGGAATACGCAAGGATTTATGTGATATTTTTGCGTAAATACGCATTTTTGTCAGATAAAGAAGCTTATTTATACACTTTGTGAACAAACAATACTAACAAAACAACAACTAACCAACCATATTAACAAACAATCTTTAAAACCGATGGGGCGATGGGATAAAACCGCCAACAGAGCTTATGAAACAAAAATTATTTATTTGTTTAACCTCTAAATTAATCAAACAATGAAAAATCTTTTAATGATTAGTCGTGCCCTTGCGGCTAAGAAAAAATTATTTACAATGCTCCTATGCTTAATAGTTGGTATAGGAACTGCAAAGGCATATTATGTTACCAGCTCGGGTAATTTTTCCACGGGTGGTTCATGGAGAATAGAGGGAAATACTCTCTACATTGATGCAGAAGAGGTTCCCGATTACAATGGTACACATTTAGGTTGTGGTCCTTGGTGCCGTTTTTTATCCGTTACCAAAGTGCAATTCAGTTCCCAAATTAAAAGAATAGGGAAAAATGCATTTTGGCATGCCGAGAATATTACTACAGTCGCTTTCGAAAACAAATCACAGGCTGATGTGGTAATTGGGTACAATGCTTTTGAGGGATGCTATAGCCTTGTGGTATTCGATGGTAGATATATAAAAAGTATAGGTGATGAAGCCTTTAAAGAGTGTTATAAATTAGGAAAGCTTGTTCTTCCTTCGGTAACTACTATAGGAAAAGACGCTTTTGATTGTTGCGCAAGTTTATTCCAGTATGGGGGCGGCGCTGGACCTTCTATTTGGTTAACCGGCAATACGTTACCTACTATAGAAAGCCAAAATCTCTCATGGTATAAAGGCGGACTTACGAAAATTACTATTGGTCGAAATGGAAGGGTGAAGATGGAACAAATGGTCCAGAGAAAGTTATTTACATTCAACCAAGTTCGCGTATAATCTTTGGAGTAACCAATTCCTCCGTTCTTTCCAGTTTGCAAGCGACATTAAGTTCTTATTCAGATAAATTTTACTGTGTACTTGGTGGAAAACTCTACGATAGTGATGCTAATCTAACATATTCGTGGTGTATAATGAATGACTTTTATAACCGTAGTGAAGCATCACGACTAGTAATACATTGCAACAACATTGATGACTACGCATCTGTTTCTGCAACTCCCTGGTATAGTTATCGCACGCAGATTAAATCCATAGATATTTGGGGTTCTAAAACTACTTATATCGGTAAAAATGCTTTTAATGGTCTAAGTAATGTTAAAGAAGTATATATCGACGGTGGCATACAAAATCCTACGACTAAAATCATGAAAGTAGGCGAAAGTGCGTTTGCTAATTGTGCAGCCTTAAAAAAAGCAGACTTCTTAAAACACACAAAAGAAATAGTTAAGAATGCTTTTGCCACTTGTTCTAATTTATATAACAAGCTCAGTATCCCTGCTGCAACTCAAATAGGTGAAGGAGCATTTGATGGTAGCCATTTTGATGAGATTGCTTTTGGAGAGAACTTACAAAGCATCGGACAGAATGCATTCAGGGGATCTTTCCAAAGTGGAGGTAACATCTATGTGTTTGCAACTGTTCCCACTACATCAGCCAATGCCTTTTCAGGAGCTAATGCAGCAAGCACAACTCTACATGTCTCTGGTGATTTGTTAGGTGGATATATGATTAATGCTCCTTGGAGTTCTTTCCAATTGGATCAATCTAAGATACTCCCGGTTTCTGGTACATGGGGTAATTCTTATACTTCATGGATGATTACTCAAGACGGAACTTTATTTATTAGACAAGGTGGACAATACGGTACACCTAAACTTCCGGACTATGCCAATACAAATGAACAGCCATGGCATTTCTACCGCAGTTTTATCAAGAAGATTGAGATAGAGGAAGGACTACAAGGTATCGGTAAGAATGCTTTTGCTACGCCAACCGAAGGTGAATCTCAAATCAAAGAGGTAGAGATCCCTGCCACGGTGACCTCTATCGGCGAGAATGCGTTTAAGAACAATGACCAGATAGAGGAAGTAAAGGCGGAAGGTGTGCAGACGATTGCCAGCCAAGCCTTTGAGAACTGCTCGTCTCTTGAGAAAGTGAAATTCGGCGAAAAGGTGACCAGCCTTGGCAGCAAGGTCTTCAACAACTGCGGTCTGGTGGATGTAATGGCACTGAAAGCGGCTACGCCTCCGGCAGTAACCGTCCAGACCTTCCAAGGCCTCGGTCGCATGTCAAGCAATGCCCCTGCCAAAGCCAAAGCCAAATATGCGGCCCGCAGAGCTACGGCTGCCACAGGTCAGAAAGCCGTTAATCTCGAAGTACCCGATGCGCATATCTCCAAGTATCTGGCAGCGCAATACTGGAATCTCTTCTCGTTCGAGTATATCGGCGAGCACGGCGGTATCGTGGAGAGCGGTCAGGCATACGACGGTCTGTACGTCCTCTATTCGGACAGTACGATGATCGTCTCCGCTTCGGCTCCCACCAACCCGCAGAACATCAACCAGGGCTTCTCTATCCAGAGCAGCACCAAGCCCAAGATCAAACGTGTGGAGATACAGGGTACCTTGGAGAAACTTGGCTACCAGTTCGAGCAATGCCCGAATCTGGAGGAAGTGGTGCTCGGTCCTACTTTCACCACGCTCTACGGGTCGTTCTATCAATGTCCGAAACTCAAATCCATCAATCTGGAGAATGTGCTCTATATCCGTCCTAACGGTGTCCGCAACGCTTTCGAGGGCTGTACCTCACTGACTACTGTCAACATCCCGAACGCATTGGAAGTCAGCGGTTTCAAGGGCTGCACGTCTCTGGCAAGCGTGACGCTCGGCGGCAACGCAGAGATAGGCAGCAACACCTTTGAGAACTGCACGGCGCTGACCAGTATCGACCTCGGCAACGCCAAGGTTAGCGGTGCGGAGGCATGCTTCAGCGGCTGTACCAGCCTCGCTTCCGTCAAGTTCAGCGGCACGAAGATACCCGACGAGTTCTTCAAGAACTGCTCCGCGCTGACGACCATCGACCTCGGCAGCCAGATAGAGGAGATAGGCGAGGGCGCTTTCGAGGGCACGGGATTGCAGAAGATATACATCCAGCGTCCGAGTGCGCCGGAGACCCATGCCGATGCCTTCAAGAACCTGACGGTAAGCAACATCCAGCTCTATCGCCCGCGTGCCTTCCGTTACGGCTACCGGACCGGCGACTGGAACGATATGGACTGGATGGACGATGAGGACTATGAGGAACTCGATTTCCCGATGTACTTCTCCATCGGCTCCAACGCCGTGGGTATGATCGACGAGAGCAACACCCTGCATATAGAGGCAATCACGGGCGGTGCACTGTCTGCCGAAGCCAGAGACATCCTCGCTCCGTATGCTCCGTATATCAGTTTTGTCGAGATCGGCAATGACGTGACCTCTCTGCCGGCATGTACCTACTGGACACGTCTCTTCAGCTGGGTGGCTGACGACGGCTGGTCGCGTAACCTCGTCATCGGTTCGGGCATGGAGAGTCTGGGCGACTACTCGCTGCATAACGATGCATGGGACTGCGATCTGGTCATCGACTGCTACGCCCTCACGCCTCCGACGATGGAAGGCGCGCATGTGTTCAACTGGAGCAAGATACAGAACGGTTCGCAGTGTGTGGCTACGCTGAACGTGGTGAACGATCCCGCTGTCGTGGCAGCCTACAGGGCAGACCCGTATTGGAAAAAGTTCTACATCGCCGGTACGCTGGCTCCGGCAGATGCGCCGACGGAGTGCACCGTCACCTTCGTGGACTGGGACGGCACGGTGCTCCAGACGACGACCACCCGTCCGGGTACGATGGTTACGCCGCCGGAAAACCCTGTCCGTCCGGGATACGAGTTCCGCGGATGGGACAGCAATGATTACGGATGGGTCATCAGCGACCTTACCATCACCGCCACCTATTACGAGGATATGTACACCGTCCGTTTCTATGACTTCGACGGCACGCGTCTCAACGAACAGCAGGTACGCCACGGCCAGGCGGCTGTCGCTCCCGCAGACCCCGCGGAACGAGAGGGATACACCTATGCCGGATGGAGCGAGGATTTCAGCAATGTCACCATGGATATGAACATCTGCGCGGTCTTCAACCCCATCATGTTCACCGTCACCTTCCAGGACAAGGACGGCTCCCCGCTCTCTACCCAACAGGTACAATGGGGCACGGCTGCCGTAGCGCCCGAAGCACCCGAAGTGGAGGGATACGAGTTCGTAGGATGGGACACCGACTTCAGTTGCGTCAAGACGGACCTCTTCGTCAAAGCCGTTTATCAGGAAGCGGTAAGCAACGTAGTTTCCTATGTATGCGACTTCACTGCGAAGAAAACCAACCACCAGAACTACAACGACACATGGACCTATGACACCGACTGGGATGTCTTCGGAGCAGCCAACAACAACGGCCAGTGGGAATATGCCAAGTTCGGCGGCAAGAGCGCGACGCTCGCTTCCGCCAACCCCGTCTATGTAGCGGACAACAAGGCGTTCGGACGTGAGATCAAGCAGATACGCGTGACCTTCCCCTCCGGCTCGTTCTCCAAGACCGGCATGAGTGCCAACGAATGGGGCGCGAAAGTCTATTCCGACCTCGCTTGCACGCAACTGCTCTATACCGTTACCGGCGGCGACATCGACGCCAACGGATGCACCCTGACGCTGACGCCGGAGAGCGGCAAACCGTGGGAGGCAGGCAGCGTGATACGCGTTTACTGGGATCTCGCCAACACCTCTTCCACCAACGGTATCGTGCTGGTTGACAAGATCGAGTACCTCACCGCTTCCGATGACAACCGTCCGCTGTGGGTAACTACTACCGGCATTGAGGATGTAAGCATTCAGCCATCAGCAGTCAGCTCTCAGAAGATCCTGCATAACGGTATCCTCTACATCATCCGTCCGGATGGCAAGGTATATACCGCGCAAGGCGCAGAGGTGCGTTAAGCTGTTAAACCGTTAAATTGTTGAAAGACAGACTTACAAATAAAAAATGTAGGTCTGTCTTTTTCCTCAAGAAAGCCGGGTATCAAAACAAAATGGTAGGAGCCTCCCGTACCCGTGGATGGATTGTTAGGGAAAGAGGCATGGAAGAGGTCAATGCCAACAGAAACATCGAAGGTCGATCATAGAGCAGATGAGCAGTTGTTTTCTTAAACTATACACACCCACGCGTGTGTGTGATATTTACATAATGAGCTGCTCATCTGCTCACCCTAAAAACTTTCGTCTATTGCGCCGCATGCTATGCGGCAAAACATCGTTTATTAGGTCGGATGTTATCCGACATCCACCCTATAACTGCCTAATTACTGCCTATTTGAGGCCTATTTACGGCTCAAAACCGCGATATGACCGCGACGTGACCGCGACCTCTACGTACTGTCAGTCGCGGATTTTTAGAAATCTTTCACCGTGGTCGCTTTTTTTACCCCTAATTCCTAAAAATCTTTGATTTTATTTGCATATATGCAAAAATTTTTGTAACTTTGCACGCTTTTTGTAAATTAACCGTATTATGGCTTTAAAAGATACTATTCAAACATTACTGTCGCAGGTGTCTGAGATACAGGCGAATAATGCCGAGGAGTTAGAGGCATTGCGTATCAAATATCTCAGTAAGAAAGGTGAGATCACGGCGTTGTTCAATGAGTTCCGCACGGTGCCGAATGATCAGAAACGTGAGTTAGGACAGATGCTGAACCAGCTTCGTCAAGAGACGGAAGGACGGATCAACGAGTTACGTGAGCAGTTCGAGGCAAAGCAGGCCGAGGCGGATAAACTGGATTTGACCCGTACGCCGGATCCTATTGCGTTAGGCACGCGTCACCCGCTGTCGTTGGTGCGTGAGGAGATAGAGGAAATCTTCTCGAGAATCGGTTTCACGATTGCGCAAGGTCCCGAGGTAGAGGACGACAAGCACGTGTATGGCATGCTGAACTTCGCTCCGGAGCACCCGGCGCGTGACATGCAGGATACCTTCTTCATCGAGAAAGAGGTGGGTGTTCAGAAACCGACCGATGTGCTCCTGCGCTCGCATACGAGTTCCGTTCAGACGCGCGTGATGACGAGTCAGAAGCCGCCGATCCGTGTACTCTGTCCGGGGCGCGTGTATCGTAACGAGGCGATCTCGGCACGTGCGCACTGTTTCTTCCATCAGGTGGAGGGACTCTATATAGACAAGAACGTGAGCTTCGCTGACCTGCGTGAGGCGTTGCTGTATTTCTCGAAGGAGATGTTCGGTCCGGAGACGAAGATTCGTCTGAGACCGAGTTACTTCCCGTTCACGGAGCCGAGCGCCGAGATGGATATCAGCTGTAACATCTGCGGCGGCAAGGGCTGCTCGTTCTGCAAAGGCACCGGATGGGTGGAGATCCTCGGTTGCGGTATGGTCGATCCGAACGTCCTCGAGGCCTGCGGTATCAACAGCAAGGAGTACAGCGGCTATGCCTTCGGTATGGGCGTAGAGCGTATCACGAACCTCAAATACAGAGTGAAAGACCTGCGTCTGTTCTCCGAGAACGACGTACGTTTCCTCAGACAGTTTGAGAGTTGCTGAGAGTCGAAAGTCGAAAGTAGAAAGTAGAAAGTCGAAAGTGAAATTAACCTATCTATAGTATGAAAGAATACAATCTAACCACGAAGATGCGGGCTTACCGCTGGGACGAGTTGACGGACGAGCAACGCGAAGTACTGACCATCGCCAAGGAGCAGACGAAGCACAGCTACTGCCCGTACAGTCATTTCCATGTGGGTGCGGCGGCGAAGTTAGCGAACGGCGAAGTGATCCGTGGCTGCAACCAGGAGAATGCCGCTTACCCGAGTGGTCTTTGCGCAGAGCGCAGCGCGCTCTTTGCTGCCGGTGCACAATACCCCGAAGAGCCGGTGATGAAATTAGCTATCGCGTGCTTCACGGGCGGACATTTTACCAAAGAGCCGGGTGCACCCTGTGGCGCCTGCCGGCAGGTGATGCTCGAAACCGAACACCGGTACGGCGGGAAGATGGAGGTGCTGCTCTACGGCGAGGAGGAGACGTATGTCTTTGAGTCCGCCGCAGACCTGCTGCCGCTGATCTTCGTGAAAGAGAATTTGAAGGGATAGGAAGACCTAGGAAAACCTAGGAAAACCTAGGAAGACCTAAGAATGATGAGACTGATAAAGAAAATAGACATTTACTTGCTCCGGAATTTCCTGGGGCTGTTTTTGGCTACTTTCTTTATTGCAATCTTCATCCTGCTGATGCAGTTCATGTGGATGCACGTGAACGACTTGGTAGGCAAGGGTATAGGCTTGGACGTATTGGCAGAGTTCTTTATCTACGCCGCGGCGTCGGTCGTACCATTAGCGCTGCCGTTAGCCATCCTGCTCAGTTCGCTTATCTCGTTTGGTAACCTGGCGGAGAAATTCGAGCTCACGGCGATGAAAGCTGCCGGCATATCGCTTTTCCGCATCTTACGGCCGCTGGCCTTTGCCGTTGCGCTACTGAGCGTCGGGGCGTTTTTTTTTAGCAACAACGTCCTGCCCAAATCGCAGATGAAACTCTGGGCGCTGATCTTTTCTCTGAGGCAGAAGAGCCCGGAGTTGCAGATCCCCGTGGGGGAGTTCTACGACGAGATCAGCGGCTATCACATCTACGTGCGCGAGAAGACGAGTCATGGCGATCTGTTGAACATCATGATCTACGACTACTCGGATGGTTTTGAGAACGCGAAGGTGATGGTGGCTGACACGGGTCGGCTGAGCACCAGCGCTGACAAGCGATACCTGATGTTAGATCTCATCAGCGGCGAGTCCTTTGAGAACCTGAATAAGAAACAACAACGCGCCACGGGCTCGACGAACAGCATCCCCTATCGCCGGGAGACGTTCGCCTACAAGCGCATCATCATCGATTTTGCGACGGACTTCAACCGATACGACGAGTCGCTGTTGGAGGACCAGCACGTGAGTAAGAACGTCGCGCAGTTGATACAATCCATCGACTCCGTCCAGGAGGTGTCGCGTGCCACGAGTCGCGAACAGAGCGACAGGATGCTTGATGAGCGTTATTTCGGTCGTGACTACTCGCGCACGAAAGTGCCTGTGCCCACGACGATCACGGAGGAAGAGCGGCGGACGCATGACTTGGACTCGCTCTGGGCGTCGCTCACGCTGGAGCAAAAGAGGCATGTTTATTCCATCGCACAGGAGAAAGCGCAGAACTACCGCGATCAAGTGGATTATAATGCCATCCTTCTGGAGGACGCCGACCGCTACATCCGCAAGCACGCAATCGAGCTGCATAGGAAGTTCACGCTCGCCTTCGCGTGCCTGATCTTCTTCTTTATCGGTGCACCATTGGGAGCGATTATCCGCAAAGGCGGTTTAGGCGCACCGGTCGTGATCTCCGTCATCCTGTTCATCGTCTATTATATCATCGACAACACGGGATACAAGATGGCCCGCGAAGCCCTGTGGCCGACGTGGACGGGTATGTGGCTCAGTTCGTTTGTGCTCCTGCCGACGGGTATCTTCCTGACCTACAAAGCTGCGACAGACTCGCCTTTGTTCAATCCCGAAGCATGGGCTATTAAAGCCAAGAGGTTCATGACAACCATTAAGAATTATGAGAATAAATACTATAGAGGAAGCCTTAGAAGACTTCAAAAAAGGTAAATTCGTGATCGTCGTGGATGACGAGGATCGCGAGAACGAAGGAGATTTCATCATTGCCGCCGAGGCTATCACCCCGGAGAAGGTGAACTTCATGCTCCAACACGGGCGTGGGGTGTTGTGTTGCCCGATCACGGAGCAACGCTGCGCCGAGTTGGACCTGATGCACCAGGTGGCGAATAACACCTCGATGCTTGGTACGCCGTTCACCGTGACGGTAGATAAGTTGGAAGGCTGCACGACCGGTGTGTCAGCTGCCGACCGCGCGGCTACTATCCGTGCGTTAGCCGACCCGGCTTCCAAGCCGGAGACTTTCGGACGTCCGGGACATATCAATCCGTTGTACGCCCGTGCAGGCGGAGTCTTGCAGCGTGCAGGTCATACCGAAGCAGGTGTCGATCTGGCGAAACTGGCAGGTTTTCAACCGGCAGCGGCGCTGATAGAGATCATGAACGCCGACGGCACCATGGCGCGCATGCCGCAACTGCAAGAGGTGGCGAAGGAGTTCGACCTGAAGATTATCACCATCAAGGACCTCATCGCCTATCGCTTAGAGCGAGAGAGCCAAGAGTCAAGAGTCGAGAGCCAAGAGGTAAGAGACAAGAGTCAAGAGAGCGGTCTTATTGAACGCGGCGAGACGGTCTTCCTGCCGACGCAGAGCGGAGAGTTCATGCTCACGCCGTTCCGCGACTTGACGACAGGATTAGAGCATGTGGTGCTGACCAAAGGCACATGGACTGAGGACGAAGCGGTGCTCTGCCGCGTACACTCGTCCTGTATGACCGGAGATATCTTCGGCTCGCAACGCTGCGAGTGTGGCGAGCAACTGAAGAAAGCTATGCAGATGATCGAGGCGGAAGGCAAGGGTATTATCGTCTATATGAACCAAGAGGGCCGCGGTATCGGTCTGATGAACAAGATCCGCGCGTACAAACTTCAGGAACAGGGCGACGACACCGTGGAGGCGAATATCCATCTGGGCTTCCGTCCTGACGAACGCAACTACGGCGTGGGTGCGCAGATACTTCGCAAGATGGGCGCCTGCAAACTGCGGCTCATGACCAATAATCCCGTCAAGCGTGTAGGGTTGGAGAGTTACGGCATCGAGATCGTCGAGAACGTGCCTATAGAGATCCAACCGAACCGCTGGAACGTGCGCTACATGCGGACCAAAAAAGAAAAAATGCACCATGATCTGAAACTCGTGTGAGGTTTTGGCACGGTATTTGAAGGATCAGGGTAACGAAGTACCGATATATCGATTTATCGAGATTTCGAAAACCATTTAAAACATTACAATTATGAAAAAATTAACTACACTTCTGATGGCGCTGATGCTCGTGAGCACAGCATTATGGGCGGAAGAGACAGTTACTGTTTCCGCTAAGAGTACCGACATCTCTGAAGGACTCGATCTGAAGGTTGTAGCTAAACTGTTCGCAGAGGCTAAGAACCTGGAGGAGTTCGAGACGATGCTCAACAACCCGGACAGCGCGTTCTGTAACTTGGATCTGAACGGCGATGGGCAAGTCGATTATCTTCGTGTCGTAGAGACCGGCGAGGGTAACAAGCGTCTGATCGTTTTGCAGGCGGTGCTGGCGAAGGATATCTTCCAGGACGTAGCCTCCATATATGTGGAGAAAGACGAGCAGAACGAGGTTTCCGTTCAGGTAGTTGGCGACGAGTATGTCTATGGTACGAATTACGTGATAGAGCCGGTTTACGTCTATCGTCCGGTGATCTACGACTGGTTCTGGTCTGACGCATGGTACGCATGGAACAGCCCTTGGTACTGGGGCTATTGGCCGGGATGGTGGTACGCACACGCTTGCTGGGCACATGATTGGTACTGGCATCGTTGCTACACCTATCATCACCACCACTACTGCTGCTCATTCCGTAACGCACGAGAGGTACGCCGCGGCTACCATGACTTGCATCGGAACGTAGCCCGCAGAGAGTACGCCACGGCGCATCCCGATCGCTCTTTCACACGCCGCAACAGCGGTCTGACGAACGCACGGGAGATACGCAGTACTACGACTACCCGTACCAGCGCTCGCTCTAGCGCTCGCGTAGCTACTCCGACAGCAGGTGCTCGCACCTCGGCTCGTACAGCCACTCCTGCAACCGCTCGTAACACGTTCGGCAGCACGACGAGAACATCCGGCGCAACGACGAGAACCTCCGGCGCGACGACGAGAACCTCTAGTAGCCCTAGTAGTACCAGCAGCACTAGGACATCCAGTAGCACAAGAACTCGTTCGACGAGCGCAGTAAGTCGCTCCACGGCAAGCACGGCAAGTACCGCAAGAACGAGTAGCGCAACGACCCGTACGTCCTCTGCTACACGTACCTCAAGCGCGACGCGCACCTCAAGTCCTTCGAGATCAACGAGTGCGACCAGAACTTCCAGTTCGAGTACTTACAGCGGTAGCAGTACGCGTTCGAGCGGTAGCTCTTACGGAGGCAGCCGTAGCAGCGGCTCCAGCACCTATAGCGGCGGTGGCCGTTCCAGCGGAGGTTACTCCGGAGGCGGTGGCTACAGCGGCGGTGGCAGAAGCAGTGGAGGCGGCGGTGCTTCCTCCGGCGGAGGCGGCAGACGCAGATAAACAAAAAGGATGACCTCGATTGGGGTCATCCTTTTCTTTCAACTTTCTACTTAATGTGCTGCGAGCATATTCTCCGGGTCGAGGAGCTTGTCCAGCTGCTCTTTGCTCAGCAGCCCGTGCTCTAACACGAGGTCATACACACTCTTACCGGTCTCAAGCGCCTCTTTGGCGATCTTCGTCGAGGCCTTGTAGCCGATGACGGGATTGAGCGCCGTGACAATACCGATGGAGTGTCTGACGGTAGTGGCGTTATGCTCGCTGTTGATAGTGATGCCGTCGATACATTTCTTGCGGAGGATCTTCATCACGTTCCTGAGCCAGGTGATGGACTCGAAGATACACTCGGTGATGATCGGCTCCATGACGTTCAGCTGCAGCTGTCCTGCTTCGGCGGCGAAGGTAATGGCAGTGTCGTTACCGATGACCTTGAAGCATACCTGGTTAGTGACCTCCGGGATGACGGGGTTCACCTTGCCCGGCATGATTGAGCTACCGGGAGCCATTGGCGGCAGGTTGATCTCATGCAGACCGCACCGCGGACCGGAAGCCATCAGACGCAGGTCGTTACAGGTCTTGCTGAGTTTGACGGCGAGGCGTTTGAGTGCTGCCGAATAGCTGACATATGCGCCGGTGTCCGGCGTTGCCTCAACGAGGTCGCTGGCTAACTCAAAAGGTTCGCCGGTCAGCTCGCACATCTTCTTGATGCACAGCTCTGCGTAACCCGCCCGGGCGTTCAGACCCGTACCGATAGCCGTTCCGCCCATGTTGATCTCATAGAGCAGCTTGACGTTCCGTCCGAGGTTGGCTACCTCTTCCTCGAGGTTATTGGCGAAGGCATGGAACTCCTGTCCGCTCGTCATCGGCACGGCGTCTTGCAGCTGCGTACGACCCATCTTGATGGAATTATTGTACTCGTCGCCTTTCTTACGGAGCGACTCAATAAGCAGCTGGAGTTCGGTTACCAGCCCTTTATTCATACGGATGAAGGCATAACGAAAAGCAGAAGGGTAGGCGTCGTTGGTCGATTGAGCACAGTTGACGTGGTCGTTCGGCGAGCAGTACTGATACTCGCCACGCTGATGTCCCATGATCTCCAACGCACGGTTGGCGATGACCTCATTGGCGTTCATGTTCACCGTTGTACCCGCGCCTCCTTGCACCATGTCGGTGGGGAACTGGTCATGCATCTTGCCGTCGATGATCTCATGGCAAGCCTGTGCGATAGCTGCGTAAATCTCGTCATTGATGACCCCTAACTCATGGTTCGCCTCCACCGCCGCGAGTTTGATATACGCCATGGCGATGATGTACTCCGGGAAGTCCGACATCTTGAGGTTAGAGATCTGATAGTTGTTGATACCACGCTGTGTCTGCACGCCGTAGTATGCGTCTTGAGGGACTTGCAGTTCACCTAACAAGTCCGATTCGATTCTGTAGTTTTCCATGATATATGTGTTTAATTGATGTTGCCTAATAAGGACCGCACGAACTCTACGCGGTTAAAGACCTGCAGGTCAGTCATTTGCTCGCCCAGGCCGATGTACCGTACGGGGATCTTGAACTGATCGCTGATGCCGATGACCACGCCGCCTTTCGCCGTGCCGTCTAACTTCGTGATGGCGAGTGACGATACTTGTGTGGCTGCCGTGAACTGGCGTGCCTGCTCAAAGGCGTTCTGACCCGTAGAGCCGTCTAAGACGAGCATCACGTCGTGCGGTGCGTCCGGCACCACTTTCTGCATCACGTTCTTGATCTTCGTCAGCTCGTTCATCAGGTTGATCTTGTTATGGAGTCGTCCGGCGGTATCGATGAGCACGACATCTGCGTCGTTCGCTTTGGCGGACTGCAAGGTGTCGAAGGCCACCGATGCCGGGTCGGACCCCTGTTGCTGCTTGATGACCGGCACGCCAACGCGCTCGCCCCATATACATAACTGCTCAACCGCCGCCGCACGGAAGGTGTCCGCCGCACCTAAATAGACCTTCTTGCCCGCTGCTTTGTATTGGTACGCAAGTTTACCGATGGTCGTGGTCTTGCCCACGCCGTTCACACCTACGACCATGATCACATAGGGTTTGGCAGGAAGTTCCGCCTCGAAATCCGGTACGTCAGCCACGTTATTCTCCTGCAACAACGAGGAAATCTCATCGACCAACAGCCGATTCAGTTCCTCCGTACCGATATATTTGTCTTTTTTGACGCGCTCCTGCACCCGCTCGATGATTCGCAGCGTGGTCTCCACACCGACATCAGAGGTGATCAGCGCCTCCTCTAAGTTATCCAGCACATCGTCATCTATCGTCGATTTGCCGGCGATAGCGTGCCCTATCTTCGAGAGCACCGATTCTTTGCTTTTCTCCAGACCCTTATCGAGGGTCTCTTTCTTCTCTCTGTTAAAAAATCCAAAAAATCCCATAAATTCATTTACTATTTGGCCATTTGCCATTTACTATTTGGTCATTTACCATGTACCATTTTCCGATAATCTCTTCTTGCCTGACAGACCGCTTTTGCGGAGTCCTTTTTGCCCGTGATGAGGAACATCGCTGCCGCGGCGTAGTCTAAGAAGAACCGTACGCTCAGTACCCACCACCGCCACCGGCTGTTCTTGTAGATCATCAGCAGGTTGTTGCGGAAATTGAGATAAACCTTCCTCGGGTTGCCGTAGTTGAGCGATCCTCCGCCGAGGTGATACACGGTGCTTGCCGGTACGCAGGCGAGTTTCCATCCTTGGTTCCGCATCCGCCAGCACAGGTCTATCTCCTCCATGTGGGCGAAGAACGAAGCATCGAGTCCGCCTGACTCTTTATATATTTTTGTGCGCACGCACATGCAAGCGCCCGAAGTCCATTCTATCTCTGCGACCGTGTCGTACTGACCGTGATCTTCTTCCACGCGCCCGAAACGCCTTCCGCGGCAGTAGGGGTAACCTAATGGATTGAGGTAGCCTCCTGCGGCACCTGCGTGCTCGAAAAAGCGCTTGTCTCTCCAGCTGCGTATCTTCGGCTGTACCGCTGCGACCTCCGGGTGCGCGTCCATGTAATCGAGTAGGGGAGTGAGCCATCCTTCCGGTGTCTCCACGTCCGAGTTCAGCAGCACCGTATATTCACTCTCCCCCTCTATGGAGGAGCCGGAGAGGGCTTCTATCGCGCGGTTATAGCCTTCGGCAAAGCCGTAGTTCTTATCCAGGATAATCGTCCGAACGGTCGGAAACTCCTTCTGCAGCACCTCCAAACTGTCATCCGTCGAACCGTTATCCGCCACCACGACTTCAATCTGATCGCTGATGGCTGACTTCTGACAGCTCTTTACTACCGACGGCAGGTATGTACGCAGCATCTGAGCCCCGTTCCAGTTTAATATGATTACGCTACATTTCATCTTTTCCATTTCCAACGATTATGCGTCCAGAGCCACAGAGCCGGTTCTTCCAGAATATTCTGCTCCAGGAGCCGCGCGTATGCCGTAGTGATCTCTCCCTCGGCTGTCTCTTGCGGAGTCATGGTGATCAGGTCGAACCGCGAGACGTAGTACCCGCGTTTAGGACGGCTCACGTGCAGGCAGAAAACCGGGTAGTTGAACTTCTTTCCCATGATCTCGCCGCCATCCAAGAACCCCGTATCTTGATGAAGAAACGTCACCCATGTGCGCGTCACTTCCGGGCGTGGTTTCTGGTCCGCGATGAGACCGAGCACTATCGGATGCTTCTCCGCGCGGAAGCGTACCATCTCCCTTAAGAGGCGTTGTTTCTCTACTAACACCCCTTCGCGTTTCTCCCGTATGAAAATCATCAGCTCGTCCATCGCTTTGTTCTTGAGCTTGCGGTAGCCGTTCATCTCCGTCACTTCGGGGTCGAACCATTGTTGGCAGGAGGCTTTCCACTCCCAGTTGCCCATGTGTGCCATCATCACGATACATCCGCCGTGCTCTTTGGCTGCGCGGTTGACTTCCTCTGCGTTCACAAACACCTCACGCTCCTTAATCTCCGCGTTGCTGCGCGTGGAGCCGTAGATGGTCTCTACGATCGTGTCGCAGAACTGATGATAGAACGCCTTGGCAATCGCCAGCCGTTCGTCCTCACTCTTCTCCGGGAACGACAGCCGCAGGTTCTTCATGACCATCTTCCTTCTGTAGCGCGCAATGTGAAAAATCAGCGGGTAGATTAACCAATCCGCAAAGAAATAATGCACGCTGAGCGGCATACGGGATAGTATCTTTACCAGTCCTTTTAGCATAAGATCATCATCACCACGAACAATAACGCCATCGGCGCCGCTAATAATATTGAGTCAAAACGGTCTAATACACCGCCGTGTCCCGGCAAGAATTTTCCACTGTCTTTGACGCCTAAACTGCGCTTGAACAGGCTCTCCATGAGATCGCCCAAGGTCCCAAAACCGCTGACGATAAGCGCAAAGGCTCCTGTAATCAGCAGTTCGTATCCTTCCTTCGTGATGGCGTCAAACCATCCGTAGCGGTTGAGGATGAACGCTGCG
The DNA here is from genome assembly GCA_002394395.1 of Bacteroidales bacterium UBA4331. Lineage (GTDB taxonomy): Bacteria > Bacteroidota > Bacteroidia > Bacteroidales > Paludibacteraceae > Colicola. The sequence continues at coordinate 77,298 of DGTR01000023.1, read as the reverse complement.
CCGATTGTGAATGCCACGCCGCCGAACAGGCCTTCCCAGCTCTTCTTCGGGCTCACGCGGGGAAACATCTTATGATTGCCGCTCGGCATCTTTTTCGCCGTCAGAACGCCTACGCAGTAGGCTCCCGAGTCGTTGACCCAGATCAGCACAAAGACCGCGAGTAACAAGTACCGGTCGATGTGGCAAAGGACGTTCATGAGTGCAAAAGGCAGAGCAATCATCATCTGTCCGATAAGGAAATGTCCCCACTGCTGAATCGGGTTCTCGTCCTTGTTCCATAGCTCCGCAATCAAGATGCCTACCGGTAGCAGCAAGGTCAGCAAGGTCCAGGGATTAAACGCCCCATAGCACCATACTGTCACCAGCGGGAAGACGCACAGCACCGCGCACAACTCGCTCAAAGAATCCATTACGCACCTCGGATGCGTCAGGCTGTTGTACTCCCGCAGCGCAAAAAAAGCGAGTACTATAGATAGAGCCATGAAGATAATTCCGTCGTATAAAATACTACCCACTACTACCGCTACATATACCGCACCGGAGAGGGTTCGTTTCCAAAATTCACTCATATTCTCGTAATTTTGCTACAAAATTACTACTTTTTTTGCATATATGCAAATAATTTCGTATCTTTGCAGCGTTTTTAGAAGGATTTATGGAAAACGATACGATTGAAATGGCTCTTTTGGAGCCCGAAGAGCGGGAGTTGGTGGAGTTTATCTACTCTGCTATCCCTACTGCGGACCGCGGTTCATTAACGGCGGATGACGTCCTTTTTGTGCTCGACGCCATGGATGATTTCCTCGAGGAACAAGGTCTTGTGAAGGTTGATGAAGCAACCGGCGAGATGGAATATCTGGACGGCGAGGTGGATGAGACGGAGCAGCTCAACTATGTCCTGCGTGCCGCGAAGGAAGACGGCCGCGCTGTCTCCGGCGTGCAGATCCAACTCATTCAGGATGCCGAGTTGCAGTACGGCATTGAGCATGGGTACTACGAGGAGGAGTAGAAAGTAGAAAGTAGAAAGTGAAGATAGCTACGATAGGTTTTTTTGACGGTGTTCATCGTGGGCATCAGTTTCTCTTTGACCACCTGCGTCGTTTGGCGCAGGAACGTGAACTTATACCCCTTATCGTCACTTTTGACAACCATCCCCGGGCGACTTTGCAATCCGATTATCAGCCCGCCATGCTTACCTCCCGTGAGGAGCGGCAGAAACTCTTGTCGGCTTTCGGCGAGGTGCTGATGCTGCCTTTTGAGGAGATCCATGCCCTCACAGCGCAGGAGTTTATGACGTTTCTTCATGACCGTTACGACGTCCGTGTGCTCGTCATGGGTTACGACCATCGTTTCGGTTCGGACCGTCTCCGTCGTCCTCAGGACTACCGCCGTGCGGGCGAGGTGTGCGGTGTGGAGGTGATTACCATGGGTGAGTTTGTCGATGGTGAGTTTCACGTTTCTTCTACAGAGATCCGCTCTGCGCTTGAGAATGGAAACATCGCCCTTGCCAACGAACTCTTAGGCCGTCCTTATTCCATCCTTGGCGAGGTGGTACACGGCAAAGGAGTGGGGCACACGATCGGTTTTCCTACGGCGAATATTCGTCCACTCGCTCCGGAGAAGATTACTCCCAAGACCGGTGTTTATATGGCGACCGTCACGACTCCCGTACGCGAAGATGCGCCGGCGTTCGTGAATATCGACCATAACGGCCTCATCGAGGTCTATATACCTTCTTTCAAAGGCGATCTGTATGGTGCACAACTGAAGATCCGCTTCGTCCGTTTTATCCGTGACGAGAAGCATTTTGACTCCCTGCAAGAGCTGCAGGCGCAGATTAAGGATGATATTGATAGCATCCTGCGTCCGGTCTGATAAACTCCCGTGAGAAACCCTCCCTATCCATAGGATAGGGGAGCGCCACGATAGAGTCGCCTATGGCCCTCAGCGGCGAGAGACTGTCCGGACGAAAATCATAATAGATATATTCCTTGTATTTATAGAACGTGTTTCGGAAGACTGCTGTGTCGGTCTCCTGCCAGTAGGTGTTGTCCTTCGCGCCCGACGCAAGGAGCGTGTCGGTCTTGAGGTAGTTATGACTGAAGACTCCTTCGTAGTACTGCTCTATCGGCGTCGCGAGCACTAATTGGTTCGATAGATAACCTGTGATGACGGAGTTATAGAACGACGTCACGGTCGGTTCTCCGGTCTTGCTGAGATTATCGATATATACCGCTGCGGTATTTTCTTTCTTTGCGGACTGAATACGGATGTTCGTGTAGCCGAAATAGGAAGCGACGGTCGAGTGCACGAAGTCCTGTTTGCCGCCGTTGCAGTACACACAGTACAAGCCGCAGTTACTGATCTCCGTGTTCGTCACCAGCGCGTCCACGTGCTCCAAGACCAAGCCGTACAAAGTATGGTTATGAATCTTACATCCATCCATTCGGAGGGTTGGCAACGTGCCGGTACAGGTACTGACACAACTCATACCGACGTTACCCGAGAGCACCTCGAGGTAGTGTATATCGTAGGTCTGCGGTTGGTCGGATTGCAGGTAGAAGCCGTTCCATCCGCCTGCGGCATAGAGGTACGGCACGGAGTCAAACAGATGGTCCAGTCGATCCGGACGGATCAGAACGGGTTTGTCTTTTTCTCCTTTCACCTCGACGTCTCCCAAGGCTACGAGACTTGCGCCATGATGCATATAGAGCCGTGCGCCTGCCTCCATCGTCATCTTTCCGCCGATAAGGATGGTATCGAAGAGTATATACGGCTTCAGCGCCGTGAAGGTGTAGTCACCCGCAATCTCCGTGCGGCTACCGATTTGCCCGAGCCGGGTAGCATTCTCTGCGTACGCCTCCAGGACTACGTCCTGCGTTGCGCCTGTAGCCAAATGAAAATGCAGTCGGTCTTCAATCAAGACAGCTCCTTCTTCTGCCATCGGACCGAAATCCGTCACGCGCAAAAAGACCAAGACACTGTCCTTTCCGAAGATCGTCAGTTCTGTCAGCCGCTCCAAAGCCGGCTCGCCGTCTATATTTGCGCGAAACGCCTCACCGTCCTCCATCCAGATCTCATCCACCACGAGGGCATTCTTGTTAGGATTATAGACCACCAGCTGCGCCGTTGCGCTACCTTGCTCCGTGAAGAGCGTATCGAAACAGATCGTGTCCGCAGAGAACGCCAGACGCAGCGACGGATCATCGCTTACCTGGTACTCGCGGCATCCTATAAATGCCATGACACATATTATATACACGACCCAATGTCTCATTATTCGAAATTAAAGGTCAGGCAGATACAATGGTTCGTCAGACGGGACAGCGAGTTCGTGTAGAACGCATCCTGCGGAGACAGCTCCATTCGTCCTTCAGCAGGGGCTAACTGATTTGCAAAACCTATGCGGTACGTGATCTCCGGGCAGAACTTAAACCATCGGAAATAGAAGTCCACGCCGAAGCCCACTTCGCAGAAATAATCTATCATATTCAGCAGAACGGGTTTGTCCCGATCGCGGCTCACGTTGACGCTCACGCCGCCTCCGCCGATGACGTACGGACGGTAGTTGCCCTCACGCATGGCACTCCATTTGAGGTATAACGGCAGGTTCACCGGCATCGCCAAGACATCTACGTTCGGTCCTGTCTTGCCCGGCGTGCCCTGTACCTTACGGCCGCTCTCGGACTTGTAGGTCAGCGTGCGGCTGGAGAACTGCATACCCGGGCAGAAACGCAAGTTGAGGTACTGGCAGAGCCTGAGGTCGGTGATGAATCCTACATGAAATCCCGGTAGGATGCTGCTCACACGGGCATGGTAGATATCCGTCAGACCGGTCACGGGGTCAGTCAGTTCCATCTCGCTGTCGGTCACACCGAAAGACGCGAAGTTGACACCTAACTGAAAACCGAAGTGGAAGAGTTTATCATCCGCGTACGGTCGGTTCTGCGCCTGTTGCGCAAAGGAGGTAAGAGCCATTATGCTCGCTACCCACGCTACTATGATACGTGATTTATTCGTAATTCGTAATTTTTAATTCGAAATTTTAATAATCTCCGCTGTTACCGCTGTCATCGAAATCGTCGCTACCGCTGTTCATATCGCCGTTTTCGGGCTTGCGGCGTTTGCCTTGCTGGTTACCGAAGTTATACGTGACGGTCAGACTGATTGTACGGCTGTGCCATCTGTTCTCGCTGTACTGCCAGAACCCGTCTCCCCAGGTACTGTTCTTCCTCGCGCGGCTGTCCAACAGGTCGCGTACGTTGAGCGCCAGCGCGAGCTGCTTGTTGAGGAAAGTATGCCTTAGACCTAAATCAATCGAGTAGCTGTGACTCGTCGTACCTTGTGCCACTACGCGCGGAGAGCGGTAGTTGGCGGAGATCTGGCCGCTGAAGTTCTTCGTGAAGAGGAACTGTGCGTTCACCCGAACCGAACCGGCGAAGATGTTCTGTCCCGGCAGGTTGATCGGGATCTCTTTGCCTTGGTGCAAGATGGTCTGGTTGACCGAAGAGACGTTGTTCCAGTAGAAATTGGCAGAGGTTGTCAGTTGCAGCAGTTCTCCGAAGAGCCGGTTCTTCGCTACTACCTCCACACCCAACTCCTGCCGTGTGGAGATATTGAAATAGGTGTTCTTCATCACCGTTCCGTCCATATATTTGACGTTCTGCACAGCGCCCTCGCGGTATTTCCAGAACACGCCGGCCGAGAGCGTGTGACGCTCCCAGGTCTTGAGGTAATTGAGCTCCAAGTTATTGCTATACGCCGGCAACAGATCCACGTTTCCGTAGCTGATATTCGTACTATCGGAGAAGTCCATGCGCGGGTTAATCTGGTGCCCGCGCGGGCGGTTCACACGGCGTGTGTAGTTCAGTTGCAACTCATGGCCGTTACCGAAATCATAACTGATATACGCGCTCGGGAAGAGTTGGAAATACGCCGTGTCGCGTTTGTTGGGCATCGATGCGTACGAGTCTTGAATGGCGCCGGTATTGTCTTTGTAGAACGACTCCAGATGCCGCATGTAGAACTCGCCACGGAGACCTACCTGGATGGAAAGTTTATCCCAGAAGCGGTTGCCGTATGTCACGTACAGGGCATGGTTCTGCGTGAGGTTATTGAAATCCGTGTAGTACGGGTACAACTCTTGCTCGCCGCCTCCGATCTTATTAAATGCGTTGCCGTTGCTTGTACCCCATGAGCGGGTGTAGTCGTACCCCGCTTCCAGACGGCTCTGTTGCGTCGGTTTCCACTCGTAGTCCGCTTTCACCTCGATGCTCTGGTCGGTACTCAGGCTGTTCTGCGTTTGGTAGGTGGAGTCGTAGAGGTCGGTCGCCAGGTCCCGTTCTATCTGCGTGTAGTCGGTGAACATGTTAAAACCGAAGTTATTATACGTCCCGCTGACGTAGAGCTTGTGGTTATCGAGTTCGAAGGTGTAGTCGAGTGTAGCGTTACCGCCCGGGTGCGAACCCGAACCGGCTTGATCTCTCGTGAAGTCACGCATCACCGTACCGTCCGGAAGGGTCAGGAGGTACGTACGATGGTTAGAGTTACTCATCTTGAACACCTTCGGGTCGCTCACCATGCCGAATCCCGACACGCCAAGCGTGTGTCCTTCGGCTAAGCGGAAGTTCAGACCCGCACGAGCGAACATTCCGCCGCCACGATGGGTCTGCGTTCCTTCCTGCGTCAAGTGGCTCTGGATAAGCGTCGAATCCAACTCTTTACTGCCCGTACCCGAGAGGTTATAACGGTCCGTGACGCTTCCGCCGTTACTGATGTGATAGCGGTAGCCGACGTTGAAATAACCGTCCACAGGGCCTGCATTGAAGTTGATATTAAAGCCCACGTTACCTCCCGGAGGTGTTGTCCAGGGCTTGGAGAGCGCATAGTTGATACCCGCTTGTACTGAGCCGTAGTAGCCTGCTGTGCGGTCTTTCTTCATGACGAGGTTGATGATACCGGATGTACCTTCGGGAGAGAATTTCGCTGAAGGGTTAGTGATGATCTCTATCTTCTCGATGGTGCCGGCGGGCATCTGCTGTAGTACCTGACCGCGGTTCTCGGAGTTGAGCCCCGCAGGCTTGCCGTTGATCCATATCTCTACATCTTCGCTGTTTCGCAGACTGATCGTTCCTTCCTGATCCACATCGACGGAGGGGATGTTCTCCAAGACGTCTGTGACGGACGCCCCAGCCGAAGCGATGTTCTGATCGACGGTGAAGACCTTCTTGTCGAGCTCAAAGCGCATGGAGCTGCCTTGTCCCACTACCTCGACGTCCTGCAGAACCTGGCTGTCTTCCCGGAGCGATATACGTCCCACGTTCAGCGGCTTGCCGGCTACCGTAATCTCTTTGCGGCTCTCCTTATAGCCCATGAACGAAACGACCAGCACGTACTTGCCGTCCTTGACCTCGATGGCGAAGTTCCCCTTCTCGTCGGTCACGGTTCCGGTGACGAGTTCTGCGGGCTGACCGCTGACGGCAGAGGGCTTCTCGACGCTGACGTTCGCGAAGTCCACCGGCTGCTTGGTGCCGAAATCAATTACTCTACCGGTTACTTGTGCGCCAAAGGCGACATTAGCAACCAGCAAGAGACAAAATATGTTCCACAGCTTCTTTATATCCATCTGTACCGTGCCCTATTATCGTGTGGGCGCACACGTCTGCGAGGAAGTCTATATTTCTAAAAGGTTCGCGCGCATGCGTATTGCTTATATGCACCTCAACGACCGGCACTTCGCTCTCTTCAACCGCATCGCGGAGCGCCACGGACGTGTGGCTGTAGCCTCCTGCGTTGAGGACGATGCCGGCATATTGGTCATTTGATATTTGACCTTTGTCATTTGCCTCTTGAATCCAATCTATCAGGTCGCCTTCGTGGTTTGATTGCTTATAGACGAAATGCACGTCGAGCCAATTTCGCTGGATATCCAACAAAATTTGTGCCATGCTTTTTGAACCATATACCTCAGGTTTTCTAAGGCCTAAGCGGTTCAAGTTCGGACCGTTGAGAATGAGAATCTTCATCGTGCTCCGTTAACTGCTAAGAGGAACTCTTCGTTATCCTCCGTGCGCTCCATATAACTCTTGAGCTTCTCCATGGCTTCCTGGCCGGACATGTCGGAGAGCATCTTACGTATCTGCCACATACGGCTCAGTACATCCGGCGGCAACAACAGGTCGTCGCGGCGTGTGCTTGAAGCAGGTATATCTACGGCAGGGAAGATACGACGGTTCGCAAGTTTGCGATCCAGCTGCAGCTCCATGTTTCCGGTGCCCTTGAACTCCTCGAAGATCAGGTCGTCCATTTTGCTTCCCGTCTCGGTGAGGGCAGTAGCGATGATGGTCAGCGAACCTCCGTTCTCGATGTTTCGTGCCGCACCGAAGAAGCGTTTGGGTTTGTGCAGCGCTTGTGCCTCTACACCACCGGAAAGCACTTTTCCAGAAGAAGGAGCGACGGTGTTGTACGCACGTGCAAGACGGGTGATTGAGTCGAGCAGGATCACTACGTCGTGTCCGCTCTCCACGAGACGTTTGGCTTTCTCATGCACGATATTCGCTACGCGAACGTGGTTATCCGCCGGCTCATCGAAGGTCGAGGCGATGACCTCTGCGTTCACGCTGCGTTGCATGTCGGTCACCTCCTCCGGACGCTCGTCGATGAGCAGCACAATCATATATACCTCGGGGTTGTTATTGAGGATCGCGTTTGCCAACTCCTTGAGGAGCACCGTTTTACCGGTCTTCGGCTGCGCTACGATCAGACCGCGCTGACCCTTTCCGATCGGCGAGAAGAGGTCGATCATACGTACGGAGAGCGAGTCGTGGTTGTTGCCCACGCAGAGTTTGAATTTCTCATCCGGGAAGAGTGGGGTGAGGTTCTCAAACGCCACCCGTTTCTTTGCTAACTCCGGAGCCAAGCCGTTGATTCGGATCACTTTGTCCATGGGGAAGAACTTATCCGGTTGCGGGTTGACGCGTATGGTACATTCTACAGTGTCACCGGGCTTCAGGCCGTATTGACGCACCTGATCTTTGCTCACATAAACGTCATCCGGGCTCGGCAGGTAGTTATAATCGGCAGAGCGCAGGAATCCGTAGCCGTCCGGTGCGCATTCCAAGGTACCCATGGCAATCACGTTCTCGCCTAAGTCCGGCAGCTTGCGCTCCTCTTTCTGGGGCTCCGCTTGCGGCTCCTCTGCTTTGGGGGCTTCTTGCTTGGGTTTTTCGGCTTTGGAAGTCTCTTGTTTGGGTTCCTCGGTTTTTTGAACTTCCTGTTTGGGCTCCTCGGCTTTCGCCTCTTTCTTCGGCCGTCCGCGTTTCTTCTTCGGAGCCTCTGCGTTGGGTGCTTCCTGTTTGGGCTCTTCGGCTTTTGGCGCCTCTTTCGGAGTCTCCGGTTTGGGTTCCTCGGCCTTAGGAGCTTCTGCTATCGGTTTTACCGCTTTGACGGTCTTGTTGGGTTTGTGGTTGTTCGCCTCGATCTGCTCCTGCATCTGCGCCATCTGCTCCTTCTCGGTGCCGACGGTCGCAACATGCTCGTTCTTGGCTTTCACTTCGACCTTCTGCGCCGCGGCTTTCACGCCGCGTTTGCGTTCGCGTTTAGCAGGTGCACCCGCAGCAGCGCGTGCTTCCTCTTTGGCCTGTACTACTGCGGCGCGTTGGTCCGCCTGTGCATCTAAAATAGCGTAACTGATCTCCCGCACGGATTGACTGCGGCGAGGGCTCAGGCCCATGCTCACAGCTATCTCACGTACTTCATCAATCGACATTCGCTCGAGTTTCTGTAATTCGTATTGCATAAATGAAATAAAATAACTTCTTAGGAAGTAAAAATATAATGTTTTGTAGGAAAAATCTGAGAAAATAGACCCTTTTTCTCAAATCCGGTGCAAAGGTACGAAAAAAAAATCACATATGCAAGTATTTTACTACTTTTTGCTATTTTTCTTTTTTTGAGGCGGAGAATTTGGATGTATCAAGAGATAAGTGAACGGATGCTCAGGATGGTTTCAGCAACCATTGAGCATCCGTTCAGCATTCGTTCAGCATCCGTTCAGCATACGTTCAGCATCCATTGCAAGTCTATTGCAAGTCCGTATGAATTGCATATTTTTTTTATAAAAAACGCCTGATTTCTTGCATATATCAATTATTTTTACTACCTTTGCAGCCGCAAAGGTTTTTTGCACGAAAGTAAAACCCAGCGAGGGTGAAACAAAAAGATCCTTTTGCACGTAATAAAAACAACTATGGCAAGTACAAAACAAGAAATTATTGAGGAGCTCAAAGCGTTGCTGCAACAAGAAGACGTAGCCGCTATCAAGGAGCAGGTAGATCATCTGAAAACACGTTTCTATTCCACCGCCGACGAGGCTGAGGAAGCAGGTGCGGAAGTAGAAGAAGAGTTCAAGGCTTTATTGGCGCAATATAAATCCAAGCGCGCTGAGGTAGCCGCCGTTCAGGCCAAAGAGGAGGAGGCCAACCTCGCTCGCAAGGAGGCAATCCTCGCGAAGATGAAAGAGATGGCGGAGGACGAGAACGCCGACGGCGTCATGGCGAATCTACAGAAGATGCGCGAGCTGCAAGCCGAGTGGAAGACCATCGGTGCCGTTCCGGCGACCAAGAACCAGGAGATCCGCAAGGCGTACCAGCAGTACCAGGAGCAGTTCTACGACCTCGTGAAGATCAATATTGAGCTGCGCGATCTGGATTTCAAGAAGAACCTGGAACTCAAGACCCTCCTTTGCGAAGCCGCAGAGAAACTGCAGGACAACGAGAATATCGTGGAGGCGAGCCGTGCGCTGCAGAATCTTCATGACGAGTGGGCAGAGATAGGTCCTGTAGCCCGTGAGCTGCGTGAGGACCTCTGGAACCGTTTCAAGACCGCTTCGACCATCATCAATAAGAAGCATCAGGCATATTTCGACGAGCTGCATGCCAAAGAGCAGGCGAACCTCGAAGCCAAACAGGCCATCATCGAGCAGCTCAAACAGATCAACGAACCCCTCGTGAACGGCGAACCCATGAGTGCCAAGCAGTGGGAAGAGTTGACCGAGAAGATCCAGGGCCTGCAGAACGAATGGCGTAAGATCGGTTTTGCACCGAAGAAATTCAATCAGTCCATCTACGATTCTTACCGCGCAGAGTGTGACCGCTTCTTTGCTACCAAGAAAGAGTTCTTCCTCGAACTCCGCGAGCGCCGCAAAGAGCGTGAGCAACGCCATAAGGAATATCTGGAGCGTCAGAAAGCCCGTGAGGAACGTCAGAAAGCACGTGAGGAGCAACGCCAGGCCTTTATCGCCAAAGGCGGAGACAGTCTCCGTCGGATGCACGAACGACTCAAACAGGAGATTCAGACCGCAGAAAACAACATCCTATTCTTTACCGCTAAATCCAAGACAGCCAATAAGTTAGTCGAGGGCATGCAGAAGAAGATTGAGGACCTCAAAGCACAACTGGCGGACATCGAGAAGAAGATGAACGAGGAATGAGCGCGTTAATCGAATATAAAAACGTTGAGATCCATCAGGCGGACCAGATTGTGCTGCACGATGTGAACCTGACCGTTGAGCGCGGGGAGATGATTTATCTCTTGGGCAAAGTCGGTAGCGGCAAGTCGTCGCTGATGAAGACGTTCTACGGCGCGCTGCCGATCATCAGCGGCGAAGCGAAGGTGTTGGACTACGACATGTGTACCATCCGCCGCCGCAAGTTGCCGTACCTCCGTCGGAGATTAGGCATCATCTTTCAGGACTACAAGTTGCTGACCGATCGTTCTGTCGAGGAGAACCTGCTTTTCGTTCTCCGTGCGACCGGATGGAAGGACAAGAAGCTGATGGCGGATCATGTGCGTGAGGTATTGGAGCAGGTCGGCATGGAGACGAAGGCCTACAAGCGTCCGTACGAGCTCTCCGGAGGCGAGCAACAACGTGTGGTCATCGCGCGCGCCTTGCTCAACACACCGGAGATCATCCTCGCCGACGAGCCGACGGGAAACCTCGATGCCGAGACAGGAAAAGAGATCATGGACCTGCTGTACTCCATCTCGCAGGCCGGTATCACGGTTCTCATGTCCACGCATAACAGACAGTGGCCGGAGTTGTATCCCGGTAAGAAATGGTCATTTGAAGGAGGCAGGATAATTATATGACAATCAACGAGATACAAGACGAACTGATCGAAGAGTTCGAGTTCATCGAGGACTGGACGGAGCGCTACCAGTTACTGGTGGATTATGCGAAGGAACTGGAAAAGAACCCCTTTCCGGAAGCCGATAGAACGCAGAGCAACCTCATTGATGGATGCCAGTCGAAAGTGTGGTTCACCTGTAAGTATGAGGACGGCAAACTCATTTTTAATGGCGATTCCGAAGCCCTTTTGGTAAAAGGTATCGTAGCGTTGCTGATCCATGTATTGAGCGGACATACGCCCGAGGAGATTGCGAATGCGAATCTCTATTTTGTGGAGAAAATTGGTTTGTTGGAACACCTCAGTCCGACCCGCAGCAACGGCGTCGTAGCGATGCTCAAACAGATGAAACTGTACGCATTAGCCTACGGGGCTAAAGGTTAGTGGCTAAAGGTGAGAGGAGAGGAACTCATAGAGTTCCTGAGCGATGCGCTCATCGGAGTCTTCATCGCATATTTCTACATCGAGAATATGATGCGCACGGCTGTAGAACGGCTCACGCGCTTCGAGTTGAGGAGCTATGAAAGAAAGTAGCTCCTTTTCTGTGCGACCTTGCAGAACCGGCCGCTCGCTCAGATCTGTCAGGGCAAGTCGTTTTGCCAAGTGCTCGGGTTTCCACCGGATATAGATACTCGTACCTAACTCACGAAGACAATCCATATTATCTTCCCAGCAAGGATAACCGCCTCCGGTAGCATAAATAACCTTCTCAAAAGGCGCCGCGTCCGCTATGTCCTCCACAACGTATTTCTCCTTCTTGCGGAAATCCTCAATGCCGAATGTGCGGATATATTCTGCGGTAGTGTAGCCGTGGATCTCCTTGAACGCCTCGTCCAAATCCACAAAATGCCAGCCGAGTTTCTCAGCCAGCAGACGTCCGGCAGTAGTCTTGCCGGCTCCCATATAGCCCACTAAATAAATCGGAAGTTCCATGATTAGTATTCCCAGGTATCATTGTCCTTCCAGACAATCTTACCGTCCTCGATAGTGGCGAGCGGGAAGATAGAAGAGAAGGGTGGAGTGACGGTGCGGATGAGTTGCCACTCCTTATTATATACACGCGCGCACGAAGAACATTGCGGTGCGCAAGCGGTCATGACAACCAGCGTGGAGTCCGTGTATTGATAGACCTCCAGACGCGTGCTATCCGTCAGCGCGATCCGCTCGTACGGACCGTCTTGCACCTCTATCTGAGGCCTCTGACCCATCTGGAACAAGTCCGTGATGAGTGATAGACTAATTAATAAGAGCCACCGCATAAGCTGCAATCCCTTCTTCACGGCCGACGAAACCTAAATGCTCCGTGGTAGTGGCTTTGATGTTTATTTGGTTTGTATTGACGTCCATGACTTCCGCCAGACAAGCTTGCATAGCAGGTATGTGCGGATTGAGTTTTGGCGCTTGTGCGCAGATTGTGAGGTCGCAGTTACCGAGTTCGTAACCCTCTTTACGGAGCATCTCCATGACGCGGCGAAGAAGAATCTTCGAGTCGATACCCTCGTACTCGTTACCTTTGGTATCAGGGAAATGGAAACCTATATCACGCAAAGCGGCGGCACCAAGGAGCGCGTCGCAGAGCGCATGAATCGCCACGTCAGCGTCCGAATGTCCTTGGAGGCCCCGCTCACACGGTACCTCAATCCCCCCTAACCACAGTTTGCGGTCAGGGGAGAACTGATGTACGTCATATCCAAAGCCTATACGCATGTCTTTCGACTTTATACTTTCGACTTATTTCTTCTTGTTATCTACGAGGTCTTTGATACCATAGAGGTCGAAGCCCAGCGTGAAACGCATGGTCTGGTCGAGCGGGTTAGATGCTGCCAGACCAACACAGTATGATACGTCGAGCGTTACGATTGAGAGGTGGAAACCGGCACCGAAAGTGATGACATTACGGTTACCTTTGTAGTAGTTCTCATAGCTGTAACCAACGCGAGCGAAGAACTGCTTGTTGTAGCTATACTCGATACCTGCGCCCCAACGTACCTCTTCGAACTCCTCTTTGGCACCGCCCGGAGCGTCTGCAAAGGACTGGAACCAACCCTTAGCGGGGTTGATAGCAGAGTAAGCGTCCTGGCTGTACTTGCCGGTGACCTTGTCATCAGCGAACTTCGAGTAGCGGGTCGGAACGAGCATCTTGTTCGTCTCGAGGTTGAAGGTCAGGAAGTTGTACTTGTTCAGCGGCAACTCATAACCTACACCGAGGTTCATGCTCGTGGGGATAAAGTTACTCGATCCGTCCTCTGCGTAGGTCATCTTACCACCTAAGTTCTTGAGGGTGAAACCGAGCGAGAAATGGGAGGTCCCCATCGGCAACTCAATCGGTTGTTTGTAGTACAGACCGATGTCTGCAGCCATAGACCAAGCGGGGTGCATCTCACCAGCGGTAGAGGTCGAACTATTCACGCCGTTGTTCAAATCCGAGTACAGGAAACGAACGGCTACCGACATAGATACATACTCGTGCAGTTTGCGAAAATAACTGAGGTCGAGGGCCCACTCGTTCGGACGTACGTCTTGCAGTTTGGTTCCGTCCGTTGTCGTCAACGCTACGTCACCCATCGAGAAATACGTGAAGCTGGCACCGATACCGCCGCCCAGGTCACCGAAGTTATAGAAACCGGCGAGATAAGCCAGGTCGATGTCGCCTACCAACTTACGCAACCACGGCGTGTAGTTAGCGGTAATTCCGCCCTTTGAATACATGTAAGCGTACTTGGCGGGGTTCCAATACTGCGAGTTAAAATCGGCCTCTGTAGCTACACCGACGTCTCCCAGACCGGCTGCACGAGCATCCGGAGCGATGGACAAGGACGGCATAGCCGTGATAACAGGATTAGGAGTGGGTTCTGTCTGCGCGCTCATCGTTGCTGCAAAGAGCAGAGCCACCATAGAAATACTGATTTTTTTCATTTGTGATATTTAAATTTTAAATTTTTTCGATACTTCGATACTTCGATATTTCGATGTTTGGTAATCTTCAAGCGATATGCTTCATAGGCATTGTACAGACTAATATTGGTTATACATTATTTTTATTTCGTTACAATGATTTTACCCGAGGTCGTGCTGTATTTGCTGCTCGCGGATTTGATCTTCACGGTGTACATGAATACGCCTGGGTGGAGATTGAGATCGGCGAGGTTAATCGCTACCTGATCGGGGTTCTCCTGTTTATGGCTGTAAATCATCTGTCCGTTAATATTGAAGAGGTAAATCTCTGTGCTCAGTAACTCATCCGGCTGGTCGTAGTTGACCATGAGGTTCAGTACGCCGCTCTGCCGCACGGGGTTCGGGTAGCTGATGACCGAATAAATGGAAGGATCGAGTCCTGCCTCCACAATGAAGTTCAAGCTCTTCGTCGTGCTATTATTCAGTAGGTCCCATGCGCGGAAAGTAAGGCTATGAGGACCATCCGGCAGTTCGCCCATGAGGTAACTGACTTGTCCGGTTGTATAACTGTCGTTAGCCGAAGTGAAATACTCGTTGAGGACGTAAATCTGCTTCGGATCGTTATCCACAATCATCATCAGGTCATGCCCGATACCAGCTCCTGCGGTGTTGATGCCGTTCTGGTCGTAGAGGTCTGCGAAGAATCGCGGAGTAGAGTAGGTCTTGTCTCCGTCTTGGAAGGCTTTGTTATTGAGATAGATCTCCATCTCAGGACCTATTGTGTCTGCACTAAGTATGTCTCCTGTTCCGCCAACGACGAAATCCTCGTAATGCCCCACAGCTTCTACTTTCTGTTCATCATCGCTCACGGCATAATAGACGATGCGTCCGTTGCCGTAGTTGTATCGGATGTCCTTTGGCACCATAAACGAGTAGTTGAACTCGCCCTCTTGGACGGCAGCCGAGCCGGTGAAGAGCGTACCGGGGTAATCGTTGTATTGCAACTCCTTCGCCTCTTCATCCTCTTTGGCATCATTGTCACGGGTAGTGATGACTTGCATTTTGTCGTAAATGGTAATATCCACCTTGCCGTTGAAATCCGTAGCCGTCAGGTTGCCCTCATCCACAATACGCCCGTGTACCTGCTGTACGCTCAGCGCATGAAGTGTGTCTATATCCGTCGTGGTCTCGACATAGTAGTTTGTCGGGTAGTTGAGCCGCATGGCGGGATCGCCAAAGAGGACGTACGCCATTTTGTTCTCGTCGTATCCCAGTGCGTTCTTGCCCGCTGCGACGGCTTCGCCTAATGTGGCATTATAATGGAAAGTGTCCGAGTGTTTGAATAACTCTGCGGTCACAGCCCTGCTGAGTTTGGTGTTTCCCGTCGCATACACGGTACGTGTAGCTGCCAAAACAGCGATAGCTGCTCCGCGGGGGTTAAGTACGGCCGACTCAGCGCAGCATCTTCTGGCTCCGTCGTACTCGGCAAATTTACAGGTAGCAAACAACCAGAACGCCTGGTTCTTATTGCTCATCTGTTCTATATCCCGCTGGTTGAGGAGCGATTCGTTCGTAATTGCGTTATAGCCGCCGTGACCCGAGTAATTGAAATAAAGCAAACCGTTTCGTAAGAGGTTATGAATCCTGTTGCGGGCTAAGGGGTAACTCTCTCCGCTGGCGCTCACCTCTTGCGGGTAAGCGTCCAGATAAACCTTATGCACGATGAAATCGGGATTGTTTACGCGTGTCTGTTCTGCGCTTTGCTCTGCTGTATCAGTATGGGTGCCGTGTTCACCATCATCCGCCAGATAGGCGAGTTGGTTTTTCCATTTGCCGGTCTGTTCGTTGTTGATGTACGCGATAAGCTTATCTATTGTGCTTTGCGCTTCTTCTACGCTAATCACCGGCAGACGTCCGACACCAATATCCATCCTTCCGCTGGCGTCCCGTGTACCCTCGTTGTCATCCAAGAATCCGAAGTAATCATCCGTCGTATATGCGCTTACTTCGTAGGTGGAGTTTTCTGCCTGATAAGTAAGCAACAATGCAGAACCGGAGGTGGCAAGTATTTTCCTGTTGTCAAATGTACCGTGACCTAAAAGTAGCAGCCACCGCGGTTTCTGTCCTATACCATTGTTCGCGCGGTCGTACAGCATTTTCATCAACCATCGATAGGCGGTAGCGTCCGGAGTACCAGAAGAGAACTCGTTATACACCTGTTGGTCGGTCACAACAGCCCATGTGATACCATCTTTCTGTTGGTGCGCTTGTGCTAGACGCTCAGCCTGCACCACGTAATTGTTCGGGCAGATGATGACATAATCTATGTCGCTGAGTCGATGCAGGTCTTGATTCGGCACAGCGCCCACCACTTCTGCAGAGACAAATCCGCTACCTGTAGTATTCACGGCGATGTACTCATGGATACCATCCGCCTGTGTGCCGACCCACGTCATCTCGCTTCCCGAGAGGGTGGCAGGCATTCGTTGGATGGAGGCTTTATTGGTAATGTCCCAAATCTGTATACCCGCACTCGCGTTCGTCAAATGGTAACGCACGGGTACGGAACTGTTTTTGTTGGTGAGTGTCCGGACAGTCATGTATGCGCCGGTCATGCTCAGCGCTCGTGTGGTTATCAACTCGATGTAGTTGAGCCATCCGATAGCGCTGCTGACGCCGCCTTGGAAACTTAACTGAACCTGCTGGTTGTTTGCACTTGGGTTAGCGGTCATCGTGATTGTGCCCGTTTGCCCGAAGTCATAGTTATCTTTGTATTTCTGAATAGTGATTGACTTGCTGGAACCATTTAGCGAAGCGGTAAAATGCGACGGTGCCGTTGCGTAAGCCGCTACATCTATTATGATTGTGCTTTGCTCTGATGTGAGCACATTCGGAACCGCAAAAGTGAATGTTCGTCTGGAACCGTTTCCAAACTGTTCACCATAGAACGTACGACCACCACCGGAAACACCGCTGCGATCAATGAGGTTGACACTATCTTTGTCATGTACCTGCAAGAACGGATAGCTCGTTACGTCCGTAGGTGTGCCTTCTATTACAGCGCCGGCAGTAGGCGATAGAGGGGAACCGACATTCTCCGTGAGGAAATAGTATCCGTAATCGGAGTAGGGGTTACGCGAATGGACGAAGCGTCCCTTGGATGAATCGTAGGCCCAACTGATCGGTCCCTGGACGTAAAACAGCACGTAGTCGTTACCCACAAACACCGGTACTTGTGGCAGATCGTCAATGTTGGTCTTACTGAAATCCTGTGTTTTCATCTCACCGCCGTAACCGAACACACGTACTTGTGCAGGGTTACTGATACCGGCGGCCTGAAGGTCGCTGAACGTCATCTTACAAACACCGCTCTCACTTACGCGGATCTTTACCCATTGCCCATTCGCCAGAACCGAGTGGTTTTGGTACGTATGAATACCCGCTACGGCTGATAGCCACAACGATAACAGTAGTACTATGGAAACTATTTTCTTCATTTAATCTTGCAATACAATTTCTCTTCTCCGTCGATCTCTATGCGGATGATATCTTCTTTCTCTACTTTCCTTGGAGCAACAGCCCGTTGGATATAAATCAAGTCTCCTTGCCGGATGGTCATCAGTTTGCTTGCTTTCGCAATCGCTTCTTCGGGAGAAATAATCAATTCATCATTGAGCAGCTCTGCTGCGCTCATTTCATCATTGTTAATCCATTCTCCTATTGCCAGCGAGTAGTCAAACGCGATTGCTTCCGTCCAGGGCTTGCCTTCCGATTGTGCCTTCCGTGCCAAGTCCATCGCAATGAAATCAGCTCCGAGAGCGACGGCGTCGTAATAACGGCTCGCGAACTTAGGCGCAATCTCTTTTCCCAAGCGGCTCACTCTGAGAATCACGCATTCCGTCACGCCTAACTCGCTCGTCCCATCGGGTATGAACATCGGCTTGCGACCGTTCAAGAGGCAACTGTCGCCTTTGAGCACCATTTGCACCCCTGATTCGTGATATATGAAGCCTATTATTTTCATCTTTCTATCCGCATGGAATAACTTGCTCCGGTTCTTAGCCTAAAGGCACGATTATTCCTAAACCGGAAAAAACGCACAAAGTTACAACTTTTTTTTGACATATGCAAGCAATTAAGTAAAAAGTGTAACTTTTTCTTAAACTTTAGCCTATAACCATTCGCTTTTTGTCTTTATTTTGCCCGAATGAAGAGTTGTACCGGCGTACCTTCGAAGTCCCACCACTCGCGCAGTTTGTTCTCCAAGAACCGTCTGTACGGCTCTTTGACGTACTGCGGCAGGTTGGCGAAGAACACAAAGGTCGGAATCTGCGTGTTCGGCAGCTGGGTACAATACTTGATTTTAATATACTTGCCTTTCCATGCGGGCGGCGGATAGTTCTCGATGAGCGGCAGGAATTTCTCGTTCAACTGTGCGGTCGGAATCTTCTTGTTTTTGTTCTCATATACGTGCAGCGCAGTCTCCACAACTTTGAAGATTCGCTGTTTGGTTACGGCACTTGTGAAGATGATCGGGAAGTCTGTAAATGGTGCGATTCGTTCGCGAATGGCACTTTCATAGGCTTTAATGTCCTGATTCGTCTTACTTTCAACCAAATCCCACTTGTTGATGCAGACCACCAGACCCTTCTTGTTTTTCTGAATGAGCGAGTAGATATTGAGGTCCTGCGCTTCGATGCCACGCGTAGCGTCGATCATCAAAATGCACACATCGCTATTCTCGATAGCGCGGATAGAACGAACGACCGAGTAGTACTCTTGATCTTCTGTCACTTTCGCTTTTTTGCGGATACCTGCTGTGTCAACGAGATAAAAGTCTTTGCCGAATTTGTTGTACCGCGTATAGATCGAGTCGCGTGTTGTTCCGGGAATGTCGGTTACGATGGTACGCTCCTCACCGATGAAGGCATTGAGAATACTGGACTTGCCGGCATTAGGCCTTCCGACAATCGCAAAGCGCGGTAACTCTTCCAACTGCTCGTCTGAGTCGTCTTCTTTGCGGAAACGGCTGACTACTTCGTCCAGCAGATCACCGGTTCCTAAACCGTTCTCAGCAGAGAGGATAAAGGGCTCACCGAGACCGAGTTTGTAGAACTCGGCTGCTCCGTATTGATTCTCGAAGGTATCTACTTTGTTGACGCAGAGTACGGTCGGTTTCTTTGCTTGTCGCAGCAGGTGTGCCACCTCCATATCGAATTGCGTCACGCCTTCGTTCACGTCCACGACAAGCATCACTACATCTGCTTCACGGATTGCCAGATCCACCTGACGGTTGATCTCGGATTCGAAGGTGTCGTCGCTATTAACGACCCATCCTCCTGTGTCGATGACCGAGAACTCCCGTCCGCACCATTCGGCTTTGCCGTACTGGCGGTCACGAGTCGTTCCCGCGGTGTTCATCACTATCGCTCTACGGGTTCCCGTGAGCCTGTTAAAAAGAGTCGATTTCCCAACATTGGGACGACCCACTATCGCTACAATATTTGCCATAGTTTTATAGTATTTTGTTGTTATTTACAATTTCCGCAGCCTTTGTCGCAGCTCTCGCAGCCGCCATCTCCGCAATGCCCTCCACCGCAGCCTCCACAGCCGTGTTTGGGGTTACGTATGGCTTTGAGTTCGCCTTCCGTCACGTCGCGGATGTCTAAGATCTCTCCCTTGAAGTGCAGGTCCTCGCCGGCGTACGGGTGGTTGAGGTCGATTGTCACTTTGTCCTCTGTGATCTCGCATACTTGTGCTTTGACAATCTGTCCGTCGACAGTGTTCATCGGTACGATCGCACCCACGTACACACGCTCCTCGTCAAACTCGCCGTCGCCGTTGAAGAACATCGTCTTCGGCAGTTCCATGACGCCTTCTTCGAGGTACTCGCCATAAGCGTCAGCGGCTTTGAGTGTGAAGTCAAAATGCTCGCCGGCCTCTTTGCCTTCCATGGCAGCCTCAAACGCAGGAAGCATCATTCCTTCGCCGTGGCACCATACTAACGGGGTCTCCGCGGTTGCTTTCTCCATTAGTTCTTCTTTGCCATTCTCGCCGGCTATATACAGCTCGTACGTGGCTTTTACTACTTTTAAGTTCTCGATTTTCATATCTCTAAATGTTTAAATGTCCAAATGGTAAATGTCTTTACCACCAGTTAACTCGTCCGTTAGTGGACTGGTTACTGTTCTTATCATATTTGAGGTCCGCAAGCATGGACGCGTTTACGCCTATGTGGAAGGTATAGCTCTTGAACGGACCGACAGGGTTGATACTTGCCGTCATGTTCCAACAATGCAGGTCACGGCTGATGTTAAACGTGCAGGCTGTTACTTTCTTGTATTCGAAGTTGTACGTCATGTTTGCACTCACTTTCCATCCTTGTCCCAGGCCTAAGTTACCGCTTAGAGTCATGCTGTGGGTGAACTTCATCTTGTAGTACATCTTCTGGTAGTCAAACTCTCTACCCGGAGCATAAGCGAGCGAATAACTGAGGGACACGCTCCACGGGAAATCGGTTTTCACGTATCCGTCATCGACTTCTTCTTTTTTCTTCTCCCGTTTTGCGTTGTGGTCCATTCCTTCGCCATCTTTCTCTACGGATGCCATGTCGCTATTCTCTTCGTCCTGCGGCGTCTCGTCTTTGGACTTGCGTCCCTCTAACTTGTCTCTCCATTTCTTGATTGTCTGATCGGAGATCGTGTAATTGAAACTCCACCTCAGTCCGTCCCAATGCGGGAACCGGCCGTTGTGCCAGTACTGTTTATTGGTCCGTACAGGTGTTCCGAGTGCATTTAATTCATACATATACGGATCGAGGTGCGTACTCACGTTCAGGCTATAGTTGTTCAGATACGGAAATTTCAGACGTAAGTTCACGGAGAACTGGTTCCAATTCATACTATCCGCCGCAAAGTTATAACCGCCGTTGATAGAGAAGTTATCAATCAGGCTGATGACTTTGAAGGGTTGCTTGCCGGTGGTGTCTTTACTGTTTACGATCTTCATCTCCAAGTTGTTCGCCAGTCCGAAGTTGAGGGTTGCGGACATACCTTGTGAGGCGGTACCGTACGGGCTGCCTTGGAATCGGGAATAAGTCTGATGCACCACTTCACCTGTTGGTACTTTGCGTCCCGAGGCATCCAGACTATCGCGGTAATACACCGGCTCATCGTAACTGCCGTAGTATCCCCAGAAGGAGTTTCCGAAATCCGGATGGTAGCTGATACTCATCGTCGGGGTCATTACATGGCGGAATTTCTCCACTTTGCTGTTCGGGAATAACTTCTTCAGCGGCGTAAAGAAGCCGTAAATCTTCGTGCTGAAACTGAGTCCCACATCGAAGTCAAAGACGTTGTAGAAGCCTGTTGTGGTGTCCATCGCCATCTTCTGTTCCTGCTCGTCCCAGTAACGGTCGGTACGTGTGAAATACATCCTGTCACGCAGATTGATGTTCGGTGTAATGTTCAGGTATTTGAGTACCGTAAAGCTTGCGTTAATCGGGAGAGAGTGGTTTAGTCCCGTTTGCCAGTCGCGCAGGAAATCCGACTTGAGGAAATTTTTCTCTTTGATGCTGTTTACTGCTATTTTTCCGTTTCCGGAATAGCTCATCTTGATCTTTTCATACCATTGCTCCTTGCCTCCGACTTTGCCTTTTCGTTTGAGTGCAGCCTGCCGCCATAGTTTGAAGGGGTAAATACTACTCATCGAGACGGTTAACTGCGGCGCGGTAAGGCTTATTGTCGAGTCGCTCGTACGTTGGGTCAGACTGGCGGTCATACTCAGGCTCCATGGGCTGTCAGGGAAACGCTGCGTGTAGTTGATTGTACTACTCTTCGTGTTTTCCGAATACAAAGTCGGGTTGTAGTAACTGTTGATGTTACTGCGGTTATAACCACTTGTTGCGAAGTTTACGGACGCGGAGAACGTGCTGTAAGGGTTTGATTTCGAATCTTGACTATGGGTCCATTGAACGCTGAAATTCCTGCTTGTAGCGTAGTCCGGCATGCCTTTCTCACTTGTCACGTCGTTGCGGTAGTTGATACTCAGGTTTCCTGAGAAATGGTAACGCCAGACATATTTGCTCCTTGCCCTTACAGCCCATGTGCCGCGGCTATAGATGTCTCCCGTGACTTCCAGATCCGCGTAATCCGACAGGGCAAAATAGTATCCGAAATTACTGAGATACAGACCTCGGCTGTAGTCATCTCCGAAAGTCGGCATGATAATTCCGCTGGAGTAGGAGTCCGTGAAGGGGAAGAAACCGAACGGAATAGCTAATGGTAGCGGTACATCACCAACCACCATATATGCCGGTCCTGTAGCAATATAACTGCCGGGTTTGACTTTTGCTTTGGTCATCTTCAGGTAGAAATGCGGGTGCTCATGGTTGTCGCAAGTCGTGTACTGACCGCCCGCCATCATCATCTCATTGCCTTCTACTTTCTTGGTCTTGTCGGCGATGATGTACCCCTCGCCTTGCTGCGTCACTACATGGCGGATGTAACCTTTCTGGGTCTTGATATTATAGGTAATCTCGTTGGTTTCGTAGCTGTCTTTGCCGTCTTTGAAAACGGGCTTGCCTTTCCATTCGTACTCCAGACTATCGTACACTCCCCGCGCATAAATGAGGCTCGAATCGATATTCATGCGGATGTAATCGGACGTGAGCTCCATCTTCTCGTATTTGAGTTCTCCTTTACCGTGCAGATAAGCCGTTCCGTTCGCCATCATCACCATCGAGTCCGATGACTGATAGTGTACGGGCGCGGAGAGCGCACTCTTCTTCTTCACCTCCTGCGGCTTGGCTACACTATCCGCCGCTACACTATCCGCTGCTATACTATCCGCCGCTAATGTGTCCCTCGCAACGTATATACTATCTTCCGCCCACACCGCTGTGAAGCAGAGTAGGAGGCTCAAAATCCATATATATACACGTACGCGCACTATACCGCAAATTAAAAACGGCTGCAAAGGTACAACTTTTTTTTGACATACGCAAGCGCGCACGTATTTTTCTTAATTTTTTTTGATTAAATGAAGGAGAAAGAGTTTGTCTTTTGCTTGAAGATGCATCAAAAAGTATATATACTATGTATATATAGTAAAAGTGGCAAAAATGACAAAATATAGGGTTTATCCTATGGTGATCCTATGGTCATCTTATGGTGATCCTATGGTTTAAGTCTTATTAGGGGGTGTTTTGGGGGTGTTCAGGGGTTATTTTGGGTTGTTTAGGATATACAGAAGATACACAAAAAGATGTTTTGTTTCTAAAAAATGTACAAAATCTTGCATATATGCAATTTTTTTTGTATCTTTGCGCCAAATTTTAAATCTATGACCGTTCAGGAATATATAGCGGCTCATCGTGAGCGATTTATGGAAGAGTGGGGAAGCCTCATTCGGATACCATCTGTGAGTTGTCAAGCGGAACATAAAGCGGATATGCGACGTTGTGCGGAAAGGTGGAGAGAATTGTTGCTGGAAGCCGGTTGCCAGAAAGCAGAGGTCCTTCCGTCCAGCGGTAACCCATTTGTGTACGCGGAGTACAAAGCAGACAGTTCCGCGCCTACCGTACTTGTTTACGCGCACTATGATGTGATGCCGGTGGAGCCGGTGGAGGAATGGAGAACGGATCCGTGGGAGCCGAGTGTGCGTGACGGACGGCTTTATGCGCGTGGAGCGGATGATGACAAAGGACAGGCGATGATTCAGGCGAAGGCGTTTGAGTACATGGTCAAGAGCGGTCAGATGGGATGTAACGTCAAGTTTATTTTTGAAGGCGAGGAAGAGATCGGTTCGCCGTCTTTGGAGGCGTTTTTAGAGGAACATAAGGAACTGCTGAAGGCAGATATTATCTTGGTTTCCGACACGTCGATGATCGGCAAAGAGACACCTTCTATCACCACGGGTCTGCGTGGTCTGGCATATTGGCAGATAGAGGTGGACGGGCCGAATAGAGACCTGCATTCCGGTCATTTCGGCGGCGCGGTCAAGAACCCTATAAATGCCCTTTGTGAGATGCTTTCGAAGGTGGTGGACGAGCACGGAAAGATCACTATTCCGGGCTTTTACGATGACGTGCTGCCGATTCCTGAAGAGGAGCGTAAGATGATTGCGCAGATACCTTTTGACCAGCAGAAATACAACAAGGCGATCGGCGTAGAGGAGGTGTTTGGCGAAGCGGGCTACTCGACGCTCGAGCGCAACAGTTGCCGTCCGTCATTTGACATCTGCGGCATCTGGGGAGGTTATACAGGCGAAGGAAGCAAGACCGTGCTGCCGGGCAAGGCGTTTGCGAAGGTCTCCTGCCGCCTTGTGGCGAACCAGGACCACGAGAAGATCTCGCGCGCGTTTGTGAAATATATGGAGTCGCTTGCGCCGAAGAGTGTGCGGATCAAAGTAATTCCTATGCATGGCGGTCAGGGCTATGTGTGCCCGATAGATATTCCGGCTTATAAAGCGGCGGAGAAGGGCTTTGAGAAAGCGTTCGGCGTCCGTCCGTTGGCTGCCCGCCGCGGCGGATCAATCCCTATTATTGCTGCTTTTGAGCAGATTCTCGGTTGTAAGACCATCCTTATGGGCTTTGGCTTGGAGCAGAATGCCATTCATTCGCCCAACGAGAGTATGGATTTAGAGGTCTGGGAGAAGGGAATTATTGCCGTTTCGGAGTTTTATAAGAATTACAGCGAAAATCATTAATAACCATAAAATATTCATTACTCATGAAGCGTTCACTTATTTTACTCTTATCCGTGCTTTCCGCACAGTTGTTTTACGCCGCTCTCCGAACCCCGGAAGAAGCCATCTCCATCGCCCAACGTACATCAGCTCTCCGTGCTCCGGCCCGTCAAGGAAGTACTCCGGTCTCGTGTGAGATTATCAGCCGCTCCGATGCGTGGTATGCAATTAACGCGGGTAACAGTTTTGTGATTGTCTCAGCGGATGACGCGATGCCGGAAGTGCTGGGCTTTAGTCCCAATGGAGCATTGACGGCAGAGAGTATGCCGCCGGCTCTGAAAGCCTGGCTGGAGGACTACAACACGAATCCTATTTACCTCAGCAAGGCAGAAGATGAATGTGCTCCGTTGGTTCCTTGTCATTGGAACCAAGGTACACCGTTCAATAATATGGTTCCTACATATGATGGCACGAACCATTGTGTGACCGGCTGTACCGCAACGGCTATGGCGCAAATCATGTACACCCATCGCTATCCTGCACAAGGAACAGGCAGCCATAGTTACTACTGGACTTGTGAGGAAAATCCTGCATATAGCCGGACGCTTTATGCCGATTTTGGCAACACGACCTATGACTGGGATATGATGTTAGACAGTTATCGCTATTATTCCGATTATACGCCGGAGCAGGCTCAGGCAGTAGCACGACTCATGTACCATTGCGGTGTTGCCATCGAGATGGAGTATGGCGCCGATGGCAGTAGCGGATCGTATGTAATGGTTATGAAAGGGTTGATGAATTACTTCGGTTACGACCATAATATCCGCATCTTGCCCAAATCGATGTACGAAATAGAATACATAGCCGACGAGCTCCGTAATGAACTGCGCGGAGGTCGTCCTGTGTTTGTCAGCGGACGTGGAGCAGGTGGCGGTCATGCATTCCTTTGCGACGGATTCAGTGCCAACGGGTATTTCCACTTCAACTGGGGTTGGGGCGGTCTTGGTGACGGAGATTATCTGCTCACGGGATTGAATCCTACGGATCAAGGAATAGGTGCAAACGACCTTGGAGATTATAACTCGGATGTGTCTTTCTCCATCGGAATCCAGCCAGCCACGGGCTCCACGGACACTATCCATCAGATGTCGGTAGCCCAGATAGAGTTGCCAGAGACTCAGGCTGCGCGTTCGGAAACGGTAACCGTGAACCTTGTAACGATCAAGAATGAGGGATTGCACGATTTTAACGGTCAGTATAGCGTTGGAATCTTATCTCCGACTTCGGACGTGATAGAGGCGGTTGTTTCCGGCACAGCGGGATACTCGTTACCTGCCAGTTATTACTTTACCTCTCCTATGCCTTTTTACTGCACATTCCCGAACACGATACCCAATGGTACTTACCGAGTATGCGGTCTTTTCCGTGCTAATGCCCATTCGCCATGGCAGATCATGCAAGAGTCCGGAGGCAAGCACCTGACGACAGTCACCCTTACTTCTTCGCAAATAAGTTTCCAGATTCCTGAGTTGGAGTCTCCGATAGAAATGGCAACAGACAGTATTGTGTGCTCGCAGATGCAAGTTGCCCGTAACGGCCAATGGAGTGTAACCGCTCATCGTGTGATGAATGTGGGAGAAGAAACCTTCTCCGGTCAGTTAGGCGTGCTACTTCTTGACCCGGCTACGAGTGAAGTGGTGTCTGTGTTAGGGGTCCGTTCTGCGTCGGTGAGCCTGCCTGTGAACAACTATTTTATAAACCCAATTACCATTTACAATGTATCCGTTCCCGCTAATATACCGTCTGGTTCGTATCTCCTTGCTTTTGGTCATCACCATGTATATTGCCAATGGAAGCCGCTTGAGCTGGCCCCGGGAAGTACAGGAAAGGCATTCCTGCCGGTTCAGGTAAGCGACTCGCAGATACAAATCTCCGAGATTGCGACAGGTATAGAAGAGGCGAATATCGATTCCGATCTTTTGAATGACCCGAGAACCTCTGTTTATACCATCTCCGGGCTTGAGCTGAAGGCTGCAGACGGCCTGCCGTCCGGCGTATATATCCTTGTTCGCAACGGACTTTCCCGTAAAATTGTTATACCTTAAATTATAAACCAATAAAACATGTTAGAATACGTAAATCGAAAGAATTCCGATTGTTATAAATGGGATTCGGAATGTGCGGAGGACTGTCTGCCCTTGTGGATTGCAGATATGGATTTCGCGGCAGCCAAGCCTATCCGCGAAGCCATGCAGCGGCGTTTGGATCACGGGGTGTTTGGTTATTCCATCGTTCCGCAAGCCAATTATGACGCGGTTGCCAACTGGTTCAGCCGGAGACACGGATGGAAAGGAATCAACCGCGACAATCTCCTTTATGCGACGGCGGTTGTGCCGGCTATCTCTGCGATTTTTGCAGCTTTGCAGGCGAGGAAGAAAGATGAGAAGAAATGTTGCGAGAAACTGCGTGTGTTGACTTTCACGCCGGCGTATAACTGCTTCTTCTCTTGTATAGAAAACATGGGCTGCGAGCTCGTTCCTTCGCCATTAGTGCTGCGCGACAACCGCTTTGAGATCGACTGGGAGGATGTTGCCGAGAAAGCTAAACATGCGGATGTCTTCTTGCTTTGTAACCCTCATAACCCCACGGGGCGCGTGTGGACGAAAGAGGAGTTGGAGCATCTGGCAGCAATCATGCGCCGTGAGCATTTGTTCGTTCTCTCCGATGAGATCCATTGTGAGTTTGCTTTCCCGGGGCATCAATATACACCATTTGCGACGATCGTACTGGACGATACGGATTTCTGCGTGTGCACGTCGGCTTCGAAGGCGTTTAATATCGCCGGACTCTTGTGCGCGAACATCTATGTGCCGAACAAACAACTCTTCGAGCAGATCAACCATGCGCTGGAGATTCATGAAGTGAACGGACTCAATCCGTTTGGTTTGGTAGCGCAAGTAGCGGCGTATAACGAGTCGGAGAAATGGCTCGATGAGCTGAATGAATATGTCTATGGCAATTATTGTTACCTGCGCGATTTCCTGCATGAGGAACTGCCGCAGTTGCTTATTCACGAGACCGAAGGAACGTACTTGGCTTGGGTGAATATAGAGGCTTTGGGCATGTCGGCAGAGCAGTTCTGCTGCCGTCTGGCGAAAGAGGCGCACGTCCTCTTCAATCCGTCGGAGATGTACGGCGGTGAGCACTATGTCCGCATCAATCTGGCGACTTCCCGTGAGGTTCTGTCCGAAGCCATGAACAGGCTCAAGAAATTTATTGCTGAATTATGAAAATAGCTATCATCGGCGCCGGGAGTGTGGGGACTAATCTTCACCATGCTTTTGCGCTCAAAGGTGTCCAGACGGAACTCGTTCATGCACGGCCTCTGACGGATGAAAAGACCTCTGAAGAAGCGATAAAACAACTGCCGACGGCGGATGTCTATGTCTATACTGTGGCGGATCATGCTTTGCGGGAAGTGGTGGCGGTCGTTCATGCGCCGAAAGCGCTTCATCTGCACACTTCCGGAACGATGCCTATTGAGGTCTTTGGAGAGGACAAGCCTCACGCGGGTGTGTTTTATTTCCTGCAGTCTTTCAGCCGGACGAAGCTGATAGACGAGTGGAGTAGTATCCCTTGTTTTATCGAGGGAAAGAACATCGATGACATAGCGGCTATTTACTCTTTGGCGCAGGTGTTGACGAGCCGTATATATGAAGCAAATCAGCATGACC
Organism: Bacteroidales bacterium UBA4331; assembly: GCA_002394395.1. GTDB lineage: Bacteria > Bacteroidota > Bacteroidia > Bacteroidales > Paludibacteraceae > Colicola. Next base: position 48,794 of record DGTR01000023.1, on the reverse strand, counting down.
GCGAGCGTTTGCACATTGCCGGAGTGTTCTCCAATAACTACACGAACCTCATGTACCGCATTGCAGCGGAGATCTTACAAGACACGCATATCCCGTTTGAGGCGCTTCTTCCGCTGATTGATAACACGGCGGCGAAAGTGCATTTCATGGCCCCTAAGGATGCGCAGACAGGCCCCGCGCAGCGCGGAGACCAGGCGGTCATGAATCATCAATGGGAGATACTCAAGGCTACGCCTTATGCTGAATTGTATCGAGCGCTCGCAGCGTTAATCGAGAAAGGGCGAAGTCATCCAGATCGTCCCAACGAATAAGAATAGTGCCGGGTATCTCCGGCATTTTTTGTACCTTGTGAATAATAAAGCGCGCGTGAATACGCTGGTGCGAGAGAACGTGCGTCAACTCACAGACCGGCTTCGCCTGACGGAGTACAGACCACTCTGTTGACAGACCGCTTTCGCTGACAGATTCCTCGCAGGGAAATTCATAGAGATGGTACCAGATGTCTTTGGGGTTCTCGCGCTTTTGAATCAGCGTCTTGTCTCCTTGTATATATATGTGGTACGTGAACCATCTGTCGCGCACTTTGGGACGAGGTTTGCGAACGGGCAGTAGATCCGCCGTCCCGTGTGCGTGTCCCATACAAATATCCGCTAAGGGGCAAGCCTCACACGCATCGCCCAAGACCGGCGTGCAGTACAGTGCACCAAACTCCATGATTGCGGAGTTGAAAAGTCTGGGATTGTCCCGGTCTAAGAGTTCTTCAATACGCTGGTGGAAGAGTTTCTTGCCTGCGGTTGTGTCAAAGGCTTCGTCTATATCCATGAGCCGCGCTACCACCCGATAGACGTTTCCATCCATCGCCGGGTAAGGAAGATTGTACGCAAAGGAAGCGATCGCGCCGGCGGTGTAGTCGCCTATGCCGGGCAAAGCACGGATCTCCTCAAAAGTCTGAGGAAAAGAGTGACTTTCCACTATCATCTGCGCGGCCTTATGGAGGTTCCGCGCACGGCTGTAATAACCGAGTCCCTGCCATTCCCGCAATACTTCCTCTTCTTTTGCTGCCGCCAGATCTTCTACCTTTGGCCAACGAGCGATGAATCGCAGGTAGTATTCCATGCCTTGCGCCACACGCGTCTGTTGCAAAATGACTTCGCTCAACCATATATAATAAGGGTTCTCCGTCTCACGCCACGGCAAGACACGGCGAGAACTCTCATACCATGCGTATAAACGCTTATATATTAGCGATTTGTCCTGCATTTTGCCCAATTTTTTAATCAAAATATCAAAATCGAGCACAAAAATACAAAAAAATTTGCACATGTCAAAATATTTTAGTAATTTTGCCGCGTTTTTCGGATTTTTGAAACGAATATTAACAAACATCTATATGACTAAAGCACAACTTATTACTGAAATAGCAATCTCTACGGGATTCGATAAGACGACAATCAGTACGATCGTAGAGAGTTATATGAGCCATGTTAAAAAAAGTATGTCTAATGGCGAGAATGTGTACCTCCGTGGTTTCGGAACCTTTGAACTGAAGGCTCGTAAGGAGAAAGTGGCTCGCAATATTACCCGCCGTTCCACTGTGATTGTTCCTGCACACAGCGTACCGGTTTTTAAACCTGCCAAGGAGTTTAAGTCGGTTGTTGAGAACGCTAAACCGGCAGGCAAAAGAGCAAGAAAGAAATAACATTATAGTAACAATTTAATTATTAAACAATTATGCCAAACGGAAAGAAGCATAAGAGACACAAGATGTCTACGCATAAACGCAAAAAACGTCTGCGTAAGAATCGTCATAAGCATAAGTAATTGACGATTGCTGTTTCAGCTTTGTGGCGCTAAACTTGCTCTGGTGTGAGTGAGTTTGCCACAAGGCTTTTTTATTTATTTTTTAATCCTTTCAAGTATGAAAAGTGAATTGATTGTGGACGTACAGCCGCAAGAGATCGCCATCGCGCTGACGGAGGATGACCGCCTGCAGGAGGTGAACCGTGAGAAACGGAATCAGGATAACTTCGCTGTGGGGAATATCTACTACGGTAGAGTGAAAAAGGTCATGCCGGCGCTGAATGCAGTCTTCGTGGATGTAGGTCATGAGAAAGAAGCTTTTCTGCATTATTTGGACTTAGGTTCTCAGTTTCGTACGTTGCAAACGTTCGTCACCAAAGCTGTTTCCGACCGCCGCAAGATGCCGATTGTCACCAAGACGCAGCGGCAACCGGAAGTAGGCAAAGAAGGACAAATAGCGGATGTACTCAAAGTAGGCGATACACTGCTGGTTCAGGTCTCCAAGGAGCCCATAAACACCAAGGGACCGCGTCTGACCGCAGAGATCTCAATCGCCGGACGGAATATCGTCCTCATCCCCTTTGCCGACGGCGTAATGGTGTCGCAGAAGATTAAACGCGAGGCAGAACGCCAGCGTTTGAAACAACTGTTGCTCTCAATCAAGCCTGCAGGCTTCGGAATCATCGTCCGCACGGTAGCGGAGGATAAGAGAGCAGCCGAACTGGATAGTGAGTTACGATTGTTAATGGAGAGATGGCAACAGACCATCAAATCTCTCCAGCAGAAAGAACCCGTAAGCCTTGTCAGTGAAGAGATGGGTCGTACCCTCGGTATCATCCGAGACGTACTCAACCCGGATTTCACATCTATTCAAGTCAACGACAAGGACATCTACGAGGACGTGCGCAATTATCTGGAGCTTATTGCTCCCGAGAGCGCGAAGATCGTCAAACTCTACAAAGGCGAACAACCTATCTTCGACCATTTCGACATTACCCGCCAGATGAAGACGGGGCTCGGCAGAACGGTCGGTTTTAAGCATGGGGGGTACCTCATCATCGATAAGACCGAAGCACTATTCTCCATTGATGTCAACTCCGGCAGCAAGAAGATCTATGAGGACCAAGAGGAGAATGCGTACCAGTTTAACATGCTGGCAGCGGATGAGTTGGTTCACCAACTGCGACTCCGCGATATAGGAGGCATCATCATCGTCGATTTCATCGACATGGACTCCAAGGAGCACCAGCAGCAACTCTACGACTACGTACGCAAACTGATGGACCGCGACCGCGCGAAACATAACGTCCTGCCGCTGAGCAAGTTCGGCCTCATGCAGATCACGCGCCAACGTGTCCGTCCTGCCGTGGAGATGCCTGTTGAAGAGGTTTGTCCGACCTGTATGGGTAAAGGAAAAATCCAGGCCTCTCTCCTGTTTACGGATAAGATTGCCGAAGAATGCGAACAAGAGTACGAGAAGCATGGCAGAGGGTTGAAGCTGCATTTGCATCCCTTCATCTATGCCTATGTCACGAAAGGGTGGTGGAAATCCTTGGCCTTCCAGTGGCGTACCAAATACGGCATTAAGGTCGTGGAAAATCAATCGCTCGGAATGCTCGAGACGCGATTTATTGCAGAAAAGTAAGAAAAAGCCCGCAACGCTGCGGGCTTTTTCTGTTATTATTCCTCTATCTCTTCTACTTCGGCTCCCGGGATGTAGCGTTTGAGCACTCGCGCTACGCCGGTGGTCCAGGAGTTGATGGAATCGCTGTCCATCTGCAGGCCGCTGATCATGTGTACCACTTGGTCAATCGGCATGCCATAACGCAACACGCCGGAGATGAGTTTGGCATAATTCCAGAACTCGCGGTCGAACTTATAACTGAGTCCTTCGACGGTCGTCTTGAAACCGCGGGTGTTGACAAACTGGAAGTCGTAGCGCTTCGTACCATCTTCCTGAGTCACTTTGATGATCTTTCCTCTCGTCACGGATTTCGGCAAGGCGATACCCATCTCATCATCCGCCAAACCGGTGAAGATCTCGTATGGATGACCGTCTTTCAGCCCCACGAAAGCGATCCATTTATCTTTCTGGTTCTGGAACCGAACGACGTCGCATTCCAGTTCTGTAGGGCGCTTCAAGGGCGCAGATTCGATTTGTTCCATATTATAATATTGTGATTTTTGCAGAGCAAGAGGTCTCGCCGTGCGGGTTCTTCTGTTGGTACTGTACGCCGTCTTCCGTGACGAGGTATAGCGTTTGGAGCTCCTCGCCCAGCATGGCTTCCTTCTGATAATTGATGTCGAGGCGCACTTTCTTGCCGTAATACGCCGGCAGATACGCGTCCGTCATCGCCTGCAGGTATCGGCACGAGTTGCAATGCCCGTTGTAGTCGATATCCGAATAAACGACTTTATGCGGTACGATGCCCGTCGGTTCGGGGATAGTGGTCATGCGGATTCGGTTCATCTCAATCACCTCGCCGTCCACGCAATTTGCGAACATCGGGTCATCGAAGATATTCACAATCTCGCGTTTCTCCAGATCCAACACCGCCCAGACGCTCTTGCATTGCCCGATTAAAATCCATTCATCTGATGGCTGACGGCTGAATTCTGAGGGCTTTGCATATATCCGGAAGTCACGTGTGCTCAGCATATGTGCGTTGCTCTCTATCCATGTCTCAAAACGTACCTTCTCGCAATGTGTCGGCAGTTCGTACATCTCCACCGACAGCCGCGTTAAGATCCATGTCAGCCCTCTCGGATGGAGGTTGGCGATGCCGAATCCCAACTCATCCGCTACCGTTCCCGCTACTTCCAGCAGGTAGTTCTCGAGGTTAAACAGACGCAGTTTCTTCTCGCCGTCCACCTCCTGGTACTTAATTTCGTATTCGTAATTATATTTCATAATGCAGTTATCCGAAAAATCGAGTGCAAAGTTAGTACTTTTTTTTGAATTATGCAAAGTTATTCGATTTTTTCTTTCTATTTATTTGCGTATATCATTTTTTTTGTGTAATTTTGCAGCGCAAAACGGAAGTTTTGCCGTATTGAGCCCACGCTGAGGGAATATGTCTTTCGGGTGGGTGAGATATAGGACATATTGAAAAAGGCGTCTTACGCGCTATGTTTTGGCTAGTAGGAATCTGGTAAATTCATCGTTCCAAAACATTGCGACACTAAGATGTCCATGGTGTGTATATACGTGGTGTACGCGTTCGCGTACCATATTCAGATATACATACAGCGTGGGCTACGGTGTTGCTGTTTGGAACGAAAGGCAATACCAGAGCCTCTACTAGCGGAACAGCAAGATTGCAGTCCCGCTTTTATTATATTTAAGCGGGCACACTGACACAGGTGACCGCTTTTTTGTTATGTCCATTGATCCTAGAGAACCGTCACTCTCCAAACGGGGCAAGACCTGCGAAGCCATCAGAGCAGGAAAACAATTAAATCATTTAACAAAAATGAAAAAGAAATTCTTTTTAATCGGCGCACTTGTAGCGATGTCCATGAGCGCCATGTTCGTTGCTTGTAGCAAAGACGAAAAGCAAGAAAATGAACTTAAGGGTTGTACATGCGAGTATTACATTCCAGGAATGGGGGCTTTTGATACATCCTACTTCCCTCTCTCTGAAATGAAAAGTCAGTATGGAGCTAATACATGCGCCGAATTGACACAAGCTATCGTAGCTGACAGTTATGGCTTTAGTAGCTCCGAATATAGCGTTCGTTGCCATGAGTGATTTAATTCTGTTGCCCTGCTTCGGTGGGGCAACATTTTTCTTAATCTCAATTCATTATGCCGCAACAATTATCTAAAATCTTCCGTTTCTTAGTAGGGCTTGTTTTTCTACTTTCAGGGTTACTCAAGGCCATAGACACCGCCGCTTTTGCGGATCTCATGAGCGAATATGGCGCCACATGGTTCGGCTTTGTCGCGCCGCTTATTATCTTCATAGAAATCTTCTTGGGCATAATGCTTGTCTTTGATTTCTATGCAAAGCCTATTTCTTGGGGAACGGCTATATTTCTTTTGGTTGTTTCGTCAATTTATTTATACGGAGTGACTGCCCGCGGAATAACTAATTGCGGCTGTTTTGGTCCGATAAGTTGGCTTAACTCCAAACCTTGGCTGACTTTTACGCGAAATGGAATTTTGTTGGCAATGTTAGTGCCGACACTTATTCGTCCGCAAGAAAAAAGTAAAGAAATATCTATTCCTTCCGTAATTTTCATGGCGGCTATAGCGGTAATCGTTATGTTTATGTGCGGCTTCTCGATGCATGGAGCCAGATGTCTGCAAAAACAACATATATTCCAGGCTAAGGCATTGGCGGAAAGCCCTTTGTCAGAATACGTTACTACCCATCCGGATTCCACCTATTTGGTATTTGCTTTTTCGTATAGTTGCCCTTATTGCCAAAACTCCATCGGAAATGTCAACCAATATGTGCCGATGGGCATGGCGGATAAGGTCATCGGTCTGGCGGTGGAAGACAGCGTGGCGAGGGAGCGTTTTGAGCGTCTCTTCGAGACGGATTTCGAAATACGTGAGATTTCCGCCATGCAGATGTACCGGCTGAGCAATACGATGCCGACAACTTTCTTCATCCGCCATGATTCGATAGTCAGCCAATATACCGGAATGGTCGTATCTCCGGCGTTGCTGTTTCCGTAAATCCCGCAAAACTACCAAGAAAGAAGGCTCGCGCAAGAATGTGCGAGAAGGGAATAATACAAGAAGAGCGGCGAGGTTACCCCTCGCCGCTCCTTTATCGGATGGATTAACAACTATTCCTTCAGCCATCTATCCAGCCAGCCGCGGAACTCACGTTGCCAGAGGATGCCGTTCTGGGGTTTGAGGACCCAGTGGTTTTCGTCGGGGAAGATGAGGAGTTCAGCAGGCACGCCGCGCATCTTGGCGGCATCGAACGCTGCCATGGCTTGGTTAGCCAAGATACGGTAGTCTTTCTCGCCGTGGATACAGAGAATCGGCGTGTCCCATTTATCGACGAACTTATGCGGGCTGTTTTCAAACGTGCGCTGCGCAATCTTATTGTCTTTGTCCCAATACGCGCCGCCCATGTCCCAGTTGGCGAACCATTTCTCTTCGGTCTCAAGGTATTGCATCTCGAGGTTGAAGATGCCGTCGTGCGCGATGAAGGCTTTGAACCGTCCGTCATGGTGTCCGGCAATCCAATAGACGCTGAATCCGCCGAACGACGCACCCACACAGCCCAGATGCTCTTTGTCCACATACGGCTCCGTGCAGAACTCATCAATCGCCGTGAAGTAATCCTTCATACACTGGCCTCCGTAGTCGCCGCTGATCTCTTCATTCCACTCCTTGCCGAATCCCGGCAGACCGCGGCGGTTCGGTGCTACGATGATGTAGTCGCCCGCGGACATCATCATAAAGTTCCAACGGAACGACCAGAACTGGCTTACTGGGCTTTGCGGACCGCCTTCGCAGTACAGAATCGTCGGGTATTTCTTTGCCGGATCGAAATGCGGCGGGTAGATGATCCAAGTCAGCATGTCTTTGCCGTCCGTCGTCTTCTGCCTTCTGGGAACAACTGTCGAGCGCTCGATCTGCTCATAAATATTGTCGTTCTCGTGGGTCAACTGCTCTAACGCGCCCTCTTTGCGGATGTCGAGGTGGTAGATCTCGTTCGCCTGTCGCATCGAGTGACCTAAGATATACGCCTGATAATCCGCTACGTCGCCCAGACCGAGGTCGTGCTGGCCTTCCGTCAGTTTGGATGTCCATCCGTCGAGGGTGACGCGGTAGAGTTGTACGGTCGCCTGTTTGCAAGCGGTGAAGACGAGCGAAGTGTCGTCCAACCATTTGTATTCATCAACGTTGGTGTCCATCGCACGGCTGAGGAAACGCTTCTCGCCCGTTTCCATATTCATCGCCATCAGCCGGTTCTCGTCGCTCTCATACCCGTCGCGCTCCATGGACTGCCAAGCTATCCATTTGCCGTCCGGCGAATAAGAGGGATTCGTGTCGTAGCCCTTGTTGTCGGAGGTGATATTCTTGTGCGCACGCGTACGTATATCAAATAGGTATATATCGCTGTTGGTCGAAATGGCGTAGTCGAGTCCCGTTTTCTTGCGGCAGGTATAAGCGATCTCCTCGTTGTTCGGGTTCCATGCCAGCTGCTCGATGCCGCCGAAAGGCTTCATCGGACTCTCAAAAGCCGTTCCTTCGAGGATGTTGAATCCCTCGCTTAACTTGGCGGATTTCATCCGCTCGCCCTCGCCGTAGTACTCGGTCTGCAGCTCATAGACAAACGGCTGCGGAGCTGTCTCCGTCCATTCGTCCCAGTGTTTGTACATCAGATCCTCGTGCATGTGACCCGTTGCCAGAGGCAGATCAGGATACTTGTCCGCGGTCGTGGGAACGGTCTTCACCTGCTTGACGAGGATGATCTTGTCGCGCATCGGGGAGAGCAGAAAACCTTCGGTGTCATTTGTGCCCTCGACCTCCACTTCCTCTTTGTCGCGGCGGATATAGAGTTTGCCGCCTTTGAGGTACGCTAACGCACCGCTGTTGCCGAACCACGCCGGCTCTGAACCTACAAACTCATCAACGACCTTCATGTTCTCAAACGGATTGCAAATCCGGATCCAGGTCGTACTCCGGTTCTCCTCTACGGAATAATAACTCACGGTGTAAGCGAGCAGACCAGTCTCAATGTCGCTTTTCACACTACCGATGCGACCCATCGCCCATAATCCTTCCGGCGTCAGACGACCGCCTTCAATCGTGATCTGAGGCTTCGTAATGGGAGCCTTGTCCTCGCCATTTGCCTCTGACTTTTCGCCGTTATTTCGGCAACTTGCGCCAATTAACGCCATCAATGCCATACTGAAAATTGCTAATTTCTTCATTGTTGTTAAGAAAATTTGTGCAAAGGTACAAAAAAATTTGCATATATGCAAAATTTATAGTAATTTTGTGCCAAAATTTTTGTACGTATGAAGATTCAGTTCTTAGGCGCTACTCGCGAAGTAACGGGAAGTAAACATCTGATTACTACCGATTTGGGACATACCATTCTTTTGGATTGCGGTATGTACCAGGGTAAAGGAATGGAGACCGATGCAGCCAACCGCGATTTGGGATTTGATCCCAAGAAACTCGATTGCGTCGTGCTCTCTCATGCACATATCGACCATTCGGGACTTATCCCGTATATCTACAAAATGGGTTTCCGCGGGGATATCTACTGCACGCCGGCAACGCGCGATCTCTGTGCACTCATGCTTGCCGACACGGCTTTTATTCAGGAGCAGGATGTCCGTACGTATAACAAGAAGATCGATCGCCAGCACCCGCATAAGGAGAAGGGCAAGACCTATAAGATTGAACCTCTGTACTCCCAGCGTGAGGTGGAGCAGGTGATGCGGCATTTTGTGACGTATAGTTATGACCGCCGTTTCCGTTTGTTTGACGACGTGTTGCTGACCTTCACCAACTCCGGTCACATGCTCGGCGGTGCCATCTGTTCGCTGGAGATATATGAAGAAAGCCGTTGGAAGCGCTTGGCTTACACCGGTGACATCGGCCGTAAACACTGTCATATTCTGCCTTCGCCGCAACTCTTCCCGCAATGCGATTACCTCATCTGCGAATCGACCTACGGCGACCGTCTGCATGAGGAAGAAGAAGTGACAGAGGAGCAACTCTTAGGCGTCGTTGAGGATACCTGTGTCTATCGCAAAGGCCAGCTGCTGATCCCGTCTTTCTCGGTCGGCAGAACCCAAGAGATCGTCTATGTCCTCAACAAACTCTATAACGACGGCCGTCTGCCGCAAATCCCCGTCTATGTGGACTCGCCGATGAGTACCAACGCGACCCAGATCTTCCGTATGTACCCGGAGGAACTGAGCGAAGAGGTGCACGACACCCTCCGTTTTGACTCCGATCCGTTTGGCTTCAACACCCTGCGCTATATCACCGATATCCGCGAATCCAAGGCGCTCAACCACAAGGACGAACCCTGTATCATCATCTCCGCTTCGGGTATGTTGGAAGCCGGGCGCATCAAACACCACGTTGCGAATCACATCTCCGACCCGCGGTGTACGATTCTTATCGTCGGTTATTGCGAACCCACCACGCTTGGCGCACGTATTCAGCAACCGGGCTTACAGTGGATCTCTATCTTCGGTCTCGACCGCAAGATCAAAGCGCAGATCACGAAGATCGAAGGCTTCTCCGGACACGGCGACTACCAAGAGATGATTGATTACCTCACGCGCTCCCTCACGGTCGATCAAGTCCAGCGGACGTTTATTGTTCACGGCGAAGAGGCTGCGGCAGAGACCTACAAAGGACACCTGCACGATGCCGGATTCAGAAATATAGAAATACCCGAAAAGGGCCAAATCGTTACCCTATAGTGGTACAATCGTTAGTTATTAGTTGGTTATACGTTCGTTATTAGTTAGATATTTATATAGTATGAAAAAGATCTTTACCCTTTGTGCCTTAGCGGCACTCTCGCTATCCCTTTCTGCACAATTAGCATGGGATACGAATTTTGCACAAGCAGATTTTAACAATGCTCAGACGGTTATCTCCAAGACCGAGAATGTGTCTTGGAATAATGGCGTTTTTGGTCTGGGCGCCCATCTGGAGATAGGTAAGATTGTGATTCCTATTCCTCTGGTAAACACCGATCCGTATTCCGACGAGTGCGTCATTGCGCTTCCGCAGGTAGGTATCGCGGAGAAACTCTATTTCGAATGGCAAGGTGCTTCGAATGGAACCATCACCATCTATCAATCGCCGGATCATAACAACTGGCAGCAGATCTTCTCTACGGAAGGTAATACGATTGCAGCCAACAAAGCAGACTCGGCTGTCCTCTCTACTACCACGCGCTATATTAAGTTTGCTGCTTCGGCTTATACCGCTGCGGCTTTCTATAACGTCCGTGTCTCCGAGCTCAAGAGCCTTAGTGTCGGTATCGAAGAGTGGGAACCTGCTGCGGCTATGGTTGATGATCCCGTGGCAACGAAGAATGTGACCGTTTCGTGGACCAATATAGTGGCTTCTGTCACTTCTACCGATCCGCATTTCTCGGCGTCCGTAGAGACGGTAGGTCAGAAGAACCTCGTGGATCAAAAGACCACCATCACACTTCTCTATTCGCATGAGGAAGCCGGTACGCATTCCGGTGAGATCATCATCTCGGGTGAAGGACGTGAGGCGCGCATCGCTGTCTCCGGTACAACTTCCAAATACGACCAGACGCTCTCTTGGCCGCAGACCCTTACGGAGTGTATTGCTACCGACGAACTTAGTTTTAATGCCTTCACTTCCTCCGGTCTGGATGTCGTTTATCTGACTTCCGACTCTGCTACAGCAGAGGTGGAAGGGAATGTGCTACGTATCCATCGTTCCGGCACTGTCACTATTACGGCTACGCAGCCCGGTAACTATAAGTACAACGCGGCTAACTCCATCGAGAAGTCCCTTCTCATCCATAAGGCTGATCCGGCCATCAGTCTTTCGGTCGAAGATATCACGTACGGTCAGCTCTTGAACGAAGCGGTAATCCATGAACTCATCGGTCAAGTGCCGGGTTCGCTCTCATGGCTCAACATCGCTTCCGATACACTCCTCGACGCCGGTGATTACATGCTCTCGTTGCTCTTTACACCGGAAGACACAGCTATTTATAACAATGCGACTATGCCGGTTGCCCTGCATGTCAACAAAGCCGTGCAGACCATTCTTTGGGAGAATCAGGAGGCTGAACTCATCATCGGCATACCTGTTCCTTCTACAGCAACGCTCTCTTCCGGTCTTGAGATTACGTACGCTTATACGGCATGTCTGCTTTCTATAGAGGAGGGTATGATCATGCCGGAGAATGAAGGCGAAGTGACCGTTATTGCTTACCATCCCGGTAACCATAACTACCTGCCGACGACGGTGATTATGCAGACCTTTACGATTCAGCCGAATCCGGAAATGCCTACCGCTCTGCCGCAATTAAACGAAGAACAACTCCGTTCTGCAGCTAAATTCATGCATGCAGGAACGGTGTATGTCTCCTTCGGCGGAAGGATCTATGACGCAAAAGGAGCATTGCTGAAATAAGCGAATCAACGTTTTTTGACGACTTTTTGCTAAAAAACGCAAAAAAGTAGCACAAATATTTGCGCATGTCAAAAAAATGTTGTACCTTTGCACCCGCTTTTGTGCGGGTAGTAGTTCAGCCCGGTTAGAATGCCTGCTTTGGGAGCAGGAGGTCGTGAGTTCGAATCTCGCCTACCCGACAAAATGGAGTCACGTCGCGTGGCTCCATTTTTAGTTAAATAGTAAAAATCCTTTGATTGTGCGTTACAAAGCCATCTTTATCGATATTGACGATACAATTCTCGACTACGTACCTTGTTGCCGGGAGGCTTTCGATGCGGCTCTGCCGGAACATCCGGAGCATTTCCAGCTCTTCTTCGACATCGCCGGGCGGCTTTTCTCTGAGGCCAAGCATGGCAAATATACAATTGCTGAAGTAATGGACCTCTATCCGAAGGAGTTTATAGCGGCAATTGGCTATCCGGACTCGGCGGTAGAACCCTTTATGCACGCTTTTCGTGCGGCATGGGGAAATACCCACACGTTAGTGCCTGAAGCCATAGAGATGTTAGATACCTTGCAAGCCAAAGGCTATCGGCTCTTTGCAGCGTCGAATAGTTTTGGTCACCTGCAACGCAATCGTTTGGATAAGGCAGGGGTCTTGCCGTATTTCGAGGATACGTATATATCCATGGATATAGGCTATGACAAACCCGACATTCGTTTCTTTGAAGAAGCGCTGCGTCGCTGTGGGTTGAAAGCCTCCGAAGTGCTCATGATCGGTGATTCGATGACGACGGATATCGAAGGCGCACGGAAAGCCGGCATCGATGCACTCTTCTTCGACCGAAGAGGCGGTGCGTCGTTGATGGAGTTAATTAGAGAACTATAATAACGTAATCCCGTGATTACGTAATCACGAAATAACGAAAAATGAATCGTTTCACTCTTGGAAAAATAGTAAAATTCTTCTTTCATTGGCACTACGACGTCCGCGTCACGGGAGAAGAACTGCTGCGGGATAAATCCGTCCATCTGGTTCTGCCGAACCATACGGCGTATATCGATCCGCTGATTCTTTTCAGCGAGATGTGGTGGCTGCCGATTAGTCCGATGGTGGACGAATTATTCATGCGCAATAAGTTCTACCGGCACATTCTCAACAAAGCTGACGCGATCGAAGTGCCGGATTTGAACAAGAGCGCTATGTCGCGCGAAGAGAGTGTGGCGGAAGCAGAACAACTCAGTCGCATCGCCATCGACAGCCTTGCGTCAGGCAAACAACTCTGTTTCTATCCTTCCGGACACGTGAAGACCATCGATAAAGAGATCATCGGAAACCGCCGTATGGCGTATGAAGTCTGCCGGGAACTGCCCGCAGGCGTGCGCGTGATCCTTTGTAGAATGCGCGGGTTGGAAGGTAGTTATTGGTCCAAGCTCAAACCCAAGAAATGGAAACTGCGTCGTACGGTCACTATGCATTTTGAGGACCATACGGACGAATTGAGAGAGTGGGCGCAGACGATGGACAGAAGGACATTTAACCAACAATTGGAAAACTGGTATAATGACAACTCAGGAAATTGAATCTCGTGCGCAGAAAGCGCAGGACTTATTCAAACAGGGTTTTAACTGCTCGCAGGCGGTGTTTGCTTCTTGTGCAGATCTGTATGGCATCCACGATGAGCAACTGGCACTTCGTCTTGCTGCTTCTTTTGGCGGTGGAACGGGAAGGATGCGCATGACGTGTGGTGCTGCCAACGGCATGTTCATGCTCGCAGGCCTGCATAACGGTTCCGCCACGCCGCATGATTCCGAAGGAAAAATGGCGAACTATGCCTTTGTGCAGCAGCTGGCAGGAGAGTTCAAGGCGAAGTATGGAAGCCTTGTTTGCGCAGAATTATTAGGTTTGGCACCCAAGGGCTCCACGATGGAATATCTGCCTGCGGAGGCTCTCCGCCCCAAGCCCGAGGAGCGCACACAGCAGTATTACGAGAAAAGGCCTTGTGTAGAAATGATTGCCCAAGCTGTAAGAATCTTCCTATCTTCAACACAGGATTAACACAGGATTAACACAGGATTGAAGGGAAAATAACCTGACAAAAAAATAACATATATGCAATATTTTTTAGCAATCATCGGCGGCGGCCCGGCGGGTTATACGGCTGCTGAAAAAGCTTCTAAGGCAGGCAAAGATGTGGTGCTCTTTGAGCAATCCGCGCTCGGAGGCACGTGTCTCAATGTAGGATGTATTCCTACCAAATCGCTTCTCTACGGTGCGAAGCAGTATTTTAATGCCACCCACGCGCAGAAGTACGGAGTAACGGCAGAGAACGTGGCGTTTGATTTTAGCGCCATGCAGAAACGCAAGACCATCGTTGTGCGTAAACTCGTTGCGGGTATCAAAGCCCGTCTCAATAATGACCATTGCACGGTTGTCAACGGCTTCGCAAAAATCCTCCCTTCCCTTCAGGGAGGGGATGGGGGTAGGCTCATTGAGTGCAACGGCGAGACGTATGAGGCGGAGAATCTGATGATTTGTACGGGTTCGACGAATTTTGTGCCGCCGATTCCGGGAATCAAGGATAATCCTGCTATCTGGGATTCGACGGACGCACTCGCTGCGGCTGAACTGCCGAAATCCATCATCATCGTCGGTGGCGGCGTCATCGGTATGGAGTTTGCTACGCTCTATCATGAACTCGGTGTGCCTGTGACGGTTATCGAAGCCATGCCTACTATCCTGCCGAACCTCGATCCCGAAGTGGTACAAATCCTCCTCGATAAATACCGCAAAGCCGGTATCAATATCCTCACGAGCACGAAAGTGGAGTCGCTGGACGGCGGCAAAGTGACGGCTAATGGCGAGGTTTATGAGGCGGAAAAAGTGCTGGTAAGCGTTGGCCGCCGGGCGAATCTGCTGGGACTCGAAGCACTCAATGAACTTGAGTTGGAGCGCGGAGCGATCAAGATCGATGAGTTCTGCAAGACTAACCTGCCGAATGTTTACGCTTGTGGCGATGTCACGGGAAAGATCATGCTCGCGCATGTTGCTTCGCGTCAAGCCGAAGTGGCAGTGTCCAAAATGCTAAATGACCAAATAAATGATCAAATAGTAAATGTCCAAATGGTAAATTATCGTGCTATTCCTTCGGTCGTTTATACGAATCCGGAGATCGCGTCCGTAGGTATCACGGAGGCACAGGCGGAGTCGATGTCCATCCCTGTGGAGGTAAAGAAACTGCCGATGACTTTTAGCGGTCGGTTCATGGCAGAGAACGAAGGCGAAACGGGTCTTTGCAAGATGATTGTCGATGCGAAGAACCACTCCGTCCTCGGCGTACATTGTATCGGCAATTCGTGCTCAGAATTCATTTCCGCAGCCTCTTTTGCCGTCCGCAACGGGTACACGGTGCCGGAAATGCAGCAAGTGGTCTTCCCGCACCCCACGGTAAGTGAAATTTTGCACGAGATTTTGTAAAAAATCCCTCGCAACGCAGCGAAAAAGCAAAAAACGGCAGATTTTTAAAAGAATTTGCCGTTTTTATTTGCATATATGCAAAAAATGCACTATCTTTGTACGTTTTTTGATTTTTACACGTATATACATGCATTTACATACCATAAAACAGAACATGAAAACACATATTTTTACCTTTCTTGCGCTCTTTCTGTGCGCAAGTATTGCGTGGGCAGATGTTGATTCTTCTACCGACCTGAAGACGTATTATGCTTCTGCAAATACCACCTCCGGCAATCAGCTTCGTCTGGCTCTGCAGAATATTATTGATGGTCATACAACGGTTTCCTACGGCGATTTGGGAACAATCATGCAGTATTCCGATACGGAAGGAGCGGATGGCCAGCATGTGGTGGATATCTACACCGATTGTAACTTTACTTGTTCGGGTCCTATCACGTGGAAGAGTTCCGGAGATGTCGGTGCGGGAATGAACCGTGAGCATACGGTGCCGCAGAGTTGGTTTAATAAGCAGTCGCCGATGGTCTCGGACGCTTTTCACATCTATCCTACGGATTGCAAAGCCAATAACAACCGCTCGTCGTACCTGTATGGCGAGTTCTCGGGCGCAGGCACATCGTATTCGACTTCTAAATGCCGCGAGACAGGCAAACTCAGTATAGGTACTTCCAATACTATCGCTTCTTATTCCTATAAGGGTCAGACCTATGCGCCGACGGCTACGCATTCCGGCAAGGTCTATGAGCCGGATGATGAGTATAAAGGCGATCTGGCGCGTTCGTATTTCTATATGGCTACGCGCTATGCCGACGTCTGTGCCAACTGGTCCGGCGGAGCTTTTGGTTCGGCGAGAAACGGATTGAACACCTATACGGCGGAGCTGATGCTCAAATGGCATCGCCTGGATCCGGTATCTGAGAAGGAACTGATCCGAAACGAGGTCATCTATGGGAATCCTACTTATAACAAGAGCAATAAGAAGCAGCGCAACCGTAACCCGTTTATCGACTACCCGGAGCTGGTGGAGTATATATGGGGCAATTTGCAAGGTGTGTCGGTTTCGATCGATGCCCTTGATTCGCCTTATGCCAATGAGTCGCCGACGACCGGAGTAGAGCAGGTTTCGGCTACCGAGAGCGCGCAGAAGATACTTATCAACGGACAACTCTATATCCTTGTCGGCGAGCAGATGTATAACCTGCAAGGGCAGCGAATGAAATAAACCACAATCATGAAAAAACACATTCTCTCATTATTCATAGCGGTCTTCGTCTTTGGCGGATTAACGCAGGCGAATGTCGTTACCGGGCAGGCCGCTATCCCGGATGGGTACTACAGCGGCGTGGACGGCAAATCGTCCGCTGAGTCGATTCTCGATGCGCTTTTTGCGAAAATCAAAGACCACACGGTCATTGCCTATGGCGCGCTTGAGGATTATTACGAGCAGACGGATTTCTATTCCGACACCGTGTGGGATATGTATTCCACTTGTCGCTTCACGATGGACGATGCGAATGGCGCACAGAATACGGTCTGCGATGCGTGGAATAAGGAGCACTCTATTCCGCAGTCATGGTTTAACAAGGCGTCGCCTATGAAATCCGACCTCTTCCATGTCTATCCGACCGATGCACGTGTCAATAATTTCCGCAGCAACTTGCCGTATGGCGAAGTGGCAGGTGGTAACGGTGCCGGTTTTCCGGATAACTATCAGAACCACGGTCTCGGCAAGAAAGGTTCGAACACTTTCTCCGGCTATACAGGAACGGTCTTTGAGCCGGCAGATGACTACAAGGGCGATTTCGCGCGCACGTATTTTTATATGGTGGCGCGTTACCGCGATAGGGCGCTGAATGCTTCCGAAGGAAACGCGGTCTTTACGTCCAACAAGACGAACCTGACCACTTTTGCCAAGAATCTGTTTTTGAAATGGCATCGTCAGGATCCGGTCTCGCAGAAAGAGATCGACCGTAACCAGGCGGTCTATGGCATCCAGCATAACCGTAATCCTTTCATCGATTACCCGGAACTCGCGGAGTATATCTGGGGTAACAGAGTAGGGCAGACCGTTGTTCTGGCTTCCATGACGCCGACTTGCGAAGGCGGTGGCGGTGGAGTAGTGCCGGTTCCGACCGTTAAGCATGGCGTGACTTGGTCGGTCAACGGCGAAGAGATGCAGACCGATTCCGTTCAGGAGAACCGGAAACCGGCGTCCCTGCCGGATGAACCTGCTTCGTGTTCGGAGGAGAGCCCTGTCTTCATCGGTTGGACCACCGCGCCTGTCGAGGGCACGCAGGACGATGCGCCGGCGGTCATCTATAAGGCGCTCGCGGACTTCCCGGCGGTAACGGCTGACGTGACTTATTATGCAGTCTTTGCGCAAGCGGTGATGAGCGAAGAGTCACTCCCGACGACGTATTTCTACGACAAGGATAACACCGAAGGATGGACCAATACCGCTCCGTGGAAGAACTCCTACTGGCTGCTTGAATCCGGTACGTCTATCGTCTCGCCGCAGATTGATCTGGCGCAACTCGATTCGATCGTCGTGAAGATGCGTACCTACGGCGGCACGCAAAACGACCAACTGGATATATACGAGGCGGATGGCAAACTGGTTTCCTTGACGGCTACTAAGGGTTCGGCGATAACCGAATATGTATGGGTCAACAACCTCTCTATCGCCGGTATCTCCACGCTTACTTTCTCTTCCAACTATGGTTCGGGTAAGGGTATCGGCATCCAGTCGATTAAGATCAAAGCCGGTAGTGCGAGTGAGATCTACGTCCGTTACATCACTTCCTGCGGAGGGGCTAAGGAAGCCATCCAAACTTCCGTAACGATGCCTCGTGCCACCAAGATCTTCCGCAACGGACAACTATACATTGAAATCAATAACAAATTATATAATATTACAGGACAACAAATTTATTAATTATGGCAGACAACAAAGTAAACATGTTAGCGGATTTTGCTCCGGTCTCCACGCAAGTATGGAAGGACAAGATCATCGCTGACTTGAAAGGTGCCGACTTCGACAAGAAGTTGGTATGGCGCACGCCGGAAGGATTCAACGTGCAGCCGTTCTACCGCCGTGAGGACCTCAAAGGCCTGAAGACCACCGTCTCTGCGCCCGGTCAGTTCCCTTACGTCCGCGGTACGCGTACAAACAACGAATGGGCAATCCGCCAGAACATCTGCGCTTGCAAGAACGCTCGCAAGGCGAATGCCAAGGCCTTGGAGGTGCTCAACAAAGGTATCACATCGCTCGGTTTCTGTCTCGACAAAGACAAACTGACGTACCATTTCATCAAAACGCTGCTCAACGGCATCTATGCACCGGCGGTAGCCATCAACTTCTCCATCTGCGCTTGCGCAGCGCCGAAGCTGGCGAACATCCTCGTGCGTTACTACGGCCGTATGGGTTATGACACCAAAGGCCTCATCGGTTCGATCAATGTGGACCCGATTAAGAACATGCTCCTCAAGGGCAAAGCCCTGACGCGTGAGCAGGTGGCTGAGAAGATTACCGAGACCGTCAAAGCAGCCAAATCGCTGCCGGGTTACCGCGTAGTAGGCGTCAACAGCGTCATCCTCAATAACTCCGGCGCGTATGCAGCTCAAGAACTCGCGTACGCTCTCGCATGGGGAGCCGAGTACATGACGATGATGACCGAGGCAGGCATCCCGAACTACCGCGCAGCCAACGCTATCCGTTTCAATATGGGTATCGGCGGTAACTATTTCATGGAGATTGCTAAGTTCCGCGCAGGCCGTCTGCTGTGGGCAAAGATCGTTGAGGCATACAAAGACCCGATCTTCACCACCGCTCTCCGCAATGCCGCTAAGATGAACGTCAGCGCAGAAACGAGCCGTTTCAACATGACCATCTTTGACGCGTATGTCAACCTGCTTCGCACGCAGACTGAGACCATGAGTGCGGCTCTCGCAGGTGTCGATGAGATCACCGTTACGCCGTTCGATATCACCTACGAGCGTCCGACGGATTTCTCCGAGCGTATCGCCCGTAACCAGCAGCTGCTACTCAAGGAAGAGGCACATTTCGATAAGGTCGTTGACCCCGCAGCGGGTTCGTACTACCTCGAGAACCTGACGGCTTCTATTGCTGCAGAGGCATGGAAGCAGTTCCTCGACATCCAGGAGCGCGGCGGTATGTACCAGCTCGTTTCCGAAGGCAAGGTACAAGAGCACATGGCAGCTAACCTCAAGGCGCGTCTCGCTGACGTCGCTAAACGCAAAGAGGTGCTCCTTGGCTCCAACCAGTTCCCGAACTTCACCGAGAAAGCCGGCAAGAAGATCAAAGCCGATGCCGGTGCTTGCAGCTCGATTTGCACCTGCAAGACGGATAAGAAACAGGCTGCTTGCGGTTGCGGTAGTTCTTGCGAGAACGCGCTGCCGACCTTGCCTGTGGCAAGAGCTGCGGAGGAATTTGAGTCCCTGAGGTTAGAGACCGAAGCCGCTAAGAAACAGCCGGTTGCGTTCATGCTCACCATCGGTAACCTCGCTATGCGTATCGCGCGTGCGCAGTTCAGTTGTAACTTCCTCGCGTGCGCAGGATATAAGGTCATCGACAACAACGGTTTTGCTACCATCGCTGAAGGTATCAAGGCAGCACGCAAGGCGAAAGCGGACATCATCGTCCTTTGTTCGTCCGACGACGAGTACGCCGACCTCGCGCCGAAGGCATGGAAGAAGCTGCAGGGCAAGAAAGAGCTCTTCATCGTTGCCGGTGCTCCGGCATGCATGGAGGACCTCCAGAAGCTCGGCATCACCAACTTCATCCACGTGAGATGTAACGTCCTCGAGACCCTCAAAGCCCTTAATGCACAGTTACTGAAGAAATAAATTGTGAATCAGGAATCAGGAATCAAGAATCAGGATTTAAATGTATTGTAGGATCTATGCATAACTTTCGAAAACTTGACACATGGCTTGACGGCGTGGAATTAGCGGATACTATTTATACGCTGACTGCGTCTTTCCCGAAGACGGAAATTTATGGTCTATCTTCTCAGATGCAACGTGCTGCCGTGTCTGTGCCTTCGAATATTGCTGAAGGTTCGGGCAAAGGTAGTGACCGTGACTTTGCGCGTTTCGTTTCTATCTCTCTTGGCTCGCTTTTTGAGTTGGAAACGCAGATCGAGATAGCATACCGTCGCGGCTACATCTCAACGGAGAACTATTATGCCTTGCGTCCGAGAATTGAGAGTTTACAAAAACGGATTTATAACCTGCGTGAGCATTTGGCACCCGACTTGGATGCTACGCCCGCGACACCCGCTAATTCATTTTAGTCTTTATTCCTTACTCCTGACTCCTTAATCAATATACAATTATGAAACCAGATTTCAAACAAATTGATATTAAGCAAGTTTCGGCCAGCAAGGTTGTTGGCCCGAACAACGCCGACTGGCAGACGCCGGAACTCATCGACGTCAAGCCGATCTACACCAAAGAGGACCTCAAAGGCATGGAGCACCTCGATTACGTCTCTGGTATCCCGCCGTTCCTCCGTGGCCCGTACAGCGCCATGTATCCTCTGCGTCCCTGGACCATCCGTCAGTATGCCGGATTCTCCACCGCTGAGGAGTCCAACGCGTTCTACCGCCGCAACCTCGCGTCCGGTCAGAAAGGTCTGTCCGTAGCTTTTGACCTGCCGACCCACCGCGGCTACAACGCCGATAACATGCGTGTCGTAGGCGACGTCGGAAAAGCCGGTGTGTCTATCTGCTCCCTCGAGGACATGAAAGTCCTCTTCGCCGGTATTCCGTTGAACAAGATGTCCGTCTCCATGACCATGAACGGTGCCGTGCTGCCGATCCTCGCGTTCTATATCAACGCCGGACTTGAGCAGGGTGCCAAACTCGAGGAGATGGCCGGTACCATCCAGAACGATATCCTCAAGGAGTTCATGGTGCGTAACACCTATATCTACCCGCCGAAATTCTCCATGAAGATCATCGCCGACATCTTCGAGTACACCAGCCAGAACATGCCGAAGTTCAACTCCATCTCCATCTCCGGCTACCACATGCAGGAAGCCGGTGCCACGGCAGATATCGAGTTGGCGTACACCCTTGCCGACGGTATGGAATACCTCCGCGCAGGTGTCAACGCCGGCATGGATGTCGATACGTTCGCACCGCGTCTCTCCTTCTTCTGGGCGATTGGTATGAACCACTTCATGGAGATTGCCAAGATGCGTGCAGGCCGTATGTTGTGGGCGAAGATTGTCAAGTCTTTCGGTGCCAAGAACCCGAAATCCATGGCACTCCGTACGCACTGCCAGACCTCCGGTTGGTCGCTCACCGAGCAGGACCCGTTCAACAACGTCGGTCGTACCTGTATCGAGGCGATGGGAGCTGCGCTCGGTCACACCCAGTCGCTCCACACCAACGCACTCGACGAGGCGATTGCCCTCCCGACCGATTTCTCCGCACGTATCGCACGTAACACCCAGATCTACATCCAGGAGGAGACCAAGATCTGCAAGGAGATCGACCCGTGGGGCGGTTCCTACTACGTAGAGTCGCTGACCCAGGAACTCATGGAGAAAGCGTGGGCGCATATCCAGGAGATTGAGAAACTGGGCGGTATGGCAGCAGCTATCGAGACAGGTATTCCTAAGATGCGTATCGAGGAAGCCGCCGCTCGTACACAGGCGCGTATCGACTCCGGTCGCCAGAAGATCATCGGTATCAACGAGTATCGTCTGGAGCACGAAGACCCGATCGACATCCTCGAGATTGATAACACCGCCGTTCGTGAGCAGCAGGTAGCCCGTCTGGCGGAACTCCGTGCTAACCGTGACGAGAAAGCCGTGCAGGCTGCTCTTGCAGAGATCACTGAGTCCGTGCAGGCTTGGGCGGACGGCGGTAAGGGTGAGAACCTCCTCGCACTCGCTGTCAAAGCAGCCGGTCTCCGCGCTTCGCTCGGCGAGATCTCCGATGCCTGCGAGAAAGTCGTAGGACGTTATAAAGCAACCATCAGAACTATTTCAGGCGTGTACGCATCAGGTACTAAGAACGACGATAACTTCCAGGAAGCTTGTCGTCTCACGGCAGAGTTTGCCAAGAAAGAAGGTCGTCAACCCCGTATCATGATTGCTAAGATGGGACAGGACGGCCATGATCGTGGCGCCAAAGTGGTAGCCACCGGTTATGCCGATTGCGGCTTTGATGTCGATATGGGGCCCTTGTTCCAGACTCCGGCAGAGGCAGCTAAACAGGCAGTGGAGAACGATGTCCATGTACTGGGTGTCTCCAGCCTCGCGGCAGGTCACAAGACCCTCATCCCGCAGGTCATCGAGGAGCTCAAGAAACTCGGCCGTCCGGATATCATGGTCACCGCCGGTGGTGTCATCCCCGCACAGGATTATGACTTCCTCTACAAAGCCGGTGTCGCCGCCATCTTCGGTCCCGGCACCCCGGTTGCATACTCCGCAAAAGTGGTGATGCAACTCCTGATGCAAGAATAATTCTTTTTGTTTTTGCAGGCAAAGGAAGAGACGGTCTCATATTGATTCCGTCTCTTTTTTGTGGGACTACTGCCACGCTCAAATGAGCATCCCCACAGAGAGTTTCCATATTCGCTTACTCTCAATTTTTCTTGGTCGCTTCGCTCCAAAAGGGGGATAAAAATATGTCCTCTTCTATTTTCCATTCTTCTTCTCATTCACACCGCTCAATTTACCCGTTTGTTACGCTCTAAACGTATAGGGTTGCTATACCCTTGCTATACCCCTGCGCTTACTTTGTTTATTGTCGCGGCATTCAATGCCGCCTTAGTTTTGTTTCTTGTCACGCATACTATGCGGATCTTCTTTGTATTCCGCCGATTGGCAATCGGCATAGACGTTTGTTGCTTACGCGGGATATTATCCCGCATGTGGTCTCTATCTAACCATTAAGGGGGATTCTATCGGGGTACCGGTATTCCGCTGTACCGCGATACCGGTTTTGTTCGCTCCTGTGCCTCTCCTTCGAATTAAGTCGGCTAATTGCCGACACTTATCCGCTATTTCCCTTTAATTTCCCTTCAAAATTGAGATATTAGACAGATTATCGTCCATTTTCTTGCATATTTCAGAAAAAAGTAGTAATTTTGCAAGCGAATATTCTATGGTAAACATTTGGATAAATATAATTTAAACGGCTATGATAGTAAAAGGTTCTGAATGGAGAAAGTGGGATTTACATGTTCACACAAAAGGAACAAATAAAAATGACCAATATTCTTGTTCCTGTTTCGATGATTTTTGTAAAGAAATGTTTTCAAAAGCCATTGAAAACAATATTTCTGCTATAGGTATAACTGATTATTTTAGTATCGATAATTATAAAAAAGTTATCGATTATCAAAAAACAATAGAAACTAATGATGAGTTTTCAAGAGAAGATAAAGACATCATAAAAAATATTTTTATTCTTCCAAATGTAGAATTAAGGTTATTGCCAGTTACAGATAGAGGGCGATTAGTTAATATCCACATGCTATTTAACCCTGTTTATGTGGAAGAACTTGAGAATGACTTTTTCAACGAGTTAAAGTACTCAAGCCATAGCAGGACATTCCCGATGAACCGCGCTGGACTAATTAGCCTAGGTAAACAAGTGGATCCTACAAGCCCAACAGAAGACCATGCATATAAAGTAGGCGTAAATAATTTTGTTGTTACGCATGAAGCATTAAAGACTCTGCTCCAAAGAGACGCATTTAGGAATAACACTATTGTAGTAGTTAGCAATTCTAGTCAAGATGGCAATTCCGCTTATCAACATCATTATGATTTATTCGAAAATGATGCAGATAGTTCATTAGATGACATACGCAGTAGTATTTACCATTTGTCAGATTGCATATTTTCAGGAAATCAAAAGGACCAAATATACTTCATGGGAAAAGGTGCGGATGATGTAGAAGAAATTAAGCGCAAATGCGGATCGCTAAAAGCTTGTATTCATGGTTCTGATGCACATACAGAAGCCAAATTGTTTCGGCCGGATAATAATCGATTTTGCTGGATAAAGGCAGACTTAACATTTGAAGGGCTTCGGCAAATAATTTATGAGCCAGAAAGGGTAAGAATCCAAGAGAATAATCCTGAAAATAAAAGTGGATATCAAGTTATAGAGAGCATCAAGTTAGATAAACAAAAAGTTTGGCAAGGAGAAATAGGCTTAAGTCCATATCTTAATACAATTATTGGCGGACGTTCTACAGGTAAATCCACTCTATTACAGTGTATCGCTAGAAAAATTTCTCCAATGGCAGAAATAGATGAACACATTTCAGACTACATTAATTCATTATTAGATGGCATATCTATAACATGGAAAGATGGTGCAGTTGATGTAAGTAGAGAAATTGATTTTTTCACACAAAACTATATGTATAATATTGCCAGTAAACCAGCAGAACTAAAGAAAGTTATTGGAAATATTATAAAAGAGAAAGATACGGAAAAGAATTTAGAAAAATATTCAACTATTTGCAACAGCATTAATATTCAGTTATCTACTTTTATAAATCAACTTATTATCATTCAACAGAATATTGGTTTGAAAAATCAAGAATTACGAGAAAAGGGAGATAGATCTGGTATTGAACATGAAATAAAATCTATAGAGGAGAAAATAGAACAAATTAAAGCTGGTGCAACAATTACTAAAGAAGAGATAGATTTATATAATAAAATTGTTGCGCAAATCACAGAAGAAGAATCCAAGATTAAAACATATCAAGCGGATTTACTTCAATTGAGAAACTTGGATAAAGTAAGTTTGTTTGATGCATATTATACAAATAGATTATTACTTATTTCGGAGGCAACTAGAAGTAATATGTTACAGCACTATCAGGATGTAGTCAAAAACACTGATGAACAATGGCAAATTTATATAACAGGAGAAATTAAGAAGATTGAAGCATTTATTGACGCAGCACAAGCAAATATTTTACAAAAGAAAGCAGATTCCATATATAGTAAGGGAGATGCATATTTTAAAAGCAACCAGGAATATTTAGGATTACAAGAAAAATTAGAAGCAGAACGAAAAAAACTAGCCCTTTTTATAGAATGTAAAAAACAATTAGATCGTCTAATTTCAGATGCGAATACATTAAAAGAATCCATTGTACTTACTCATAATAAATATAAACAAGAATGTTTAAAAGCATTAGAACATCTGCATTATAATGGAAATGGTGTAGACATTATTGCAAAATATGTATGCCGAACAAATGATTTAAGTTCATTTTTAACTACTAGACATAATGTTCGTAGCAACGCAAATTATGAATATGTGAATAACTTTATTTCTATCTATGATAGCAATGACAATTCGAGTGTACTAAATAAATATATTGATGATTGTCTATCTGATAAAATTGAGTATAAAGGAGGGCATATTAGTACAAATGTTTTAATGGAATTATTAACAACAAATTGGTATGATATCAAATATGATTTAAAATACGAAAAAGATCCTTTTGAAAAAATGTCACCTGGTAAAAAGGCGTTTGTAGTTTTGAAACTTTTATTAGAATTTAGTGACAAACAATGTCCCATTTTAATTGATCAGCCAGAAGATAGTTTGGATAACCGTGCTATATACAATGAATTGGTACAATACATTCGCGCGAAAAAAGAAAGTCGTCAAATCATACTTGTGACCCATAATTCAAATGTTGTAGTAAGCGCTGATGCAGAAAATGTAATCGTAGCAAACCAACAAGGTGATGATGCTGGTAATAATGGTGATTATCAATTCCAATATATTAATGGACCTTTGGAGAACACAAGGCCTAAAAACAATCAATGTACAATCGTTTTAGAATCACAGGGCATTCGAGAGCATGTATGTGAAATCATGGAAGGAGGCCTAGAAGCATTCGAAAAACGAGAACAAAGATACGGGTTAAGATAAATATAGACTACCCATCAAGAGTGCAATATATCATTTTTTATACAACAAAATGGGCTGTATATTTATTGGTACGTCCCATTTTTTTGTATTTCCGTTTCAAATCATTTTCTCAAACAATTCTTGCTCTCAAATTTGCACAAATCAAAAAAAAGTCGTACCTTTGCAACGTAATTTAAGTCTATGATACTAAAACCTCGCAATGTTGGTTAATTGCAAGATAATATGATAACAAAAATTTTATACTTATCCAAAGCGAGAGAAAATAATAGACGAGTATCTTTCTTGTTCATTCTTCTTTTTACCACAATAGCCTCCTGTTTTGCTGCCGCTCCAAGTTCTGCTTCTGAGAATATTACTTATACTCGTTCTCAAGTAGATAGCCTTATTACTATGGAAGTAAGAAGACAAGTTGATACTCAATTAATAGACCTCAAAATTCATAAGGTCTCCACAGATGTTTTAAAAACGTATATCTCTGAAGAGAATAATCATTTATCCATAATTGCTATAATTATCACGATTTTAGTTACAATTGTTGGTGTTGTTATTCCACTATATATAAATAGGCGATATGAGAAGTTGATTGATGAGAAGTTGAAAGAATATAAAGAAATAATAGACAAATATATTAAGGAAAGCGAAGATAAGGTTCAGCAACTTGTAGAAAAAGGGTTACTAGAAGTGGACACATCCTATAATAACTTCAAAGAACAATTAACTATACAACAAAATTATACAATATCACTCATTCGAGCCTTGAACAATGAAAATGATGATGTTAAATTGAACATGCTCAATGAATTAATAAATAAATTCGAGAAGGAGCCATTTGTTGCATCTGCTTATAATTGTAGAGGAAATATATATTTTCTTCGTCAGGAATATGAGCGTTCTATCATAGATTACACAAAAGCTATTGAAAAATCTCCATCATTTGCTGATGCTTATTATAACAGAGGAAATGCTCTATCAAACATAGGTAATTATTTAATGGCTATCTCCGATTACTTAAAAGCAATGGAATTGAACCCCATAGGAATAGATTATTATGAATCTAGAGGAGATGTATATCTAGAAAAAGAAGATTATGATAAGGCCATTGAGGATTACACAAAAGTGATAACATCTGGCACTAATGATGCTAATGTATATTTTAAAAGAGGGAGGGCTTATTCTGAGAATGGTAACCTTTCAGATGCAATTGATGATTATACAAGTGCGATAAAAATAAATCCTGAATTAGCAGAAGCTTATTATTATCGAGGTAATGCATTCTTTTATACTAATAACTATGATTTGGCTATTTCTGATTTTAGTGCTGTAATACTTATGACTCCAGAAAATGCTACAGCTGCACTATATCTTAAGAGAGGGCAGGCCTTCTTGTATCAGAACGATAATCAAAGTGCTGTAAATGATTGTTCTATGGCAATAAGATTGAATCCAGAGAATGGAGAGGCATATTATGTACGTGGAACGGCCTATATGAGGATGGGAAAGACGAAAAAGGCAAAAGCCGATTTTAAGAGAGCAAAGGAATTAGGATTTATTGCATAAAGAAAAAAAATATTCAGTATGCTTTGGGGATGTAGCAAATTCTGGATGTCTCAACCAAAGTGGAAGAAGGTAAGTAAATCAGAATTATGCTTCAGGGACAGTGCTGAAGTTTAGCGGCTGCATCCCAACCAAAAGCACCTCATAGTAACATGTGAGGTGCTTTTTATATAGAATCTCATCTTGGGATCCGACAAAGTCTCAGGCGAATATACCAGCACCCGCCCTGCTCGCTCCATCCGCTTGATCAAAGCCCAATAAAACAAACTTCTTCGTATTGTCTCATCTGCAACGACGAATAGGTTCTTCTTTCTATCGATTGGCAAAATTAATTATAAATCAAAAAGAAAAGGGAAGAATCGATTCCAAAGTATTCTAATACAACAAGCAAAGAAATCAAAGAATAAGAAATAATCGTTCGAGCAAAGCGAGATAAGAAATAATCGTTTCCGCAGGGATAAGAACACAGCAAGCTTATTCATGGGAGAGATCAAGGAAATAAAAAGAGATGCGGCTCAAACGAGTCGCCTCTCTCATTAAATCCCCCAAAGGAATGATGACTCCTCCTCTTTTTGGTTTTAGCCGCTGCTAAGAAAACTGCAAAGAAAGACGCTGAATAATTTTCGGTTAATCTTTCAAAAAAAGTCCTGCATACTTGCGTATCTCAGATTTTTTTTGTAACTTTGCACCAAAATTTGGCGCACATGGCAAACGACACTTGGCATTGGCAACAATACGGCAGCGCTTGGCGCGGCATCGGCATCTACCACATGATCCTTGTGGTACCTTCCCGCGCCCCCCTGCTGGGCAAATTCGTCATCCCCGACGACGACCCCATGCAGGCCTACGTGGAGCGCTCCGAACTCGGCAAAGCCGTCATTCACGACCTCGCCCAGATCTCCCAACGACACCCCGAGATCAAACTGCTCCAGTACTGCCTCATGCCGAACCACCTGCACGCCATTCTCCACGTCACAGCCCCCATGTCGCAAGGCATCCTCGCTGTCGTCCGTGGCTTCTGGCAAGGCGTCAAAAAACTCTCCCTCGACCCTACCACCCACAAGGTTTCGTTCATTTCCCGAGATACTATCCGGGACACCCAGGTTTCGTCTGTTTGCCGAGATAGCATCCGGCTCCAATTCCCCATCTTCACGGAGAAACCTTTTATCCGTCCAATGTCCACTCGCGGTCAACTCCAGTCAATGATCCGTTATGTACAGATGAATCCTGCTCGTCTCGCAACCAAACGTCTCAAACCCGGCTTCTTCTGCGTACAGCATAACGTCGAGATTAACGGTCGAACCTACGATGCCGTCGGCAATATCGGCGTCCTCATGGAGCAGTTCCGCAAGCCCGTCCACGTCCGTAGCATGTGGGTCAAAGATGCCACTGAACATGGCTACGACCAGCCCCTCAAAGACTACAAAGCAGGCTGTCTTGATGCCGCTTCCAAAGGCATAGTCATGGTCTCGCCTTTCATCTCTCGCGATGAACAGGAAGTGCTCCACGCTCTCCTTCATGACAATCGCTATATCATCTATCTCTCCGACAACGGCTTCGGTAATTACTTCAAACCCTCCGACCTCCTTTTAGATGCCGTCGCTTCTGGTCGCCTCCTCATCCTCTCTCCATGGACGCACGAACCTAACAAACGTACCATTACACGCGCCGAGTGCGTCGCCCTCAATCAGATGGCCGAGGAAATCTCCGCCTCCCATTAAGTTTCGTCTATTTGCCGAGATATCATCCGGCATCCTCAAGTTTCGTCCATTTGCCGAGATATCATCCGGTGCCTTCATCATCTCTATTTGGCGCTCTTTTACGCCGTCCCTCGCCAAAAAGTTTCGTCCATTTGCCGAGATATTATCCGGCATCCAATAATATTCTGCATACAAAATGCAGAAATTCCGCACTTTCTCGCCACAAAATTTGCCTACATCAATATTTTTTTGTAATTTTGCACTCGATTTTGAAATAAGCGCAAGCGTGCGCCACATATTAACAAGCATTACTATTATTTCGCATTTACCGAAAGCCCACGAAACTTTAGGAAATAAAACGCTGAAATAATCAGTAAGGATTCCGTGTTGGATTCCTTTTACAAAGAAATGTAGAATGCTCGTAAGTTGAGTACGAGTATATCATTTTTGTAGAAGGTTTCCGTCGTGGGCTAACCTTGGTAAATGCAATGAGTACTCGTGCTCTTTGCGTTTATGTGGATTGATAGTAAGCACAAAAATTAACTATTACTATCAATCGATGTTATTTAACTCTATCGAATTTGCGTTCTTTTTGCCCATCGTGTTCCTTATTTATTGGGTAATCGGGTACGCACACATAAATGACAATCTCAAACTGCGATTGCAAAACGCGTTTGTAGTCATAGCCAGTTACGTCTTTTACGGCTGGTGGGATTGGCGCTTCTTATTACTAATCGCGTTCACCTCGTTCTGTTCATGGGGCAGCGGATTACTCATCGCCAAATCGTCAACTCCCAAAGCAGCGAAAGCATGGACAGCGGCTAACATCGTTCTTAATCTCTCCATCCTCGCTGTCTTCAAATACTACGATTTCTTTGTACGCGAATTCGGTCAGTTGTTCGGTATTTCAACGGATAGTTTGCTTTTGCGAATTATCCTGCCGGTAGGTATATCGTTCTATACATTCCAAGCGCTCAGTTATTCCATCGATGTGTATCGTAAGAAGATAGAACCCACGCGCGACATCGTTGCCTTCTTTGCGTACGTAGCATTCTTCCCGCAACTTGTCGCAGGTCCTATTGAGCGTGCAACCAACCTCTTGCCGCAATTCCAAACCAACCGCAAATTCAATTACGACCAAGCCGTGGATGGAATGCGCCAAATTCTGTGGGGTTTATTCAAAAAGATAGTAGTAGCCGACAACTGTGCGACTTATGTGGATCAAGTTTGGGCAACCTACGATCCCCAAACAGGTAGTACATTGCTCCTTGCTGCCATACTCTTTACATTCCAGATCTATGGTGACTTCTCCGGCTATTCGGACATTGCCATCGGTACTGCCAAACTCTTTGGTATCAAACTGATGCGTAACTTCAACAATCCCTATTTCTCGCGTGACATAGCGGAGTTTTGGCGGAGATGGCACATCTCCCTTACAACATGGTTCAGAGATTATGTCTATATCCCTCTCGGTGGTAGTCGTGTTGGCAAATGGAAAATAGTCCGCAATACGTTCGTCATCTTCTTACTCTCCGGCTTTTGGCATGGAGCCAATTGGACGTTTATCGCTTGGGGCGCGTACCATGCACTGCTTTTCCTACCGCTCATTCTTCTTGGCATGAACCGCAAATACACCAACCAAGTCGCCGAAGGTCGATTGTTGCCAACTTGGAAAGAAGCCTTACAAATACTTGTTACATTTGGCTTGGCTGTCCTTGGCTGGATTATATTCCGTGCTGAAACAATTACGCAAGCATGGGACTATATCTGCGGAATGATGCAATTCGGTACGTTACGAGCCAGTTATCGCTTCTTCTTACCGAACGAATATATTGTGTACCCGACCAATCTATACATTATAGTTATGATTGTTGTTGAATGGCTACAACGCAATAAGCAACATGGACTTGAAGTTTTGAACACAAACAATTACAAATGGATTCGAATAGCTTTCTATTATGTGCTTGTATGGATGATTATTCAAAATGCAGGAACAGAACAAACCTTTATTTATTTCCAATTCTAAACTATGAAACGATTCGCCAAAACGATATTATGCTTTTTCCTGCCGATATTCTTGGGAGTGTTAGCCCTTGAACTTGGTATGAGAAGTGTCCCTAATGATTACACTTATAAGAACCAATGGCTAACGGAGAATATATGTCACGTACATATTTGGACATTTGGCTCGTCACATGGTCTTTATGGTATAAGTCCAAGATATTTCTCTACACCTGCTTTCAACTCTGCACATATCTCGCAACCATTGAAATACGACGCTTTTATCTTTGATAAGTTTATTGACAGAGCGGATTCATTGGAATGGGTAGTCCTACCTATCTCGTACTTTACGCTCACAAGTAAAATGGAAGACGGAGAGGAATGGTGGAGAATAAAGAATTACTGCATATACTATGATTGTCCATACCATAGATGGGAACCTAAATACAATATTGAGGTAGTCGGTAATCCTCTTTCTTTATATAAGCAAATCAAGCGAGTTGGCAGATATTGGATAAAGGGAGTAGATGATAATAATTGTGATTCATTAGGCTTAGATTTGGGTTATTCAAAAGAGCATCGTGGAGAGAATTGGTATATGGATGGTCCACAAAGAGCAAAATTCCATACAAAAGACCTTGCTAAATCACAGCCTATTATTAAAGAGAATAAGGGCTACATGGAGTCAATTATAAAGACTTGCGCTGAAAAACAGGTGAAAGTGTTAATAATTACGACACCTGTTTGCAGCACGTATTATGATTGCGTAGATTCGGCTCAATACGCATTAATGATAGAGACATGTGAAAGTTTTGCTCGCCAATACAATCACGTTCAATACTTGAATCTATTTAAGGATTCCCGATTTGTAGAGGATGACTTTCATGATTCAGACCATTTAGCTACTGAAGGAGCAGAAAAGCTCACGAAGATCTTAGATGAGTATATATTAACTATTGAACATAAATAACCTCCTATGCTTTTAGCCGTTAGATTCCGATATTACACAGCCACAACTCCCTCGTTTGACATTGTGGAGTTGAACGACAAACAATGGCGTGAGTTCTTCTTGTTGGAGCGCAGTTTTATGCGCATGGAGTGGATGATCAATTTCCTCAACCGCCAACACCTCCGCCATAAGATCAAAGAACTCTGGTGGATTCCCATTGACGACCAATCCTCTCTTCATATTGATCCTTCCTCTGTCATCCACAAACGCGACTAAAGATTCTTCCTTTGCACCGACTATCAGTCGGTCAAAACATCGTTCATTAGGTTGGATGTCATCCAACAAAGGGACATGATGTAAATCTTACGCTCAGAGTATATTTCGCTCCTACCAATTTTACGCTCAGTGTATATTTCGCCTCTAAACATTCTGGGGATAGTGCATGTTTTTGCTTACAAAATTTGCGGGATAGTGCTCGTGAGACCTATTCCTGTAGCTTATTTAGTATATAATATAGAGTGTGTTTATTGCTTTAAAATACTAGAGAACCGCTAAAATTGGAAAAATTTGCGGGATAGTGCAAGTTTTTGCTTCTAAAATTTGCGGGATAGGAAAATTTTTTGTATCTTTGCAGCGTTTTTTAAGATGAGTATATGGAACGAGTATTTAAACGCAAGATTTATCAGCAATTGTTAGAGTGGAAGCAGACAGCAAATGGTAGTACTGCCATTTTGGTGGAGGGTGCGCGCCGCGTAGGCAAGTCAACAATTGTAGAGTTGTTCGCACGGCAAGAGTACGAATCGTATATACTCATTGATTTCAACGAAGCAGATCAAGAGATATTGGATTTATGGAATAATTTAATGAATCTGGATCGGATATTTGTAAAGTTGCAGCAACATTATAATGTGACACTCCACACTCGTAAATCCGTAATCATTTTTGATGAAGTACAGAATTGTCCCCGTGCGCGTCAGGCAATCAAATACCTTGTCAAAGACGGACGGTATGACTATATAGAGACAGGATCACTCATCAGTATCAAAAAGAACACCCAAAAGATTACTATTCCGAGTGAGGAAAATCGTATTGCGATGTTGCCAATGGACTATGAAGAGTTCCGTTGGGCATTGGGGGATACAGCAACCATTCCGCTACTGAAACAACAGTTTGATGCCCGTATGTCTATAGGAGACGGAGTCACTCGCAAGCAAATGCGTGAGCTGCGATTATACATGCTTGTTGGTGGAATGCCTCAGGCAGTAAACACTTTTCTTGACACGAATAATTTGAGCCTGGTAGATAAGACAAAACGCAATATAATCCAATTATATCTGGATGATTTCCAGAAATTAGATGCCAGCGGGAATGCAGAACGCCTATTCAAGAACATCCCTGCGCAATTAAGCAATAATGAGTCGCGTTACCAGCCATATACTGTTATTGGCCGACAGACAGAAACAAAGATGAATGAATTGCTGCAAGATTTGGAACAAAGTAAGACAGTGTTATTCAGTTATCATTGTACAGATCCCAATGTAGGTATGTCCTTGAATAAAGATCCGGAACGCTATAAAATGTTTGTAGCAGATACAGGGCTGTTTGTAACGCTATGTTTCTGGGATAAAGAATACACAGAAAATGTTATCTATGATAAACTGTTGAGCGACAAACTAGAAGCAAATCTTGGTTATATATACGAAAATCTTATTGCACAGATGCTTACTGCAGCTGGGAATGAGTTGTTCTATTACACATTTCCGAAAGACAAAAAGCATAACTATGAGATTGATTTTATGTTGTCTCGTGGGAAGAAAATTTGTCCGGTTGAAGTAAAATCATCTGGATATAAAACGCACGCATCATTGAACGCATTTTGTGAAAAATATTCATCAAGAATTAGTAATAGGTACTTGTTATATACGAAAGATCTCCGCAAGGACGGAGACACTATGTTGGTGCCAGTTTATATGGCAGGACTATTATAGATTGGGTAAAAATCACTTTACTATTGAATTATTGCATACAATCTATGGCAACTGACAATAAGGATTTTTTAAAACAGCAGACGGATTCTTCGAGGGTAAAAGCGACAATCATCTCGGAGTATTTCCCTTCCTATTGCAAAATAATAGGCAAGCGGCATGTGCCCAAGAAATTCGGGTACTATGATATGTTTGCAGGTCCTGGTATGTACGAAGATGGTGGTTTGTCAACTCCACTGCTTGTAGCTGGCAAGTGCGCAAAGGATTCTTACTTAAGAGATAGAGTTTTGATGGTCTTTAACGATATGTTGTATGGCGATATATTAAAAGAAAACTTTGAAGCTAACTATCCGGATGGGACATTCCGCTATAAACCATTCTTTGCAAACCGAGTCTTTGGTGAATGGCCCAAAATAGACGAGTTCTTGACAAAAAACACCATGGAAGGTTTCTATAATGAATGTCCGTCATTACTATTTATAGACCCGTTTGGATACAAACATATTAACACAAGTGTCCTTGCTAAATTTTTAACTTATTGGGGGAATGAAGTATTTATCTTCGTGAACACTAAGCGTTTAAATGCAGCGTTTGAGAATGAAATGTTTCAGGATGATCTAAAGACTATATTCCCATTAACATATCAAACTATAAAAGACAACAAGAAATTAATATCTGGACCGGTTGAGGAACGCCATAAGTTTATTATTGATAACTTAGGCGCAGAATTCCAAAAGGTATTAAATGGTAGAGTATTTTTTTCTGCATTTCTTTTTAGAGAAGAGGAACAACCAACTCCAAGCCATTATTTGCTTCATATCACGAAAGGAGCAAAAGGATTTGATTTAATTAAGCAAGTATATAGCAGGTTTGCTAATGTTGAACGCTCGTTTACTACCGGCGATTATGTTACGTACACGTTTGATCCGCAAACGGTCATTCATGCAGATATGTTTGGTGATGACTTTAAACAAGAGAATCTGGATGCGCTTAAAGCAGAGTTATTAAAATGCTTTGCAGGAAAGACCCTTGACGCCGAATCTTTGTTTAGCCAGCATCAAACGGAGAATATGTTTGCACGTACACACTATACTGCTGCGTTGCGTCAACTATACAATGAGAAAAAGATCACGGCAGTGATAAAAGACAACAAGAATCACAGAGAAAAAGTGCTTCTTATTAAAGAATGTATTATTACTTTTAAATAGCATGGCTGAAACAAAAATTGAATGGACGGATAAGACGTGGAATCCTGTAACTGGCTGCACCAAGAAGTCGGAAGGATGTTTGCATTGCTATGCTGAGGTCATGGCTCGCAGATTAAAGGGCATGGGGCAAGTCAAATACAAGAATGCTTTTCAATTGACCATTCATCCGGAATCATTAGACGAACCGAAGACTTGGACAAAACCGCATAACATATTCGTGTGCTCAATGGGCGATCTGTTCCATGAGAAAGTGCCGTTTGACTTCATCGACCGCGTGATGGAAACTATTGTGGCAACACCGCAACACCGCTATCAGATACTGACCAAACGTCCTGAACGATTGCACGAGTACTTTACCACGCATGATGTGCCGCAGAATGTGTGGTTGGGAACGACTGTGGAGTCGCGACGAAACAAATTTAGGATAGACTATCTGCGTGGATTACATGCACCGGTTCGATTCTTGAGTTGCGAACCGCTGATTGAAGATTTGGGTGAAATGGATCTGACCGGTATTAACTGGGTAATAGTCGGTGGTGAGAGCGGAATGCAGGCACGTCCAATCAAAGAAGATTGGATTATCGGAATCAAGAACCAATGTGAGCAACATCATATCGCATTCTTCTTCAAGCAATGGGGAACTTGGGGACAGGACGTAATCAAACGGAATAAACACGCTAACGGAAAACTGCTACAAGGCGAAATAATACAGCAGATGCCAACTGAATGGTCATAACCGCTGAACATATTGCTACTACTATCGAGCGTATCGGTACCTTGTGCAATGAATTGAGAGATACCAATTCATCTGCTTTGCCGTTCGTAGATAGATTGCATGGAGTGATGCTGGCATCCGAGTTGTACGACATAGCCGGTCAGTTAGACGCACAACGGGAAGAAACGCTATCGTCCTATTTTGGCGAAAACT
The DNA here is from genome assembly GCA_002394395.1 of Bacteroidales bacterium UBA4331. Taxonomy (GTDB): domain Bacteria; phylum Bacteroidota; class Bacteroidia; order Bacteroidales; family Paludibacteraceae; genus Colicola. The sequence continues at coordinate 12,131 of DGTR01000023.1, read as the reverse complement.
CGTTGCGCCAGAACTTGCAAAATATCGTGCTTATAGAAGATATGCAGCGTGAACTGAGCAATGTTAACTTCCTTGTCAATGCCGAGAATGCGGACACATATGCGCAGAAGATAAAAGATGCGTATTCCTCTAAACAGTTGTTATCGAAGTTGCCTGTTGTAGAAAGAATATGGGGCGCAGATTGTGTCAAACCTAACGGTAAATATAAATTCAAAACTGTCTTCAATGCGGCACATGAAGATTTGACTGAACCGCAAAAGCTGGCTACGTTATCGGTTGATCCTTCTGATAGCATTTACAACACATCTATCCGTCGAAATCTGTTGGAGCATCGTTTGGCGCTGAAGGTGAATAATGAGTTGATTGATCAGGCGAAGGATGGATTTGTTTCGTCTCTATCGCAAATATACGAAATCGTCAATCAGCATTCAGCATACGATATTATTAACGAACTCCAGAGAGCATTGGAGGTGTTGCGCGTTGCATTAATGCGAGATGCGCAAGATATCCATTTTATTCGGACAGGTGACTTTTCGGAAATACTAACGGACGAGAATAAGCAAGATATAGAGCATTACTATACGGAACTGCCATTACACGAGTATTTCGCTATCCGTGAGGAGATACAAGAAGAAATACAAAGTACGATTGATATAGAGATTGATCAATGGCGTATAAAGAAAGGGTACACCGGTCGTAAGTTGACGCAGCGGGAATATCTTGATTTTCTGAATGAACAGGAAGAAGATGTGCTTGGACAAATGAAAAACGGTTATCCAGAATTATGGGTTATACGCGAGCACAGCGGTGGGCTTAATGAGGATGTAACGCCGGAGAATTTTGCGCGTATGTTCTTCCGTAGGAAAGATGTTGATCGTCAGTTCCTTGAACTACAATGGAAGCACGAACTGATTTTGGATTTGATTAAGAAAACGGAGCAGCAGAAGCCAAGTGTTAAGATTCAGTTCTCTCCGGAAGAAGCCGCTGTTAAACAACTGATAGATAATGCCAATTGCTTGGCACAAGTGCTGTACGATGAATGGCACGGCAAGAAAGTTCTGACCAGTGTACATCAGCCGGAAGTACTCATAGAAATCAAACAAAGCGAATTATCCGATTACTTGGATGATATGAAGAAGAACCATTTTGAGGAGCTGTCTCAATGGTGCTATCCTTCTACGGCTAATAATAAACAGAACTTTGTTAAGTTTGTGGCGGACTTACGAGACAAGGGATTCTTTGGAAGATTACCGAACAATCTAATTGCACCTCAATTAGCACCGATTATTGGTCTTGCTGTAGGTACGGCGACCAATTATTTGAGCGTAAAAGACTAATTTTATTCTCTCTTTTGACTCCATATTGGATGGATCACATGGATTAAATTCTGTGATTCATCCTTTTTCTTTTTATCTTGCTCTATTTCAGCATGTTACATGAGAGTAAATTAAATTGAATAATATTTGCACAACTTAGAAATTATACAGAACTTTGCACCAGATTTCAAAAATGAAGTCTGCGTATTTTTATTTATTAACCGCAAGGTTTGTGTGACTTGCACGTGCAATGAGTGGCCACTCGCATACGAGCCGAGCATAAATCCTTTCGGTTATGAAAGCAACAACTTTAACATCCGAGCAACTGAGCGAGTTGCGACAGCATCTTTTATCCATTCATGCAATATTGGGCATCCCATCCCCTGTATTGTCAGCTTCCTATGTAAATTACACTTCTAAAACCAAATCCGAACTGGCAGATTTGGCTGGTACAACTACGAGAACTTTCTCTAAATGGATACGTCCCTTCCGAGACGAATTGCGGCAAATGGGCGTAGCAGATAGAACAAAACTCCTACCTCCTCAGGCAGTCCGGCTTGTTTGTGAGCGATTGGATATAGAATTGCCCTTGGAATAGAAAAATGATGGAGAAAACCGAAATAAACGGAACTCTCTTGAGCAAACTGCACGAAACGGAAAGTGCGCTTTCAAAATGTTGTACCTTTGCACTCGATTTCAGAATCAGTCTATTTGTTTAATCCTATTAACCCCTCGCACGGCACGAGTCTAAATAATGCCGACAAGCAATGAGTCAAATCAAACCTATGGGACTGGTAGAGTCCATGAGCGGTAAAATCTGTGGTCACTCTGACATGTATTTCTTCCGTAAGAACGGAAAAGTGTTTAGCGGAAAGATCTGTAACCCGTCCACCAAAGAACCCACCGCAACCCAACTGGCGGCACAAGCCAAGTTCAAGACCGCACGCACCAACGCCAAAGCTGCTCTCGCAGATGCAACGCAGCGTGCAACCTACGAAGAAGCCTTCAAGAATCAAAAGAAGTACTATTCCCTCTATGGCTACGTCTTCGCACAGGAGTATGCCAAATTAGGAGACTAACCGTTATGAGACGTCTTCAAATTCTCCTCGCTACGGCAATGTGCATCTTCGGATGCGCCTTGCTTGTAGCAGGGCTGGCACTCCCGCCCGCAGGAACCATTGATTCCTCACTCCTCATAGCCTACGGTGAAACACTCACCTTCGCTGGTTCATTAATTGGAATAGATTATCATTACCGTTATAAAAAATAAGAATATGGTTATTACTTTAATCCGTGACAAGTTCACACCCGCCGAGACGCTCGGCAAAATGCTTATAGACCGTGTGCCTTTTTGTGGCACGCTTGAACCGCCTACCGTTCCCAACGCTACGCACCCGAAAGGTTGCATCCCGGTTGGTTGGTACAAACTGCAAGTCACTATGTCACCCAAGTTCGGCAGATTGTTACCCGTCCTCTGCTACGTACCCGGCTTTGAAGGCATACGCATCCACGCAGGGAACACACGCGACCATACTGCCGGTTGCATACTGGTTGGCGAACGCTCCGAGTGGTCACTCACATTGTCGCAATCCAAAGACACTGAACAAACCCTTGTTGAACAACTCTTAAAAGCGCAGAAAGCCCATGAAGAATTGTATATCAATGTTACCACTGCTGACCGCTATCCTTCTGAGCGTGCTGCTATTGACAGCGTGCCGGACTACCCAGACAATGACTGACACCAACACCAACCACGTCTCGAACAACATCCAACGTGACAGCATCTATCTGCATGATAGTATCTTTGTCCGCATTCGAGCAGACACGGTCTATCTGGAGAAATGGCACACTCGTTGGCGTGACCGCGAGACCGTCAAGACAGACACTATTACCTTGACGGAAACCAAGACAGAAACGGTCGAGAAACCCTATGTGCCCTCGTTTTACAAGTATTGCGCAGCCTTCGCCATCCTCTTTGTGCTGTACTGGCTTGTTAAACTGGCGCAATACATAGCAAAACGTTATTATTTACACTAATCAACAATTCACTATTCATTTAACCTTTATCCCCTCTACGCAGACCGGAGGTAAAACATGGTCAGCATACAATGGCAAAAGTAGTATGGCAATCCGGTATTGAATATGTATCTGGCGCCTTGTGTAAGTGCGGGAAGAAAGAGCCGCACAAACATGGTCGAATGTTGTTGGCTACGCACCGTCGCGCTGCGACCACAAGTGACTCATGCAACCGCATCTATATGCGTGACGAGACGAACATCCAAATATCAAACAGCGCGGACTCTGTTTGGGCACGTCAACGGTTCAAGACGGTTGCAGGGATGGTTCGCCAGCGTAGTATGGATCTCTCCAAATTGACGCAAGACCAGATGGATTTCATTGCTCAACGCAACAATCCACGCGGTATCAAAACGATGCGTGCATATTATTGGCACATCTGCGGTCAGGAGTATGATGCACAACACCCGCGTGAATAGTCATAAAACTTTAATGAGGAGTGCGTTATACGCACGAATGTTCTTTGACATATTTTTATCCCCCTTTCAATAAGGAGTTCGCATTGCACACGGCTGTGTGTTATGGAAACTTTCTTTGGGGCTGTTCCTTTGCGTGTGACTGTATTCTCACAATGAGAGGTTGCAGAGTGCAGCCTCCTTCCTTTGCTTGCAAAAACAAGTATTATTCTTTTGCATCCTTTCCATTACCCACTTTTCCGTAGCCAACCTTGTGTGCCCTGTGCCCGAAGATGTCTGCGGCGACACCGCCTTTGCCAAAGTCAGTAGTCTTTGCGCGCGGGGCTGACTCCACCGTGCCCCTGCTATCCGTACGGACGCCCGAATTTCTTTTGTGCTCCTTCTATGCCCTTGCGCGGTCTGAGTCTCTTTTTGCCCTGCCCCCACGCATACCCCCGTCCATGTCCATCGTCCCGCAGGTCATCGAGGAACTCAAGAAACTCGGTCGTCCGGATATCATGGTTACTGCCGGTGGTGTCATCCCCGCGCAGGACTATGACTTCCTCTACAAAGCCGGCGTTGCCGCCATCTTCGGCCCCGGCACCCCGGTTGCATACTCCGCTAAAGTTGTGATGCAACTCTTGATGCAAGAGTAAGCCCCCTCCGGCTCCCCCCCCCCCATAGAGGGGGAGAGAAGAGAGAGCCGCCCGAAAAGGCGGCTCTCTCTCTCTTCTACCATCGGTCCGATGTCACGGTGTCCAGTGCGCTCTGTGAACTAAATTGAAAAAACTGATGGTTATTGGTTCTTCAGTTGCCCATTCTCCCATTTGAGCGTCGGGTAGGTCTTGCGTAAATACTGAACGGATTGCTCAATCGTGCTGCTGCCGGAAGTGGCGAAAGGGATTAACTTCTTGCCCTCTAACTGCGGCAGATTGTTGTCAATCCATGAATTGATGATTCTTGGACAAATGCCCCACCAGATAGGATACCCCACATAAATAACATCGTAGGGTAGGATGTTCGTGCATTGTTTGATAGCAGGACGAGCGTCCGGGTCTGCCATCTCAATGGATGAACGAGATTGCTTGTCTCTCCAGTCCAGATCAGCTGCCGTATATTTCTCTGCCGGCACAATCTCCCAGAGATCCGCTTTCTGGTCTTTTGCAATCTGTTCCGCAGCTGCTTTGGTTGTTCCCGTTGCCGAGAAATACACTACGAGGGTCTTTGCCTCTAATCCAGCGACGGTCATCATTACCGCCATACAAAGTAAAAAGATCTTTCTCATGTTTTGCATATTTGTGAGATTTGTTTTATTTCGTTTTTAGGATGCGTTTGGCTATGCCGATAGCGCCGGTGGGGCAGACGAGACGGATGAACTCCAGCGCGTCGCTCGAGCCACTTTCTCTCCGCAAGGAGCGTCATAACAGAGCAGACATCTTGCTACTTCTTCGTTGATGTGTAACATGGTAAGTATGTAATTTAAACGTTAGGGAGCATAGCGATGATGCGGCGGAGGTAGTCACCGTATCCCAAAAGAGGCATCTCAATGCCGTTGTTCAGCTGGATAGTTTGCATAATAGCGAGTTATTTGTGCTTTTAAGCTATAAAACCTCACCCGAAAGGATGAGGTTTCTTGTGAGCCACTTCCCGGACTCGAACCGGGGACCTACGCATTACGAATGCGTTGCTCTACCAACTGAGCCAAAGTGGCAAGCCATGTACCATTTGGTCATTTACAATGTACCATTTGGTCAAAAGCGGGTGCAAAGGTACTGCTTTTTTTTGAATTGTGCAAATTTTTTGGCATTTTTTTTGTATAATTGCTATAAATTTTGTACCTTTGCACCGAAAATGAGAAAAATCGTATTTATATTATTCTTTTGTGTCCTCTCGATGGGACTTTCTGCGCAGACGCACACGCGTGTATTTAATGAACAGGTGCGCACGTTGCGCGTGGAGCGAAAAGTGTTGCTGCTGGAGAACGGAGTAGTGGACGGAACGGAGCCGGACAACACCCTGCATATATCCTTCGACGAGATGAGCCACGACGTGAGGATGTACACCTATACGGTACAAATGATGAATTGTTCCGCTTCGCTGAATGATGGATTGATGAAGGTGAATGACGGAATGTTGTCATCGGAGTACCTGCGGGGATTTACGACGCGGGACATCACCGATTACGAGCACTCGATCAATACCAGCCGCGAATATACGCACTATTGGTTTGATTTTCCGAACGAGGACATGGCGCTTACCAAGAGTGGCAACTACCGCCTGACGATCTACGAAGACGGCAATCCCGATAACCGCGTGGCGGAGGTGGATTTCTGCGTGGTGGAGCCGATGGTGAAGATCGACACGAAAGTACGCGCGAATACGGATATCGAGTTCAACGGACGTTACCAGCAGGTGGATGTGGATGTCAGCCTGCAGAATCTGGCTAATAACCTCCAGCCCTCAGAGTTCCGGGTGGTGGTGACGCAGAACAACCGGCCGGACAATGCGGTGACGATGACGCAACCGACCTTCGTGGAGCCTAATCGGCTCAGGTACATCAATAACAAAGCCCTCATCTTCGAGGCGGGAAACGAGTACCACCATTTCGATGCTTTCTCCTGTTTCTACGCGGGTTACGGCATCGACCGCGTGTATCACGAGATGGGCGATTATCACGCCTTGCTCTTCCCGAACGAGATTACGAAAGGGCAATATATCCATGAGTTCGACTCCGACGGCCGCTTTGTAGTGAACGCCGAGCGCACGAACGACAGTGATACGGAGGCGGAGTATATGTGGGTCTATTGGACAGTTCCGGCTGAGAAGCCGTGGTTTGACGGCATGCTGTATGTCGGCGGGGAGATCTTCGGGAACGAATTAAGCCTCCGTAACCGCATGCAGTATGACGCGGAAGCCAAAGTTTATTGGCTCACGGCCTTGGTGAAACAGGGTGGGTATGACTACCAGTATTGGTTTGTGCCCAAAGGACAAAAAACTACCACCCAGCGAGTGGATGGCAGTTATTGGCAGACCGAAAATGAATACGCCGTCTATGTCTATTGGCGTCCTTTCGGCGCGCGGTACGACCGATTGATCGGCGTTCAGATACAAAAATCGACACTCTAATGCGTGCCGATTTTTTAGTAGTTATTGTTCTGATTGTACTTTTCTTAGGTTCTTCTCGGGACATGGTCCCGTGATGGTCCTGTTCTAAACAGTATATTTATTCGATATACAACTTACTCTTTCTTTTTTCTAAACGCTGCGGGGGATAGTCCTTCGTGGCGTTTGAAGAATGTGCCGAAATGGCTTTGGTTCCGGAAGCCGAGCTGGTCAGCTATTTGCTGTATGGGCATAGGCGTAGAGACAAGAAGTGTTTTGGCACGCTGCATGAGTGCGCGTTCGATAAACGAACTGGCAGGAATGCCGAGTGTCTCTTTGATAGTGTTGGCTACGTAGCGCGTGGAGAGGCAAAGCTGGTCGGCGTACCAATCGAGTGAGTGCTGCTGTTCGCAATGGGCATCCACGAGGTGCATGAAACGCCCTGTGATATCTTCGTTGCGTGACATGGACGGCGCATGCATTTTGGTGTTGGCAATTTCCCCTGCCAGAAAGTGGAAAAGCGAATTGACGAGAAGCATGGCGGCAGTGCGGTTTTGTGCGGCCACCACTTCGCGAAGCAAGTCAAAATAACGGATAACACCTTGCACCTTCTGCGCGTTCATGTGCCAAACGGGATGGATATAGATATGTGAAATGAGTGACAAGGGAAATTGGAGATTCATTTCCGCCATAAATGCTCGGGAGACGGCTAAGATATACATATCTATACCTTCCAATTCGGTGGGGCGCTTTACCAAGAAATCTGGAACCAAGAGAAATCCGTCATTGGCTTTAATATCATATTCTTCGTTGTTGATATAGATCTTGCCGAATCCTTTATTCACAATTTGGAAACAATAACTCGGCGAAAAATACTGCTCGGGAATAATCCGATTGATAAAAGCACTTTTTTCACCTTTGGCATGCATGACGCATATATCGTCCACGGATGTCTCTCCGGGGATAAAACTAACCCATTCAAAACCTGAAAAGTCTAGCAAAATGTCGTTTTCTTGCTTTTGTGTCTCCATGTATTATATGCGTTTTAGAACAATTCGTGTGCAAAGGTACAACAATTTTTTGACATGTGCAAGCGGATTAGTAGAATTAGAACAATCTTCGCACGGATTAGAAAAGCGATAATTGATTATAAAGCAGTATTTTTGCAGCCCATTTTGAAAAAACAACTCACGAAACAAGAAAAAATTATGAAGATTTTATTCGTCATTGACAGTTTTTATACCACGAATAACGGGACCAGTATCTCCGCCCAGCGTTTTGCAGGAGAACTGCGGAAACGAGGGCATGAAGTATGTGCACTTTGTTGGGATACGCCGGAGTACAAAGAGAACAATTTAACAGATGGTGATTTCACTACAAAAAAGTTCAATATTCCGGTATTCCAGCCATTGTGCGACAAACATGATTTCAGTTTTGCGAAAAACAACAAAAACATCGTGCATGACGCGTGCGACTGGGCGGACATAGTGCATATTTTCGTGCCGTTTGGCATCTCAATGGAGGCAATCAATTATTGCAACGAAATAGGCAAACCGGTGACGGCTGCTTTTCATATCCAGCCGGAGAACATGACTTCTTCGGTGAATATGGGCAAAGTGGAATGGTTTAATGAGCTGTTTTACAAGAGTTTCCGAAGCAACATATATAACCGTGTGCGTCATGTACATGTGCCGTCTAAATTCATGGGCGACATGATAGCCGAGCGCGGCTACACCGCCAAAATCCATGTGATCAGTAACGGAATCCAGAACGAGTTTCTGGAGGCGGGAAAGGAGTTTATCGATCACGGGCGTCCCGCAAAGAGTGCAGAGTTGGAAGGAAAAATAGTGATTACGATGGTTGGGCGTCTGTCCGGCGAGAAGCGTCAGGACGTGCTCATCAATGCGGTGCCATATAGCAAGTATGCAGACCAGATTCAGTTGGTTTTTGCAGGTAAGGGACCTAAATATGACGAATATGTTGCGCTGGGCGAGAAACTGGCTAACAAACCGATGTTCCTGTATCTAAGCAAAGAAGAGTTGATTCACCACCTCGGAATGACCGATTTGTATGTGCATGCCAGTGATATGGAGAGTGAGGCCATCAGTTGTATCGAGGCGTTTGCAACGGGTCTGGTTCCGGTAATTGCGAACAGCGATGTGTCCGCAACGCCGCAGTTCGCGCTGGACGGCCGCAGTCTGTTCAAGCCCGGCGACCCAAAAGACCTGGCACGCGCCATCGACTACTGGCTGGACCATCCCAACGAGCGTAAATACATAGGCGAGTTGTACTATCAGTCCGCCAAACGATACACCCTGGAGAACTCGGTAACGCAGTTTGAAGAGATGCTGCAAGAAGAAATAGCCGATTGCGCAAAGGCACAGGAAAAGAGAAATGAAGAAGCGGTTGCACATCATAGTATTCGTCTGCCTTTCTTTGTGTGGTAGTATGGCTTACGCCTTGGAGCCGAAAACACCCAATTGGTCAGAGCGTTTTGTCATGCGCCCTGTCCGTTTGGACAAAGGGCTGTTTGGCGGTCCGGTAGGAAAGGGAAGAATGTATTTCGATATCAACCTGCCGCCTATCACTCCCAACCTGCTGATAGATGTAGGAATGAGTATGTCGCAGATGCGTGGGGTGGTGGGCATGGCTCCGCGGTGGTTTGCGATGTTCAGCCCGACCGCGTGCCCCTACAGCGAACTATACACGGCGCCGAAAGGCAATTCGGCGATCATGATTACTTTTAGAACGTATTTTTGAAATTGAAAATGAAGAATAGATTTTTAGTTATATTTCTGATTGTAGCGCTCACGTCGCAAGCGCGGGAGCGGGTAGAAGTGCTGCCGTTTGGCGACATGGAGAGTTGGACGGTACGGTACATCAAGGAATCCGCACTCATTGGCGGTAAGACCAAGACCATGTACATGCTTGCAGAGCCGGATACGATCCATGGCACGACATACAACCGCGGCAGTTCCCCCTGGAGCAGCAGCAATGCTTTTGCGCGTGCTTTTGGAGTGAACAAAGTGTCGGTAGGCGTGACGCCTGAGCGTCGTGGCAACGGTTGGTGCGCCAAGTTAGAGACGCATTTGGAGATAGTGACGGCAGTGGGGATAGACCTGAAGGCGCTCGCTACCGGCAGTCTCTATACGGGTGTGCTGGCTGAGCCGGTGACTATGGCGCACAGCAAAGACCCCAACTCGGCAATCGATATGGGGGTGCCCTTTACCAAACGCCCGACTGCTTTAGTGCTGGATTACAAAGCGAAGATCAATCCTAACGGGCAGATCGTGTATGCGAATGCCGGAACAAGAGTGAAGAACGTAGCAGGTCGTGATAAAGGACAAATCGTTCTGGTGCTTCAACACAGATGGGAAGAGAATGGTCATGTGTACGCCTATCGTGTGGGTACAGCAACGGAGTACATCGAGCAGAGCACATCGGGCTGGGTAGACGGGCACCGCGTGGATGTGTGTTACGGTGAACCCAGATCCGATTGCAAGCAACCCTGGCACGAACTGACCGACAACCGTTTCAAGACCCGTAACAGTCAAGGGAAAATGGTGAATATTGAAGAAGTAGGTTTCCGCGGGGATATGCAACCGACGCATATGATTATTCAGATCTCATCCGGTTCGATGCCGCCTTTTACAGGCTGCCCGGGGAATATAGTGTGGTGTGATAATATCCGCTTGGCTTATGATCATTTTTCTGATACTTCTGCTGGTTTGCGTGCTTCCCGTTGAGGCACGCACTCCGCGCACTATCCGCATATCCGATGACTACTCGTCGGTAACGGTGAATGAGGACAGTACGCTCAGTTTCTGCTACTGCGGTCCGGGCCGGCGCGTGAGCGTGCAGAGCGACCTGCTGTACGCGGATGAGGACAGCAACCGCTATACCGATCATACACGCCGGATAAAAATGCGGCTGCAGAGTGACGGATGTTTTCATGTCACAACGCGTGCTGTCAGCCCGGAGACCTATACCTATTGTTTCCGGGTGAACGGCAAACGTAAACCGGATCCCCTTAATCAGGATACCGCTTGGCAAAAAATGCATAAGTGGAACGTGGTCAATGTGGGCGGTTCCAAGCAAGCTGACTTATACCGCGCTCCGTTGCAGCAAGGCGAACTCATCCACGCGACATGGTATAGCACCAATGAGAAACTGCGTCGGCGGGTAAATATCTATTTGCCGGCCGCATTCAACCGTCAGAACTCAGATTACCCTGTGCTGTATTTGATCCATGGAATCAACGGCTATGAAGGCAGTTGGAGCGAACGGGGACGAGCTATTCATATTCTGGAAAATATGGTGGCAGAAGGTCTATGCAAGCCGATGATCCTGGTCATGCCGGATGTCAACGTAGGTGTGCATGAGGACAGACCGAGCCATCATACGCTATGGAATAATATCTTCAGTTATCCGCGGCTCTGCCATGACCATGACATCGAGAAGGGACTGGTGGAACTGATTCAAATGGTGGATAGTGCGTATCCTGTTTCCGGCAAGCATTATATTGCCGGACTGTCTGACGGGGCACGCATAGCTGCTAATACCGCCAATTTGCTGCCGGGATATTTCGACGCAATCGGTATGTTTTCTCCTGTAGTGCATAAAAGCCAGTTGCCTGCCGATAGCGCAATGGTATTTGTCTATACCGGCAAAAGGGATATGTTTCATGGCAACGCCAAGCGTTTCAACAAGCATCTGGACAAAAATAAAACCGCCCATTGTTATCAAGAAACAACAGGCGGTCATACGTGGCGCAACTGGCGTCTTTATCTTTCCGATTTCCTCAAACGGGTATCGTTTACTTCGCCAGACGAGCTTTGATAGCTTTGCTTTCTTCTTCGTATCCCGGTTTGTCGAGAAGAGCGAACATGTTCTTCTTGTATGCCTCTACGCCCGGTTGGTTGAACGGATTGACATCCAGCACGTATCCGGAGATACCGCAGCCGCGCTCGAAGAAATAGATGAACTGGCCGATGTTGTACTCGTCAATCTTCTCGAAGGAGATATGGATGTTCGGTACACCGCCATCGACATGCGCAAGTTGCGTACCGAGTTCTGCCATCTTATTCACCTCATCGACCCGTTTGCCGGCAAGGAAATTCAGACCATCGAGGTTCTCTTCGTCCATCGGAACGAGCACTTTCTTGTTGGCTTTCTCGATCGAGATCACGGTCTCGAAGATGGTACGCTCGCCATCCTGGATCCACTGACCCATCGAGTGCAG
>DGTR01000004.1:400-73836 GCA_002394395.1 Bacteroidales bacterium UBA4331 | reverse complement strand
AAGAAGATCAACTACGAGGCTATCGCGACGATGTTCAAAGAGAAACACCCGGAAGGTTACTGGGCGAAAGATGTGCATTTCGACGAGCGCGCCAACAGCGAGATAGGTTCTATCAACTATACCTCCGGCACGACGGGTTTCAGCAAAGGCGTGATCATGCCGCTGAACGGTCTGGCAGGAAACGTGCGTTACGGCTTGGAGAGCGGTATCGCGCATAAGGGCGCACGGTTCGTGACGTTCCTGCCGCTGGCACACGCGTACGGTTGCGCGTTTGATTTTCTGTCTTGTCTGGCAGCCGGCGGCCACACGTGGTTGGTCGGCCGTACGCCGAGTCCGAAAATTCTGCTGAATGCTTTTGCGGAAGTCAAGCCGACTGTCATCCTCTCGGTTCCGCTGATCTTGGAGAAGATTTACAAGAAGATGATCGTGCCGCAGATTCAGAAACCGCCCGTAAGCTGGGTGCTCAAAGTGCCGTTCCTGGACGAAGTCGTTTGTTCGAAGATTCGCGAGCAGTTGGTTCAGGCTTTCGGCGGCGAGTTCAGCCAGATGATCATCGGCGGCGCTCCGCTGAACCCGGAAGTAGAAGCATTTCTGCACAGAATAAAATTCCCCGTTTCGGTGGGTTACGGCATGACGGAGTGCGCTCCGCTGATCTGCTACACGCCGATTAGCGAAGGCCCGAAGATATACTCCTGCGGCCGTCCGTTACCGGGAATCATGGAAGTGAAGATCCTTGACCCGAACGAAGAAGGAATAGGTGAGGTGGTGGTTCGCGGCGAGAACACGATGACCGGTTACTACAAGAACGCGCAGGCCACCAAAGAGGCCTTCACCAAAGACGGATGGCTCCGTACGGGTGATTTGGGACAGCTGGACGAAGACGGATTCCTCTTTATCAAAGGTCGTTGCAAGACCATGCTCTTGGGGCCGAGCGGACAAAATATCTATCCGGAAGAGATTGAGGCGAAGATCAATAATATGCCGTACGTCCTGGAGTCGCTGGTACTCCAACAGGAAGACACCCGTCTTGTGGCGCTCATCTGTCCGGACTACAATGAGGTGGACGCCGATGGTCTGTCCCGTGAGCAGTTAGACGAGCAGATGGAAGACGCCCGCAAACAGGTGAACTCCGAACTCGCGGCGTACGAGCAGATCTCCATCGTCAAACTCTACCCGCATGAGTTTGAGAAGACGCCGAAGAAATCTATCAAACGGTTCTTGTACACGAATATGGTGTAAGGTGTACGGTGTATGGTGTAGGGTGTATGAATCTGTGTATCGATCAAGGAAATAGCCGGACGAAAGTGGCTCTGATGACGGACGATGGTAAGATGATGAACCATTTTATCTACAAGCAGTTCTCATCGGCGGACGTGGAGCGTCTGTTTGACTTGTACGACATCTCGGATTCGATCATTTCCTCGGTGGTGAATATCGAAGCGGCGGTAGTGAATACGCTTCATCGCCGTTCGCAGCATTTTGTGCTTTTCGATCACAACACGCCGGTACCGATTGTGAACCGCTACGACACGCCGCAAACACTCGGACAGGACCGTCTGGCTGCGGCTGTGGGCGCGAAGAGTTTGTGCCCCGACGAGAACCTCTTGATCATCGACGCCGGGTCGGCTATCACGTATGACTTTGTGTCCGACAAAGGGGAATACATGGGCGGAAACATCGCTCCGGGACTGAAGATGCGGTTCACGATGCTGCAACGAATGACAAAGAAACTGCCGCTGGTGGAAGTGGAGGAGAATGAACTCATTCCGCTTTTCGGCAAAAACACCCGCGACGCTATTGCTGCCGGAGTGATACGAGGGATAGCTTATGAGGTAAAAGGATACATGCGGACGCTGAGTGAGAAAGTGCCGCATTTCCAGACCTTTCTCACCGGCGGAAACGCACCCTATATTCTTAATAACGTACGCACGTCGCGTACGGAGAAACGGGACATACGGGTAGAGAAGAACTTAGTGCTAATAGGATTGAATACAATACTGATTTTTAATAAGACCGCGGCGAAGCCGCAGAAAGAGTAAAGACCGCTCCGCAGAAAGAGTAAAGACTGAAAATGAATATAAAATTTAGAACTATATTTTTGCTGATAGCTGTTGTGGTGACTGCTCATAGTATGGCACAAAACATGACCAGTTCGCCTTACTCGCGCTACGCATATGGAGACCTCAACGAGAACGTCCCCACGGCATATCGCGCGATGGGAGGTATCGGGCTTGGTATGCGAAACAACCGCGCCATCAACCCCTCGCAGCCTGCTTCCTATACCTCATGCGATACCTTGACCTTTATGTTTGATGTAGCTGCGAGTGCAAACTGGAGCAGGTATCATGATTCCGGAGGAAAGAAGAATAAAGCCAACGGTAACCTCGAATACGTGACGATGCAATTCCCGCTCTTCAAACGTTGGATCGCGATGTCGGTGGGTTTGTTGCCGTATAGCTCTGTGGGGTATAACATCGAGTTGCGTGACTCCACTGCCGGCGGAGATTACCATTATACCAAGACCTATACAGGAGATGGAAATATCAGTCAGGTCTATGGCGGTTTGAGTTTTAATGTGATGAACTGGTTTGCTGTGGGCGCGAACGTATATTATATGTGGGGAGATCTGTCGCATATGCGCACGCTCACTTTTGACGAGACCGGCATGAACCCGACGATTCAGGCAGAGATCCTGAGCGTGAGCAACGTGCGTCTGCGTTACGGCGCGCAGTTCTTCCATACGTTTGGCGATCATAGTTTCAACGTCGGAGCTATTTTTGAGAACCGGATGAAGCTGCATAGCGACCTGATCGTGGTGGAGACCCAGACGGAGGACTCCATCCCCGTTTACCGCGACGGATGGCAGTTGCCGATGGTGTGGGGCGTGGGAGCCAGCTATAACTGGGCAAACAGACTGACGATCGGTTTTGATTTTGAGCGCCAATGCATGGCGTCGGCGATGTATAACGGCCTGCGTGGCGATGATCCGTATAACGGTCTGCAGGACAAGAACCGCTATGCTTTCGGTGTAGAATATCGCCATAACCCGATGGGTCGTAAGTATGCTGAGCGGATGTTATGGAGAGCCGGCGTGAGCGTGCAGGACGAGTATCTGAGTATGATCGGATCCAAGCGTATTACCGCGGGTATTGGTATCGGTTTTCCGCTCTATACGATAGGAACGGTCATTAATACCACTATCGAATATACCCACCGCGGCTCTCCCGCCGGTTTGGAGGAGCACGCCCTGCGGTTCACCATCGGTGCTTCGATTGCGGAGAACTGGTTCTTCAAGCGCAAACTGTAGTTTGGCACGGGATTTGATAGAAAGACATAGGATGACCTAGGACAACCTAGGACTACCTAGGACTACCTAGGATTACCTAGGACTACCTAGGATAAAAAAGACAACAACAATAACAAAAAAAATACACGATTATGAAACTGAAAACTATCCTTGTAGTAGCGTTGGCAGCCGCTGTTCCGGCGTTGGCATGCGCTAAGAAACCGAAGAAAGCAGCGGAAGAGGCTCCTGCTCAGGCGCCCGCTGTAGTGGAGGAAGATCCCGTAATCACGGAGGAATGCGTAATGAACGTATCGCTCTTCCACGAGGCAGTAAAAAACAAAATGTACGCCGACGCGTACGGACCGTGGTGGGCGGTTTATACCACTTGCCCGAACGCTAACAAATCCATCTATTCCGATGGCTCGAAGATTGTTGAGGCGCTGTATCAGGCTGCTTCGGATCCCGCAGAGAAAGAGCGTCTGGCGAAGTTGGCAGTAGAGATGCAAGACAAACGTATCCGTTTCTTCGGCAATGACCCCAAATATCCGAAGGCATATATCCTCGGTGAGAAGGGTCTGGCATACCTCGATTTCTACGGTGAAACAAAGCTGGCAGAGGCTCGCGAGTGTCTGCGTCAATCGGTAGAGGGTATGGCTGCCGGCAGCAAGATCCTCGTTCTCGTGAAACTGGTGGACGCTTCGTACGCGCTCTACAAACAAGACCCGAACGGAAAGGCTGAGCAGTTCATCGCGGATTATGAGTTGGCAAGCACCTATCTGGGCGAGCAGGCATCCAACACCAACAACAAAAACGCCGAGATCGCAGGCAAGCAGAAAGATTATGTAGATAATATCTTCGCTGTTTCCGGAGCTGCTGATTGCTCGAAGCTGGATGAGATCTACGCTGCAGTAGTTAGCGAGAACCTGACGAACCTTGATATGCTGACCAAGATTGCGAAACTCTACAAACGTGTTCGTTGCACGGAGAGCGACGTTTATTTCGCAGCATGCGAGGCCGCTCACAAACTGCAACCGACCGACGAGTCCGCAGCCGGTTGTGCTTCGATGGCCGCAAAGAAAGGCGACTACGAGGCAGCTGTGGCTTACTACGATCAGGCCATCAAGTTGGCGATGGTAGAGGACGAGCTTGAGGACGTAGCTGATTATCAGTACAACGCAGCGTTCTATTGCTACAACAACCTCAAGAAATACGCAGAGGCGCGTAAGTACGCGTTGGCATCCATCGCTACGCTGCAAGGTATGGGTATGAACAAAGGTCAGGGTCGTTGCTACATCATCATCGGAATGTGCTACGCTTCGACGCAGCTCTATCCGCAGGATGCTAAGGGACGGATCTTGAACAAGACCGTTTACTGGGCTGCTGTAGATAAGTTCGTGAAAGCAAAACAGATCGATCCGTCGGTAGAGGCACAGGCTTCCGAGTTCATCTCGTCCTACAGCAAATACTATCCGACCAAAGAGGAGCGTTTCGATCTGCCGAACGAGTTCTCGGGCTCCACTTATTACGTAGGAGGCTGGATTGGTGAGACGACGTCTATCCGATAATATCTGCATAGCGAGTGTCTTGATGATGCTCGCTATGTTTTTTTCTGCCTGTCGTCGTAGTGAGGTACAGCAAACCGCTGTCTCTGTGCCCCGTGAGCAGATAGCCGTGCTCATCACCGATACGGTAAGTACCTTGATTTCCGACTCGGGTATTACCCGTTACCGCATCGAGGCACCGCAATGGCTTATCTATGACCAGACAGAACCTCCTTATCAGGAGTTTCCGAAAGGAATATACCTCGAGCAGTTTGATTTCGACCTCTCCGTGCAGGCATCGCTCAAGGCGGACTACGCTTATTATGACGAGAAAGCGCAACGCTGGCGGCTGACGGGAAACGTCCATGCCCTGAATCGCAAAGGAGAGCAGTTCGATACCCCGGAGCTGAACTGGGACCAGCAGACCCATCGTGTCTACTCAGATTCGACGATTCATATCACGCGGGAGAAGAGTATCATCGAGGGAGTGGGGTTTGATTCCAACGAGGAAATGAGCAAATATACGATTCTTCATCCGACCGGTGTTTTCCCTATAGAGGATGAGTAAAAGTGTAAATAGCAAAATGGTAAATGACTAAATAGTAAATGTCTTTATGTTATTGGAAGGAAAAACAGCTTTGATCACGGGGGCTGCCCGTGGAATAGGCAAACAGATAGCGTTGGCTTTCGCCCGTGAGGGAGCAAATATTGCGTTCACGGATTTGGAGCTGAACGAAGCATATATTGAGACCAGTAATGAACTCAAAGCGCTGGGCGTCAAAGTAAAGGCTTATGCCTCCGATGCGTCTAATTTTGAGGCTGCGCACGCGGTAGTGGATGACGTCATGAAGGATTTCGGACGCATTGATATCCTGGTCAACAACGCCGGAATCACCCGTGACACGTTGCTCATGCGTATGACGGAGCAACAATGGGATCTGGTGATGCAGGTGAATCTCAAATCCGCCTTTAACTTCACCCATGCTGTAACGCCGGTGATGATGCGCCAACGTAGCGGTTCGATTATCTCGCTGAGTTCCGTGGTGGGTATCAACGGCAATGCCGGTCAAGCGAATTATGCGGCATCGAAGGCAGGTATCATCGCGCTGACCAAATCCGTGGCGAAAGAGTTAGGCAGCCGCGGCGTACGCGCTAATGCCATCGCCCCGGGATTCATCCTTACGGACATGACGAAGGCGCTTAGCGAAGAGACGCTCAAGCAGTTTGTATCGCTCATTCCGATGAGGCGCGGTGGTGAACCGGAAGAGGTTGCCAAGGTGGCGCTCTTCTTGGCGTCCGACCTCAGTTCCTATGTCTCCGGACAGGTGATTCAGGTCAACGGTGCGATGGCATAATCGCCCGTGAAAAAAGAAAATCCCGAACAACACGTTCGGGATTTTTTATGGTCGTAATCACGGGATTACGTTATTTCGGGATTACGTAATAACGATTATCTCTCAAAGATCTTAAACTGCCAGGGGGCGAGGGTGAAACTCTGAGCGGTTTCGAGTTTCTCTTTCTTGCCGCAGATACATTGATAAGAACCTTCGTATCCGGCGAGATCGAGCGTAACCTCTTGCTCTTTGTCGGACATATTCATCACCGCAATGATGGTGTTGGTATGCCATCGACCTTCTTTCTGACGCGCGCAAGCGAAGATAGCCTCGTTGTTTGCCGCAAGACGAACCATCGGTGCACCCACTTCCGGGCTGAACAATGCTTTATTGCGCTCACGCAGACCATTCAGTTGTTTGTACAGATCCGCTTGTGCGTAGTTCTCATCGACATCAATCAGGTCCTTCTCAAAGAACTCCAGACGATGGTGGTTACCGCTCAGCTGACCCGTGTAGATCATCGGCATGCCCGGTACTACATAACAGAAGGCCTGGAACAAAGGCACTGCATCGCCCATGCGCTCTTGCTCCGTTCCGTTCCAGGAGTTCTCGTCGTGGTTCGTGATGAAATTCATGCGGATAGCTTCCGGACGGATGGTCGTGTCTGCCTTTGCAAAATAAGCCCAGAGGTCATCTACGCTTTTCTTTCCTTGTGCTACGTCGTTCATGATATGATGGAGCGTCCAACCGTAGTACATATCGAACGCCGTTTCGGTCAGCTCTTGCGCTTTGTCCTCATCCTCCGCTAAGGTGAACATGTCCGGGTGCGTCAGACGGAGATCAGCCATCGCCCAGTTCCAGAAATCAGTCGGCACTTCGCCTGCTACGTCGCAGCGGAAACCATCGATACCGATAGAGTCCATCCACCAATGCATGGCTTTGAGCATCTCATTACGCATGTCTTGGTTGTCGTAGTTCAGTTTGGAGATGTCGGTCCAATCGTATTGAACCATCAGGTTACCCAGGCTGTCGCGGTAATGCCATCCGTCATTTTTGGTCCACTCGCTATCCGGCGCCGTGTGGTTAGCTACCCAGTCGAGGATGACCTTGAAGCCCTGCTTGTGGGCAGCAGCCAGGAAATGCTCGAAGTCCTCGCGTGTACCGAACTCCGGGTTGATGGCGCAATAATCGATGATCGAGTAGTAGCTACCGAGTGTACCTTTGCGGGTGATGACGCCGATCGGTTGGCACGGCATGACCCAGATGATGTCGATACCGTTCTGGCGCAGGGTTGGCAGCAATGCCTCTGCTGCAGCAAAAGTACCTTCCGGGGTGGCTTGACGGGTATTTAACTCATAGATGGTAGCATCGTACGCCCATTTCGGGTGACGCAACTCTTGTTTCTCAGCGCAACTCGCCATCAATAAGGATGCGAGCGCAAAAAGTAATGTTTTTCTCATAGTAGTTTTATTCATTTATGATTTGATATGTTAAGTCATTACGGTTAATCATGACGGTTACTTTCTGACCGAGGTAAATGCGCTGGAAGATAATCTCCTCAGGGCGGTCAATCAGCGGAATAAAATCTCCGTAGAGGAGCGGCATCGAGTGACGGCGGAGCTGAATCAGTTTAGCCACTTCGTTCCGCATCTTTTGCTCGTCCTCATTGAGGTTGTCGAATCGCATCATATGACGGTTGTCGGGGTCATTACCACCGACCTCTCCGTACTCATCGCCTTGGTAGATACAAGGCACGCCGGGGAGGGTCATGTTGAGTACCTCCATCAGCAGCGCACGTTTGTAAGCGACAGCAGTATCACCGATACCGACTTCGCGAGTCCATCCTTCTTCTTTGCCTTGGCTGTAGATATCTATAGCACCACCGGCGATGGAGGCGAAACGTATCTGATCATGGTTTCCGGAGATATTTCCCATGGTGTGGTGGGCACCGTAGGTACTGAGCGAAGTCATTTCGTTCTGCATCACCTGATCCATGCCCTTTATTCCACAAAGCGCCTCACGGGCGGTGAAATAGACGTTGAAATCAAATTGCGCATTGAGCATGCCGGACTTGACGTAGCTGCCGATGAGTTCCGGCGAACCGTATGTCTCACCAATCATCCAGATCGGTCTGCCGGGCCAGCGCGCAGCAATCTTCTGCCCCAACATGCGCCAATAACCCTCGGGGATATGCTTGCAGGCATCGTGGCGATAGCCGTCCAGGTCGTAGTTCGCTAACCAATAAAGCGCGCTATCTGTCATCTGCTCGCAGACCTCCTCGCGCTCCAGATCCAGCGTCGGGATATGCTTGTCAAACCACGTGGTCAGACGTGCATCGTCCCAGAGCTCGAAATTCCTTCTGCCGTCCGGCAGGATCGAGTCTGTATGCCAATCCGGGTGCTCCTGCAGGGTAGGAGAGTTGATATGCATGTGGTTGGCTACATAATCCAGAATGATATTTATCTCGTGCGCGTGCGCGGTATCTAATAAGGTGCGCAGTTCGTCCGGCGTACCAAAACGTTCATCGAGTTTGGTAGCATATATCGGCCAATAACCGTGGTAGCCGCTGAACTTGGTATACGTCTTGGTGCTGTCGTATTTATTGCCGTTTGGGAAGGGATAGAGTCCCCATGCGTCCCACGGGTTCTGGGTGATCGGGCTGATCCAGATCGTGTTGACACCAAGATGGTCGAAATAGCCCTCGCTGATTTTCTTCGTGATACCGGCTAAATCGCCGCCTTGATAATCCACGATGTCGAGCACTTCGGGGCTGTTCATCTTCCAATCGTTGGCGGTATTGCCATTGTAAAAACGGTCAATCATTAAGGAGTATAACACCTGTGCTTGCTGGTCATGGCGGTTCAGTTGGGCAGCGTCGGTGACAATCTGTCCATTCTCCAGAGGCAATAACAGATCGTTGTAAAGGAATGTCTCATCTTCGGCAAAGACGCGCAGGAAGCTTCGTCCCTGAAGCGCGGACAACTGATCGCTGATGGCGTTCATATCCAAAGCCCAACTGCCGTCTTCCTCTGCTTGCCATAAGGTGTGGTCAATGAGCGTGTTTTGGATATATGCCTCGATAGTAGGATTCGTGACGGTATCGAAGAATGCCACACGCAGTTTGCCCTCCTTGTAGCTGAGCGAATAAAGGCTCTGGCGAACGGGCTTGGCTGGCAATACAGGGATGGCAAAACTGCCGGTCTTGTCATGGAACGTGATAGCGTGGATAGAATGATCACGGTTGATGATATCCATCTCGCGAACGACTTGCGGTGTACCGATGAGGTTGGTATATTCGATCGCCTCGCCGGTAGTCCATTGCAAGCCCTGCCAATAAGTCGTATCCCCGTATAAAACCGGCACGTAGTCGGTGAGCACAATATGCATCGTATCACCGGTCATGCGAATAGGCATAATTGGAGACTCGACAGCCATCAAGCCGGCTGCATAATGTGGCTTATTACATCCCCAAAAACAGGAAAGAATCGCTAAAAAGAAAATCGTCTTTTTCATAAAGGTATGTATTTTGGCGCAAAATTACAAAAAAATTTTGATATGTGCAAAAAAAATAGTAATTTTGCACGCAAAATAAAATTTAGTATGGATATTTCTATAATAGTGCCACTTTTTAACGAGGCGGAATCGTTGCCGCATCTCTACGAATGGATTGCCCGGGTAATGAAGGAGAACAAGTTCTCCTATGAGTTGATTTTCGTTAATGACGGGTCAACGGACGAGTCATGGCAAGTGATTCAATCGCTTCGTGAGAAGAACGAAGTCGTTCGCGGTATCTGTTTCCGCCGCAATTATGGTAAGTCTGCGGCTTTGTATTGCGGATTCAAGGCGGCGAAGGGCGATGTGGTCATCACGATGGACGCTGATTTGCAGGATAGTCCGGACGAGATCCCGGAGCTCTATCGCATGATTACGGAAGAGGGATACGACCTTGTTAGTGGATGGAAGCAAAAACGATATGACAACGCCTTGACGAAGAATCTGCCGTCCAAACTCTTCAATGCCACGGCGCGGAAAGTGACAGGCATTCATTTACATGACATGAACTGCGGTCTGAAGGCGTATCGGAATGAGGTGGTGAAGAATATCGAGGTGTTCTCAGAGATGCATCGCTATATCCCGTATCTGGCTAAGAATGCAGGCTTTACGAAGATCGGAGAGAAAGTGGTGCAGCATCGTAAGCGTGAGTTCGGTACGTCGAAGTTCGGTATCAACCGCTTCGTAAACGGCTATCTGGACCTTCTCACTTTGTGGTTCCTGAATAAGTTCGGCAAACAACCGATGCATTTCTTCGGCCTGGTAGGAAGTCTGATGTTCTTCATCGGATTTATCGCTGTCATTGTGGTGGGCAGCATGAAACTCTACGCGCTGTCGCATGGCGTGCACGCGATGTTAGTGGGCGTAAATCCGTATTTCCATATCGCTATACTGATGATGATCTTGGGATGCATGTTGTTCTTGGCAGGCTTCCTGGCAGAATTAGTGATACGAAACAGTCCTTCGCGTAATGATTATCTGATTCGCGAGGAGTTTTAAGACGAAAGAGACAGATGGCACAAACTCTGGATGAACAAGTAGCGGTAGTCGAGCGGGCGTTAGGCGAATGTATGATTGATACAGCGCTGGTGGTCGTACGTGCGTGGTTGAATGAGTTAGGGGAGAACAACCCCTATGAAGAGGCGTTCACTTCCATCCAGAAGCGCTACCACGAGATCTTCACGCAATGGCTGAATATCGATGTGCCGTCTTCGGATGAGGAGTTGAGCAAGATCACCGGCGAGACCTACCAGATGGTGGATGCCGTCTATGCGGATATCCGTCTGTTGCGCGGTCTGTCGCCGGAGATTCATGGTTTCAACCATGACTCCATCACTTCGGTCATGCATTATTTCGAGAATTGTGTCCGTTTTCGGCCGGAGGATATGGAGTGGTATAAAGAGGTGATGAACGATGAGTCGAAAGCCTCTTTGGCGCTTGCGGCGACGTCTGCGTTGGCGCATAATTTGAGAACGTGTTTCTCGCTCGAAGCCTTCCTGACGATGATCGAGTGCATGAGCGTAGAGAATGAGACAGTGTTGGACCAATGCATCTCGAATGTGGCACTTTTGCTGGTTCAGTACGATATCCGCATCGATTTCTTCCCGCAGATACAAGATGCGGTGGTGAACGTGATTGGCGAGAATGACCTGAGCGAGCATGTGTTTGAGGTGCTTTGTGCGCTGGTGGAGAGTTCGTCGAAAAATTGGATAGAGGAGCTGGCGAAAAGCATGTTTGAGGATAATCAGTTTCCTGATGAGCTGAAGCGGCTGATGGAGATGTCCGGAATGGGGCATGATTCACAGACCTTTGCACAATTATTCCCGTCGCAGGAGCATAAATATATCACGGAGGTCATCCCGCTTATACCGCGGACGTGGCTATATGCCTTGATAATTGAGGGGTATCCGAGTCGAGAGAAAGCGCTGGCGTATGTGATGGTTCATGCCGGGTTCCGCGATGCGATGTGGGATTATCCGCAGATCGCGGAGAAGATTTATCTGGAGATCTTGCGCGAGGGCACTGATAAGCCGATGGATTATATCAATTATGCCCATTGTTTGTTGCTGCGAGGCGACCGGATGATGGCGTATGAGAACTATAAGCAAGCGCGGTTGCTATGCAAGACGTCCAAGGAGTTTTTCGCTCTTTTCCGTCCGGATCGGAAGAATCTCATAGACCATGGCATTCCTCTGGAGCACGTCTATGTGATGGAAGATCAGCTGATCAATCCTTAGAAAGCTACACCTAAACCGGCGTCGATAAATTCTGCTCGTGCGCCGTGTGTTTTCAGTCCTAATTGAACGAAGAGGTGGTCGAGTACGTGGTACTTGAGCACAAATTGCATGTAGCACCAGCCGTCCTGATAATTGCTGGCGTCGGAGAAGTCGTATTTATAGAAAACACCGCGGTTCAGCGGAGTACCAGCCTGGTCCATTTCAGCTGCGCCTTGCCCTTTATCCCAGGACTTCTTGCCGATATACGGCTCGAGGTTTTTGACTGGGTCAAAGACGTAGAATCCCACATGAATACCTGCGGTCAGATGCCCGATGATGAACTCCGGCTGAAGGCTGACACCCACGCGGAAGCAGTTCTTGAGGTCGCTCGTTTTGAGGTACGTCTTGCCGAAAAAGGTCTGCGGCGCACCCGGGTTGGCCTCTGCAAACTCATCGTTCACGCATCGGTAGTAGCCGTCGTAGAAGGCATCGACACCGGCTCCGATGCGGAAGATGGAGACGGGCACCCAGTATGCCGCGGCTTTGACGGTAGCGGTGCCGAAGAACTGCATCTTGGGATAGTTGTCGCGGTAGTAGTTCTGCTTCACGCCACCCGTTGCGCTGATCTCCACTGCCCAGGGTTTGTCCACGCCGTCGTACAGTTTGCGCGGTACGTCGGGTTCGGGAGAGGTGTAGTCTTTCTCATGCGGATGATAGCGCAGCCCGAGTTCTCCGCCGAGCATGTTATAGCCGGCATTCGGGTGCATGATAGAGCCGTTGGAGATATGATGCCAACCGCCGTTGAGGGTGATTTCCCAGCCGTCCTTGATTGGAAAATCCATGTATAGCTCCAACGCCAGATAGGCGTTCAGCACGGAACCAATCGACCAATTCGCCTTGTCGTGGTCTTTGTATAAATTCTCGCCTTTGTAGGTGTTGGCATAAGTCTTCGTGACGGCAGCAATGCCGACGGTGGGGCGGGCACCGATACGAAAATGCGTGCCGTTGTAAAAAGGCATGTTGATATACCCGTATGCCGCGATGGCGGAACCGAGAATGGCGTTATTGCCCAAATTCAGATACCGCGCACCGACACCGATAGAGGCATTGTTCCACTGTTGGAGGCTACTCCATCGTCCCGTCGGCAGAAACTCTACGGTAAAAGCCCCACCCGGGACAATCGGCGTCGGGCCTAAAAACGGAGACACTTTCTCGTCCGGCAACATAAAAAGTGCCGTCCCGCCAAAACGGTACGCCAACTCGTAATGAGGTAGCGAAAACGCTTGTAAACAAGCGCAGAGTGATATGACTAAAAGAACTTTTTTCATTTTTCGCCGCAAAATTACAAAAATATTTTGATATGTGCAAATTTTTTTGTACCTTTGCGCGGAAATTTGTGAGTAAGTGGAAATGATTCATTCAAAAGATATTAAAAATTTCTTTTTCTTGGGCATCGGAGGCATCGGAATGAGTGCCTTGGCTCGTTATTTTCATCACCAAGGATATCCCGTTTTCGGCTACGATCGTACGCCTTCGCCTCTGACCCGTGAGTTGGAGAAAGAGGGCATTGAGATTACCTATACAGATGCTGAACGTATGCTGTATGGTCTGGGATTGGACCGTTTTAGTACGCTTGTAGTACGTACTCCGGCCGTACCGGAGGATTGCGAGATCTATACGTATTTGCGCAAGGAAGGATTCGATATCCGCAAGCGTGCAGAGGTGTTGGGTATCGTGACGCAACGGATGAAGGCGCTCTGTGTCGCCGGGACGCATGGGAAGACGACGACGAGTACGATGATTGCGCATCTGATGAACGGCGGAAATGAGGCCGCGACGGAGAGTCACGCCGGGGTGAACGCGTTTCTGGGCGGGATTAGCGAGAATTACCATACGAATCTGCTGCTGTCGAAAGAGAGCGAGTATGTCGTCGTGGAGGCGGATGAGTACGACCGGTCGTTTCATCATCTGACGCCGTTTATCTCCGTGGTGACGGCGGTGGATGCGGACCATCTGGATATCTACGGCACGCCGGAGGCGTATCGAGAGGCGTTTGCGCATTATACGAGTCTGATTACCGGCGCTTTGGTCATGAAGCACGGAATCGAGCTGGAGCCGAGACTAAAAGAGGGAGTAAAGTGCTATACGTACGGAGTGGAGGAGAGCCGAGAGCTGAGAGCCGAGAGCCAAGAGCCAAGTGGTCCTGATTTTTATGCGGAGAGGATTCGTGTGAAGGACGGGCAGATAGTGTTTGATTTCAAGATGCCGGACGGAGAGATCAAGGATGTGCAGTTAGGCGTGCCGGTTTGGGTGAATATAGAGAACGCGGTAGCGGCGATGGCGGTGGCGCATCTTTGCGGCGTAAAAGATGAGGCGATACGCGAGGCGATGGCTTCCTTCAAGGGCGTGCAACGGCGGTTTAATATCCACGTGAACACCCCGAAAGTGGCTTATATAGACGATTATGCGCATCATCCGCAAGAGATAGCTACGGCGATTGATTCGATCCGTAAACTCTTCCCGGAGCGCAAACTGATTGGTGTTTTTCAGCCGCATCTCTATACCCGTACGCGTGATTTCGCGGAGGGGTTCAGGGCGGTGTTGGGCACTTTGGACGAGTGCGTACTGCTGCCGATCTATCCGGCGCGCGAAGAGCCGATCGAGGGCGTGACGAGTGAGATGTTAGGCGGCGAAGTGGTGGAGAAACCGGCGTTGGTGGCGGAACTCAAAAGGCGCGTTCAGGAGAGTCATGAACCGGTGGTCGTACTGACTGTTGGTGCCGGAGATATAGACCGCTTGGTGCCGGACATTACCCGTGCGTTAAAAGAGAAATAGGAGAATGAGTAGTCTTGCGCGAATCATATGGCAGATCATAGGCGTCACGGTGGTAGCCGCGATGCTGGTGGGTGCGGTCGTTGCCGGTTACCGGATGCGTCCCTCCGAGGAGCCCTGCGCTTCACTCGAATACGAGATTCTGGATCAGCAGGAGCGGATGTATATCACCGTGGGGGAGATGAATAACCTGCTGCGCAGCGAGAATCTGTATCCCGTCGGCCGTGCGATAGATATACGGCAGATTCACCGGATCGAGCAGACGATCGGTCACCATCCCATGATCCGCACGGCGGAGTGTTATGTCACGCCGAGAAGCGAGATGCGTATCCGCGTCACCCAACGCGTGCCGTTGCTGCGCGTGCAGGTGCCCGGAGATGCGTATTTTATTGATACCGACAGGCGTGTGATGCAGGCGCGGGCGGTGATTAAAGACAGCGTACTGATTGCTACCGGCGCTGTAGGACCGCAGATAGCGAGCCGACAGTTGGCGGATTTTGCTCAGTGGCTGCAAGACGAGCCTTACTGGCGGGCACGAATACGGTTTGTACACGTCCAGACGCCTCAGAGGATCTATCTCTATATGCGTCAACCCGGACAACCCCGTGTACTGCTGGGAAACATGAACAGATATGCGCAGAAACTCGCCAAGATGCGTACCTTCTTGGAGAACAGCGCAGAGGCGACCAAAGACAAACATTATATAGAATATGACCTCCGTTTTCACGGACAAGTGATAGGTCGATATTGATTACTAATCCTTAACTACCAAACAACAATGGCAAGAAAACAACCCAAAACAGCTGATTCTCTTCCGCTTGTAGCGATTGATCTGGGCAGCGACAGCGTCCGTGCGATGGCTGCGCGGCGTATTGCGCCGGACTTGTTCCAGATCTTAGGCGTAGAGGAGCGGCCGCAGAAATTCGGTAACGTGTGCGTGGAGCAGGGTATTGTCTCGCAATCCAGCAACGCCGGTTATGTGATCGCCGAGGTGCTCAAACTGCTGGCGAACCGTATCGGCGTGGACGAACTGCCGACGGCTTTTCTGTCGGTCGGCGGACAATCGATGCAGATCGTTGCGGTACATTCCAAACGGGATCAGGCACGGCGAAAAGAGATCAGCCAGCAGCTCCTGGATGAGATGGAGCAGGAATGTAAAGAGAAGATCGAGATGCGTAATCCCGATGTGACGGTACTGGGACTCGTTCCGAGTTTCTTCACGCTCGACGGCAAAGAGCAGGACGACCCGCCTCGGCCCGATCAGAGAGCCGCATTACTCGAGGCGCATTATATCGCTTTCTATGGCCGCAAAGCGATTGACACCCAGCTGCAGAAAGCTTTCTCGCAGGCAGGAAGAAGTATAGAGCATGCTTTTGTGCGTCCGGAGTGCCTCCTGTCGGCTTTTGCCACCTGCGACGGCAGCCATGTCTTGGACGACGGCTGCGCGGTACTCGATATGGGGGCGCAGACCACCAGCCTCGCGGTCTATAAAGCAGGACAGTATCTGCTGAACAAAGTGGTGCCGAAAGGCGGATATCATATCACCCGGATGTTGGAGCAGCAGGGCTTGAGTTTTGCGACGGCGGAGGTGCTCAAGAAGCAGTACGGCTGCGCGGCACCGGCTTTTGTGCCCAAACCCGTCCGTCTGAGGGTGCCCGCCGCGCCGGAGATAGGTGGAGATATCATCATCTCTGCCGAAGAGTTGGCGGAGGCGATTGAGCTGAAGTTGCAAGAGATACTCTCGCCGCTCGTGGACGAACTGAAGAAAGTGCAGGACCGTATCAAGACGATCTATATCACCGGCGGCGGATCGATGATGACCGGCATGGCGGAGTATATACAGACGCTCATTCCCGTGCCTGTCACCTATGGCGCCCATAATCTCTTGCTGCACCGCGACACGGAGGAGAAATACCTCTCCCCGGCTTACACATCGCTGGTCGGCACCCTTCTGCTCGGGCAGGATTACCGCGATAACCATAAGAACCAGCCCGTGCGTCAGCCCGGTTTCTTCGACCGGATGAAAGAGAGCACGCTCGATATGTTTATCGACCAAGACTGAGAATAATTTTTAATTTTGAATTTTTAATTTCATAGATATGAACGAGGGTTTAATTACGCTTCCTTTGGAAGGATTGACGGAAGATAGTATTATCAAGGTCATCGGCGTGGGTGGCGGCGGATGTAATGCCGTCAATTATATGCATCGCCAGGGGCTGAAAGATGTCTCTTTTCTGGTTTGTAACACGGATCGCCAGGTGCTGATCAAGAGCTCTGTACCGAGCAAACTGCAACTGGGCCCGGGTTTGGGTGCCGGAGGCGATCCCGAGACCGCGCGTCAATATGCGGAGGAAAGCAAGGATCATATCCGCGAGGCGCTGAACGACGGTACGCAGATGCTCTTTATCACCGCCGGCATGGGTGGTGGCACAGGTACCGGCGCCTCGGCTGTCGTAGCTGAGGTGGCGCAGGAGATGGGGATACTCACCGTCGGTATCGTCACCATTCCTTTTGCTTTTGAGGGCAAGAAGAAGATCGAGAAGGCGATGACCGGCGTGGCGCGGCTGGCGAAGCATGTGGATGCACTCCTTATTATTAATAACGAGAAGCTCAAACAGATTTATCCGGAGCTGAATCTGCTCAATGCGTTCTCCAAGTCGGATGACGTGGTGGCTAATGCAGCGCGTGCGATTGCGGAGATCATCACCGTGCCGGGATATATCAATACGGACTTTGCCGACGTGCGCAACACCTTGCGTAAGGGTGGAGTAGCGATCATGAATATCGGTCGTGCGTCCGGAGAGAAACGTATCACCAATGCTATCAACGACGCGTTGAACTCGCCGCTGGTGAACACGAACGACGTCCACGGCGCTGAGCGTATCTTGCTGCAGTTCTACTGCTCGACGGAGCACGCGATTGTCATGGAGGAGATCGACCAGATCAACGATTTCGTACAGGAGGTCGGTGACGATATCGAGGTGCAATGGGGTGCGTCGATAGACGAGACCTTGGGCGAAGAGGTCCGCGTGACGGTCATCGCTACGGGATATAAGGTCGATGGACTGCCTTCCGAAGAGGAAGAAGAGGGTAAGAAGACTATCTCCGAAGCTATCGAGGCGAACTATCCTCCGCAGCAACCCAAGCCGCTGGAGGACGAGAAGGCTACGCTGATAGACCTCAGCGACACGCTCCGTGCCGAAGGGGTAGAGGTGCCTGCTGCTCCCGCGCGCGAGCGCGTTCCTTCTACTTCTGCAGAGGAGATCGTGATTACTGTCGAGGACGAAGAGAAACCCGAACAGAAAAAGGAAGAGAAACCTGCTCACCGGCCTTTCGGGTGGATCCGGAGAAAATAACTGAAATCTGAATACTGAACACTGAAAATTTGCTTGCAAATAATCGTTTGAACAAAGTGAAATAAGAATACTTTTATATATGGAAAAAGAGATGAATTTCTTTGACTTATGCGTGGCTATCGGTCGTGCCATAGGTCGCGGATGTGCCGCATGCTGGCGAGTTTTTGAACGAATGATCCGTCTGACGTACCGCTATTGGTATATCGTAGTGACGCTGGTGGTGCTGGCTGTCGCAGGGGCTTTGTATTACAGCCGGTTAGACAATCTGAAATTTAAGATGAACGCCATCGCTTTACTGAACGGTCCGTCAATTCAGCAGTTTGAGCAGGCTTATGCGCCTCTGCAGTCCGGTCAACTTTTGTCGGGCGAAGCTGCGATTGCTCCGTTCGTGTTCGATCGTAAGGTGTCCTGTTTTACGACTTACCGGGTGGTTGATTGTCTGAATGACGAGATGCCGGATTATATTGATTTTAAGCGTAAGTCCAATCCGACGGATACGGTGAAAGTGCAGATGCAGGATCGGTTGTGCATGCAGTTCGTCATAAAGGCGAAGAACATGCATCAAGTACCGGCTATTGAGCAGGCATTGTTAGAGTGGTTCAATAGCAACGAAGCGATGCAGCAGTCTTATGCTGTCTATAGAAAGAATCTGGCGAATGAGGTAGCCTTTAACCATAACCAGGCGCTTAAACTTGACAGCCTCACTTCTGACTATTATTTCAATGCTCCTTCGGCTGCCAAACCGATGAACTACGGTGCTAATGGGGTTAATTTCTACGGTGACAGAGATATAGAGTTGTTCTTGGACGATATCTATGAGCAGCACCACCATTTGCAGATGAAGGACTACAGGATGCAGTTAGCCACGGCGCCGGTGACGTTTGAGAATCATTTCTCCGCAGACCCCATGCCGATCAACAGCCCCAAGAAGATGGTCGTCCTTTTCTTCCTCCTGGGATGGATACTCGGTTGCGGGATAGCTGAGATGACAGATAAACGGAAGGCCATCATGGAATGGTTGAAGAAATAAAAAGAAAGAATAAAAAACGCGTGGGGCTAAGCCTTCACGCGTTTTTTGATGATCCATCGGATGAGGTAGTATAGGACGACTACCCCGAGCAGAACAAGTATGGCCACGGATAGTTCGTGGCTATATTCTTTGATCAGGTCCATCTGGCCGGCTGCCACGTAACCGAGGACGGCTAAGATGCAGTTCCATATAAATGCCCCGAGGAACGTCCACCATAGGAACGCGCCGAAATGCATGCGGCTCAGACCCGCAGGGATGGAGATCAGCTGGCGGATACCCGGGATGAAACGACCGACGAAGGTAGAGACGTTGCCTTTCTCGCGGAAGTACTCCTCTGCGCGCTGGATCTTCTCGCTTGAGAGCAGGCACATATGGCCTAACCGGGAGTCAGCGAACTTATAGATCACCAGCCGTCCGAGCCATACGGAGAGACCGTAGTTGATGATAGCGCCGATCATGGCACCCAAGGTACCGAAAAGAACGATCAGCAGCACATCGACGGGGTAGTTGCCGGTGGTGCAAAGGACGCTGTCCGGCTGACCCGCGACAAACGCCGCCGGAGGGATCACCACTTCGCTCGGGAAGGGGATGAACGAACTCTCTACCGCCATCAACGCAGTAATCGACGCATAGTTCATATGCGCCGAATACCACGTGATAACTTGATCTACTAAACTCATCAGATGAAGAGGAGTTGTATGATGACGTAAACCGGCAGGAGGATGATCAAGCTGAACTTAATCATGTAGCCGAAGAACGACGGCATCTTGATTCCGCTTTCCTCTGCGATAGCTTTCACCATGAAGTTAGGTCCGTTGCCGATATAGGTCAGTGAGCCGAACATCACAGCCGCGATGGAGATAGCTTTGAGCAGTATCTCCGGAACACCGGCTACGAAAGGTGTGCCGTTGAACATACCTGTTACGACACCGGCTTCAGCGGCAGCAAGCGACTCCGGCAGGCCGGAAGCTACACCGTGGAAGGCAACGGCTGTCGGGGTGTTATCGAGGAACGCAGAGAGCGCACCGGTCGAGTAATAGAACTGCCATGCGTGGGTGAAACCGAGGTCGGCTGCGTGCGCTTTCAGATAGGCGAGGGCAGGGGTCATCGTCGTGAAGATACCGAGGAACAGAACCGCTACCTCTACTATCGGAGTCCAGCTGAACTTGTTGTCGCCGAAACGGACTTCTTTCTTGGTCGTGTAGAGCGAGAGACCTGTGAGCGAGAGCAGTACTATCTCACGCAGGTATTTGAGCCACAGCGGAGCGTCCGCTTCACCCATCTGCTTGATGGTTCCTTCGTTCACAAAAGCCACTGCCAGCACTACGCCTAACAGATATACGAAATTGATAGTACCTTTCATTACCATCGGCGTCGCCTCACGTACGTCAGCGGAGAGGGCTGTCCAGTGCTCTTTCTTGTAATAATAAGTGTCCATCGCGAAATAGATGCCGAGCAGCAGCAGACCCGTTACCGCCCATTCCGGAGCAAGGTGCAAGAACCAGGAGAAATGTGCGCCGCGGAGGAAGAGCATGAACAAAGGTGGGTCGCCCAGCGGGGTCAGCAGACCGCCGCAGTTGGCTACCAAGGCGATGAAGAAAAGGATGGTGTGAACCTTGTATTCACGCTGTTTGTTGGTTTCGATGAGCGGACGGATGAGCAGCATAGCTGCGCCCGTCGTACCCATGATAGAGGCTAAAATCCAGCCCAAACCCAAGAAACCGGTGTTGACCCAAGGTTTTGCTTTCAGGTCACCCGAGAAATGAATACCGCCGGTGATGACAAACAGCGCCAGCAGAAGGATGATGAACGGCACGTAGTCGAAGAAGATCTGGTGTTCCAACTCGTGCATCATTCCGCCCATGATCAGGCATACCGCAACGGGTACGCCGAGGAAGAGGGAAACAATGAGTTTGTTGGTGTTCTTCTCCCACCAATGCTCTGCTACCAGCGGACCGATAGCAATCATCAGAAGCATGAGTCCGAACGGAATCAAAGACCATGCCGAATGTACAAATTGTTCCATAGTACTTTATTTAATTAATTTAAACTCGCTAAAAGCGAGTGCAAAGGTACACTTTTTTTTTGAAATATGCAAATGAAAGATTATTTTTCCACAAAAATCCTCTATTTCTTGCCTATTTTCTTTTGCCCCGGAGCGTCCTCCCGTTGAAGCTTGCGGCGTGTAGCGTTTATTGTCCGGCATATAATGCCGCCTTCGTCCGTTAGCCCCGCATTGTATGCGGGATTCTTTCTTATGTTCCCCGGCATATTATGCCGGCCTTTCTCTGTGCATTTTTCGCGCATCTTTGCGCGAACCTCCGTGCTATTTACCGCGTGCCCCCCTGTGATTTTTTTCCTTTTTTTCTTGTGTATCTCGTTTTTTTGTAGTACCTTTGCACGCAAGTTTGATATTTTTACTATAGACTGTCATGAAAACGTTAAAACAGTATTGTTCCGCAGGCTTGGAACATGTATGGAAGTTATGCAAGATCCCGCGAATGAATTTGTAATTGATTTGGTTGAAAGAATAACATATAATCTACGATGAATACTATCCAACAACAGCAAGCAGCGAAAGAGTTTGCCGCCCATTGGGAGGGCAAAGGCTACGAGAAAGGCGAGAGCCAGATTTTCTGGACCACGCTCCTCAACCAAGTCTTCGGCATCGAGCACCCGGAGACCTTCATCATCTACGAGCACCAAGTCAAACTCGACCACACCTCTTTCATCGACGGCTTCATCCCGACCACCAAAGTGATGATAGAGCAAAAGTCGCTCGGCAAGAACCTCGCCGAAGGTATCAAGCAGTCCGACGGCTCTGTCCTCAATCCTTTCCAGCAAGCCAAACGCTATGCTGCCGAACTGCCCTATAGTCAGCGTCCGCGGTGGATCGTGACCTGTAATTTCGCGGAGTTTTGGGTCTATGATATGGAGCAACCTAACGGAGAACCGCAGAAGATTTTGCTCAAAGACCTCGAGAAAGAATACTACCGTCTCCAGTTCCTTGTCGATGAAGGCAACGAGCACCTCAAACGCGAAATGGAAGTCTCCGTCAAAGCCGGTAATCTGGTTGGCGTCATCTACGATAAGTTATTAGAGCAGTACGGTGCCGACGACCCAGAAACGCTCCGCAGCCTCAATATCCTCTGTGTCCGTCTGGTCTTCTGTCTTTATGCCGAGGACGCAGGCCTGTTCAACAGCCGCACCTCTTTCCATGACTACCTCAAAGCATATCCTGCGCAGAAACTTCGCCGTGCGCTGGTGGATCTCTTTGCCGTCCTCGATACGCCGCTTGCCGAACGAGATAAATACTTGGAGGACGATCTGGCAGCCTTCCCCTATGTCAACGGTGGTTTGTTCTCGGATAAGACGATAGAGATTCCGCAGTTCACCGACGAACTCAAGCAACTCCTTTTGGAAGATGCTTCTGCCGATTTCGATTGGTCGGAAATCTCGCCTACTATCTTCGGCGCGGTCTTTGAGAGCACGCTGAACCCTGAGACGCGCCGTTCGGGTGGTATGCACTATACGAGTATCGAGAATATCCACAAGGTCATTGACCAGCTTTTCTTGGACGAACTCAAAGACGAGTTCGGCAAGATTCAGGAGATGAAACAAGCAGCTCCACGGAAACAAGCCCTTGCGGCGTTCCAAGACAAACTCGCTTCCCTCACGTTCTTCGATCCTGCCTGCGGTAGTGGTAACTTCCTCACGGAAACATTCTTGTCGCTTCGTCGTTTGGAGAACAAAGTGATACAAGCCATGTTCGGAGGAGAGAACATCCTCACCTTCGACATCCTCATCAAAGTCAATATCTCCCAGTTCTACGGCATTGAGATCAACGATTTCGCTTGTACGGTCGCCAAGACCGCCCTTTGGATAGCCGAGAGCCAAACCCTCAAAGAGACTTCTGCTATCGCAGGACGGGCGATTGATTTCCTGCCGCTCAAAACCAACGCTTACATCCACGAAGGAAACGCCCTCCGCATCGACTGGGCAGAAGTCATTGCACCGGACAAACTCAACTATATCATGGGTAATCCGCCGTTTGTAGGCTATAGTCTCCAGTCTAAAGAGCAAAAGGAAGAAATGCTTTCTATCTATGTGGACGAGAAAGGAAAACCATATAAAACAGCAGGGAAAATAGATTATGTTGCTGCATGGTATTGGAAAGCGGCGCAACTTATGTATACGAATCCTGTAATCCGTGCAGCGCTCGTATCTACCAACTCTATTACACAAGGCGAGCAAGTAGCAGCGATTTGGAAGCCTCTCTTTGACCGTTTCGGTATTCATATAGATTTTGCCTATCGTACGTTCCGTTGGGATTCCGAAGCGGACATCAAAGCACATGTGCATTGCGTTATTATTGGATTCTCCAAAGCAGATACAAAAGCGAAGACCATCTACCTTTCCGACGCCCAAACCCTCCAAGCATCCAACATCAACGCATATCTCATAGATGCCCCCGATACATGGATAGACAGCCGTTCCAAACCCCTCTGTAACGTGCCGGAGATGATTTATGGCAGCAAACCTACAGATGGTGGACATTTAATTATTGAGGAGAATGAGTACGATGAATTTATCAAAAGGGACCCAAACTCAAAACAATTTATTAAAAGGATGGTTGGAGCGGAAGATTATATCAACAATAAATTGCGTTATTGCCTTTGGTTAGTGGATGCAAGCCCTGCTGATTTGAGGCGTTGCCCTCTAATTATGGAGCGAATTGCCAAGGTAAGGGAGATGAGATTAAGTAGTTCCAAAGAGGCGACAAGAAAGTTTGCGGACTATCCCACACGGTTCATGGAGTGCCGCCAACCGCAAACAGACTATTTAATATTCCCTCGTCATTCTTCAGAAAAGAGAAGATATATTCCAATAGGATACGTATCAGCTGATATTATCTGTAATGATTCCGCAAATATTGTTCCAAATGCGTCTCTCTTCCATTTTGGCGTCTTGACATCTAATGTTCACAATGCTTGGATGCGTGTAGTCTGTGGACGTCTTGAAATGCGTTACCGTTATAGTAACACTATCGTTTATAATACATTCCCGTGGTGTCAGCCGACAGAGGAACAGAAAGCCCGTATTGAGCAAACCGCCCAAGCCATCCTCGATGCACGTGCCAAATATCCGGATTGCTCTTTGGCTGACCTCTACGATGAAGTCACCATGCCGCCCGAACTACGCCGCGCCCACCAAGAGAACGACCGTGCAGTCATGGCTGCTTATGGCTTCTCTACCAAGATGACCGAATCCGAGTGCGTCGCAGAGTTGTTCAAGATGTACCAAGCTTTGACGAAGTAATGTCAGCCCCTCATGACACATGGCAATGGCAAGAACCTGGAACCGCATGGCGGGGAATCGGTATCTATCATGTCACGCTGACGGTCACCAGCCGTCAGCCGGTGCTTGGCTCACTCGTCATTCCGGATAACGACCCCAAGCAAGCGAGGGTGGATATTCTACCTTTAGGCAAAGCGCTCTTGGATTGTCAGCGGCAGGTTTCCGTTTATCATCCGGAGATCCAGATTCTCCATTATTGCCTCATGCCTGACCATCTGCATGCTATCTGGTATGTAAAAAGAAAGATGCCTAAAGGCATCTTGTCGGCTGTACGCGGCTTTTGGCAAGGAGCAAAAAAAGCCGCAGATACAATCCCCCTTTCTTCTATTACGCCGAATACTATTCGGCAAAACCTCCAAGAAAGAGTCTTCACCGAGATGCCCTTCGTCCGCCCAATGGGGCAACGCCGCCAGCTCCCCGCCACTATCCGCTATTTGGATATGAATCCCCAGCGCCTCGCTACTAAGCGCCTCATGCCGGGCTTCTTCCGCGTGCAGGAGGGTATCGAGATAGCCGGCCGTACCTACCGCGGCATCGGCAACGCCGCCTTGCTCCAAGCCGCCCGATACGCGCCTGTCCATGTCCGCAGGACGATGGTGGAGGAGGCGGTGCATGGCGATGGCTCCCGCCTCCGCGACTATATGAACGGCTGTGTGTTAGCGGCGAGAAAAGGGGCGGTGATGGTCTCGCCGTTCATCTCCGATAAGGAGAAAGAGGTGATGGTCGTTCTCCTTGCGGAGGAGCATCCGATCATCTATATCGCGGATAACGGCTTCCGCGATTATTACAAGCCGAGTACCGGCTTGTTCGATGCCGTCGCAGCCGGGCGCGTGCTAATCCTCTCCCCCTGGGAGTACGATCCCTCCAAACGCCATGTCACCCGCCCCGAATGCGTAGCGATGAACCAGATGGCGGAGGAGATTTGTAGCCTATCTGATCCTCCTGCAATAGGGGCATGAAAATAGTGTCTTTTGCTATTTCAAAAAAAAGTAGTACCTTTGCACTCGATTTCTTCGGAGATCGAGTTTTTTTTTTGTTTAACCCGCGAGGTTTTGCAGGCTTGCAGCTGCGTTGAAGGCGCCTTCACTGACAAAGCCAAGCATAAATCTCAAAGGTTTATGAAAATTAATCAAAGCCCTGTACCCCAGGCACCAATGGCGCGGAAGCGCAGAAACACCTATCGTAATCTCGCTATCGAGTTTTACGCCCGTAACTCATCCTCTGTCCTGGCCATCACGCATCAACACTGGCCTGACCAACCATGGACATCCCAGCCCGAACTGGCGCGTATCCTCTCACGCGAACTCGGATGGGAGGTGGACTATCGTACCCTTTCCAGACGGCTCCGATCCATCCATCGCTTCGATGAGGCGGTACGTCAACGCACCTTCCAACTCCTCGCCGAGAAGGACCTCTATGCCCCGGATTTCTCGTGGGATGCATTTTGTGGTCGATGGAATTTACCAACCCCAAAAAAAGTAGTACCTTTGCACCAAAATAAAAAACTATGAAAATGGAAGAACTAACGATTATTGAGCAGCTTTCGCAACTGCGGATTACTGCCTCTTCACAAATCCCGCCGCATGAGTTCCTCTACACCTGGAACGGTACGCCCTGTTTCGCCAAGGGCGAGTTGGTAGCTGTGACCGGAAAAGCCAAGTCCGGCAAGACCTATCTCAACTCCCTCCTCATGGCGGCAGCAAGCGGGCAGACGTTTATCGGGCTGAAAAGCCTGAGTGACAAACCTTTACGTGTTCTCTGGATAGATACCGAGCAAAGCCCCGATAGTACCTGTGAGATCCTCCGCGACCGCATCGGAGCGATGATTGGAGAGCAGCCCAGCGAGGAGCAGTACCACGTATTCAACCTCCGTTCGGTCAACTGGCAGGATCGGATGTTACATGTCGTCGCCGCCATCTCTATCTGCCGGCCGGATCTCGTCATTTTCGACGGCATAAGAGACGTCGTAGGAGACATCAATAACTACGAGGAGGCGCAGAAACTCATCGGCCAGCTGCTCTATATCGCCTCGGAATACAAGACCTGCATCGTCTGTGTCCTCCACCAGAACAAAGCGGTGGAGGACAAGACCCTGCGCGGTGCACTGGGTACGGAACTGCAGAACAAGAGTTTCGAAACTTACGAGTGCTCCAAGAACCCCGACACCCGTATCTTCACCGTCAAGCAGACCGCCACGCGTAAGTACGACATGCCCAACCGCATTGACTTCTGCCTCACGCCCGATGGCCTACCCGTCGCCTGCGAGATCCCCCAAACCGCCCCTTCGTCAAGTGCTCCTGCCTTTAGGCAGGATAAAACCTCCTTCAACCCCGAATACCTCACCCCCGATGGCAAAATTGATAAGGCCCACTTATTCGGATCGGTACTAAAAGATAACTCGCTGACATGGAATGATTTACGGTCTCAAATTATGAATGCCGCCAATATCCGTTCTGTGCATTTTGCTGAAAAACTAATAGCCGAAGCGCGAGATAGCGGCCTGCTTCAAACGATCCTCAATAACGGTAGTCGGTTATATGCCATCCAACGCCAACAGCAACTTTTTGACGAGGATACCTGAGCCCGTTAGTACTACATACGCCCCCTATAGGGGGGTATGTGTACGTACTAAGGGCGTCAACGGCATCCTGTCAACCCCTCAAAAAACATCGTCCATTAGGTCGGATGTTATCCGACATCCACCCTATAACAGCCTAATTACTGCCTATTTGAGGCCTATTTACGGCTCATTTACGTTACCACATCGTTACCACTACGTAACGTCCGAGACCCATTACAAACCCTGTGCATTTTTGTCGCATCTTTGCGACAACCATAGTATTAACAATTAAAACCCAATTTTTATGAAGGTAGAACTTATTCTCCCCATCGCCCGCTTACGCGGCAAACTTAACGGCCATTCGCCGTTCTATTTCAAAACCGTCAACGGCAAGACTTTTGTCCAACGCTGTCCTAATCGTTCAACCAAAGCCCCGACACAGGCACAAACCGCTGCCAAACAGCGTTTCGCCGCCATTGCCCGGATCGTTGCACGGATGAAGGCAGAAGGCTCCAAGAAAAGCAGAAAGCAACTGTGGAAAATTGCTACGAAAGCCTATGATGCAGAAAATCAGTAAAGCGGAGCTGGCCGCGCGGCTGGAGGCGCGTGTGGAGTGTGCGGAAGGCGGCGTGGAGGGGCTGAACATCCTCCTGTACGGATGGAAGAAATTCCGCAAGTACGGCGCCAAGTACCTGCATGCCTTGGAGGCGCGCGACTGGCTCTACCGGGTCGAGGTGATCGACCTGAGCGACTATGCCGGCTGCGACCTCACGTAAAACTCATCGCAATGAGGTTTGCGAAGGGAAATAGTTGCTCAAGTCGCGAAAAAGCAGTACCTTTGTCGTCGGAATTGGAGATCAATGACTGCGTTACTGCGTAACTTGTATAATTGTCTCAATTCCTCCTCTCCCCATCGGACGCACTAGCGCTAGCGTCCGATGGGGCTCCCGGGGAAATCTTTTCGGAAAGATAGGATAACGGTCAGTCGGGGCGTCTATCGCCAATCCTCAGTCCCGGCGAACCGGAAAGGGATATTCCGAAAGACAGCCGGCTTAACAACATTATCAACCCTAAACCCTAACTAAAATGGCAGAAATTAAGCCGATGGCTCTTATTGAGAGCATGAAAAAGAAAGTGTGCGAGCACAGCGATGTGTATTTCCGCACGAACAAGCAGACCGGCAAAGTGACGACCGGCAAGTTGTGTAACCCGAGTACGAAAGAACCGAGTGCGGCTCAGATCAAGGCGAAAGAGCGTTTCGCTAAGGTGCAGGCGGCAGTACGCACCGTGTTGGAAAACCCGACCGAGAAAGCGAAGCTGGAAGCCGAGTACAAGGCTCAGCACAAGTACGGCAGTTTGTTCGGCTATGCGATGCACAAGCTCAACGGTAACTACGACGAGAACGGCGATCCCATCAACGGTTAACCCTTTAACCCTAACCCACTATGACTAAGAAAGAAATTCTGAAACTGGTGATCTCCGTGCTGATTGCGGCGTTGACGGCATTGGCGGCAGGCTTGGGACTGAGTTCCTGCAACGTCACGCGGACCGTCACCACCCGCTCGGAAGCATGGCAGAAAGGCGACACCTCCGTCGTCATCCAAACCAAAACCGTAGAATCGTACGACGGCTCACGGAAGTATTAAGAGAGTAAATCGAAAATGCGCAGTCATTTTGGCCTACGCGCCTCTTGCTTGCCACAATACTAGCGTGACTCGCAGTACACTGCTCGATTACGCTTCGTATTGCGCTACGCAACTCCCCACTGCATGCTTGCATGCATCGGGGACCCCGGCTAATTAGGGCGCGCTCACAAGCGAGCTTGCAGCGCCCCCTAACTACCAAATCCGCCGTTGAGACCCTTGATAGGGCTCAACAATGACTGCTTACAAAAATACGGGCTTACAGCCCTTACAAAAATAAAGAAAATAGACCCCCTCCGGCTCCCCCTATAGGGGAGAGAATAGGACGACCTAAGTTGTAGAGCCGCATGGATTTTTGGAATTTTTGTAAGCGTTAGCGCATTTTTGTAAGGCGGTAGGGCGGCACTATCAAGTGCCGGACAAGAGGAAGATTATTAAGGCGCGTATCATGCTCGCATGAATACGCGAATTAAGAAGATTACGCTCAAGGCCGCGTAGGCCGAAACCGCCGCATTTTCGGTTAAATAAAAGATCAAACCTATTGTTCAATCAAACCTAAAAACCTTAATTATTATGGCAAGTGTAACTTATTCAGCCGGAATTGATCATGTGTCCGGCGCATTGGCAAAACCCGGTAAGAGCGGTCAGCACAGCTGCGAGAAGATGTTGCTCGCGACCCACCGTACCGCTGCGACCACCTCTAACAAGTGTAACCGTCTGTATCTCCGCGTACCGGTGAAACGCAACAGCCCGTTGAGTCAGCGTGAGATTCAGATCCGTAACCGCTTTACCGCGGTCTCGCAGATGATCAAGGCCCGCAAGGCGGACCTGTCGAAGCTCACCACCGACCAGGCGAACTTCCGAGCCCAGAAGAACGACCCTGATGGCGCAAAAACCATGAAGGCGTACTACTGGAAGATTTGTGGTGCTGAATGGGATCAGCAGCACAACTAATCCCCGCGGCTGACAACCGCCAACGAGCGCTCCCCCTTACTCACGGGGGAGCGCTTTTATTTTTTAGGGGGCAAAAGAAAAAAAAACCCTTCTAGGCGGAGGCCGCTCCTCCCGCTTCAACGGGAGGACGCTCCGGGGCAAAAGAAAAAAAAGGGGCAAAAAAGCAAATTTATTTGCACATATGCTAAATTTTTTGTACCTTTGCAGCGAAATTAGAAAAACACAAAATCTAATACATAAAAACACAAATCTATGAGTGATGTAACTACCTTGATGTACGTCGTTCTGGCGGCATCGGTTTTAGCGCTCGGATTCGCCTATTATTTCTACCGTTGGATGTTAGGAAAAGAGGAAGGCACCGAGCTGATGAAGAAGATCGCTTCGCACGTTCGTAAAGGAGCGATGGCTTATCTCAAACAACAGTACAAAGTAGTGACGATCGTCTTTGTGGTACTGGCGGTTGTCTTTGCCGTAATGGCGTATTTCAACCTGCAGAACGGTATCGTCTGGTTTGCATTCCTGACGGGCGGTTTCTTCTCGGGTCTGGCGGGATTCTTCGGCATGAAGACGGCGACGTATGCGTCAGCCCGCACGGCTAACGCGGCTCGTCAGACGCTGAACGCGGGTCTGCAGGTAGCCTTCCGCAGCGGCGCGGTGATGGGTCTGACGGTGGTCGGACTGGCGTTGCTGGACATCTCCGGATGGTTCCTGATCCTGCAGAAGACGGGTCTGCTCGCGCTCGTAGGCGCGGACGCGGACCTTATCACTATCACGACGACGATGTTGACGTTCGGTATGGGTGCCTC
Source organism: Bacteroidales bacterium UBA4331 (assembly GCA_002394395.1). Classification (GTDB taxonomy): domain Bacteria; phylum Bacteroidota; class Bacteroidia; order Bacteroidales; family Paludibacteraceae; genus Colicola. Next base: position 43,368 of record DGTR01000004.1, on the reverse strand, counting down.
GACGCAGGCGCTCTTTGCCCGCGTGGGCGGCGGTATCTACACGAAGGCTGCGGACGTAGGTGCCGACCTCGTAGGTAAGACCGAGTATAACATCCCGGAGGACGACCCGCGTAACCCTGCGACGATCGCGGATAACGTAGGCGACAACGTAGGTGACGTAGCGGGTATGGGTGCGGACCTGTATGAGAGTTACGCCGGTTCGATCCTTGCGACGATGGCGTTAGGTGCGTCTGCTTTTGCCGGTGCAGCGGTAGAAGGGATGCAGATGAAGGCGGTCTTGGCTCCGTCGCTGATAGCGGCGTGCGGCGTGCTGCTGAGTATCATCGGCATCTATCTGGTAAAGACCAAAGAGGACGCGGGCATGAAAGAGCTGCTGCGGGCGTTGGCGATAGGTACGAACACGTCTGCGGTACTGATAGCGGCGGTGACGTTCGGCATCTTCGCCTGGCTCTTCGGCACGGAGACGAGTCTGTGGTGGCAGGTGAGTTTGTCGGTAGTAGTGGGACTGCTCGCCGGCGTGATCATCGGTCAGAGCACGGAGTACTACACCTCGCAGAGCTATAAGCCTACGCAGAAAGTGAGCGAGAGTTCTCAGACGGGTCCGGCGACGGTGATCATCAGCGGTCTGGGCTTAGGCATGCTCTCGACGGCTGTGCCGGTGATCACGGTAGGGGTGGCGATCATCTTGGCGTACCTCTGTGCGAACGGCTTCCATGTAGAGTTCAGCGCGGCGAACCTGAGTATGGGTCTGTACGGTATCGGCATCGCGGCGGTAGGAATGCTCTCGACCTTGGGAATCACCTTGGCTACTGACGCTTACGGTCCTATCGCCGACAACGCCGGCGGTAACGCGGAGATGAGCGGTCTGCCTGCCGAGGTCAGACAGCGTACGGACGCGTTGGATGCACTGGGCAACACGACAGCAGCGACGGGAAAAGGTTTTGCCATCGGTAGTGCTGCGCTGACTGCGTTGGCGCTCTTGGCATCGTATGTCGAGGAGATCAAGATAGCGCTCATCCGTACGGGCGAAGCATTACCGAACGGGGTAGAGGCAGCGAAAGCGACGTTGGTAGATTTCATGGACGCCTATAACGTCAATCTGATGAACCCGATCGTGCTGGTAGGTATCTTCATCGGCTCGATGATGGCGTTCTTGTTCTGTGGCCTGACGATGAACGCAGTAGGCCGTGCGGCGCAGAAGATGGTAGAGGAGGTGCGGCGGCAGTTCCAGACGATCAAAGGTATCCTCGAAGGTAAGGCCGATCCGGACTACGCACGGTGCGTAGCTATCTCCACCAAGGGTGCGCAGCACGAGATGCTGCTGCCGTCGCTCCTCGCGATCATCGTACCGATCATCACGGGTCTGGTACTGGGCGTAGCAGGCGTGTTAGGACTGCTCATCGGCGGTCTGGCGACGGGATTCGTATTAGCCGTGTTCATGGCGAACGCCGGCGGCGCTTGGGATAACGCAAAGAAATATGTGGAGGAAGGTCATTTCGGCGGCAAGGGCAGCGATTGCCATAAGGCGACCGTCGTCGGCGACACCGTAGGTGACCCGTTCAAAGACACGAGCGGCCCGAGTCTGAATATCCTCATCAAGCTGATGTCGATGGTCAGTATCGTCATGGCGGGACTGACGGTAAGTTGGCACTTGCTGTAGTTTGGGGGTTAGGCAGGAAATCGAAAATGCGGCGGTACGGCGCTTGATGCGCCTTTACGTGACTCCGGTTCGTCTGCCCGATGAGCGAGCTCCTCGTTCTGCCGCCCCGTAGCCCCGCTACGTCCGGCACTCGATAGTGCCGTACTACCGCCTTCCGAAAATGCGCTATCGCTCACAAAAATTAAGAAAATAATTTTTATTGATTTTTTTTGGATTGTTTTGGGGCATTATGGACAACCAATAAATCCTACGCTCCGCATGGTTATTTTCTTTATTTTTGTGAGGGATGCAATCCCGTATTTTTGTGAGCAGCCAATCGATGCCTATCAAGGCAATCGATTGAGACCGAGGGCATGGAGGACGATAGGAAGCTTGCTTACTAATCGGCTTACATGTCCTTGGGCGCGAGAGCCATCAGGCTCGGTAGGCTGCGCATTTTCGATAAAAAAAATACTATGAGCCGAGGGCGAGGCAGATGAGGCCGGCGAGGATGCCGAGCATGCAAAGGACCTTTTTATAAGGGTCCTTTTCTTTTAGGAAGATGAGCCCATAGGCGAAGCCGATGACCGTCCCTCCGCGGCGGATGGTGGAGACGACGGCGATCATCGAATCCGGGTCCTGCAGCGCTAACATATAGACGTTATCGCTGATGACGAGGAAGACAGAGATGAGGGCTACGGGCAGGAGACGGGTGATGTGAAAACCCGGTGACGAGGGGTGGCGGCGATGGTGGATGTAACAGAAGATAATCATCATCACCGCCTGATAGAGCGTATAATACACCTGCACGGCGTTATGGTCGTAGAGGCGCATGATATACTTGTCGTACAGCCCGGAGCCGGCACCGATGATGATCGCCAGCGCGAGGGCGAGGTAGTAGTTAGACCGCAGGCGAGGCCTGCTCAAAGTCGAAAGTCGAAAGTCGGAAGAAGAAAGTTGAAAGAGGAAGATACTGCCGATGGCGAGGAGGACGCCGATCCACTGCCAGGGGTTGAGGCGTTCGCCGAAGATGAGCATCGCGCCGATGAGCGTCCACATAGGTCGTGTCGCCTGCCAAGGGCTGACGATAGAGATAGGGAGGTGCTTGAGCGCGAGATAGGCGCAGAGCCAGGAGCTGAGGACGATCACCGATTTGAGGACAGTCAGCAGGTGGCCGCGGAGATCGAGCGTCGGCACGAAAAAAGCCGTCTCAGTCATCATTGACGGTGCGAGACGGGAGAGTAGCAGGGGGACGAGCAGGATGCACGAAGAGATGAGGACACTGGCGGTCAGGACATCGACCACCGAGCCATCGCGCAGAGCTACCTTCTTGCTGATGTCATAGAACCCTAAGCAGAGGGCGGAAAGAAAGGCTAAAATGACCCAGGTCATTTATAATTGACAATTGATAATTGATAATTGACAATTGATAATTGGTTATTTGTACAGGAAACGTTTGATGGAGCGTTTGGGAGTTTTCTCAAAGGGTTTGTCCTGCACTTCGATGTTCGAGACCTTGCTGTAGGAGGGGATGAGGTGGTTGAGCTTCTCGAGGTTCTGCTTCATGAGTTGCTGGATCTCCTCGAAAGACATGCGTTTGGTGAGCGTCTCATCGGGGAAGACGAGTGCCACAAGTTTGCCCTCACGCTCAACGATAAGCGACTCGCCGACCGCCTCCTGGTTATTGAGTTTGTCCTCGATCTCCTCGGGGTAGATATTCTGACCTGACGCACCGAGGAACATCGTCTTACAACGTCCTTTGATATAGATATTCTGCTTCTTGTCGAGCCTTCCCAAGTCGCCAGTCCGCAGCCATCCGTCTTCGGTAAAGGCGGCTTTGGTAGCCTCTTCGTTCTTGTAGTAACCGAGCATGACGTTCTCTCCCTTGACGAGTATCTCGCCGATACCGGCGTCGTTGGGGTTGTCGATCTTGACCTGCATATTCATCACCGGCACGCCTCCCGTACGGGCTTTGAAGTATTTCGGCGGGTTACCACCGATGAGGGGTCCGCATTCGGTCATGCCGTAACCGATAGAGAGCGGGAAATGGATATCCATGAGACATTTCTCCACGACGGGGTTCATCGCCGCACCACCGCAGATGAAGTACCGCAGCTTGCCTCCGAAAGCGTTCCTCAGTCCGCTCTTGACGCGGCTCTTGAGGAAATCGCCGATGATGGGCACGTACCAGAAAGAGCGGATCGCCCATTTAGAGAGCGTGGGGTCGAGTTTCTGCTTGTAGATCTTCTCAATGACCAGCGGCACGGTGACTACCAGGTACGGCTGCACGTCGTTGAGGGCTTTGAGCAGGATGGACGGGGTAGGGCTCTTGGTCAGGAAATAGATATGCGTCCCTGAGCAAAGGGGGTAGAGCAGCTCGCATATCTGGCCGAACATGTGCGCGAGGGGGAGCATGGAGACGAGTCGTTGTCCCGGATCGACGGGCAGCATCTTCATCCCGACCTCGACGTTGTTACTGAGCGAGCGGCCGTTAAGCATGACGCCCTTGGGGCTGCCGGTAGAGCCGGAGGTATAGTTGATGAGGGAGAGCTTGTCGGGATCGGCGGTGAAGGAGATATCTTCGGGCTCGACACCTTGCGGGTATTTGGCTTTGAAGAGCTTGTCGATCGCTTCCTTGGCAGGCACTTTGATTCCTTCCGCTTGGTAGAGCGGTGACCAGTCCTGCAAGGAGACAGCCGCCTTCAGTTTGGACGGCATCGTCTGGTGCTGCAGCTCTTTCCAGACGTAGGGTCCGACAAAGAGCATCGAGCTATCTGAGTGGTCGAGAAGGTGGTTGATATCCTCGGCGGTGAAGTCCTGTAGGATGCTGACGCAGACGCCTTCATACGCCGCGATAGCAAGGTAGGCTACCGCCCAGTTAGCGCAGTTTCGTCCGGCAAGGGCAATCTTATCGCCCGGGTGGATACCCAGCTGCTCAAAGAGCACACGCAGGCGCAGCATCTCGATGGCCAACTCGCCAAAACTATACTCATGATTCTCATTATAATCGGTCAGCGCCGCGTCGTTCCATTGATGCGACATGACGGATGTCAGATAGTTCAGATAATGCTTGGTCATAATCTAATAGCAAAATTTATAATGGCAGGTAGATCACCTGTTTTGTTTCGAACCCGGAGCGTCCTCCCGACAAACGGGAGGAGCGGCCTCCGCCTAGAAGGGTAAATATATTACATATTTGTTATCGAACCAAATATTATTTTTAAAAAAAGTGCTACAAGGCGTTACTTCTGCGTCCTTGAAGGGCCGCAGTTCTTCTCTGAGGTCGCCACCTTTGAGGACGACGATGCCGTTGGGCACGGCGTTGCGGTAGGAGGAAGAGATATTCTTCCGCACCAGTTTGACCAGGTCGGGTAGGGGCATGACGGCGCGTGAGACGACGAAATCAAACTTCTGCTTCTCCTCCTCTGCGCGTTCCTGCTTGCAGACGACGTTGGTCAGCCCGAGTGCCGTAGCGACCTCCGTAGCGACCTTGATCTTCTTTCCGATGGAGTCAATCAAGGTAAAGCGGCATTCGGGAAAAAGGATAGCTAAAGGGATACCGGGGAAGCCACCACCGGTACCGACGTCAAGGATAGTGCTACCGGGTTGGAAAGGCAAGAGCTTCGCGATCGCCAAGGAATGGAGCACGTGGTGCTCGTAGAGGTTGTCGATATCCTTGCGGGAGATGACGTTGATCTTACCGTTCCAATCACGATAGAGCCCGTCAAGCTGAGCAAACTGCTCAGCCTGGCGGGCAGAGAGATGAAAATAATCTTCGATTATTGTCATGTTTATTGCTTCGCGTTTATTGTGCTTAGCACGTTTAGTGCCTGCGGCGTTTATTCCGCCATATTGGTGAAAACGTTCTGTACGTCCTCGTCCTCCTCGATCTTGTCGATGAGTTTCTGTACGGACTCGCGTTGTTCGTCGGTGAGCTCTTTCGTGTCGTTGGGGATGCGTACAAACTCGATAGACTGGATCTCAAAGCCGTTCTCCTCGAGGTATTTCTGCATGTTGATCGCCTCGTTGAAGTCCGAATAGATGACGATAGTGTTCTCCTCCTCATCCACGCCGAGTTCCTCTACGCCGAAGTCGATGAGCTCGAGCTCGAGTTCGTCCAGGTCGATGCCGTCTTTCATGGTGACGGTGAAGCACGCCTTGCGGTCGAAGAGGAACTGCAGAGAGCCCTGTGTACCGAGGGTGCCGCCGAACTTGGTGAAGTAGGAGCGGATGTTAGCCACCGTACGCATATGGTTGTCGGTAGCGGTCTCGATGAAGATCGCGATGCCGTGCGGTCCGTAGCCTTCGTAGTTGATCTCCTTATAGCCCTCGGAAGACTTATCGGTCGCTTTCTTGATGGCGCGGTCGATGTTATCCTTCGGCATATTCTCGCGCTTGCATTGTTGGATCAACGCACGCAGACGAGGGTTCGAATCAGGATCCGGACCACCCTCACGGGCAGCGATAGTGATTTCTTTGCCTAACTTGGTGAATGTGCGGGACATGTGTCCCCAGCGTTTTAATTTAGTTGCTTTTCTGTATTCAAAAGCGCGTCCCATAATGAAAAGTTTTTTTTAGTTTGTATGTTTGTTTGTTGTTTATTCTTCCTCTTCTGATTCTTCCTCTTCGGATACTTCCTCTTCTGATTCTTCCTCAGATTCATCTGCATGGTCAAGGATGGTCTCGACATGTACTTCTTCGAAAGTAATCTTGAACTCAACGCGGCGGTTCTTCTGACGGCCGGCACTTGTCTTGTTGTCAGCGATAGGTACTTCCTGACCATAACCGACAGCCGTCATGCGGCTTGCTTCTACACCTTTCTTAGCGAGGTAGTTCTTTACCGCGTCTGCACGTTGTTGCGAGAGCTTGCGGTTCATCTCTGCCTTACCGGTGTTGTCGGTATGACCCTGTACCTCGATGACGTAGTTAGCGTTCTCGATGAAGATGTTCGCAATCTTGTCGAGCAGCGGGAAGGATTTCTTCTTGATGGTCGATTTGCCGGTCTCGAACTCGATACCTTGCATCGCTTTCTGCAGGAGTTGGCGTACCTCACGTTTGAGTTCCGGACAACCCTTGTTAGCTTTTGTTCCTGCTACAGCCGGGCACTCGTCTTGGTAGTCGGGTACTCCATCGCCGTCGCTATCGAGTTCACATCCCTTATTATCCACGTGTCCGCGTGCAGCCTCCGGCGTATGCGGGCACTCGTCGAGGTAGTCAGGTACACCGTCACCATCACTATCTATCGGGCAACCTTTCTCATCTACCGTGGAGTGTGCTTCTTCCGGCGTGCCGGGACACTCGTCAAGGTAGTCAGGTACACCATCGCCGTCGGTATCCATCGGACAACCCTTGGCATCAATCTTGCCGTAAGCTGCTTGAGGCGTATTCGGGCACTCGTCGAGGTAGTCAGGTACACCGTCACCGTCAGTATCCAACGGACAACCGATAGTATCTATCTTGCCGTGGGCTTCAGAAGGCGTGTTCGGGCACATATCTTTATAGTCCTCTACACCATCGCCATCGGAATCCAAGGCACAACCCATGCTGTCCACAAAGCCGATAGCCGCTGCCGGAGTACCCGGACAACGATCCAGATAGTTAGGTACTCCGTCGTGATCATCGTCTAACGGACAACCGACACTATCTACGTCCACACCACGCGGGGTGTTAGGACACATATCAATCTTATCCCATACGCCGTCTTTATCCTTGTCGCGGCGGTTGGAACCCCAGCAGATAGAGAAGCCGAGGGCGAGGTTCATCATCTTTGTCTTGTCCGGCAGGACGTATAGCTTCGATTGGCCTTCACGCGGCAGACCTGCGTAACTCGTCGGGATATAATCCAGCGCGAGCGTGAGGTTGATACCGTCGTACGGCATGAAGCCGATACCGGCACCGATATTGCTGTATTTACCGTTATTCATGAGCGAGTAGGAAGCCGCGATATTGAACCAGTTCACCGGCCGGAACGCTACACCGAAAGTGATCTCCTCGTAGAGGCGAGCGTTGTACAGGCGGGTCGCGGAGACGATACCTACACCCACGCGGTTGTCCCAGAAGTTAGCATCTACACCTACGTTGAGACGCGCAGAGGTCATGCGGGCAAAACCTCTTTTTTTGCCCTCTCCGAACCGTACGCCGTCCAGCATGTTAATCAGGTTGTTCACCAAGGTGTCCCCGAGTTTTTGGGTGGAGAATTGATTATTCTCGTCCAGATATTCGCTATACTCGATATGACCTGCTCCCTCAAATTTGAGAGCAGAGCTGTCCAGTTGGCAATCAAACCGTGTAGCCCTGTTCCAATAAATGAAACCCAAGTCGGTGATAGCAGCGCTAATCTGCAGTTGCTCAATAGGTTTGTACGTAAAACCGAGATCAAAAGCAGCTCCGTAGCCGGATGGCGCAAGCATGCCCAGGAGTTTCGATACGTCCAGATTTCCATTCGTCTGGATATCAATCAACTTGTTTATATCCAGTTTCTCAGCCTCGGACCCTTGTCCTCCCCTTATGCCTTCGTAGATCTCTTTACCGGTTTTTCCGTTGACATATTCAGCCAGATAACTTGCGTTAATCGGTCCGGCTACATCGAGTTGCATATTACCGTCGATTTTCCACACTTCCGTATTGGCGTAGAGGTTGAGATGCTTGTTGTTGATGCCGGCATATGCCGTTCCTAAGAGCACTTTCAGTTTTCCGCCGACCGTCCAGTGCTCATTGATCTTATGGCTATAACCACCGCCGATCTCCGTATAGAATGAACCTCCCGAGCTCAGACCAGAGAGACCGATGACGTTCATTGAGCCGGATAAGTCTTTCATACCTCCGTCAAGGAGGAAAGTGAAGAACGATTTAGGAGTCGTCTCGCCCATCTCAAAACGTTCGTTAATGCCGATGGTTAAGAATCCGTTCTCTTTAATCCGGAATCCCATGTTGAGCAAACCAATCGTCATGTCTCCGTTAAGATATGTCATGCTACGAAGCTGGTTCAGGAACTTCTGCTTGTCTGCATCGGGATGGAGAGGGGTGATTGTCATTTTAGTCGTGGGATCGACAAAAAGCACATCGCTCACGGTCAATGAATTATTTCCGAGTCCAAAACTCATCCATCCTAACGGAGAGAAGTTGATGTATCCTTTGCTTACCGGTTGGAAAGCAGGGTTGATAGTATGACGCATCGGCGCGTTCTCCAGAAAATAGAGCGTGTTGACCTGCTGCGCGCTTGCGCTGAGCGTAAACAGTGCCACAAGGGCTGAGAGAATAATTCGGTTTGTTTTCATAGTTCAGCCCTCCTTATTTTTTATTGTCTTCTACATTCAAATCAAAGATAGCATCTACATGAGCCGTTACTCCGATCTTGAGAGTAATGCCCTGATCATCCGTAATGCGGATGTTGCTCATACCCTTGCTATAGGCGTCGTCCAAAGACTTGTCATCGATGCGTGCATCATAATGAATACTCTTGATCTGAGGCAGCATATCTAACTGTTTCTTACTCAACCGGGCGGTAATAACCGTCTCGCCGGGAGTATTGTTCCATGTACCACCACTTTTTACATAATTAGGAGCTTTCAGCGTGATGGTATCTTGCGGGAAGAGCATCAACGGTTTCGTGGAATCAATCGGATCTTTGATGATATTACCGAGCGAATCCAAGCAACGCATGGAAGCATATACGTCCAAAGGTATAGAGTTATGTGCCTTCAAGAAGAGCACTACGTCTGTAGCTTTCACCGTATCAATCATCTTCACACTATCGATCATCGATTCTATACTATATTGGGTCAAGTTCACATTGCGAATAGTATCAACATATTTCATTGCCAGACCCTGGTTGAAGATGAACGGTAGAATGCATTCGGCATCGATACGGATAGCCGTATTCGGGGTGATACGTATCTGATCAGGGTAAGAACCTCCGTAAGTAAAGTCCAAGTTGAACTTATAGCCTAATTTCTGGGGCATCCCTTGGAAGAGCTGATCGATATGTCCACGTGTTGGATCCTTATCGAAATTAATCTTCATGTTAATTGTTGAATCTCCGATAATACTATGTGTCGGGTCCAAGTATTCTCCCTTCTCAAACTGTTTTGGGAAATCAGGGAATGTCTGATCCCCACGAAGGAATGAAGCATAATGCTTTTGGCCAAATGCATCTACCGAGTATAAGTATTCGCCATCGACCTTCAAAGCGCCGGCTACGCGCGTTACAATGGACATGTTGATCTTCGGCTCGGCAAAGGGTACACTCCATTTGGAGATGAAATCCAACGCTCCCCAGCTCTCGCTAAGGTCAATAACGGATTCATCGTACATTTCTTTGGAGCGGATGAACTTACCCCAGATAGCTGCATAGTCGATGAATTTTACACCTAACTTATAGTTAAATCCAGCATCCTTCGGGATCTCTACGATGGTGTCTTTCGGAATAGTGAAAGTGAAGTGAATCGTGAAATTACAGGAATCCACCACCTGTCCCACTATATATTGGCCAGCGCTGTTTTTCTTCATCAGATTGATGGTGAAATTATCTACCTTCGTCGGGATGGTTTGATCGTAACCATAGTTATCTACGTATTTATCGTATACCACCATTGTATTTCTCGCTGGACGATGAATCTGTTCGCCCAGATCCAGCGTCACACTATCAATCCACTCCCATTTAAGCGGCAGGTTGTTCTGACTGATGATGGAACTGAAACTGGCAATCTCAATGAGCGCACTATCCAGACGCTCTTTGGCTAACGAGTCCGGGTGGTTGATACCGGTGAGCTTCAGCGGCATGTCGAAGTCCAGAGTATAAGGGTCACCAGTTCCGATAACGCGTTTGTTGGTACCGATCATGACTACTGCCGGGATATGATCATAGACGTTCAGCGACAGCTCTTTCTCGGAGATGTACTTTGCCAGATCTACCTGGTGGAAGTTACGGGCAATCTTGAATGTGTCTTTCCACGTGATGACACCCTGGTTACCTACTGTGTCCACGTAGAATTTGTCAACACCACTTCCGAAGAAATCTCTAATGGTCGCATGAACGCTACCGATAGGCAGCGCAAGACCCATTTCAATTTCAGCTTTCTTGTCAATGTTTGTCAGATCGATCTCAGAATGACAACCGGCAAACACGCAGACAGCCATAATCGCAATAAATGCATGAAGATGTTTAAAACTCATAATATGTATAGATTTTGTTTGCGCCTGCAAAATTACAAAAAAAAATCTATATACGCAAGTAAAAAAGCATTTATTTGCTATTTTATCGCAAAATATAGATTTTTTCGGTAGCTCGGGTGACGGCGGTGTACAGCCATCGCATGTATTCCTGCCGTTCTATCGGGTCGCTCATGCGCGCTTCGTCTTCGCCGATTCCGCTGGTGTCGATATAGACGTGCTTCCACTGTCCGCCCTGCGCTTTATGGCAGGTCACGCAGTACGCAAAACGTACCTGTAAGGCGTTGTAATACTCGCTTTCGTAGATCTTCTTGACGAGTTCTTTCTTGTTGCGGATCTCCGGATAGTCCTCCGCGATGCGGCTGAATAGCTCTTTCTGCAGACCGTAGTTCGCTTCGGGACTGTCGGTCGTCAGCGTATCGAGCCATATAAGCGCGTCGATCTCCCAGTCGTAATCGACCGACCTCAGCGACGCACGGGCGAACTCAAAACCGTATAGCTCATGGCGGTTGTACAGACGCTCGACGGCAAACATATCACCGTTGGCGAGAAACTCTAAGTTCTCGTATCCCTTCGTCCAGAAGTAGTTGTTTTTCGTCACCATCAACCTGTCGCCGTTGGACAAGTCCTCCTCTTTCCATAACACGCGTGCCCGCACGCCCTGATTATAAAGGTTAGTCATCTTGTTGCTGCGGGCGATGATGAGCGTCTCTTCGGCGCCCACGTCCCGCCAACTCGCCTCGATGGTCTCAATCGCCTCCTCGCCCTTCACCTTGATGACGTCCTTCCCGTTCGGCTGAATGGTTATTGCACCGTCCCTTATCCTCGTCGCCTGCGACAGGATCCCGCTGTCCAAGGCCTGCCTCGCTACCTCTCTGAGCTGAAAACTGAATACTGACAATTGATAGCTGCTCGCCATATAGTCAGGCTCGAGCGCCGGACTCTGCGTGCTGCCTACCGGTGGTAGCTGGGCGTTATCGCCGACCAAGAGCAGGCTGCATCCCTTGTCGTTATACACGTACCGCACGAGGTCGTCTAAGAGACACCCGCTGCCGAAAACCCCGTTGTCGCGCTGACCGGAGAGCATCGATGCCTCATCGACGATGAACAACGTCCGCGTATGCAGGTTATCGCTCAGCGAGAACGCCTCCACGCCCAGCTGGTTCTGACGGTAGATCTTCTTATGGATGGTGTACGCCTGCTTGCCGGAATATTTGCTCAGTACTTTTGCCGCCCGGCCGGTAGGAGCGAGTAGGATACAAGGTTGCTTGAGACCCTCCAACGCCCGTACCAACGCGCTCATGACGCTCGTCTTGCCCGTTCCTGCGTAACCCCGTAAGACAAAGGCCTTCCGTGCGTCGCGCGAGATGATAAAGGAGCTTAAGGCCTTCAGCAGCCCCTCCTTCTCCGCGTTCGGCTCAAACGGCAATTCCGCCCGTATCCGTCCTATAATGAACTCTTCCAGCATCTTTTTTGCCTAAAAATCCGTAAATTTTGCAAATTTATTTGCGTATGTCGATTTTTTGTTGTACCTTTGCAGCCGGTTTTGAAATTCAGACATAGGCAGGTGCTATACGACCAGCTCCCTCTGAACTCCCCCAGGCCTTGACCGGAGCAAGGGTAGGAGGTTGTAGCGGTGCGATGTAGTGAGCCTGCCTTTTTTGTGCCCCTTACTCGACACGCTGACCCGCTAAGTTATACACATGCCCGTGGCGAAGAATCAAGATCTGCTCGCCCCGAAGGAGCTTGCGAGGTGGCTCTTCTTCGTAGATCGTCTCTACTGGCGTCATATCCATCGTATAAGCGACCCACGCGTCGGGGATGCCGTATCCGTATTGTTGTGTGTCCGGAGTGGAGTAGCGGTCTGCCGAACGAAGGATGCGCTCGCGGATCTGCATGGCGTTCTCGGCAGGAAAAGCAGACCATAGACAAGCGGCGAGACCCGCCAACAAAGGCGTTGCAAAACTCGTTCCGTTACTGTGGATAATCACTCCGTCCGGGTTGATCAACGCTGCCTGAACCCCCACGGCGCAGACTTCCGGCTTCACTCTGCCGTCCGCAGAAGGACCATGGCTGGAGAACGAACCTATCGTCCGTAAGGTATCTACGGCGCCCACGGTGAGGATGCTGTCTGCGTCTGCCGGCACGGAGATGGTCTGCCAGGGCTTGCCGCCTTCGTTCCCCGCGGCCGCACACACCAACATCCCTTTCCTTGCCGCTATCGTCGCCGCCATGCTCGCCCGCGTCGTCTGGCCGTCCAAAGCACTCTTGGGCAAAGTCCATTCGGTATTGTCAAATTGGCTGTAGCCCAAAGAAACGGAGAAGATATTCACGCCTAACGAATCGGCTTTCTCTAATGCCGCTACGAGGTTATCCATCTCTTTAGGGCTTTCTGTCGCGTATTCCTCCGACCGCATGAGGTAGTATTTTGCTTGCGTCGCAGCGCCATGATAGCCTTCGGAGATGCCGGTGATAGCGCTCAGACAATCCGTGCCGTGAGTCCCTGTCGAACCGAAGAAATCACCCTTGTCGTCCGTGAAGTCGAAATGGCCTAATCGCAGGCTGTCACGGAAACAGGAGAGTTTGTCGGCGTTATAAAATCCCCCGTCGCAGACCGCCATCAGAATGCCTTGTCCGTGGTATCCCGCCTCGTGCAGCGGCAGCAGGTTATACACCTCCTGCTGTTTGTCGCTCATGAGCGGATCGGACCCTTCGGCGGCAAAGTACTCTTCGGTTTCCCATTTCTGTCTGCCGGGGGCGTTTTGCTTGGGCATATTCGTACTGTCTCGAGTCATCTCAATGCCATCGACGAAGCGCAAGCGCAGCACCGCCTGTGCCGTCTCTTCCTTCATCTCGCAGGTTACCCCGTTGAACCACCGGCTCTCATGATGGATTCGTACGCCCATCTTCCTCAGGCTGTCTTTATAAAGCGTACAAACAGGATAATCTCTCTCGTCCGTCGGGATACCCCATTGAGCCCGTTGCGCTACCGCCCTGGGCGACAGCGCAGGAGCACTCTTCTGAGGCTTGTCCGTGAACGAGACAAAATAGATATGTAATAAAATCAGTAACGAAATCATATAAACCCTTTAAACGGTGCGTAGCACCAGCTGCACGACGTTCTCTACATGCTGCGTATGGGGGAACATATCTACCGGTTGCACCTTCGTCACGCGGTATTTGGGGTCTAACAGTTGCAAGTCCCGTGCTTGCGTCGCGGGGTTGCAGCTGACATAGACGATCCGCTTCGGTTCCGCCTTTAGGATCACATCAATCACGTCTTCATGCATGCCAGCCCGGGGTGGGTCGGTGATGATGACGTCCGGACGGCCGTATTTTGCCACGAAAGCATCGTTTAAAATATCCTTCATGTCCCCCGCGAAGAAGAGGGTGTTGTCGATGCCGTTGATCTTCGAGTTCACTTTCGCGTCCTCGATGGCTTCCGGAACGTACTCAATGCCGATGACTTGCCGAGCCTGCTTCGCCACAAAATTGGCAATCGTCCCCGTACCCGTATAGAGGTCGTACACCAAGGGCTTAGCCTCTGTTTGTGTGTTTGAGCCTTCGGCTTGGTTTGATAGTGTTTGAAGGTTCTCAAACGCCATCTCCCGGGCTACTTTGTACAACTCGTACGCCTGCTCAGTATTCGTCTGGTAGAAGGATTTCGGACCTACTTTGAACCGCAGACCCTCCATCTCCTCGTAGATATGATCCTGACCGAAATACACGTGTACCTCGAGGTCACCGATGGTGTCGTTATATTTCGTGTTCTCGACGTATAGCAGCGAGACAATCTCTGGGAACTCCTGATGCAGGTACTCCAAAAAACTCTTGACTCTTGACTCTTGACTCTCGACTCTCTCTCCAAAGGAGACAATCAGCATCAACTCGCCTTTGTGGTTGTTTCGGATAATCAGCGTCCTAAGCAGTCCCTCGTGCGTGTGTTCGTTATAGAAGGTCAGCCCGTGCTCGCGTGCATAAGTGCGTATGGAGTTACGGATCCGGTTGTTGATATCCGGCATGAGGTGACATTCCTCGATATCCAGCACCTTGTCAAACGCCCCCGGTATATGAAACCCAAGACCGTACGTGGGGTCGATCTTGTCTAATCCTCCGGCGGCCTCAATCACCTCCCATGGAAGCCATTTTCGGTCAGCACAAGTGAACTCGAGTTTGTTGCGGTACTCGTAGATATGTTTGGAGCCTAAGATAGGGCTTATCTCC
The DNA here is from genome assembly GCA_002394395.1 of Bacteroidales bacterium UBA4331. Lineage (GTDB taxonomy): Bacteria > Bacteroidota > Bacteroidia > Bacteroidales > Paludibacteraceae > Colicola. Next base: position 28,334 of record DGTR01000004.1, on the reverse strand, counting down.
GGCAACTCGATTTTCCCGATGCGTGTCAGGTTATCGACGATCTGTTGTTGCTTGTATTTGAGCTGCTCCTCGTACGGCAGGATCTGCCATTTGCAACCGCCGCACACGCCGAAATGCTTGCACTTCGCTTCGCAACGCACCTCCGACGGCTTCACGATACGTATCACACGCGCTTCCATGAAGCTGTGTTTCTTCTTCGTCACCTGCAGGTCCACTACGTCGCCCGGCACGCAGTTCGGCACGAAAATAACCATGCCTTTGTCGCGTGAGCCTTCTTCATTCGTCATTCGTAATTCGTCATTCGTAATTTTCACGATGGCTTTCCCTTCCGCTGCCACGCCGGTGATGGTGATGTTTTCCAAAACAGGTAAATTCTTCTTTTTGCCCATATTAATCCAAATTTGGCTGCAAAGATATAACAAAAAAACGATATACACAAGAAAAAATGAAAAAAACGCGCGTGCGCTTGCGTATATCAATATTTTTTTGTACCTTTGCACGCTTTTTTATCAATTAAGTATTAATTGAGGCAAAAATACAGTATCAGAAACAACAAAAATACTATGACAAAAACAGCATTGATTACCGGTGTGACAGGGCAGGACGGAAGTTATCTGTCGGAGTTCCTGTTGGACAAGGGGTATGAGGTTCACGGCATCATCCGTCGCAGTTCAGTGGATTATCGCGAGCGTATAGCGCATTTGGAGGGCACGCCGCATTTCCATTTGCATTACGCAGACATGAGCGACTCGATGTCGTTGGTGAAATTAGTGGGGAAAGTGCAGCCGGACGAGATTTATAATCTGGCAGCGCAGAGCCACGTGCAGGTTAGTTTTGACGCACCGGAGTTTACTGCGGATGTGGATGCGGTAGGTGTGCTGCGTATCTTAGAGGCGGTAAGAACGAACCATTTGGAGAAGACTTGTAAGATATACCAGGCATCGACGTCGGAGCTCTACGGCAAGGTAGAGGAAGTGCCGCAGAGCGAGACGACGCCTTTCCATCCGTACAGCCCGTACGCGGTGGCGAAGCTCTACGGCTACTGGATCATCAAGGAGTACCGCGAGGCGTATGATATGTTCTGCTGCTCGGGTATCCTCTTTAACCATGAGTCCGAGCGCCGCGGAGAGACGTTCGTGACAAGGAAGATCACCCTCGCTGCCGCACGTATCGCCCAAGGCAAGCAGGATCGTCTGTATCTGGGCAATCTGGATAGCTTGCGCGACTGGGGGTACGCCAAGGACTACGTAGAGTGCATGTGGCTGATCTTGCAGCACGAGACACCCGAAGATTTCGTCATCGCTACCGGTGTACAACATAGTGTACGCGAGTTCGCCACCCTCGCTTTCCGCCACGCAGGCATCGAATTGCGCTGGGAAGGCGAAGGAATAGAGGAGAAGGGAATCGTGACAAATGTACAAGGGGACAATGTACAATGTACAAAAGGCGATGTGGTGGTTCGGGTAAGCCCGGACTTCTACAGACCGACGGATGTGGTGAACCTATTAGGCGATCCTTCCAAAGCCAAACGCGAACTCGGTTGGAACCCGCAGAGCACCAGCTTTGAGCAACTCGTTGAACTCATGGTGGCGCACGATATGAAAAAAGTGGCTGCCGACGATGCCGCCGCTGAAATCCGCAAAGTGAACTTGGCGGAGTTTCTGGAGAAAGGAATAGACAAGTAAAATCGGCTTATCGTTACGGTTACGTACCGGTGTCGTCATATTGAGCACCCGATGAGCATCCGATGAGCACCCGATGAGCATCCGATGGAGAAAGGTGGAAAACAGGTGGAAATGTAATTGACAATTGATAATTCTTATCTCGCTTCGCTCGAACGATTATTTTCGACAAGCGAAAATTTTGATAATTGAGAATTGGAAATGGAGAAAAATTCAAAAATATATGTAGCAGGCCACCGGGGAATGGTGGGATCTGCGATTGTGAGAGAGCTGCAAAGGCAGGGATATACGAATATCGTGACACGGACGCACAAGGAGTTGGATCTGTGTCGCCAGGAGGCTGTGGAGAAGTTCTTTGAGGAAGAGAAACCCGAGTATGTGTTCCTCGCTGCTGCCAAAGTGGGCGGTATTGTGGCGAACCAGAATGCGTTAGCGGATTTCATGTACGACAACATGATCCTCGAGATGAACGTCATCCATGCGGCATGGAAGAACGGCGTGAAGAAATTGGAGTTCTTGGGTTCGAGTTGTATCTACCCGCGTATGGCTCCGCAGCCGATGAAAGAGAGTTGTCTCTTGACCGGCGAGTTGGAGAAGACGAATGAGGCTTATGCGCTCGCAAAGATCAGCGGTCTCAAATACTGCGAGTTCCTGAACCGTCAGTACGGAACGGATTATATCTCCGTCATGCCGACGAACCTCTACGGCCCGAACGATAACTACCACCCGGAGCACAGTCATGTCCTGCCAGCGCTCATCCGACGCTTCCACGAAGCGAAAATGAGCGGCGCGAAGAGTGTGACGTGCTGGGGAACGGGTAGCCCGCTGCGAGAGTTCCTGTATGTAGATGACCTCGCGAACCTCTGCGTGTTCCTTATGAATAACTACTCCGGCAACGAGACGGTAAACGCCGGTACGGGCAAAGAGTTAACGATTAAAGAGCTGACGGAACTCGTAGCGAAAGTGATCGGTTACGAAGGACAGATCGAGTGGGATAGTACCCGTCCGGACGGCACGCCGCGTAAGCTGCTGGATGTCAGCAAAGCAACGAGACTCGGCTGGACGTACAAGACCGAACTCGAAGACGGTATCCGGCTCGCGTATAAGGACTTCCTCGAAAATCCGATGAGGGCAGAAAGATGAGAGACTTCTCGCTGGACATATATCGGGCGCTGTTGGAGGGATTGCAGGCGAAAGGGTACGAGTTGGTTTCGTATAGTGATTACTGCCGAAATATCGATAAATCGACAAATCGAAATATCGAAGGTAAATTTGTCATTTTACGGCACGACGTGGATGCCAAGCCGGAGAATAGTTTGAAGACCGCGCAGATAGAGCACTCGCTCGGCGCGAAAGCAAGTTATTATTTCCGAACCGGAGAAAGCGGATGTTATAAGGGAAGCAAGTTGTCTTTGCCGGAGAGTGTTCGTACGATAGCGGCCTTGGGGCATGAGATCGGGTATCACTACGAGGACATGAGCCTGTGCGGCGGAGATTTTGAAAAGGCGTATGATCATTTTCAGACCTGGCTCGAGTATTTCCGGCAGTACTACGCCGTGGAGACGATCTGCATGCATGGTGCGCCGACGAGCCAATATGACAGCAAGGACCTCTGGCAGCGATACGACTATAAGAAACTCGGTCTCATCGGAGAACCGTACTTCGATACGGATTTTAGCGATGTGTTCTACTTGACGGACACGGGTCGTTGTTGGGACGGATACAAGGTCTCGGTACGGGATAAGATCCCTCAGTATCAGGACGAATGGACGGCACGAGGTTTGGTTTGGCACACGACGAATGAGTTGATCCGTGCCGTGAAGGAAGACCAACTGCCGGCTCACGTGATGATCACCACACATCCTCAGCGATGGACGAACAACAAAGGCGAGTGGTGGAAAGAATGCGTTCTGCAAAACGCAAAGAATATAATAAAACGACTACTGATAATAATGAAATAGTTAAATAATGAAACCTTTAAATTTTGCATTGATCGGAGCAGCAGGATATATCGCTCCGAGACACATTAAGGCGATCGCCGATACCGGCAACAACCTGCTGGTGGCGTATGACAAGTTTGATAGTGTTGGAAGGCTAGACAGCTCTTTCCCGGATTGTTCGTTCTACACGGAGAATGAGCAGTTTGACCGTTTCTGCTCGAAGCAGATGAGGACGGACAACCCGCTGAACTGGGTATCTATTTGTACGCCGAACTATACCCATGATGCGTTCATCCGTTACGGTCTGCGACTCGGCTGCGACGTGATATGCGAGAAACCCTTGGTGCTCAACCCTTATAACATCGACAACCTCGTGGAGTTAGAGGCGGAAACCGGACACAAGGCTTATACGATCCTGCAGCTGAGGTTGCACGACAAGATCCGCGCGCTGAAGGAGAAAGTGGAGAAGGGTCCGAAAGATAAGATCTACGACGTGGACCTGACGTATATCACGAGCCGCGGCAAGTGGTACTACAGCTCCTGGAAAGGCGATGTACATAAGTCCGGCGGTATAGCAACGAATATCGGCGTGCATTTCTACGATATGTTGCAATGGGTGTTTGGTCCGGTGAAGAAGAATATCGTTCACGTGATGTCGTTTGACCGCGTAGCAGGGTACTTGGAACTCGAGCGCGCCCGCGTGCGTTATTTCCTCTCTATTAATGCAGACTGTCTGCCAGCGAATGCGGTACAAGGCGAGAAGCGGACGTACCGTACGCTCAGTATTGACGGAGAGGAGTTTGAGTTCTCGCAGGGCTTCACCGAGCTTCATACGGAGAGTTACAAGCAGATCCTCGCGGGGAATGGGTTCCGTATCTCCGAGGCGCGTCCGTGTATCGAGACGGTGGCTCAGATACGTCATGCGGAGCCTATCGGACTCGTCGGCGACTATCACCCCTTAGCGAAACTGCCATTAAGCCCGCATCCTTTCGGATGGGATGAGAGGAGATAATTGACAATTGATAATTGACAATTGATAATTGATGAGAAAAATCCAAAACATATTATTTCTGGCTTTAGTGGGATTTCTGCTTTCATCGTGTGTGACGGCGCGGAAAGTGAACTATATGCAGGAACCGGACCGCTATATCCCTTCGTACGCGGACACCTTGAGTTTTGAGGATTACGTGTTGCGGATCGGCGACAGACTGTACGTATATGTTTACTCGACGGACGAGAACGTGCAGAAGATGTACAACGCCGGCGGAAACTCTTCACAAATGCGTCAGCAGATGAGTAATGGTTCGCACTATGGATCGTATGACTTATATACGTATCTGATTGACGAGGAAGGAAACATCGACTTTCCGACTATCGGTAAGATCTACGTACAAGGTATGACGACCCGCGATGTGAAGCACAAACTCGAAGAGGAGTTAGGTACCTTGCTCAAGGAGATCCCGGGGTATTCGACAATCTCTGTGGAGGTGAATATCGTCAACCGCTCGTTCTCGATCATCGGTGCGCAAAGCGGCCGGTACATGATTAACAAAGAGAAGATGACGATCTTCGAGGCCCTCGCTCTGGCGGGAGACCTCGGTGAGTTCAACAGCCGTAAGGAGATCAAACTCGTGCGCGAGAAGAACGGCGTGACGACGATTAAGACCTTCGATGCGCGTTCGAAAGACCTCGTGAACTCCGAGTACTACTACATCGAGCCGAACGATATCATCTATATCCGTCAGATCCCGGGATACAGTTTCGGTATCAACCACGTGACAACAGTTATTGGTGTCACGGCAGCTACGATCTCCTTCGGAGTATTTATCTACTCGATTGTGCAGACGGGTATCAACCACGTAAACAAGTATTACGGTAAAAAATCGTCTTCATCAACGGAAGGAGGTACCAAATGAAAAAGCTTAGTATTTTGATTTTGGCACTGGTAGCAATGACCCTTTCGGGGTGTTACAGCCATCGGGTGATCGGTTACCTGCAGGAACCGACGAAGATGAACAAACTGCCTGTGTACGACTCCGTGCCGTATCAACCGTACAGGCTGCGTGTGAATGACGAGATCATCTACCGCCTCATCACCATGGACGAGACGATGAGTAAGATGCTCGGCGCCAACACAATGAGTTACAGCTCGCAGTATGCCAACTCATACCGTATTCACCAGGACGGAACGGTAGATATGCCTTTCCTTCAGCCGATAAAGATTGCCGGCTTGACGGAAGCGGAAGCGCAGGATACATTGAAGGCGGCGTTCAGGGAGATTATTCCGGACGCGGATGTCAAGGTAGCGATGTACAACAAGTATTTCTCTGTTATCGGAGATGCACGGTCAGGACAGTTCTATGTCTATAAGGAGAAGATGAATATCTTCCAGGCACTCGCGATGACTGGAGATGTGATGAATAGCGGCGACAGACGGCACATCCGTATCATCCGTCCGCGTGACGGCGGTCAGGAACCGGAGGTTCTGGAGTTCGATATGCGAACGAATAGTATCATCGATTCGAAATACTATTACGTTTATCCCAACGACGTCATCTACGTGGCGAGGACGAAGGACAGCTTCTATAAAGTACCGAACTACTCCGCCTTTATCGGACTGATAACGAGTAGTGTGGCACTCTTGACGACCGTCTTGAACTATGTGGCTTATATGTATAAATAACGACTATGAGTAACAATAATCAATATTACACACCGGGTGGTAACAACAATTACTACCAGCCCGGAGGCAATCAGGCTTATTACGGCAACCAGGCTTATTACTACCAGCCCGGAGGCAATCAGCAGTACTATCAGCAGGATCCTCTTCAGCAGAAAGACGGCGATGATGAAGACAGCTCGATGAGTTTTAACCCGCTCGAGTGGTTGTTTACGTTCCTGCATTACTGGTATCTGTTTGTGATTGCGATTGCTATCGCTTTGGGTCTGGCAATGCTCAAGAACCGGAGATGGATCCCGACGTATTACTCCCAGGGTACAATTGTCATCAAGGAGAGCAGCACGTACGGCGGTTCGGCGTCGGCGCTGATGAACGGTTTCGGCGTGGACGCGGGATTCAAGAACGTCAACAACCAGATGATCATGCTCGGGTCATACGACCTGATGAGCAGAGTTGTGGACTCCTTGCCGTTCCTGAACGTAGAGTACATCACGCAGGGGCGTTTTAAGACGCGGCAGCTTTACCGTCAGACACCTGTGCTGGTTGAGCCGAAGATGGTGGACCCGCGTGCGTACGGTCCGCTCTTCCAACTCTCCTTCCGCTCCGACGGCACGATGCATATCTCTTCGACGGAGGAAGATACGCCGTTAGAGTTAGATGTGCATTACGGTCAGCCGATCAAATGCAAGCTCTTTGAGATCACTATCTGGCCGACCGAACTGATGGTCAACAGCGGTAAGATCTATTTCCGGTTCCGTACGCATGAGTCCCTGGTGGACGAGTTCATGAGCCGGCTGCAACTCTCCTTCGTGACGGAGGGATCAACCGTTCTGGCGCTCTCGTTGGTCAGTGAGACGCCGCAACGAGACTGCGAGTTTATCGATGAGTTGGCAAAGATCTACCTCTTGCAGAACCTCGAGCAGAAGAACGAGGTGGCAGAGAACTCCATCCGTTTCATCAACGAGCAGCTGGATAACCTGCAGTCATCCTTGCAGGTCAGCGAAGGCGCGATGACGAACTTCCGCCAGGAGAATAAGTTCGTCGATGTCAACTCGTATGCCGGCCAGCTCATGGGACGTATCGCCGAGTATGAGCAGAAATCGATGGAGCTGCGTCTGCGCGAGACGTATTTCGACTACCTTATCTCGTATATCCATCAGAATATCGAGAACGGCGCAGTCATCGCTCCGACGACGATGGGTGTGAACGAACCGATGTTGATGAGCCTGGTACAACAGCTCAACGACCTGCGTATCCAACGCGGCGAGTTGACAGAGAAAAACGTTTACTACGCGATCTACACCAAGGATATCGAGAACGTCAAACAGGCGATCGAAGAGGTGGTGACGTCGATGAGGGCATCCTTGGAGATCGAGAAGACCGACCTCAAGAACCGCTACTCGGAGGTGGAGAAATCCATCAAACAGCTGCCGGAGAAAGAACTCCAGATGGTTGCCATCGAGCGTAACTACCGCATCGACGACAACTACTACACCTTCTTCCTGCAGAAACGTGCAGAGGCTGAGATTCAGAAAGCGTCCAACACCCCCGATAACTCGATCATGGATAAGGCGCGTACCACGGCGATCATGAACGCCAAAGCCAAATCCAAGACGACGAGTACGTACCTCATCATCGGATTCCTGATCCCGATGGTGCTGATCATCCTCAGCGAGTTGCTTAACAACAAGATCCGCTCGCCGAAAGATGTCGTTAAACTGAAGATGTTCCGCTTGATCGGTACGCTGCGTCACGCCAAGAGTCAGAACCCGACGCTCGTGCGCGCTTCGCCCCGATCGAGTTATGCGGAGATGCTTCGTGCCATCCGTACGCGTATGGAGTTTGTGCTGAAACGTAAGGAGAAGATGGTCATCTGCGTCACCTCTACGGAGTCCGGCGATGGTAAGACCTTCCTTTCTACCAACCTTGCGGCGCTGTACGCCATGACCGGTAAGAAGACCTTATTGGTCGATCTGGACCTTCGTAAACCGAATATCCACACCAAACTCGGTCTGGAGAACGGTAACGGTGCCTCCAACTACTTGATCGGCGATTGCGATGTGGAGGATATATTCGTTCACGACACACCTTTCGGCTTTGATTTCGTGCGTGCCGGTACGATCCCGCCGAACCCAGGCGAGTTGGTGCACTCCGACAAGCTGCGCGAGACCCTTGCCAAAGCCCGCGAGGTTTATGATTTCATCGTCATCGATACCTCGCCTATCGGTCTGGTGCCGGATGCGTATGCGGTGATTGAGCAGAGTGACCTGTGCCTCTTCGTCATCCGTTGTATGCAGACCAATAAGTCCTTCTGCAAGCAGACCCTGGAGCAGATGACCGAAGTGATTGACGCGCCGGAGAAAGTGCAGCTCATCCTCTCGGATATTCCGACGGAAGGTCGTCACTCGTACGGCTCAGGTTACGGCTACGGCTACGGCGGTTACGGCGGCTACGGCTACGGACACCTCGGCTACGGAGGTTACGGCGGTTACGGCTACGGAGGTTATGGTAGCACGAACAAGAAGTCACGCCGATACGGTAAGGTCTATGGCAAGATCTACGGCAAGCTCGTCGGTGATGACAAAGCCGCACGCTCGTATTACTACTACCACCACGACGAAGACGACGAAGAGTCGCAGAATAAGGACTCGAATAACAGCGAGTCGTAAGTTAGAACTGAGAAGGGATGCAGAAATGCATCTCTTCTTTGGTTACGGGGTGTACGAAACGGATCTCTGCGGCATGGAGCATCAGGCGGTCACTCTCCTCCGTGCCGTTGCCGTACAGTCTGTCACCGATGATCGGTGCGTTCAGACCCTCCGGGTGCGCCGCATGAACTCGCAGTTGATGCGTGCGGCCGGTCATAGGGTAGAAATCCACGAAGATAGTACCATCCGCACGCCGCTCGCGGATGATATAGCGCGTGAGTGTCGGTTTGCCGTGCTCCCGGGAGACCATCTGCCGCGGTCGGTCAAAGGGATTCGGCAGCAACGGCAATTCAATCACCCCTTCATCCATTAGCTTTTCGCCCTTTCGCCCTTCGCCCTTTCGCCTTTCATCCTTTAATAATGCCTCATAGCGTTTGAGGATGTCGCGCCGCTGGAAATAGGTTTGCAGCGCTTTATAAACCTCTTCCGTCTTGGCAAAGACGATAAGGCCGCTGGTGTCCTGATCCAGACGGTGAGCCGGCATGAGATACGCGTAGCCTTTTTGCGCCTTCATATAGGCAGACAGGGAGAGTTCCTCCGTCTTGCCCGGCACCGACAAGAGCCCTGCGGGCTTATTGACAACCATAAGAGACGCATCTTCGTAGAGCACTTCAATCCGCCGGAACAAGTCTTCGGTACGGTTCTCTTGGGCGGATTTCTTCACTTCTAAGCCCTGCATCATAAATCGCAAGATAGGTACGCATCGCCCGGAACACGGCGCGTAGAACTGTCCTTCCCTCCGTAACTCATTTGCCGGCGAGGCGCCGACCCAGAACTCCGCTAAAGCCAATGGTTTCAGCCCATGCAGGAAGGCGTACTGCAGCAACTTCGGCGCACAACATTCCCCGGCACCCGATGGAGGTAGAGGGTCTTTGTCCCTTGGTCCTTGGTTCCCTTGTCCCTTTCCAAACCACTCCTCCGGGGAGAGGATGGGTTGTTCGTGCTGGAAGATCTCTATCAGATTCTTTTGCTCGCCCTTGCCGTTCAGCAGGTAGTATTGCGCAAACAACAGCCGTTGCAGTCGCCGCGACTCCTCTTTGTTTGCGCCGACAGGCGGTGTCTTCATCTCATACACCGGCGGTACAAAACCCTCATGATCGTACCGACCGTCTAATTGTGCCGAGAACGCGGCGATAAAAGACACGCCGTCATCCGTCTGCCATACGCCGTCTTTCTCGACCACTAGCACGCCGAACATCTTCCCATGACGATGAAGTTCGCTTTGAGGGTTCGCGCGCATGTACGCGTGTACCTTATTTATTATAAGCGCTGCAGCAGCTTGTGCAGAGGCCTCCGGGGGAAGGGTAAAAGGTGAAATCATATTCGTCGTTATAAAAATCGACTGCAAAAATACAAAAAAATTTGCATATATGCAAAAATTGTAGTAATTTTGTACCCGATTATGCAAACTGCTTTCGATAATGACAAATATATCCGTATTCAGTCGGAACACATCCGCGAACGGATAGCCCAGTTTGGTAACAAACTGTACCTGGAGTTAGGAGGTAAACTCTTTGATGACATGCACGCGAGTCGTGTGTTGCCGGGTTTTCTGCCGGATAGTAAGTTGCGTATGCTCACGCAACTCCGTGACTCATTGGAGATCCTCATCGTCCTTTCTGCCGAAGATATCGAACGGAATAAGGTGCGTCAGGACCTCGGTATCACGTATGACGAGGATGTGCTGCGTCTTCGCGAAGAGTTTATGAGCCGTGGCTTTATGGTCTCTTCGGTCGTGATTACTCATTACTCAGGCCAACGTTCGGCAGATGCTTATCGCCAGCGTCTGGAGCGAAAAGGTATCCGGGTGTACTATCATTATCTGATTGAGGGTTATCCTCATAACGTGGAGCTGATCGCTTCGGACGAAGGCTTCGGACGCAATGATTATGTGGAGACGACTCGTCCTTTGGTTATCGTTACGGCGCCGGGTCCCGGTAGCGGAAAGATGGCGGTTTGCTTAAGTCAGCTCTACAACGAGCAGAAACACGGTTGCGAGGCAGGGTACGCGAAGTTCGAGACTTTCCCCGTATGGAACCTCCCGCTCAAGCACCCGCTGAACGTGGCGTACGAGGCGGCTACCGCGGACCTCAACGATGTGAACATGATCGACCCCTTCCATCTGGAGGCTACGGGCAAGACGGCTGTGAACTATAACCGAGACATCGAGATATTCCCGGTACTTGACGCGCTCTTCAAATCCATCTACGGCGAGAGTCCATATAAGTCGCCGACGGAGATGGGTGTGAATATGGTGGGCTTTTGTATCAGCGATGATGAAGCGGTACGTGAGGCGTGCAAGCAAGAGATCATCCGCCGTTATTTCCGGGCGCTCTGTCACTTGGCTAACGGCAAATGCAATGAGTCGGAGATCAAGAAACTGGCGATCCTTCAGCAGCAGGTGGGCATCACCACAGCGGAACGCCGTACGACGGTGGCAGCCCGTGAACGGAGAGCCCTAAGTGGCGCTTTGCACGACGGCTCCTTTGCTCATGCAGCAGCTATCGAACTGCCGGACGGCAAGATTATCACCGCAGAGGCAGGACCTCTGTTGGGATCCTCGGCTGCACTCTTGCTTAACGCGATGAAAGAGCTGGCAGGCATCGACCATTCGGTACGGCTCATCCCCGAGAAATATATCGGTCCGATACAGAAGACGAAGATCTCTTTCCTTCACGGTAAGAACCCGAGGCTGCATACTGACGAGGTTCTGGTGGCGCTCTCGGTACTCTCGCTGCAAGAGGAGAACTGCCGCAAAGCATTAAACACCTTGCCTTTGTTGAAGGGCTGTCAGGCGCACTCTACGGTGATGCTCAACGAGGTGGATTGGAGAACATTTAAGAAATTAGGTATCGATCTGACGACCGATCCTGCAAAAAAATAAATAACCCTTGTGGTGAATAGCTGATCGCGAGAGAACACGGGTGTAAATCCCGGGCTGACCGGCAACTGTGATGACCTTCGGGTCTAAGCCAGATCGCTTGCGATGAGCCTTAATTGAGAAGTCCTCCTGGAGTAGGACCAACAATGGCAAAAAGAATCTTTTTTATACTGTTTATTGCGCTTGTGGCGCGCTCTGCTTTTGCGACGAACGAGGCAGAGCAGGATTCCATATATAACCGCTTCCAACTCTCGGAGGTGGAGGTCACGGCGCGTGCGTTAGAGAAAGATGTCATTGTTCCCCAGACCCTCAAAGGTGCTGAGCTGCAACGACTGAACGCTCTTTCTGTAGCGGACGCCTTGCGGTATTTCTCCGGCGTACAACTCAAGGACTACGGCGGCGTGGGAGGTATTAAGACCATCAACATCCGCTCCATGGGAAGCCAGCATACGGCGGTGTACTATAACGGCGTGCAGCTGGGTAACGCGCAGAACGGGCAGGTGGATCTGGGGCGTTTCTCGTTGGATAACCTGGAGGAGATCCAGCTCTTTAATGGTCAGAAATCCGATATCTTCCAGTCTGCGCGGGAGTTTGGCGCTGCGGGAAACGTGTATCTCACTACCCGCAAACCTTATTTCAAAGAGGATGAGAAGGTGCATGTACGCGGTCAGATGCGTTTTGGCTCTTTCTCGCTGGCGAACCCCAATGTGGGCGTCGATGTCAAGTTGACGAACGCACTCTCGCTGACCCTCGATGCCGAGTACGTATATTCGGACGGCAAGTATCCCTTCCGCTATCGCCGTATATTGCCTTCCGGCGAGACTGCGTATGACACCACGGCGGTGCGTCAGAACGGCGATGTGAACGCCGTGCGCACGGAGTTGGGCCTGCATCATTACTACCGCACGACGGGCTTCTGGCGTGTGCATGTGTATAATTATTATTCCGAGCGCGGCGTGCCCGGGGCGATAGTCAATAATGTCTGGAGGAACGGCGAGCGGCTTTGGGACCGCAACACCTTTGTACAAGCGCAATGGCAGGACGAGTGGTTCGACCGCTGGTCCACACGCTTCTTGGCAAAATACGCCAATGATTTCACCCATTATAAGAACTACGATGAGCGCCTTTTGCCTTCAAACAACAAGTACACCCAGCAGGAAGTCTATCTCTCGCTTGCCAATAAGTTCCGCGTCTTTAATTGGTGGGACCTTTCCCTGGCGTACGATTATCAGTATAACGCCCTCGCGCGTGAGAACCTGCTCTTGGAGGATGGTACGGACCATTTTGCACGGCATTCGCATTGGCTCTCCGCAGCGACGGCTTTTAATATCAAGGAGTACCTGCGTCTTCAGGCCTCGGTTTTGATGACAGCTGTCAGCAATCAGCCGTCAGCAATCAGCGTTCAGTCTAAAGTTACCCCGGGCATCTTCCTCTCTTTCCGTCCGTACCCGAAGATCGACCTCAGTCTCAACGCTTTCTACAAGCAGAGTTACCGCTATCCGACCTTCAATGACCTCTACTATACGGATCTTGGCAACGCTTCTCTTAGGCCGGAGTTAGCCCGCCAGCACTCGGTCGAGCTCGCCTATCGAATCAGCCATAAATGGCTGATGGCTAACGTAGCGGTCTCATATTACTACAACCGCGTCACGGATAAGATCATCGCGTACCCAAAAGGTCAGCAGTTCCGATGGACGATGCTCAACCTCGGAACGGTGAAGATCAACGGTGTCGATGCCAAAGCCGATGTCTCCTTCTTCCTGCCGTTGCGTTGGGTGCTCCGCACGAGGCTCAACTACACCTACCAGAAGGCGATCGATGTCACGAATCCTTCGGACACCTATTACAGTCATCAGATCCCGTATATCCCTTGGCACAGCGGCAGCGCGGTTCTCGGACTCGAGTGGACCAGCCGTCGCGGCGATCATTATGGGCTGAACTACTCGTTCATCTACGTCGGCGAACGATACGGCCAGCAGGAGAACACTATCTATAACTACGTGCAGCCCTGGTACACGCATGACCTCTCGCTCTACGGAGAGTGGGGGATTACCATACACCGTACACCATACGCCATACACCCCTTATGGCTGAAAGCGAATATTGAACTCAATAACTTGCTCGGGCAGGATTACGAAGTGATCCAGAATTACCCGATGCCCAAACAAAACGTACGATGCACTATAGCTTTAAGATATTAGGAATAAAGAATAAAGACCGCTTCGCTCAAAGAGTAAAGACAAGTATGTATTATGCGATACATTTTTGTCTTTATTCCTTACTCCTTACTCTTTACTCCTGTCGCGGTGACGAGGTCATCTATCCGACCATCGGCACGCACGTCACGGACGAGGTGCGCGAGGGTGGGCTATACGTCCTTTGCGAGGGAAATATGGGTTCTAACAAAGCCCGCTTGGATTATATCAACTTGGAGAAAGGCGATTATTATTCCAATTGGTATGGTTCGCAGAACCCCCATCAACTCAAGGAATTAGGCGACGTCGGCAACGATATACAGGCTTACGGCGGTCGTCTCTATGCGGTGATTAATTGTTCCCATAAGGTCGAAGTGATGGATCGTAAAGCCCGTCATATCAGCCAGATAGAAATTCCTAACTGCCGCTACATGGCTTTCCGAGGGGATAAGATGTACGTCTCTGCGTATGTCGGTTCGGTGGCGAATCCCGAACTCTTAGGCTCGGTCTTTGAGGTCGATACGGCCACCCTGCAAGTCACCCGCGAAGTGAAGGTCGGACACCAACCGGACGAACTCTGTATCCTCGGCGACAAACTCTACGTCGTCAACTCCGGTGGATATTTGGTCAACCGCCACGACTCGACCGTCTCCGTCATCGACCTGAACTCCTTCACCGAGATTGAGAAAATCACCGTGGGTCCGAACCCTCAACGTATCCGGCCGGATGACAGTGGAAAACTGTGGGTAAGTACGGATAAAAACGTAGTAATCCTAGACCATAGCACTACTGTCAAGCATCTGTCGGTGAAGATTAGTAACCTTTCTATACTCGGCCCCGTAGCATACATGGTGGATAGAGACGCCCACACCCTCCGCGCTTTCTCCACCATCGACTACACCGAGCAAGACCAGCCGATAGATATCTCTTCTTTCGAGCACCCTTACGGACTCCTGGCGACGACCGATGTGCTTTATATCACGGACGCCAAGAACTATGTCTCTTCGGGTGTGCTGCATTGCTTCGGGTACGACGGACGTGAGCATTGGTCTGCGCGTACCGGAGATATTCCCGGACACCTCTGCCGTGTCAGCGAAGCCTATGATTTATATCCCGACACTGCCTCTTCCAAGCCCACAAAGTCATCTCCGTATATCTCGCGCGTGTATGAGTATGTACCCGCGATGGGGCAGTTTGTGAACGTTCTGCCGAAGTATGAAGAGGGCGATGATGCAGCCGCCATGTGTCGCAAATGTGAGTTGGCGATTGCCAATAATGCCGGCGGTCTCGTTTGTCTCGGAGGATGGGGTGGATACATCACCTTCGGTTTTGATCACGCCGTAGAGAACAAGGAAGGCTATGACTTCCGTATCCTTGGTAATGCGTTCACGATGTCCGGTAATGAGGCGTATGGTAGCTCCGAACCGGGCATTGTGATGGTCAGCCGAGACGAGAACGGCAACGGCAAGCCCGACGATACTTGGTACGAACTCAAAGGCTCCGAGTACGACAATCCGACGACCGTTCATCATTATACCAAGACCTATACGCATGCTTCTGATACCATCCGCAATCCTTTCCACCAGCAGCCTTATTACCCGCAGTGGATCAAGGCCTCTTCGATGACCTTTACGGGCTCGCTTTTAGCACCGCTCACGGAGCAGATCAGCGGACAGAACGTCCAGCGGATATTGGATTTCGGATACGCGGATAACAAACCCAATAACGATCTTTCTGGTACCTCATTCGACATATCGTGGGCGGTAGATGCGGATGGAAAATCAGTCAGTCTGCCAACTGTTGACTTCATCCGTATCTACACCGCGCTCGATGAGACTTACAATCAGACTGGCGAACTCAGTACCGAAATCATCGGCGCGATCGACTTACATGTAGAACCATAGTGCTAATAACACTTTATATAATCAACATTTATTAACAATCAAAAAACAAAAAACAAAATGAAAAAGATTTATCTATTTGTTGCAGCGGCTATGATGAGTGCCGCTATGTATGCAGATCTGCAAGTAGCAGATTTTGAAAACATTCAACTGGCGGAGGAGAGTGAGTTTGCTTTTACCGTTGACACCGCTGTATTCCTTGAAAGCGGTAGTTTCGAGGTTCAACAGACAGTCTCTTATGGTGGTACATATGTTTCCGGAGCTGTTATCTCCAGCCACACGGACATTGCGTATGAAGGTTTTCAGGATGCCAACAAGTCGATTGTCGGTGGAGCCTATGCCGGTCAAAACTATGTAGTATGGTACGCAGATGCTTGGACTCCGAATGTGATTAAACTGAAAGAGGCAGCAGTAGTACCGGGCATGTTCGTTACCAACAACGTATATGCTTATAATTCCATGAAGAACGGTGATGCATATGCCGGTGAGCCGTTTGCTGCAGGTGATTGGTTCAAACTGACAATCAGCGGTTCACTTAACGGAACCCCTGTGAATACGAAAGTGGATTTCATGCTTGCACAGGACACCGCTATTCTTACCCAATGGGCTTATGTGGATTTAAGTACGTTAGGTGAAGTAGATGAACTGTCGTTCTCGATGTCCGGTAGCCGTACTGGTGATTATGGTCTGAATACTCCGTCTTATTTCTGCATTGATAACTTGGGAGCAGAGGCTCCTACAGAGGCTATTGAGAATACCAACGTTGCTGTGAAGGCCGTTAAGGTCGTACGTGACGGTCAGGTAGTCATTCTCCGTGGTGAGAAGGCATTCAATATCCTGGGTGCTGAACTCTGATGATTCTAACTTAAATGAGACCAATTTGGGTCTCTAAGCCTCCCGTGGTTCATTCCCATGGGGGCTTTTTTTATGAAAGTCTCAAAGTCTCATTGTCTCACATCAATTGACTCAAACTGTACGTACATGTCCGTAATGCGAACGATATGCGAATGGAAATGACAGCTAAATACACGCTAAATACATGCTAAATATATGCACAAGAAGCAAAAAATAGATGCAACTCTTGCATATGTCAAAAAAAAGCAGTACCTTTGCACTCGCATTTGAAAAAATGTCGATTATGGTTTGCCAAGACGTTCCGTTTTGGTGATTAAAAGGGAAGGCTGTGCAATTCAGCCGCTGTCCCGCAGCCGTGAGTCTCATAACCGAACTCCATTTCTAAAGGGTCACTGTCATTGGATGGGAAGACCGGAGTAAGGGAGACGAGCCGGAAGACCTGCCGTAACCGCAACGCTTTAACCCTTGGCGCGGATACCAAGGCGGGCAACATGAAAAAGATTTTTAGAAACACATAGTGTAGTAGCGTATGCAGCGTTATTTATTTATCGCGGCATTTTTTGCCGTGGCCTTTGCGCACGCGCAAAGTCCTTATATTTCTCGTGTGTGGGAGTATTGGCCCGCGCCCGGACAGTTCGTTAATTCGATGCCCGAATATGAGCAAGGTGACGATGCCAACGATATGCGTATGAAGGCAGAAGAGGCTATAGCCGACAATAATCAAGGCATGATTTCTCTTGGTGGATGGGGTGGTTATGTCGTTTTCGGCTTTGATCACATGATTATCAATGTGCCGAATGCGAAGGACCTCTTGGTGCTCGGTAATGCTTTTGAGGGGGCTGCTGAACCCGGTATAGTTATGGTTAGTTACGATGCGAATGCTAACGCTAAACCCGATGACGAATGGTACGAACTGGCAGGTAGCGAGTATTCCAATCCGCAGACGATTCATGATTATTCTGTAACTTATAAGCGTACAGAAGAGGGGAAAAACTATCCCCAATGGGTAGAGGAGGATAGTATCACTTTTACCGGTAGCCGTTTACCCGACAACTACGAAGACCTCTCTGGAGAAGGGACGTACTATGTGCTATACGCTTACCCATGGGGGTATGCAGATAACCTGCCTAATACTGATGAAGGTGCGCAGCTGAATATCCAATGGGCAGTAAAAGCGGACGGCACGCCGGCTAATCTACCGGGTATCCATTTCGTCAAGGTCTATACCGCTCTTCATCAGCAAGCCGGCTGGCTCGGTGAGACATCCACGGAGATCATGGGAGCTGAGGATCTCCACCCCAACGCCACGCAAGACCTCAATCAAGTACCAAGAGACCAAGAACAAAGTACCAAACTCC
Source organism: Bacteroidales bacterium UBA4331 (assembly GCA_002394395.1). Taxonomy (GTDB): domain Bacteria; phylum Bacteroidota; class Bacteroidia; order Bacteroidales; family Paludibacteraceae; genus Colicola. The sequence continues at coordinate 10,134 of DGTR01000004.1, read as the reverse complement.
TCCGCAACGGACAACTTCTAATCCTCCGCAACGGCATATTATATACCATAACAGGTATTATTAATAATTAATAATTAACAATCACAACTAAATTTAACAACAATGAGAAAGATTTTTACATCTTTGTGTGCGCTGCTGATGGCAGGCACAATGAGTATGACGGCCCAGTCATACGAACTCCGCGTTCTCACGTTTGAGGACGAGTCGGAAACTTCGGGATTCTCGGCAGCAACCTATGTCAACGATGCTACAAATTGGTCAGATTTAATTCCGGCAGCCGATGATCAGGGCGCACCTGCTGAATTGTATGCAGATGGAATGGGTGCAGATTATCCTTTTTATTGGTGGCATGACGGTGGCAACACAGAGTTATTCTCCCAGATAAATGAAGGTTATGGAACGTACTGCTACTGGAGTGGCGGAGAGGCGGTAAGTAATATCTGGACCTCCGACTATGAGACATACAACTATTATACCTCTCAATTCACCGCTTATCGTCCCGGTTTGGCTGACAACAACTTGAACACGGCTGGTGGTGGACATAACTGCTCGGACAACTTCTGCGTTCATTTCGGATATATTGATGATAAGGGTTGGGGACTTGCTACAGTGGATGCCATTACATTCGCTGACGGCGTAGCTCGTGTGATAGACCATGTTTGGGTTAATCCGACTACCTATACATATTATTGTATCACTTCCGGCAACGAACTTTCAGATGCACTGGGAGAGGATGGAAAGATATGGATAGAGGCACGCGGTTTTGCCTCAGCAGAAGATGCAGAGCCTTCTGCAACTGTAAAATTCCTGTTTTTTGACGGGCAAGGCACTACTACTCTTGACTGGACTAAATGGGATTTGAGCGGCCTCGGAGCTATCGAGAAATTGGAGTTCACAATGTATGGTGAAGGATTAGGTTCGGATAATGGATATGGTTTAAGCCAACCTGCTTATTTCGCTTGGGATGATATGGCTGTCCGCTTCCCGGTGGCTACTCCAGACCCCGAGCCGGAACCCACTTCTTACACCCGTTCCGGCCTGACGAGCGGCAAGTTCGGTACAATCTGTCTGCCGTATGACGTAGCAGAGGGCAACTACACAGGTGCTACTTTCTACAAAGTGGCAGAGCGCACGAATGAATATGTAACGCTGGAAGAAGTAACCTCTCTGACTGCCGGTGTAGCATATATCTTCGAGGCAACCGGTACAGAAATCAACTGTACCTATACGGAGGGCACCAAAGTGGATGCACCTGCTACCGCTACGGCTGCAAACGTGCTGCAAGGTGTATTTGAATTGACCACTATACCGGCAGACTCTTGGTTCTTGAATGGCAACCAATTATGGTGCTCGACTGGCTCGCAGACTGCTGCTGCCAACCGCGCCTATTTGACTAATCTTACACCTACCAATGTTGCTCCAGTTCCGGGTCGTCGCCGTGTGAACATGCCTGTACAAGCAAATGCTCCTACCGCTGTTGACTATGTACAAGGGGACAAGGTTCAAGGTGTAAAAGTTCTCCGCAACGGACAGCTCTATATCATCAAGAACGGAATAAAATACAACGCTCAAGGTCAAATTGTTAAATAACTAAATTGTAAATAAATTTATGAAAAAGACATATATAGCTCCCATGACGGGAACAAATGAAGTTAAAGTATCGCATGTTCTCTGTGCTTCCGGCGGATCATTAGGTAAGTCTATATTGTTCAGTACAGAAACTCCGGGTAGTTCCCTGACTGCAGACTGATTCTATGAAAAGAATCCTGATAATATGGTGCGTACTCCTGGCGTATATTCCGTACGCCGGGAGTACTGACACTATCCGTCTGAACATGCAGGCGTTTTTGGATGAGTACCATCAGGACGCTGACGGTAAATGGGAAGACACATACGATGCCGGTCAACCCTGGCTGTTTTTTGAGGAGTTTGCTTTCTCACACATGACATACGCTATGCAAGCTCAGGGAACAGATGAGAATGGAATGCGCTATTGGGATGGTTTTACTCTGTGTACCAATGGTGATGATACGGACTATGGAATGGCGGGTTCTTCTACCTCCTGGCCTGAACACCAATGGGGATGTATGGCTGGAGGTGGTCTTGACTCCACGGGAGCACTCGTCAAAGGAGCTCCGTATCTGGTGGCATATTGGGGCTACAACTATGAGAACGGAGAAGAACACGGTCTGCAGGTAAATTTTACGGACGAACAGACACACCGACCGTTAGGAGTATGGATATGCAATCACCCGTGGGCGTATTATGGCATCCAACACGACGACGGTTTTGCACATTCTTTTGCGGACAACGGGGCGCAATTCAATCTTATCATTCACGGCTTGGATGAGGAGGCGAAAGAAGCCGGTATGCCTATCGTGCATCATTTAGCGTATTTCCATGACAATGCTCTGGATATTTCTTCCGAATGGCAATGGGTGGACCTCAGTTCATTGGGACAAGTGAACGCTGTCTATTTCACGATGGAGAGCAGCGATGTATCCGGCGTGTTGGGTATGAATACCGCTGCCTATTTCTGTCTCGGAGGTATGGAGATCTTGGAGCACGTGGATGAGATACCTCGCCCTTCCGGTTTGGTGGCTGATCCTTTGGACGAGAATCGTGTCCAAGTGACGTGGCATCAAGTGAGCGATGCGGCTTACTATCGCGTGTATGTGGATTCGGTATTGGTGGATTCTACAACGACCACTTCGTATATGTTTACGGATCTGGAGACTTATACTACATACAAGTTCTTCGCGCAGGCTGTTTCCGCATACGGCGAGAGTTCCGACTGGGGGTATGTCTCCGCCCGTACCAAAGACCTTACACCGCCTACACCGCCACTTAACGTGCGTGCAACGGAAGTAACTATGTACAAAATTGTCCTTGAGTGGGATGCCGGAACGGATAATATTGCCGTAGAGAAGTATGCCGTTTATGTAGATGGCAAACGCTATTCACGTCCCAAATATACCACGGTTTCCATTACCGGTCTTGATCCTGCAACTACCTATCAGATTGAACTGGAGACATTGGACACTTCGGGTAATGCCAGCGAACGTGTTGCATTGGAAGTGACCACTCTTTCTATCACTACCGGCATTGAGGAAACGAAAGCGGAAGAAAATAGGAATACCTATACCTTAGAGGGCAGAAAGATTAACGGACAACCTGTTAGAGGGCAAGTGTCCATTATACAGACCGGACAAGGAGCAACCAAACAAATCATACAATAAAGATTTTTAAACGTGATGAACAAACATTCTCTATATTTTGCATGTCTGCTGTTTCTGCTGGGAGCATGGCAGAGTGTGCAGGCGGCTCATGTGGCGATAACGATGAATAGCGTTACCAATAGCATGACCTTGCAAGATGAATCAGGTACTACCATTACTGAGGACTCGCAAACCGGAAACACATATGTATTCAATAGCCTGCCTAATGGCAGTTACACTATCTATGGATATAACTCAAATAGTGAGATGAACGGCACGTTCACATTTGATGTAGATGATGACGACATCGAGATGCAGATTTGGACGATTACCAAAATCAGTACGTCCAACAAAAAAGAGGACAACTCGTACTGGGTCTATGGTGAGGATTTCACAATCGAGGATTGCGAGGTACACAGCCGAGAAGGAAAGACCTTCCCTGTTACCATCGGAACGAACGCCAACAATCCCTCCGTACTGACCTACGACGGCGGAAGCGTGGTACTGCGTATGGTTCCTTCGGCGGCGCATCAGGAAGAGGGCTATATTTTCGCCAATGACGGTCGTACCGTAACGGGCAACACCACTATCCAGACCAAAATCCCGATGGGCGGTTTGTTCACCTCTACTTGCCCTGCGGACGCGGAGATAGCGATGATGCAGAAACCCGGAGGAGACCTCGGAACGGGAACTATCCATTACGTGCCGTTCCGCTTCATTGCGCCAGAGAGCGTGAAGACGACCGGTGACACCAAGACCTACACATGGTATTTGGGGAACGCCTGCAAGTATAACATGCGCGCATGGAAGGAAGGAGGACTGACACAACTCCTTACGTTTTATTTCAATACCAATCCAGCCAAATGTCCGGTTCTCAATTTCACCGAGGCGGACTTTGCAGCGCGTGACCCTAAATGGGTGGATCATGACCCGCAGAGTCTGGACGGTTTGAACGACTGTAACATCCTTTTGAATATCAACGAAAAAGGCTACCTCAAAATGACTGCCGGACAGGAGTATGACCTCATGGCGGAGCGTGACTGGCAAATCGCTCCAAACCAGACGGATAACTACTTCTTAGAGCCGGATTATCATTATGCCGTGTATGATATGAACGGTAATCCCGATAACTCGGTCGTGGAGATTGTTCCAGATGGAAACATTGGTTCTGAGTGGTCTATTCTGCGTGCCAAGAGTGCCGGAACGGCGATTGTCACGGTGACCTACGATGCGGCATCGGCAGTGCAGTACGCCAATAACGGAAAAATGAGTCCCTATTACGGCGGTCAGTATTTCGGTGCCATTTGGCCGGAAAATACGGGTGTGTTTGTCGTAAGCGTAGATGCCCCCGAAAACGGGATGGATGCCAATATGCGCATCAACGAGACGTACAACGAGGATCAGAAAAAGAACGCCGGCATTTATGTGGATGCAGAGCACGATGTGTTCTATTACATCAACGATGAAGAGACCTTTAACTACACCTTCAAACCGACCGGCGTGCAGACGGTTGAGATCAGCTATCCGACTATCCGCATGAACGACGCAGTATATAACACCGGCTGGCATGTTGTCTCCAAGAACGAGGACAACACCTATACCTTGCCGCTCAAACACGGCCGTCAGATAGTCCGGCTGGGCGATGGAACAGGTAAGTACGAGTACCAAGTGCTGACAGCACGGCATGCGACCAGAACAATTATTAATGAGACACGGAGCGGTTCGGAGTTCTATCCGGGAGATCAGGTTCGCGTGCAGTACAACGGGCTTTTCCATCCTGCGAACAAATTGTCCGGCATCTATAATATGTCCGCATATATCACTTACAATGGCGTGCCTGAAGGAACTGCTGCCATTCTTGGGCCGAACCAATACTGGTTTGGTGCAAGCCCTGCTGCACAGGCTTACACCAAACTGATTATTCCGGTTGATTACACGGAATCGACCTATTCCTTACGGGATGGCGTTATACAAGTGTTCGGTTTCGGAGACCCCATCGGAAACCACCGTATTATTGACAAAGTAGGCGGACGCTCGCCTAACTTCACGGCTGTAGCCCATACTACGTATTTCGGTGCGCTTCCAGATGTGATAATACCGGTTAAACAACCGGTCAAAACACTTGCTACACTGGAACTCGATCCCGCTGACGCTGAGATTATCTCCGTTACCAACAGTTTGGGTATCGAGGTAACGCCCGAAGACGGCAAATACCTGCTGACACAAGGAGAGAACATCATACTTGCCGGCAAAACGGGCTACAAGCGTACGCCGATAACGGTAACTATTGAGGAAAATAGTCCTGCTGAGATGACTGTTCCTGTGCATCTGGAAGCTATTCCCGTAGAGGGTTGGGACGGAGAGACATTGCCGGAACCGGCTATGACAGGCGGTATTTATCATATTACCAGCGGTGCCGAATTAGCATGGTTCGCTGCGCAAGTCAATGCCTGCGAAAAAGGGAATGTAACAGCACAAACGATAAAAGGAGTGCTGGATAACGATATTGACCTTTGCAGCTATAACTGGACGCCTATCGGCAAAGATAACTCCTATAAGAAATTCGCGGGTTCGTTTGACGGACAAGGTCATACTGTTGATAACTTATGCATCAACACAACTGATGGAAGCATATTCGGTTTGTTCGGCAGTTTGGCGCAGGGAGCCGAAATCATGAACTTCACCGTGCGCGGTTCCGTTACTACTACCAGTAACAGCACGTCTCTCAAAGCAGGCGGTGTGGCAGGACAAGCTACCGGTTCGTCCGCCAATCCGGTTCGTATTACGAATGTAACCAACTATGTCAATGTGACCGGAATAGGAGTAGGTAAGTACGCCGCAGGAATCTGCGGTTACGCCGGAACGTACGTCTATATTGACCGTTGTGCCAACTACGGCAACGTGACACTCTCCAATGAGACGAGTACCAAAGCAACCGATGCAGCAGGTATAGCGTTTATAAACAGTAATAACTGTTCCATCACGAATAGTTACAACTGCGGAACAATCGTGGCGAACAATAATGTCGGCGGCATATATGCTACCTCGCAGAATATTACCGTCACCAACGTCTATAACACCGGCCGCGTACACGCTACTCGCACCAACAATTCCGGTTATTCATGCCACGGAGCTATCCGTCCTACTGCGAATACGACTACCGAAACAGAGAACGTCACCAACGCTTACGCTAATGAGGACTTCCTCTTCAACGAACTCAACACAACGATTATCACTGCTCCCGAAGCATGGACAGGCGGTGAAGTGGCATACAAGCTCGGTGACGCCTTCGGTCAGGAGATAGGAGTTGATCCGCTGCCTGTACTCGGAGGTATGCAAGTATATGAGAACACTCTGCCGGACGATTCCAAAATCTACAGCAACGCATCCGAGACCTATGGAGAGTACCTCCGTGAGAATCTTGTTGCCGGACAGATGGGCACGGTTTGTATTCCTTATGCTTCGTTCCGCACATTCGATGACACATTCTATAAAATCCTCTATAAAGAAGTTGACGGAGAGGGAATGCCGCTCAATATCACGCTTGAGGAAGTGACGCAACTTGAACCGGGTGTGCCATATGTCTTTGTACCCAAAACGGATATACTGCGTATATGGTATGCCGAGTCCACACAGGTACTCACAGCCGGTAATGAAAATGGCTTGCATGGTACGTTTGAGTACATCACCGATGGAGCTGCAGGAACATCCGGCAACAAGTTGGAAGGCAACTATGTGATCTACAACAACATGTTCCAGCGTTGTGGTGGTAACTGTCGTCTGCCTGAGAATAGGGCCTATATCAAAATGAATGAAGTCCCTGTACAGGGTTCTAACAATGCCCCGAAACCTATTGCAGGAAGGCGCCACGTCGTTATTGGCAGTGCGCAGGCGCCGCAAGTGACTACGGGATTAAATGAACAAATGGTAAATGACAAAATGAATCAATGTTTTGATATCCTTGGTCGTCCGGTGAATAGTCACTGTTTAGAGCACGGTGTATATATTATTAACGGTCAAAAAATTGTAAAGTAATATGAAGAATATATATGTAACCCCGCAAACTTCCGTTCAGATCATTGCTGTAACACATGTACTGATGGTAAGTGGAGGAGGATTTTTCCCGCTCCCCGGAAACGTCAATAATAATTTCGAAGATGGTATCATTGGAGGATAATCTTCGATTTTCCTTGCATATCTCAAAAAAAAGCAGTACCTTTGCGCTCATTATGAGAAATTCGATAATTATTCTTTTGCTAACACTCTGCTTCGTGGGCTGCGCTAAGCAGCCTGCGGAGCAGGGGACAGTGCCCGCGAGCAATAAGTACGCGGAGGGCTTTCAGATCAATCAGACGGACACAGGAGTAGTGGTAGAGGTGTTTCAGCCTTATAAGCGTCTCTGTGTCCGTGAACCCTTGCAACGTATCGGAACGATGAGTACCGTGCAGGTGGGATTCCTTTACGCCCTGGACGCAATCGATTGTCTGGCTGCTGTTTGTAACCCTGAACTCATCTACACGCCTGTCAAAGGTACGGAGATTGATCTCGGCGACTCCATGAAACCTTCTGCTGAGCGGGTTCTGCAAGCGGGATTAGACATTCTTCTGGCGGTTAATTACGGTCAGTATGACAATCTCGAGGCCATGCGGCTGGAGAAATTAGGAGTACCGATCATCTTCATCAACGAATGGCAGGAACACTCTCCTCTGGCGCGCGCAGAATGGATTCGCGTCATCGGGGCGCTCGTCGGCAAACTGCCCCAAGCGGACTCCATCTTCCACGAAGTGGAAGAGAAGTATCTCTGTCTGTCAGGCGAAGCCGGTCTGTCAGCAAAGCGGTCTGTCAGTGAAACGGTCTGTCAGGCGAAGCCGGTCTCTATTATGTCCGGCAATAATTTCCGCGGAACCTGGTACGTACCCTCCGGCAAGAACTACTTGGCGTACCTTTTCAAGGATGCAGGGGCGGCTTATCCCTTCTACAATGATGAGCGCGAGACATCCATCCCCTTGACGGTGGAGGAGACGATCCATTATTTCCACGATGCGGATGTGTGGGTCGGTGCCGGAGGAAACACTTTGGCGGAACTCGCCGAGATAGACGAGAAACATACCTGGTTCAAGGCCTATCAGTCCGGACGCGTCTATAATTGGCGCAAGCAGCGGCTGGACGGTGGACAGAATAACTTCTGGGAGCGTGGGGTAGTGCACCCCGAGGAAATGTTAGAGGACGTCATTCATATCCTGAATAACGCCCCCGATTCTACTTTGCATTTTGCTAACAGGTTGTACTAGGATTCTATGATCCTAGGAAACTAGAGATCTCCTCCAGACACCCCCTGCAGAGACAATCCGAATAATGCGCGCGAAGATACTCGCGCGCTTTTTCGTTGAGTCGCACACCCACGCATTGGCAGAACGCATCGTGGGTGCAAACAAAATGTGCCCCGCATCGTGGGCACACTTTGTTCTTTCGTTCATTCGTTAACTCGTTCATCCCTTATCTTGTTAACTTAACGATGATGGTACTCAGCCCGGGAACAAGAAGGCTCTTGCTCATGTCCACTTTCTTGCCTGTCAGCGGATCTTTGCCCATCGGGTTATAATGGCTCAGGATCTCCTGATAATTGGCTACGGGCACGGTGCATGACTTCTCTGAGGCATTGGCAAAGACGAAGACAGCCTCTTTATCGTTGTAGCGGAAGAAGGCATAGGTGTTATTACGCGAGAGGAAATGCATGGTCTTGCCCTCATGGAGCACCGGCTCTTTCTTTCTCCATTGGAATAACTGGCTCTGGAACTCGAACATATCTGTCATCTCTGCATTCACTTCGCCTTCTTGCGGCAGCGGCATACGCAGGTAGGAGTGGTCGCTCGGGTTCTCTTTGTTGGACGAGATCATGGCATACTCATCGCCGTACAGTACTTGCGGGATACCGCGCATGGTGGCGAGCAGCACGTAAGCTAACTTCACGCGGCGGATGTCTCTATCTTTGACTGCATCGCGGATTCGGCTCATATCATGGTTGCCGAGGAAGGTGAACAGCTTGTTCACATCCGCATACATGTAGTCCATCGTGAGCGCGTCATATACCTTTGTCAGACCGCCGCCCCAGTAGTTCCCGTCGTTCTCCAGCGCCTGACGGATCGCTTCTTCGGTCGGGAAGTCCATTACGGTCGGCAGGTTCGAATCAAAGCCGTCGAAGTTCTTCGCTCCGCTTTGCCAGTAAGCTACAGCCGGGGCCGGTCTGGTCCAGCACTCACCGACGATATTGATACCCGGATACTCCTCGCGGATGGCTTTCAGCCATTTGCTACCGGGGATCTTCTCGATATACGGATAGGTATCCACGCGCAGACCGTCCAGATCGGCGTATTCGATCCACCAGATAGCCCATTGCTGGAAGTATTTCAGCAGGTCCGGGTTCTCTAAATTCATATCCGGCATCGGGTGGTCAAACCATCCGCGGTTACTCAGGTTCCGGTCGTATTGAGACGCGTTGATGTCGTAGTTGGCGGT
>DGTR01000004.1:0-328 GCA_002394395.1 Bacteroidales bacterium UBA4331 | reverse complement strand
AAGCAGTTGTTCGTGTTGGTGAACTGCGGGAACTGATTGATCCAGTTCCGGTAGGGCAGATCTTTCATCCACCAGTGCGAGCCTCCACAGTGGTTCGGTACCATGTCCATTAGAACCTTCAGACCCTTCTTATGCGCCTCTTGTACCATCTGTGCATACAGCGAGTTAGAGCCGTAACGCGGGTCGATATGGTAGTAATCCGAGCAAGCGTAGCCGTGGTAACTCCAGGCCTCTTCGTCATCGCCTAACATCGGCGTCGGCCAGATGGCGGTACAGCCTAATTTCTCGATATGGTCGAGCGAATTGATGATACCTTGTATATCGCCGC
>DGTR01000012.1 GCA_002394395.1 Bacteroidales bacterium UBA4331 | reverse complement strand
TGGAGCGAAGTGCTGAACGTAGTCATCGGTGAGAACGTGACGGAGATTCCGCTGGCTTTCTGCCCTTATGCACGCAACCTGCAGTCGGTACAGATCAACACGCCCAACGTGCTCACCCGCGGCACCCGTATGTTCGGTTGGCTGGACGAAGATACGCCGCAGCCCGACGCTTCATCCATCACACTCTATGTGCCCGAAGGTCTGGCAAACGCTTACAACGCAGACGCTTTTTGGAGCCGCTTCACCGTTCAGGAAATGGACGTCTCGCGGCAGTACGGCATCCGATATGCGGACTACACCTTCGATTTCTACGAAAGCGGACTCTATTACAAAGTCTCGCAGAAAGAAGAAGGATCAGGCGATTTGTACCTCTCCGTCGCCCTTCCGCAAGTATGGTATCTCAACCCAGACGGTTCGTACGTCAGCACATGGAGCTCCGAGTTCCCCTACAAGCAGTCGAGCATCATCATTCCGGACTCGGTGACCTTCTACTCGTTCTCCAACAGTTCCGGCACCAAATATTCCGCAGCACCACTGGAGGGCTGGACACGCCACCGCTGCGCTGTAGAGGAAATCGGCGAATACTGCTTCCGAGGTGCGTCCAACCTCAGCAGTCTGACCATACCAAGTACTGTCAAGTATATAGGCACGGAAGCCTTCGAATATACGGACAAACTATTCTCGCTTGACATCCCTGAATCGGTGGAAAAAGTAGGATGGCTCGCTTTTGCCCGTACGGGACTCAAAGAGGTCGTTATTCCCGCTTCGTCCTCCAATTGGCTTGACAGCGACGCCGCTTTCCAAGATAACGAGAACCTCGTCAAAGCCACTTTTGCGCCGGGTACAACAGCTATCCAAGACCGTATCTTCTTCGGCTGCGTTGCCCTGCGGACTATCATCATACCCGATGAAGTCATATACATCGGTCCGGGGGCTTTCGCGGGTTGCGAAGCCTTGACGGAAATCCACCTACCGGCATCACTGCAAGTATTGAACAACCGTCTGTTCCGTGGATGCCCGCTCCGTTCACTGGAGATCCCCGCGGGAGTCATTGAGATCGAAGGATCGGCTTTGTTAGGAACCAATATTGCTAAACTGACCGTCAACCCTGCCAACACCGTGTTCGACAGCCGTGACAACTGCAACGCCATCATCCGTACTGCCGACAACACCCTCGTAGCGGCTACCGCTGGCGCTTTCATCCCCGCTTCTGTGGACTCTATTGAACAAGAGGCATTCAACGAACTGTACGGTATCCGTTCGCTCACTTTGCCTGCGAACCTCAAGCATGTCGCGGACTACGGATTTATGAACCTCACAAATCTCACCCTCATCACCTCGCTGATTGAGAACCCTGCCGGCGTGCTCGAAGAAGGCGCGTTTGAGAACTGGTACAACGACCCGCACGAGACAGCTACCCTCTATGTACCCGCCGGTACGCTCGCAGCTTACCGCAATGATGCACAGTGGAACCTCTTCCAGCATATCATTGAGATGGATCCGGAGACCAAACCCGCTGAAGTAACCGACATCGAGCCGCTCGCAGAAGAAGGAACGATCTCTGTAGCTAACCTCCCGGCCAACACCGACCTCACCAACGCCGTAGTGGGCAACCTCTATATCACCTGCGACACCACTAACGGCGACCATTACGACGCTGCCGAACAAGCACTCGTCCTCAATACCGTGGTCGATGAAGTGATGCTCAGCAATATCCTCGCGAACCCCGATAACAGCGATATTATCCGCAATAACTTCAGCGGTATGATCGTTGAACTGCCGTCGGGTCAAGGTACCATCTCTATCACCGTTAAGACCGAAGGTGATCACCTGCTCGCGGTACAAATCGGTAACAGTGACACCTTCCAAGACTTTGTACATCTCGTCAAAGGTGTTATCGAAGTACCTTATGACATCGAAGCCGCTGCACGCGCATATATCTTCGGATTCATCCCCGAACCCGAACTGCCTGCTGCCGCACCGACCAAACACATGCCGCGTCGTGCGAAAGCCGACTGGATCGTAGAGAATGAAGACCTCACCCCGTCCGGCTCCGTGGCTATCTACGGCATCAGTTGGGCTATAGAAGTGCCCTCCGCCCTCGACGAAATCAGCCAAGAGCCCAAGTCCGACAGCCAAAAGCTGATTCGTGACGGCCAAATCCTCATCATCCGTGACGGCAAGATGTACAATGCCCTCGGCGTAGAAATGAAATAATCCACAAAATATCTAATAACTTTATGAAAAAGCATTTTTACTTCATTGCAGTGATTTGTATGCTTTTCGCTGCGGCGATGCAGGTAAAGGCGTATGATCTTTCGTATCACTTTTACATTCCTGCAACACAAGGCTTTGTTTCTGAATCCGGTTATGCCATGCAGTGGCATTACGAGGGTTCGAGTGAGAGTCAGATCGCGGCACTAACGGCAGATCCGTCTGCCACCGGATGGTATCAGACCACCGTCTCGCTGTCCGATTATGACTACAATCCTATCCAATTCTCGCTGCTCAATGCTTCTACCGCGGAGGCCGCTACAGAAAGTGTAGCTTGTGAGTATTCGAGTTTCGGAGGTTACGGTCTTCTGGGAAAGAAAGCGGATGGCAGCCACTTCCTCTATTTTACGACAGACGAATGGAGTGCTACGTATCCCAACGACTACCTGCCTTACAACCTGCAGGCACACCAAGGTCAGGACACGCTGTATGTATCCTGGGAGAGCAACAGCGATCCGGGCAACTGGCGGGTATACGTCTATGATGCCAATGACCTTACTCAAGAACTTTCCTACCATTACCTCTACGCGAAAGATGGTTATGTCATTTTGTCCAACTCTGAGCCAATGCAGATCGTTTGGAAGGTTGTTCCGAATATCTACTATGAAGCTCAGGAAGTTTTGTCCGCATATAGCGCGCCGATGAGCGTACTGCCTTCTCCGAAGGTGGCGACCAATATTCATGGCGTTCTGAATGCAGATGGGACCTATACTTTCTCCTGGGATGCGGCTGAGAGTCCGGACGTGAAGCAGTATTGGATCAACGTTCTGGACCCGACGGGAAAAAGTGTCTATAGCAGCGACGAATATCTGCGCACCACTTCCATTACGGGTTCTATCAAAGCGATGTTTAGCGGTACGTATTCTATCGTCATCGCGTCCTACGGAGAGGACACTTGGAATTCGCTCGGTGAGGGCCGCGGCACTTTCGAGGTAGCTCCTGTAGCCGCTCATGACATCACCGTACGTATTATGTTAGGCGACAATTCCGGCATCGACACTTCGGCCGGCGTGAAGTTTGAAGTAGAGAAGACAGCCGGTAACAGTGAGGAGGTAGATGCTACACAGGAATCTTACGGATGGTATTCCTACACCTTTAATACTACCGAGCGCGGTGCGCGCGTAGGTGTGAAGAACAGCGGATACTATTATACTCCTATGATGGAGGTCTATGGAGATACTTGCGTAGAGTACAGTACGAACTTCGGTTATCGCGAGGCAGAGTGTGATGCGCGTGCTAACGATTACGTGCCTCACGACATTCTTGTCTCGCAAAACGAAGACGGCACTTATACCGTCTCATGGCTGATGGATGCCACCCAGCGCGTAGCTTACTACCGCGTGTATATGCATAATTCCATGACCGGAGAGTGTGTGCTTCAACTCGACGAGAGCCCCATCGCTCAGGCGATCACTTCCGGTGCATTGGCGGCAGGTTTCTACTATATCCAGATCACAGTCTTTGAGAAAGTCCCGAATGATTGGGGAGGCTATAACATCTATCAGATTGGCAGCGCCAATTCGTACTATAATGTAGAAGAGCAGGCATCGCACGACATTACCGTCCGCGTACTTCCGCAACCGGGAGCAGGGGACTGGCTTGCGCTGACTTATAATGCCGATAATTACGACTACACCGATCAGGTGATGTTCGAGAAAGAGGGCGAAGGACCGTGGTACTCCCATACCTTTAACACCACCTCTCCGGTTGTGAATATCAAGTTCCTGACGACAGAGGATTACTTCTACGGAAGAGATGGCAAGCTCATCGCCTGCGGCGAGAATACCTGCATAGAGTTTGACGGCGAGTTCCGCGTTGCGGATTGCAGCACGGCGCTCAAGGATTACTCCATCTCCAACGTACAACGTGAGGATCTTGGCGGAGGTAAGATGACGTTCTCATGGGAATGCGCTTCTACCCCTGAACAGTTTGCTATTTATCTGTGCGATGCGGATGAGAGTCCGTTCAAGGTATTCAAAGCCGATGGCTCTGCACGTAGTTTTACCGGTACCGTATATACGGACTCTGCGATGGCTACTGTGAAGTGGTATGTACTGCCTATCCTGCAGAAAGATGTGTACTTATGGGATCTCAGAGCAGACGGAGCTCCGTTCGCATTGGAGGCTTCTCCTTATATCCCGAAGAATATTAACGCAAGCGTGAACAGTGACGGTACATGGACTATCACTTGGGATCCATGCCCGGAGCCGGTCAATGCGTATTCCGTGTATAACAGCGCGGATGGCTACACCATGTGGACGAACGACCCTATCTTCATCACAAACAGCATTCCGTCCGTGGGTACTTTCACGGTTCGGATCACTCCACAGATGCCTAACGGCGAGGAAGGTGGTACCAGAACCGCTAATTTTGATGTTCTGCCGGTACCTGCACGCGACATTACCATCCGTGTATTGATTCATCCGGATGCTACCGGATCTGCGCAGCAGATGTATATCCCGGACACCTACTCGTATATCGACTATGTAGATGAGGGTAACGGTTGGTATTCCTATACCATCAATTCTACTTTACCGGCTCAGTCGTTCCAGCTCTTCGGCAGCCAATATACGGTATTTAAGGATACTTGCTTTGAGTACGTCTCGTATCTCAACTATGCGCCGTGTGACGCAATGCCACACGACTACCGTATTGATCCGGCTTCCCTCCAGGCCGTTTCTACGCCGGGTAGAGTGACCTTCTCTTGGGCTCCGATGTCCGAGAAGGCTTCGCGATACACTTTAGAGATCCAACGCAACCAAGGGTATTATTGGTCATCTGTCCACTATCATGAGGTTAATGATACCAACTATACCTATATGGTTCCTGATAATCAAGACGGAATGGAAGTAAGATGGGTCGTTTATCCGTCCGAACCGCATCATTTATATAACCAGCAGTGTGTGGGCAATGAGTTTACCTTGCAAAAGAGCCTTATCGTTCTCTCGAACCTGCAGCTCACTACCTCTGACTCGATTCACTATCATTTCACCTGGGAGTCAAATACGGATACTATCCAATACCAGTTCCAGATTTCGCAAGGTTACTATGGTGCTCCGATCGTTTCTACGATCCTGCCGAACAAGGCTTATGACTATACCTTCCTCTCCGGTCAGAGCGCATATAACTGTCGTGTTCGCGCTGTCAATGCAGCAGGAGAACTTCTCTCCGACTGGATTAGTTATGTCGATGGTGAAGGTCGAGATTATTTCTTCGTCAAGTCTTCGTTACGGATTATCTCTAACCTGCAAGGAGCGATAGCCGGCAACCAGCTCAACTACACATGGTCCACCTCTGTAGGCAAGGTATTCGCTTACCTGGAATGCCAGACAGCAGAGTCTTACTATATAACCATTTTCTCTGACAGTATTATCAACAGCAACGCGCTCTCAGTACCGGCAGCGATGGACGGACGGTATGTACTTCGTCTCACGCCGGCTATCGAGTATGCACCGGGTGAATATACTCCTCTCTCTGAAGAAGCGATGTGCACGCTCAACTACTTCTCCACGCCGACGTACCATATATCGATCTCTACGACTACCGGTGGTTTCCTGCCGGATGAC
The DNA here is from genome assembly GCA_002394395.1 of Bacteroidales bacterium UBA4331. Lineage (GTDB taxonomy): Bacteria > Bacteroidota > Bacteroidia > Bacteroidales > Paludibacteraceae > Colicola. Next base: position 27,086 of record DGTR01000012.1, on the reverse strand, counting down.
CCGTCGGGCGATTATCCTGCCGGATTTATCATCTACCTGAGAATTATGAACGAAGAGGGCTATCGTTTTATCGGCTGGTCTGACGGAAATACGGAGTGGCGCCGCGCGCTCATCGTGGAGGAGGCTGTATCGCTTATCGCGCTCTTTGAGCCGGTTCCTGTATATAATGTCACCTTTGCGGCTACTACTGGTGGTAAGATCAAACTGAACAACTCCGAGACGGAAATCGATCGCGTGGACACCACGGCCTTCGAGGATAATTACTTCAATGTAGAGGCGGTTCCGGCAGAAGGATACGTATTCTACGAGTGGTCCGACGGGTATGACAATACCAACCTCTCGCGTGGTGTTGATATCAGTCAGGATACTACGATAACTGCCGTCTTCAAGCCGATCTGCTACATCACTATTCCTGCTGCTGTAGGCGGCCGTGTACAAGTCTCCGGCGCTGAGTACAACAAGACGACGAAGAAATACTCCTGCGTTTATGGTACCGAGATTACGCTCAAGGCGGATCCGGATGAGGGATACCGGTTCGCTCAGTGGTCTGACGGTGACCAGAATGTGACGCGTACCATCATCGTGACGGAGAGCATCAACCTCTCTGCGACCTTCTCTTCTGTCGAGTCACCGCTTAGTCAATACACCCTGCGTGTGCTCTCTTCCGATGCGGAATTAGGCGTCGTAAGTCAAGTCAGCGGCACGTACTCCGAGGGCGATAAAGTAACGATCTCCGCTACGCCGAATGAGCGGGCAGAATTCGTGCAGTGGTCTGATGGCAACACTTCCGCTACCCGCGTCATTACCATCAACCAGAACCTCACTCTCACCGCCTCCTTCGCTGTTAAGCAAATCACGCTGAACATCTCTGCTGGTGTTGGAGGTTCGGTGAATTCGGAGGTTAACGGCACGTATGAGTACGGCACAACGATCACCATCTCCGCTACCCCGGCTGAGGGCTACCATTTCGTACAATGGTCGGACGGCAGGACCATCCCGACATACTCCATTACCCTTACCGAGGATGTGAATCTCACCGCTACGTTCGCTCAGCAGACTTACCGTGTGACCTTCCTCAATGCCGATGGTGCGCTTATTGAGTCGAATTCGTACCTCTATGGCGAAACCCCGGCTTGCAGCGTTACGCCGACACTCGAACCGACCGGAGAATGGATCTATACCTTCGAGGGTTGGACGCCGGAGATCACGGCCGTTACCGGCAACGCGGTCTATACTGCGCAGTATTCTCAATCACCCGCAGGTGGCCTGGGCTTCATAAATGCCGAGGTGGGCGAGAAAGCGCAAAAACTGCTCATCAACGGTCAGATTTACATCATCCGGGCGGGTAAGATCTACACCATCCAAGGACAAGTCGTAAAGTAAATGTGTAATGAATAATATGGAGGTTTAAAATTATGAAAAAGATTTTATTCTTTGCCTTTGCGCTGGCAGCCGGCGTGTTGGCATTTACATCTTGTGACAAGAAAGGCGGCAACGAGCCGGAGGACAAAGACGCTGTAGTTTTCAACGTAACCGGAGAACTGCGCGGAGTGATGTTCCCTGTACACAACGACCAACAGCAGGCGGTCATCACCTTGCACCCCAACGCCAAGACCGTGGATGTGAAGTTTGTGAACGCACGCATCGCGTCCGAGGACGAGACACCGCTGGATATCTTTATCCATAATATGCCGGTCAGCTCCGAGGACGGTCACTTCTCTCACATCAATCTCGTGCTGGCAGACGGCTCGGCTTATAAGCCCTTCCCGAAATCCTATGCGTACGCGATGATGGATGAAAACCGCACGCGGTTCAACATCCATTTCGGCAACGACGACGAGCAAGACACCCAGGTTTACCTCGTCTTCGGAGCTATGCTCAAATAAAAATAATACTTTGTCCTGATATCAGTGGTATTTCGCCCGCGTGAAATAACCAAACTCACTAATATCAGGAAAAACACATTTCCTAACTTACTCGCTTATGAGCGCTCGCGAACAGCCGCGAGCGCTTTTTTTCGTTTTTTATTTGCACATGTCATTTTTTTTGTGTACCTTTGCAGCCGAAAGTTGCAAAGACGATGAACGAGAGCCTGTTGCTACGCGCGAGCAAGCCTTGCAACTGGGAAATAGATGCACAAACAAAAATCCGCCTATGGCATAAAACAGCAGTAGGCAGAAAATAAAAATAACTACAATATGAAGTCCGAACTATCGAAAAACAATACTGCCGTTTTGTTTTCTGACGCAGACTTGTCTGCGCTGGCAGATAAGATTGTGCAAGTGGTGGAGGAAGGCAAGCAGGCGTTAGCTATCAGCATCAACGAGACCATCAAAACGACCTATTGGAACATCGGACGATATATTGTGGAGTTTGAGCAAGAAGGCAACGCACGCGCCAAATACGGAACAGCTTTGTTGTCCAACCTCGCCAAAATACTGCGCGCAAGAATAGGACGCGGTTACAGCCGCCCCAACCTGAACAACATGCGCAAGTACTATCTCCTATTCCCAAAATGTCAGACAACTGACAAATTGGTTGCAAATTTCCAGACATCTGACAAATTGACTTGGTCGCATATCTGCGAACTGATTACGATAGACGATGATCTGGAGCGTGAGTTCTATGCCAAAGAATGTGTCGCGGAAAACTGGTCTGTCGATTATTTGCATCGTCAGAAAGAGAGCGGTCTGTTCATGCGTCTGGCGTTGAGCAAAGATAAAGAGGGAGTGCTTGCTTTAGCGGAAAAAGGGCAACAGGTTCAATCTCCGGAAGATATTGTCAAAGCTACTTATACGCTGGAGTTCTTGGGACTGCCGGACAAGTACAAGGAAAGTCAGTTGGAGAAAAAACTGATTGACAACATGCAGATGTTCTTGTTGGAATTGGGCAAAGGATTTACGTTTGTCAAAAGGCAATATCCCCTTACCATCAACAATACCCATTACCATGTTGACCTTGTGTTTTATCATCGCATTTTAAGATGTTTTGTCTTGATTGATTTGAAGCGTGGCGCAGCCACCCATCGGGATATTGGTCAGATGAACATGTATTTGGGCTATTTCGCCAAAGAGGAAAATATGGAAGGCGACAATCCGCCAATTGGTATAGTGTTAAGCCACTATAAAGACGAACTGATGGTCGAATATGCCACATACGGCATGGACAGCAACCTCTTTGTTTCCCAATACGAACTTTTCTTGCCCAACAAAGACGAATTGCGCAAGATGGTAAAAAAGATATTATCGTAAAATACACGTCCCTCTCCGAGCGGTGCTTCCGAGCACTCCGGAAAAGGAGAAAGACAAAAATATAACAAATAAATCTGCCTATGGCATAAAACAACAGACAAACAACATACATAAAGCATATTCGCTATTTATTCTGGAATGTCAACTACCACAACAAACATTTATACCAAGAATAAGTCAGCGCCTTTCGGCGTGGAGGACTTGTAGGTATAAAAGGTGTGGTAGCCGGACATTCGACAAGGAATCCACGCTTTTAATTGAAAAACTAACTAATACTATAAATTATGGCTAAAATTTTAGATGCAATCGGTTCTATTACTTCCATTGACTCTATTATTTTGGAAGCAAAGAAGTATATCATCTTGGTATCTCCATTTTGGGATTGCCCAAAGAATGTAATTCTTTCTTTACTTGGAGCCTTAAAGAATGGCGTTCAAGTAGTTATCTTTTGTCGTCCAACACAAGGAAAAGATAAGGAGAAAACGCTACCTATTCCACGAGAAAATTGGGAATATTTTCGGAAATTTGAGAAGAAAGGGCAGTTTGTCGTAAAGAGTGATAATTTAGAAGCGTTGCATAGCAAGTTGTACATGAATGAAAATAAATGTCTCATTACATCTCTTAATATGTACAACTATAGTGTAGAGAAGAATATTGAATTAGGAATAGAATTGTCGTGGAATGATGAGCACGACAGAGAATTAAAGCGTTTTGTTATGAAGCATCTTAATGAAATATGCGAGAAAGCAGGATTAGATGCCTTTAACCCAATTGTTCCAGATGCGAAACTCTAAAATCTTTAATACAATGAAAAAACTATTATGTCTTTTGTTATTGTTACCGGCTATGCTGTTAGCCGCTCCAGTTGACCCTAACTTAGCTCAGCAAGTGGCAGAAAATTTCATAAATGCGCCTGAGTCAGGTACTAATAGCGCTATGCGAAAAGCACCACGCAAGCCCAAACGAATGGCGCGTGCAGCCAAACAGGTTACAAATGATCAGCAGTTCTATGTATTCAATAGTGAAGATGGGGAAGGATTTGTTATTGTTGCAGCTGACGATGCTGTAAGACCAATCTTAGGATATTCTAATAATACAAGTTTTGATACTGAAAATATTCCTTATGGAGTGTTGTTTTTTTTAGATAGTTATAGTCAACAAATTAAATATGTTCAAGAAAATAATATTGTCCAAAGTGAAGAAGTAAAGCAAAAATGGGAGGCATTAAAAAATAATACAAAACTGCTAACTGCCACAACTGTTGTGGCACCGCTTATTACTACGAAATGGGATCAAGCACCACTATACAATAATTTATGTCCGATTGTTAGTAAAAAAATAAAAAGTGGAATATTTACAGATACATATTATCGAGAGCAAGCGGTAACAGGATGTGGAGCAACTGCTTTAGCGCAAGTGATGAATTATTGGGAATGGCCTCAAATAGGGAATAGTAGTAATCAGTACAAGACTAATTTGGCAGGCACACTATATTGTAATTTTGGGGCAACCGAATATGATTGGGGAAATATGCCGGATTCTTTAACTCCTAACAGTAATTCGGCGCAAATTAAGGCTGTTGCTACATTAATGTATCATTGCGGAGTTGCAATGAATATGAATTATGGTTTTATCGCTGATGGAGGTTCAGGAATAGACACTATTCTGCAAGTTGAAAATGCTGTAAAAAAATATTTCAGATATTCTGAGGCAACGACATCCATTGATAAATCGCAATATACAGACGCACAATGGATTGCTACTTTAAAGGCTCAATTAGACGCACACCAACCAATGGTATATATTGGTATAGGAAATGGTGGACATGCATTTGTATGCGATGGATATAATAGTGACAATTATTTTCACTTTAACTGGGGATGGAGTGGCGGAAGTGATGGCTTTTATCCTATAGATTCTTTAATGCCAGGAACGAATGGAATTGGAAGTGGGGGACATGATTATACTGCTAAACAATTTGCTTTGATAAATATGGTTCCAAAAGTTCAACCTCAGAATATTGCAAATTTACAATTAGAAAGTCAAATGTCGTTAGACAAAAATTCTATTGAATACAGAGGTACTACTGCAATATATGCAACAGTAAAGAACTCTGGTACGAATGACTTTACAGGAGACATAAGTGCTTTAGTAATAGACACGGCAGGTCATTTTGTTACAGAGATTCCTATTAAAACAAACTTTACTCTCCCTAAGAACACAACTCTTTTGATTGCAAAATCCATTGTTCAAAATCTGCTACTTGTTCCTGGACGCTACGCAATCTCCCTTGTTTATAACAGTAATGATACTGGGTATCAATTAGTAGGCTCTGAATTTTATAATAACGGAGCTATCTTGGATGTCTCGTTAACAGCTCCTATTGAAAAGAAAAGCGACTTTGAGATTTATAGTGACTGCAACAATGAATTGACCACTGGACATCAGATTTGGTTTAGAGTAACCTTCGGTAATACATCTTCCTCTCCATTCACAGGTCGTATCGCATTGGCTTTATATGACCCGGAAACCTTACAACTTGCTCAATTAGTAAGCGAAATAAGTTTTGCTTTAACAGGAATAGGAGCAAATGAAGAAAGGACTGTTAACTTTATTGACACTATTCGTCTTGAGCCCAAATCCTATTTAGCTGCTTTAGTGTATTCCAATGATGGTCAAACGTATAATTTTGTAGGAAGTACATATTCTCAAAATCCTTGTATGGTGAGAGTAATTAGTGATCCAGCAAAGGTTGAAGATGATGCAGAACCAACCGAAGAATTTAAGCTTAAACCCGGCAAATATGTCATTGTTGCAAGCCGTAATAAAACCGGAGATAAAAATTGGTACTACATGACTTCGGATCTCGGAACTGCAAGCACAAAACGTTTCCAAGCCGTCTCAACAGGAACAGAGAACATGGACGCTATCGCACTTACGGATTTGGAAGATAAATATGTGTGGACACTTGAAGCAGATGGTACAAATTGGAAATTAAAGAACGGCACGCAGTACGTTACATGGACTTCCGGCAACTCGGCAAACCTTGGTGCTACGGCTAAATCTTTGACATTTGAAGTAGCAGATAACCAAGTGCAGGCGCATTTCAACGATGGTACGGCAGAGCGTTATTTGTCACTCAATGCCACTACGAATAACAATTATTTCGCGTTCTATGCCAACACAAATCAAATAACAAACCTCTTCTTCTTGCCTTATGATGATGGTTCCACTCCACCGCCACCTGCGCGTGATTGCAAGTCCGTGCCATACACAGAGACATTTGCTTCCTCACAAGGCGACTTTAGCGTTGATAACTTGACATTACCTGACGGTTTTACGTCCATTTGGAATTGGGATTCACAATATGGAATGGTTGCTAAATGTATCAAAGGTTCTACTAAATATGAATCAGAATCATGGCTTATATCTCCTTGTGTAGAACTGCCTGAGAATGAAACATGTGTTCTTTCTTTCAGTCATGCAGCAAAGTTCTTCCAGAGCACATCACAGATGTCTTTGTGGATTTCAACGGACTACGATGAATCAGATCCGGAGGCGGCTCAATGGAATAGACTTATTATCCCAACATATCCCACCGGCTCCAATTGGAATTGGTACGAATCGGGAGATATAGACTTGTCTGAGTACAAAGGGCAGTATATAAACATTGCTTTCCGCTATACCAGTACATCAAGTTATGCTCCTCAATGGGAGATTAAGAACTTTGCCATAAGGAAACAGAGTACTACAGGAATAGACGGCATTTACAGTAATAAACCTTCCGCTATAAAGATTCTCCGCAACGGACAAATCTACATCCTCCGTGGCGACAAGACCTATACCCTACAAGGTCAAGAGGTCAAGTAAAGTGACCAAGGGGTTGCCGGGTAGTTCTCGGAAGATGATCCCGTGATGGTTAGGCGGATGGTAGCACACGACCATCACGGGACCATGTCCCGAGAACTACCTGATGAAGGCCGAAGGACAGCCTAAAAAAATCTTCTAAAAAATAGTCCGACCGACCCCATGCCGCTTTAGCGGCGTCTCCTCGCGCGTACGCGCAGTACCACCACCTTTATTTTTAAAGGTGGTAGACTACCACCTATGGTGGTGGTCGGGGTCGGGCTTTCTTTTTTATTATTCTTTTGGTTCTTTTCTTTTTCTTTTTTCTTTCTCCAGGGGAAAGGCTCCAAACCGCCGCAAATTTAAGAAAATCGCAATAAAACTTGCATATGTCGTTTTTTTTGTGTACCTTTGCACCCGCTTTTGAAATAACATTGAATCGATGACTAAAAATTTCGTTGAAGAATTGCGTTGGAGAGGCATGCTCCAGGACATCATGCCGGGAACTGAAGAACAATTGATGAAAGAGATGACCACCGCCTATGTGGGTATCGACCCGACGGCGGACAGCCTGCATATCGGTCACCTCTGCGGTATCATGATGCTGCGCCACCTGCAGGCCTGCGGACACAAGCCTATTGCGCTGTTAGGCGGCGCTACGGGTATGATCGGAGACCCCTCCGGCAAGTCCGCCGAGCGTAATCTGCTTACCGAGGAGACACTGCGCCATAACGTAGCCTGCATCCGCGAGCAGTTGGAGCACTTCCTGGATTTCAACAGCAACGAACCCAATGCCGCGGAGCTCGTGAACAACTACGACTGGATGAAGGACTACACCTTCCTCGATTTTGCCCGTAACATCGGCAAACTCATCACCGTCAATTATATGATGGCGAAGGACTCTGTGAAGAAACGTTTCAACGGCGAGTTCGCACAAGGTATGTCGTTCACGGAGTTCACCTACCAGCTCCTTCAGGGCTACGATTTTGTCTATCTCAACGAGCACAAGAACTGCCTCATGCAGATGGGCGGTTCGGACCAGTGGGGCAATATCACCACGGGCATCGAGCTGATGCGTAAGATGAACGGCAACGAGGCTTTCGCCCTCACCTGTCCGCTGATCACCAAAGCTGACGGCGGTAAGTTCGGTAAGACCGAGTCCGGCAACGTTTGGCTCTCGAAGAAATATACCTCCCCGTATAAGTTCTTCCAGTTCTGGATGAACGTCTCCGACGATGACGCCAAACGTTATATCAAGATCTTCACCTCCCTCACCCGCGAGGAGATCGAGGCGCTCATCGCCGAGCATGATGCCGCTCCGCACCTCCGTGTGTTGCAGAAACGCCTCGCCAAGGAGGTAACCATCATGGTGCACTCCGAGGAGGACTACAACGCAGCCGTTGAGGCATCGAATATCCTTTTCGGCAACGCCACGGCGGACGCTTTGCGCGCGCTCGACGAAGAGACCTTCCTGCAGGTCTTCGAAGGCGTCGAGCGCTATGAGATCTCTCTCGACGAACTGAAAGCAGGCATCGCGCCGCTCGACCTCTTGGCTGAGAAAACAGCGATCTTCCCCTCCAAGGGCGAAGCGCGTAAGATGATCCAAGCAAACGGTTTCTCCATGAACAAAGAGAAACTCACCGACCCGCAGACCCCGATCACCGATGCCGCGCTCCTCAACGGGAAATACCTGCTCTTCCAGAAAGGCAAAAAAAATTACTACCTGGTGGTTGCCAAGTAGTAATCGCTAATCGTTAACTCGTTAATCCGTTAACTCATTACACCGCCGCGAGATTCTTCTCGTTGAAGAGCTCTTTTCCTTCCGCCGTGTAGGCATACTCGATACGGTCTTGGAAATACGTCTCCACCTTGCCACGCACCACTTTCATAGTGGAGTTGACGAGGTGGTTTTGTTCTGTCCAGGCCTCCCCTAAGACAGCTACCGCACTCGGCAGCCAAGCCTCCGGGAAGACACCTTCGTTCTTTCCGCCCGGGCGGTAGGTGTCGATCTCGCTCTGGATCTTGAGCAGCATGCACTCCTTGCCTTCGCGACTCTCGGGATCCTTGCCTTGCGCCTTTGCCCATTCCTGCAGCGCGTCTTTGTTCGGCACCATCAATAGGATAGTGTACGGGTCTTGGTTGTTGTGCAGGATACACTGATCGACGTATATACTGCCGTCGGTCAGCGAGTCCTCAAAGCCCTCCGGACTGTATTTCTCTCCGTCGGCGCGGATGAGCAGCGACTTGAAGCGTCCAACGACCCATAGATAGCCCGGGTGCGCTTTCGTGACATAACCCATATCGCCCGTGTGCAGCCATCCGTCGATGATGGTCGAAGCGGTGCTCTCGGGGTTCTTCCAATAACCAGCCATGACGTTCTCGCCCTTGATGACGATCTCGCCGCGTTCGCCGTCCGGCACGATATTACCTTCCGCGTCGCAGATCTTCAGCTCCATCGGCTTGACAATCCTTCCGGACGAACCGAAGATGGCGCCGTCGAGCGAGTTGGAGCAGATGATCGGAGTCGCCTCGCTCAGGCCGTAGCCCTGGAACATCGGCATGCCGACCGCGCAGAAATAGCGCTGCAACGCGATGTCAAGCAACGCTCCGCCGCCTACGAAGAACTTCATACGTCCGCCGAAATTCTCCCGTACCGCCTTGAAAATCAAGCGATCGAAGAACTTCACCAACGGCCATCTCCACGCGTTCTGCCATCCGCCTTTATTCCAATATTCGCGGTTGTACGCGATGGCGTTGTTCAGAGCGAAGTGATACAATTTCTCTACTTTCGGACCCTTGGCTTTGATACCTGCCTCGATACTCTTCTTGAAGTTTCTCGCCAACGCCGGCACGGAGAGCATCACATGCGGACGCACCTCTTTGATGGCGATAGGGATATTCTTCAGCGTCGCCAATGCGGTCTTGCCCACCGGTACAGTAGCTATCGATCCTCCGTAACTCATCATCGTGTAGAAGCCCGCCACGTGCGCAAAACAGTGGTCGAGCGGCAGGATGATGAGCATCACGTCATCCAGATCGCAATGGATCACCGACGCCCCTTGTTCCACGTTCGCCGTGTAGTTGCGATGAGTTAATAAGATACCTTTCGGGTCTGCCGTCGTACCGGAGGTGTAGCTGATATTCGCATAATCGTTCGGACCCACAGACTCGTAACGCGTCTTAAAAGAATCCGGATCTTTGGCTAACAACTGATCGCCAAGCGCAATCACTTCGTTGATGGAGATCTCCTTCTCCTCGTATTTCTCCAACGGGTCAAAGACAATCACTTTCTCTACCAACGGGCAATCCGCAATGATCTTACGGATCTTCGGCAACTGCTGCTCGGAGCACATGATAAACCGTGCGTCCGAGTGTTGGATACGGAACAACAGATCGCTCGCTTCCTCTAACTTGATACTCAGCGGCACATTCACGCCGCCGGCGTACAGGATACCTAACTCGCCTGTCACCCAGAGGTTTCTTCCCTGACTCAGCAACGCCACGCGTTCGCCTTTCTTCAGTCCCAATGCCATCATGCCGGCACCTATGCGATGCGCTTGTTCGCGCGTCTGAGCAAAAGTAGTCTCCGTCCACACGCCGTCCACCTTCTCGCGCAAAAATACATGCTCGCTGAACTCATGCGTGTAGTGCTCTACAAAATCAATAATTGTGGGTTTTTCTTTCATCATATATCATCTTCATTTATAATATGTACAAATACTATCGCACACGCCTCTGGGGTTTCGCAACAACGGTCGGGTGGAGTAGAAACACTCGCCGCTGATCTCCGGGATGGTCCTGTTCAGGTCCATCTGCCGTTTGATCTCATTGCCTATAGCCCAAGGATTCGACTTTTGACTTTCGACTTTCGACTTTTGACTTTCGACTAGCCTATACGGCGCCATGCCGATATAGAGTTTGCATTTCGTGCCGCGAACCTCGTTTGCCCACCAATGAGCGAGCACCTCGTAGTCCGCCACTTTCTTGCCGATCTCCCAGTAGAGTTGCGGCAGGATATAATCGATCCATCCCTCCTTGATCCACAGCCGCGTGTCGGCGTACAGGTCGTCGTAATTGGTGATGCCGGCCTGCGTCTTACTGCCCGTCGAATCGACACTCGCGTTCCTCCAAACGCCGAAAGGCGAGATCCCGAACTCCACCGAGTCTTTGCATTCCTTGATAGTACGGCTGATGGCCTGAATAGCGAGATTCACATTATCCCGCCGCCAGTCATGGATATTGTCAAATCCCCGCGGGTCTTTCTTAAATGACGCCTCGTCCGGCAGTTTCTTTCCTCCTGCCGGATACGGGTAGAAATAGTCGTCCATATGAATCGCCTGAATATCATACCGCGAGACGATGTCCTGTACGATTGTACAGATCCACTCGCGCGTCTCAGGCCGTGCCGGATCGAAATACCACTGTTTGTTGTACTCCCAGAACCACTCCGGATGTTTCCTCCATATATGGTCGGCAGAGATCATCGAAGTGTCCGTCTTGGCGAGGTTGACCCGATACGGATTGAGCCAAACATGCACCTCCATTCCCCGTTGATGCGCCTCGCTGATAGTCCACGCCAACGGATCCCACGTCAGCGGAGCACCCTGTTTGCCTGTCAACCAATGCGAACTCGGCTCATACGCACTCTTATACAATGCGTCCGCCGTCGGCCGAACTTGCAGGATAATAGCGTTCAATCCTAGACCATACAGGGAGTCTAAGAGGAATGTCATTTCTCTCTGCTGCGCCGCGGAGTCTCCCACGGCCTCTGCCGACGGCCAGTCGATATTGGCGACCGTCGCTATCCACGCCCCTCTGAACGCGATTTGCGCGTTCAAAGTACAAAGGGACAAAGTACAAAGTACAAGGGTTAATATGTTACGCAATTTGACCATTTTCTACATGAAAAATCTTCGCCTTATCGTTCGGTTTTAATATCTCCGTCAGGTGTTGACGGTCGGTGTCCGTAATAAAGATCTGACCGAACTCCTCACCTTGCACCATCTCCACGATCCGCTCCACACGCTGGCTGTCTAATCTGTCAAAAATATCATCCAGCAGCAGAATCGGTCTCTGGCTTTGAGCGAAGCGGTCTTTCGACTTTCTACTTTCGACTTTCGATAAGTACAAAGCCTGTGCCAATTTCATCGCGAGAACAAATGTCCGCTGCTGGCCTTGACTCCCGACTTGCTTCAGAGGAAACTCGCCGAGTTTCATCTCTAAGTCGTCTTTATGGATCCCCTGACTCGTCCATCCGAGTATTAGATCCCGCTGTCTCGTGCGTACGTACGCTTCGCGTAAATCCCGGTTCTGAAGCTGGCTCACGTACCGAAGTACCGGAACCTCTTCTTCTCCTGCAATACGCCGATAAACCTCTTCAAAATGCGGCTTAAACGCCTCAAAAAACTCCGTCCGGGCCCTAAAGATATACTGCGCCGGCTCCACCATCTGCCATTCCAAGACCTCTAACAAATCATCTGGCGGATTTGGCGCGTCTGCATATTGTTTCAACAACGCGTTGCGCTGTTTGAGCAAAGCGTTATAGGTCGTCAGACAATCCAGATATTTGCGGTCGAGTTGACTAATCACGACGTCCATGAACCGCCTTCTCTCATCCGAACCGTCTTCTATCAGATCCTGATCCGCCGGACTAATCAAAACCAACGGAATAAGACCAATATGATCTATCAGCCGCGGATAATCCTTCTTGTCCTTCCGGAACTGCTTCTTCACGCCCCTTCTCAATCCGCAAGAGATGGTTGTTAGACCGCCCTCCGGGCTTAAAGTAGAAAGACCGCTAGCGCTCAAAGTAGAAAGCGTCTTTGAGTCCTGTAAGGATGGTCTTTCGACTATCGACTTTGTACTATATACCCCTTGCACCATCGCCATCTCCTCGCCGTGGGTGATATTCAGACTATCCTGACTTGTGAAGGCCGATTTCGCAAAACTCAGCAGATAGATCGCGTCCAGCACATTCGTCTTGCCCTGACCGTTCAGCCCTACGAAGCAGTTGAGCTTGTCTCCAAACTCCAGACTCGCCTCGCGTATATTGCGATAATTGAGAATATGTAGGGATTGTAAAATCATGCGTACGCCTCGACGTCCTCTTTGGTAATCTTCGGCCCGGCGAGGATAATCAACCGCTCCACGACGTTCCGCAGCTGGCGGATGTTTCCCGTCCATTGTATCTGCTGCAGCGCCTTGATGGCCGCCGGCTCAAACTCCTTCACGGCGATACCTTGTTCGCCGCAGATCTGTTCTGTAAAATAGCTAACCAGCAGCGGAATATCTTCGATACGGTCGTTGAGCGCCGGAACGGCGATAGGAATGACATTGAGCCTATGGAATAGGTCCTCGCGGAAATTGCCTGCCTCAATCTCTTTTTGCAGGTCTTTGTTCGTTGCCGCCAGTACACGGACGTTTACTTTGATGGCTTTGTCGGATCCCACACGCGTGATCTCGCTCTCTTGCAAAGCCCGCAGCACTTTGGTCTGCGCCGCCAGACTCATGTCGCCTATCTCGTCCAGGAACAACGTACCGCCGTCAGCCTGTTCGAACTTGCCCGCTCTGTCTTTGACGGCCCCCGTGAACGAACCTTTCATGTGTCCGAACAACTCACTCTCGATCAACTCACTCGGGATGGCAGCGCAGTTGACCTCTACCATCGGACCGTTTGCACGCGCGGAGTTCTCGTGAATAAGGTGCGCCACCACCTCTTTACCCGTCCCGTTCGGACCGGTAATCAGCACACGGGCCTCCGTCGGCGCCACCTTATTTATTATCTCGCGCACGCGCTCGATAGCCGCACTCTCGCCCACCATCGTAGCACCTTTCGCGGCTACTTTCTTGCGAAGCTGCTTAGTCTCCTGCCGCAGGTTCTTGGATTCCAAGGCGTTCTTCGTCGTGATCAGGATGCGGTTCAGATCCAGCGGCTTGACCAGAAAATCATACGCCCCGGCTTTCAGCGCCTGTACTGCCGTCTCCACATCCCCATGACCCGTAATCATCACTACGGGACAATCGGCAGGTTCGTCTCCGCTTTTGAGTGTTGCAAGCACCTCCATACCGTCCATCTCCGGCATCTTGATATCCGAGAAAATCAGGTCGTAAGCCTTTGCCTGCGCCATCTCCAGACCTTGTTTGCCGTTCTCAGCCACCTCTACTTCGTAACCCTCGTCGGCAAGTATCTCACGAAGCGTGTTGCGGATTCCGCGTTCGTCGTCTATAATTAACAGTTTTGCCATCTTTTTTGCCTTTTTACTAAAAAACGGCACAAAGGTACAAAAAAATTTGCACATATCAAAATAAATTTGTAATTTTGCACCGAAAATGGAAATATAGAAAACTTTTATGTTTAAGAACATATTTTAATTAATAATCATTTAATCTTTTTAAAATTTAAAAAATCATGAAGAAATTATTTACTTTTGTTGCTGCTGCGCTTTTCGCAGTTTCAATGAATGCCATCACTGTGGCTGAGGCTTTGCAGATCGCAGGTCAGTTGGAGCAAGGTGCTACTACTGAGGTTGAGTATGAGATCGAAGGTTATGTAACCGCAATGCAAGGTTCTGAAGATGGCGGCTGGGCTAAGTATGGAAACCAGATTTTCTGGATCGCTGACGAGCAAGGAACAGCAGCTTCGAATGCTGATGGCGCTCTTGAAATCTATCAGGGTGTTTCTGCTGAGCAAGTTTTTCTTACAGACAAAGTAAGCGTAAAAGCTAAGTTGACCAACTATCAAGGTTTGTTGGAAACAGTTAAGAAAGGTGTAGTTACTATCATCGAAAAGAATGGAGAGCGTCCTGAACCGGGCGAGGAGGCAGACGTAGTATTCACAGGTAATGATTTCACGGGGCAAGGAACATCTACTACGGGTAGTCCTGTTTCTGCTACGAAGGATGGTGTTACTTTTACTTGCGACAAGGGTTATAACGATGACTCACATGCTACGCTCCGTTGCTATAAAAACGGCGTGATTACTATCACTTCCGAGACCGAGCAAATCGGTAAATTGGTATTCCAATTCTATCAAACTTACACTGGTGACCTTGAGACAGAGGTAGTTGTTAACGCAAACACTTGGACTTATACGCTGACCAGCCAAGCTCGTATTGAGAAGCTTGAGATTTATTTCGGCGAGTTTGATCCGATTGAGCCTGTTGTGCTCGAGCCAATCACGGTAAATGAGGCTTTGCAAATCGCTCAAGCTCTCACTCCGCAGAAAGGCAGCTCGGCTACAACGGTTGATAAATATGCTGTAAAAGGCTATGTAGTAGGTATATCTTCTAAAAACGCGAATACGTTCTATCTCGCTGATGAGGTAGGTGTGCGTGGCGAGTTTGAGGCATACAAATGTGTATCTGTGGATGCAGAAGTAGCTGAAGGCGATCTCGTAATCGTTACCGGTCGAATCCAGCACTATTGGGGTGAAGGCGAGAGCGGTGAGTTCCATAGCTATGAGATTTCCGGTGGTACTCTGGTACATGCTTCTGGCCTAGGCATCGAGAACGTCACTCTGACCGAGAAAGCTCAGAAAGTCATGATCGACGGCGTGATGTACATCGTTCGCGACAACAAGATGTACAACGCACAGGGCGTACAGGTTCGCTAATCGTGCGCAAGGACAGATCCGCCAATCTTGGCGGATACAAGGAGGGACGCAATTTTGCGCCCCTCCTTTTTGCGGATGACTCGTGGATGTGTGCCTACTATCCTGTGTTAATGCTGTGTTAATCCTGTGTTAATGCTGTGTTTGATAAAAACGTAAGAAAGGAATAAGAAGAGGCGGAATAGAAGTCCCACAAACGGAACGAAAGTGGAATTTTGCAAACTGTACTTTACAAAGAAACTTTTGCAATATAAAAAGTTTCCAAGTTTCTTGCGAGAATGAAAAAAAAGTAGTAATTTTGCAGCCGTTTTTGGGAAAGTGACTAAATAACTACTTGTCAAAATAAATGGTACATGGTAAATGACCAAATGGTAAATAACATCATCAAGACGGCAGGCGAGATGTTTTTTCGCTTAGGCATCCGTAGCGTGTCAATCGATGATATCTGCAGGGAAATGGGAATGTCGAAAAAGACTTTCTACGTCTATTTTGCGTCCAAGGATGAACTTGTGGCACAATTATTGCATGCGAATGTTGCTTATATCGCCGGAAAGATGGACGAGTTGCTGGAGTTGAAGGATTTCCGCAAGTTAGTGAGCCGTTTTATCAAGCACCAAGAGGCGGAGAAGAACGACGTGCGGCGGGTGCCACAGTTGGTTTATGACCTGAAAAAATACTATCCCCGTCAGTTCGCGGAGTTCCAAGAAGAGTGCTTCAAGACGCAAAAAGAATATATCATGGCTTATTTAGAGCAAGGTCAGCAGGAAGGTCTCGTGCGCGCGAACCTTAATATAGAATTGACAGCGGTTCTTTTTGCGAAGATACACAGCGACGCGATCAATGATTTCGAGGTGATCGAAGGCCACGGGCATAATATGCACCAGTTAGGGCATACGGCGATGGACGTCTTCGTCCGCGGCGTGCTTTCCGAGGAAGGATTAAAATTATACAACTGAATATATGAAGAAACTTATTTTTATGATGACCGTGCTGCTCGTGACGAGTACAGTGGTAATGGCAGAGGACCACGTGATGGCGGCGACGCGTAGTGTGCAACGTTCGCAAGATAGCGTGCCGGCATTATTGAGCCTCTCGCTCAAAGAGGCGCAGGATTTTGCGGTGAAGCAGAACCGCAGCCTCAGAAACGCATCCCTCGCGGTGCAGGAAGCCTACGCTCAGCGTTGGCAAACGATCGCTTCATTGCTGCCGTCGGTCGATGGTAGTTACTCCTACAGCAACTACTGCGGTTATACCGCCGAGATGACGATGATGGGCAATAAGATCAATATCAACATGCCGAACGTCGGCGCATTGGGCGTCACGGCGGCGATAGGTATCAACGGCCAGGGCATCGTCGGGGTACTGCTCAATAACGTAGCCATCAAGATGAAGAAGATCGCCCTTGAGAAATCCGAGAACGAGCTGCGTAGCAGCGTCATGAGCGCCTACGTTTCCGTCTTGGCGCTACAGAGCATCACCGGACTCTTAGACTCCAGCCTCGTCAATATCCAAGGTCTCGAGCAGATGACCCAGGACGCAGTGAATGTCGGAGCAGCCGAACAGACCTCAGCCGATCAGATTCGCGTGCGTGTCAACACTCTCAAGAACAATATTAACGCCCAGAAACGAAATGTCGAACTCGCAACCAACAGCCTCAAGGTGCTGCTGAACGTGCCGGTAGAGACCGAACTCGTGCTGACGGAAAATATGGACGAAGTGCTCTCCCCGGAGCGCGTCTTGGAACTGCTGAGCCAAGACTTCGCCATCGAGAATAACCTCAACTACCAACTTCTCCAGCAACAAGTCGAACTCGCCAAGCGTAGCGTCCACATGGCAGGCTGGGCATACGGACCGACCGTGGCGCTCGCCTATAACTACCAGAACCAGAAGTACTACGGCGAAGGAGGTATGCGTATGACGCCGCCGAACGTCGTTCAGGTGACCGTCAAAATGCCGCTCTGGTCGTCCGGTAAGCGCGCCGCGGCAGTGGTGGAGAAGAAGATCGCACTCGAGGAGGCGAAAAATACCCTCTCTGAGACCTCGGGAAACCTCGAGATCCAGTATCGCCAGCTATGCTTCGACCTCACCAACGCATACGAGACCTACCTCAACGAGAAAGAGAATATCGAGGTTACTCAACGCGTCTTCAACTCCTCCACGGAGAAATTCAAATGGGGCGCAGCGTCGAATATCGAGCTCACCAACGCCTCCAACGACCTCATCAATGCGCAATCGACCTACGTCCAGGCGATGCTCACCCTCATCAATGCACAATCCGAACTCGAGGAGTTCCTCAACAAATAACTTCGAAATACCGAAATATCGAAATATCGACATATCGAAATATCGAAAAAATTAACTACCCAATATGAAAAAGATTTTTATTTACTCCCTTGCTGCCCTGACTCTCATGGCGTGCGGCAAGTCCAAAGAAACTGCAACCCAGGAAGAGGAGCGCGTAGAGCAAGTCCGCACCACCGTCCTCCAGCCCCGCGAGATCGAGCGTGAGATATCCGTCTCGACGAACCTTCAAGGTTATGTCACCCAAAACGTGGCACCCTCTCTGACCGGTAAGATCGAGCATATCTACCGTGAGGTGGGCGATCGCGTCTCCGCCGGTAGCGACCTCGTGCGCATGGACCAGACCCAGTACAAGACTACGAAGATCTCCATGGCGAACCTCACTATCGAGAAGAACCGTATAGAGATGCTGCTCAAGACCGGTTCGGCTACCCAGCAGCAGTATGACCAGATCACGACCCAGTATAACTCCACCAAGGAGCAGCTGGAGTTCCTGGAGACCAACACCTATGTCAAGGCACCGTTTGCAGGCGTCATCTCCGCCAAGAACTACGAGGACGGGGAACTCTACGGCGGTCAGCCGATACTCGTTCTTACCCAGCTGGACCGCCTCAAAGCGCTCGTAGCTATCCCGGAGACCTACTTCCCGCTCTTCAAAGCCGGCATGAAGCTGACGCTCGCGACGGAGATCTATCCGGGTCAGACTTTCCCGGCGACGGTAGAGGTGGTCTATCCGACCATCGATCCCTCGTCTCATACCTTCCAGTGCAAGATCGTCATCCCGAACTCCAGGAACCTCTTGCGTCCTGGTATGTACGTGACGACGACCATCGGCCTGGGCAAAGCGAACGCCCTCATCATCCCTTATCAGGCGGTGGAGAAACTCGTCGGCGCGAATGACCGTTATGTGTTCGTCGTGGAGGACGGACGCGCCAAACGCGTAGCCGTCACCCTCGGTCAGCGTTTTGACCAGGATATAGAGATCATCGCCCCGGAGATCGTTCCCGGCGTAGAGGTCGTCACTACCGGCCAGCACAAACTCGTCGATGGTGTCAAAGTCAATATCGTAAAATAGGAAATCCTAGGTTTACCTATGTCTTCATAGGAATACCTATGTCTACCTAGGTCTACCTATTTAATCCCGAAAAATTATGGCAATTTATAAGAGTGCAATCGAAAAACCGGTAACGACCGCCCTGATTTTTGTGGCGGTGATCGTGATCGGTATATACAGTTTCCTGAAACTGCCGATAGACCAGTTCCCGGAGATGGATCCGCCGTATATCACGGTGATGACCACCTATCCGGGTGCGTCGGCAAGTGAGATGGAGACCAACGTGACGAAGATCATGGAGAATGCCCTGACCTCCGTCGATCACCTGAAGCATATCACTTCGCAGTCCAAGGATAACATCTCCGTAGTGACCCTGGAATTGGAGTGGGGTGAGAACATGGACGAAGCCGTCAACGACGTCCGTTCGTTCGTCGATATGGCGGCGAACAACCTGCCGGACAACTGCGCCAAGCCGGTGATCTTCAAACTCTCTACCTCCTCCATGCCTATCTGCCAGTACTCCATCACGGCGGATGAGACCTATGCGGGTCTGGACAAGATCCTCAACGACGAGGTGGTGCCGCAGTTGAACCATATTGACGGTATCGGAAATATCTCCCTCTCGGGTGCGCCGGACCGCTATGTCTATGTCAATATCGACCAGGAGAAACTCGATGCCTACGGTATTACCCTGGAGCAGGTGGGTCAAGTCGTTACGGCGAATAACCTCAACCTCTCTTCCGGTACGATCAAGATGCCGCAGGAGCAATACCAGATGCAGGTGCGGAGCGAGTATATCGAGTCCTCGGAGATCGAGAACCTGATGGTTGCCATGACACCGCAGGGACAGCAGGTCTTCATCCGCGATATAGCGACGGTCAAGGATACTATCAAGGACCTCTCGCTGGACGAGAAGACCAACGGCCGTGAGGCGGTGCGTCTGATCATCGCCAAGCAGACAGGAGCCAACACCGTACAGGTCTGCCGCGACGTGCGCGCCGAACTGGCGAAGATACAGAAACAGCTGCCTACGGATGTGAAGATAGAGAAGATCTACGACTCCTCGGAGAATATCCAGAACTCCATCAACTCCCTCGAAGAGTCGGTGCTTTACGCCCTCCTCTTCGTCGTGCTCGTCGTGCTCTTCTTCCTCGGCAAATGGCGTGCTACCATCATCATCGGTATTACTATTCCTATTGCCTTGATCGTGGCGTTTATCTACCTCGGTTTGGCGGATTCGAGCCTCAATATCATCTCGCTTTGTTCACTGACTATCGCGATCGGTATGGTGGTGGATGACGCGATTGTCGTCCTGGAGAATATCACCCGTCACGTGGAGCGCGGCGAGGATCCGCATGAGGCGTCTATCTACGCTACTAACGAGGTATGGGTATCTGTCATCGCGACGACCCTCGTGCTCGTGGCTGTGTTCGTGCCCCTGACGATGCTCTCCGGCATGGCGGGAATCATGTTCCATGAGTTGGGATGGATCGTCACCGTCGTATGCTGTACCTCGACGCTCGTGGCTATCTCCCTTACCCCGATGCTCTGTTCCAAGCTGCTCAAGGCGAAGAAAGTGCACGTGGACGAGCACGGAAACCTGGTGGACGACGAGGCAGGCAAGAAGGGCTGGTACGAGCGTACCGTCGTTCGTGCGCTGGACGTCATCGATGAGTATTACGCGAGGTCGTTAGGATGGTGCCTCAATCATAAATTCGTCACCTTCCTTATCCTTCTGGCTTTCTTCGGCCTCTCGCTCACTCCTGCGTTCATGGGGAAGATCGGTACGGACTTTATGCAACAACAGGATAACGGCCGTCTCTCCGTGACCGTCAAACTGCAGCGCGGTACGCGTATCGAGGAGACCCTCAAGACCGCACGTCATCTGGAGGCACGGTTTGTGGAACTCGTTCCGGAGATCCAACTGATCAACACCTCCGCCGGTTCCAACGACGATGCTACCATCGCGGCGCTCTTCTCGTCCACGATGAACAACAAGATCCAGATGACTATCCGTCTGCCTAAGAAATGGGAGCGCGACCGCGATATATGGACCATCGCAGAGATTCTCCGTCAGGAGATGGCATCCTATCCGGAGATCAACGAGTACCAGTGCGTCGTCTCCTCCGGCGGCCCCGGTGGTAATGGCAACACGGTCGATCTGGAGATCTACGGTTATGATTTCGATAAGACCTCCCAGTTGGCGGAGCAGTGCCGTCAGTTGATTTCGCAACTGCCCGGTGCCCGCGACGTGAATATCAGCCGTGAGGACGACCGTCCGGATATCAAGATCACCGTCGATAAGGAGAAAGCCTCGCGCCTCGGTTTGAGTTCTGCTACGATCTCCACCTACCTCCGTAACCGCGTAGCGGGTATGTCCTGCGGTTACCTCAAGGATGACGGCTCGGAGTACGATATCGTCGTGCGTCTCGAGGAGGAGGACCGCAACTCTATCTCGGATATCCTCAACCTCTCCATCCCAACTGCTACCGGCAAGTCCGTCAAACTGACCGAAGTAGCTTCCGTCGGTGAGTACTGGGCGCCGCCTACCATCGAGCGTAAGGCGCGTCAGCGTATCGTCACCGTCAAGGCTACGCCGTACAACACTACCCTCGGCGAACTGGCTAATGCGATCACTTCAGAGGTGGTGCCGCAACTGGATCTGCCTGTAGGCTATTCTACCCATATCGGCGGTAATGTCGAGACCCAGCAGGACACGTTCCACGACATGATCCTTCTCGGTCTGATGATTATCATGCTTGTGTATATCGTCATGGCCTCGCAGTTCGAGTCCCTCCGTATGCCGGCGATCATCATGTTCACGATTCCGTTTGCCCTCTCGGGTGTCATCATCGCCCTTTGGCTCACCGGCCGTTCGCTGGATATGATCGGTGCGCTCGGTCTGGTGCTTCTGGTGGGTATCGTCGTCAAGAACGGTATCGTGCTCGTGGACTATATCAACCTCATGCGTGAGCGTGGCTACGAGCTTAATCAAGCTATTCAGATGTCCGGCCGGAGCCGTATCCGTCCGGTGCTCATGACGGCGTTCACTACCATCCTCGGTATGATCCCGATGGCGGTCTCGTCCGGTGAAGGTGCCGAGATGTGGCAACCGTTAGGTATCGTCGTCATCGGCGGTCTGACCGTCTCGACCTTCCTGACCTTGTATGTCGTGCCTGTCCTCTACGGCGTTATGTCCCGTCACGGCGACCGCGACAAGCAGGAAGCCCTCCGCAAGAAATTCATCTTCATGGACCTCAAAGTCAAAAAATAATGTACCATTTGTTCATTTACCATGTACCATTTATGTACCATTGGGTTATTTAGCCGTTTGGCGCAATGATTCAATGCCCCAATAAATGACCAAATCGTAAATGACTAAATCGTAAATAAGATTATGAAATCCGTAATGATCGTTTTTAATCAGGCCAATACCGGCCGAGTGGAGTATATGTTAGACGTACTGGGTATCAAGGGCTTCACGTTCTTTGAGCAGGTACAGGGTCGCGGAACCAACGGCGGTGAACCCCGTCGCGGTACGCACGCCTGGCCGGAGATGAACTCCTGCGTCATCACCGTCGTGGAGGAGGAACAGCTCCCTGCGCTCCTTGAGTCCATCAAGAAACTCGACCTCCGTAACGAGGAGGTCGGTGTCCGTGCCTTCGTTTGGGATATAGTAGCTACTGTCTAAGTCTTTCGACTTTCGACTTTTGACTTTCGACTAATATGGTGTCCTTACAACATATATCCAAGTCTTTCGGCTCGCAGAAGGTGCTTAATGACGTATCCTTGGAGATCCCCGCAGGCCAGATCGTCGGTCTGCTGGGACCCAACGGTGCCGGCAAATCGACCCTCATGAAGATACTCATCGGCCTCTGGTCTGCCGACTCGGGAACGGTCTCTGCGCCTGCGCGTATCGGCTACCTGCCGGAGAACAACCCCCTCTACGAGGACATGTACGTCTCCGAGTACCTCGCCTTCATGGCAAAAATGACCAATGACCAGATGGTAAATGACCAAATGGTAAATGAGCTCGTAGAGCTTGTGGGCCTCTCTCCCGAGCGCCACAAACATATCCGCGAACTCTCCAAAGGCTACCGCCAACGCGTAGGGCTCGCCCAGGCGCTCCTCGGTGCCCCCGAGCTCCTCATCCTCGATGAACCCACCACCGGCCTCGACCCCAACCAACTCGTCGAGATTCGTGCCCTCATTAAGAGCCTGTCGGGCGAATCACGCTCCGTGATTTTGTCCACCCATATCCTTCAGGAGGTCCGCGAGATGTGCGACCGCGTCATCATCCTCGACCACGGCACCATCAAGGCCGACCTACCCATCGACCAAATACCCGATTTAGAAACCCTCTTCCACGAGGCTACTAAATGATAAAATGGCTAAATAAATGACCAAATCGTAAATGTCCAAATGGTAAATGATTTTGATATTAGAAACCAAATGAACGAGAAGGAGCAAGACTCCGCGCTCCGACCTTTATGCTTCGCCGACTTCGCCGGTCAGAGCAAAGTGACCTCGAACCTCAAGATCTTCGTCGAGGCAGCCAAACTGCGCCATGAGTCGCTCGACCATGTGCTGCTCTTCGGCCCTCCGGGACTCGGTAAGACCACCCTCGCGAACATCATCGCCAACGAACTTGGCGTAGGCTTTAAGATCACCTCCGGACCGGTCCTCGACAAGCCCGGTGACCTTGCCGGACTCCTCACTTCGCTCGAGCCCAACGATGTCCTCTTCATCGATGAGATCCATCGTCTCTCTCCGATCGTCGAGGAGTACCTCTACTCCGCCATGGAGGACTACCGCATCGATATCATGATCGATAAGGGGCCTTCGGCGCGCACGATCCAGATCGACCTCAACCCCTTCACTCTCATCGGTGCTACCACGCGTTCAGGTCTCTTGACCTCGCCGCTCCGAGCACGTTTTGGCATTAACTGCCATCTTGAGTACTACGACGCGGATATCCTCTCGGGTATCGTCGCGCGCTCTGCCGGGCTGCTGAATGTGGAGATTAACTCTAAGGCTGCTGGAGAGATTGCCCGGCGTTCACGCGGTACGCCCCGCATAGCCAACGCCCTCTTGCGACGCGTGCGCGACTTCGCCCAGGTCAAAGGCGACGGCACTATCGATCTCGACATCGCCCAATACGCCCTCGAGGCGCTGAATATCGACACTTTCGGTCTCGATCAGATAGATAACAAACTGCTCACGACCATCATTGATAAGTTCCGCGGCGGACCTGTCGGACTCAACACCATCGCTACCGCTATGGGCGAAGATGCCGGCACGATTGAGGATGTCTATGAGCCGTACCTCATCAAGGAAGGATTCATCAAACGTACCCCGCGCGGACGCGAGGCAACGCCGCTGGCATACGAGCATCTGGGCAAGACTCCGCTTGCGCCTGATGGCCAGCAATCGATCTTCTGAAATCAGAACGCTACTTTCGGCGCTTTGTTGGAACCCTCTTCGGCCTCGAAGTAGGGTTTCTTTTCGAATCCGAACATGCCTGCGAGCAGGTTATTCGGGAATCGGCGGATCAGGGTGTTGTAAGCCCGAGCCTCTTCGTTGAAGAGCTGACGGGCTACCGTGATGCGGTTCTCAGTGCCCTCTAACTGTTGTTGCAGGTCGCGGAAGTTCTCGTTAGCCTTCAGATCCGGATAACTTTCCGCTACGGCTAACAACCGCCCTAATGCCTGACTCAGGTCTCCTTGAGCTGCCTGATAAGCGGCTAACTGCTCCGGCGTGGCGGTACTCGGATCGATGGTGATCTGAGTAGCGCGAGCGCGAGCGGAAACGACCGCTTCCAACGTCTCCTGCTCATGCGAAGCGTAACCCTTGACCGTCTCCACAAGGTTCGGGATCAGGTCGGCACGACGCTGATATTGGTTCTCTACTTGTGCCCACGCGGACTCCACCTGCTCTTCAGCAGTCACAAAGCGGTTGTACACACCTGCGCACCATAATACGATGATTGCCAGTACTCCCAGTACCGCAATCCACGGCATTAATTTTTTCATATATCTTTCTACTTTCTACTTTCTACTTTCGACTCTCTACCATTTCCCTCCTGCGCCGCCGCCGCTGGTGGAGCCGCCGCCCCAGGAACCGCCGCCGCCCGACGACCATCTGCCGCCGCCGCGCGACGAACCCGACGACCTGGACTCATGTACCAGCTTGGGTATGCGTTCCTCTAAGGTGAACTCATGCCCGCAGTTCTTGCATTTGTACGTCACTCTCGCTTTCCCGTCATAGTCATACGTCGCGTATTCCAATGTCTCGCGGTGGATCTCATGCCCCTTGCGCTTATGGCATTTGGGGCATCGCTTGATCGACTCTATCCAACCCAATACGAAAAGACCCAGGACAAACAGGATCGCACCGCCAATCATAACCCTCTCCGTCACGGACCATCCGAACCATTCCTCATCCTCTTCTTCTCCGTACCGCCCGCGGTTGGTTACGCTCCTTACCGCCTGCAGCTCCTCCGGCGTCTCTCCGTCGGTACATACGTCGTAGATGGCTAATACGCCTAAGCATATTCCCATGTCGTAATCGCCCTCGCGGAAAGAAGGGAACATCTCCTCGTACATGATCTTCGAGCAGATACCGTCCGTCAGCACCCCTTCTATACCCGTGCCGGTCATGATGCGTAGGTCATGACTCTCTCCCGCAAAGAGGATCAGCACGCCTGTGTTCTTCCCTTTCTTACCGATACCCCATCGCTGGAAAAGCTCGTAGGCGAAATCGAATGCATCCTCCTCGCCGATGGACTCTAACATCACGACGCACAGCTCCACCTCCGTCTCTTGCTCCAACCGCGCCGCGCAGCCGTTGACCCAATTCACCGTCGAGTCCGATAGGATCCCGTCCGGGTTGGATACATAGTACTCCTGACCCTGACTCTTGGGGTTCGGTACTTCTTCCGGAGTATACACCTCCGCATAACTGATCGTCGCGAAAAACAGCGCAAGAATAATTCCTATTCGTCTCATGGCATACTAATTTGGCTGCAAAGGTACAACTTTTTTTGCATATATGCAAGCGCGCCCACGATTTTCTCCGATTTTTCTTGCGTATCTCATTTTTTTGTTGTACCTTTGCACCCGAAAAAAATGTTGCATTATGAGAAACATCATTGTTAGCATCGTGGCGTTATGCCTGTTAATGACGGGTTGTAATTCGCATACGCCGCAGTACCGCATCGGCGTGAGTCAGTGTCTGGATGATGCCTGGCGGCAGAAGATGAACTATGAGATGGAGCGTGAGCTATTGCTGCATCCAGACATGACGCTTTCGCGCCGTATAGCTTACGGCAGCAATGAGTTGCAGTGTGCCCAGATCGATAGTTTTGTCAAAGAGCGCGTAGATCTGCTGATTGTCAGTCCCAATGAGGCGAAGCAGGTACAACCCGCTGTGACGAGGGCTTATCGGGCAGGTATTCCTGTGATTGTAGCCGACCGCCGTGTCCCCGGTGACGAATGGACCGCTTTTATCGGCGGCGACAACTACAAAGTCGGCCGACTGATGGCGCATTGGGTGATGGAAAAATGGAAAACAGCCCAACAAACCGCGCAGCGCTCAAACTCCTCCAAACGAGGCACTGTCTCCAAACCCTTCGTTGTCCTGGAGGTGGCCGGATTGCCGGGATCGACGCCTGCCACGTTGCGCCACAAGGGTATGATGGAGGGTATCGAGGAAGCGAAAGAAGAAGGATTAGCGGCTAAGGTTGAGATGCAGAGTGTGATGGGCAGCTGGTATAAGGAGAACGCCCGCGAGGCGGTGTCCGCGTACCTGCGTGACCATGCCATACCCGATGTGATTGTGGCGCATAACGACCTCATGGCGATCGGTGCCGCCGAAGCAGCGGGGGGTGTCCCCATCATGGGAGTGGACGGTATCCAACCCGGACTGAGGGCCATAGTAGAGGGCAAGATCACCTGTTCGGCTACCTATTCCTCCCGCGGTGACATGGTGATTGCAACGGCAGCGCAGATCCTGCACGGCGAGCCTT
>DGTR01000020.1 GCA_002394395.1 Bacteroidales bacterium UBA4331 | reverse complement strand
ACTACATGACGTACATGCGCAATCCCACTAATACGGCGAAAGGCGGTATCTTTTATACCAAAGTGGTTAGTGGTGGTACCGGCTCCTTGAAAGTAGAACTGGTCAAAGAAATTCCGCCGGAAGGAGGAGCCACTCTGCTGCAATACGATGTCCCGACACCCGTATCGGGCGACACAGCCGCGCTTTATGCTATTCCCAAAGCATGGACATCCGCTACTCGTTTTAATACGCCTACTGATCACCTTTTCAAGATGTATATCGGTCTGACACCGGATTTTCTTACTAAGGATGCGGTCGGTGTTTATCCGTTTAGTGTGACCGACCAAGGGCATTGGTGCGGACTCACGAAGGCGGAACTGGATGCTCTTTGGTCGCAAACGAGCAAGAAATATCTGTATCTGCGTTTCCAATGTACGCAGAGCACGACAATCACACCTACGCAGTGGACTCCTTCTGATTGTATCGGCAAAACGAGAATCATCCGGAGAGACACTGTGCTGAGTGTTGCAGCCCGATCCAAAGTTATCCACCGCTTCTATTATAACGATTGGGTAGGTGGAGACATGACCGTTCAATGGAGCAGAACAAGCACTATGAAGATGCTTGTCTCCGGTGGATGCACTATTGGAACCAGCGAAACAGGAAGCGAACTCTTCTATTCCCATAACTTGACGGGAGCCGCATATACCATTCCTGATTCAACGATTGCCCAATGGGCGGATCATGTGGATACAGACGGGTATTTCTATGTGCGGTTCTATACTTCCACAACATCAAGCGGAACTATAACTATCTCTACTACTGCCCCTGAAGAAGCAGATCCGCCTGAACCCGTGCCGGAAATACCTCACGCAACGGTTTCTCTAACTTGCTTAGAGGATGGCGCTGGTGTGCAGATTATGGTCAGCACAGCGCAAACGATACGTATAAACGACGCTAACGGCAACGAATTATGGCAGCAGGCCGTACAACCCGGTCAACCTCAAGATATTCCTCTTCAAAGTGGGATATATATGCTCATCGGTGAAAATGAGCATATAGAGATACATCTGTAATCTACGTCCGTATAGCCTCCGTTGAGAGTGCTGCGCAACGATAAACAAAGCTTTGTAGCTTTCGTGAGCACGGCAAACTCCCAAAAAATTCCGATTTTCCTTGCATATATCAAAAAAAAGTCGTACCTTTGCAGCCAAGTCTGCCATTTTGGCAGTTGGCATGACTATGGCATAATAGTTGATAGATGATGGATAAATAGATGATAGATAAATTATGAAAAAAGAGAATATCGAAGAATTAGAGAAAGAAAAGGAACAAGCTACGCTGGAGGAGCAAGTAGAGGAGCAAGCGGCGGAGCCGCAAACCGAAGAGCCGACGGCGGAGGAGCTGCTGGCGCAGGCACAGGAGCGTATCGCCGAACTCGAGGACAAGAACCTCCGGATGATGGCGGAGTTTGATAACTACCGCCGCCGTACCAACAAGGAGAAACTCGAACTCATGGAGACCGCCGGAGAGCGCATCTTTACGGAGATGTTGCCTCTCGTCGATGATTTCGAGCGCGCCATCGCTGTCATGGATAAGACCAACGACATCGATGCCGTGCGCGAGGGTATCAAGCTCATCCAGCAGAAGTTCCTCTCTTTCCTCGACAAGAACGACGTGCACCCCATCCAGACGGAGGACGCTGATTTCAACACCGACGAGCACGAGGCCGTCACGACCTTCGCTGCCGGAGAGGAGAAGAAAGGCAAAGTGATCGATTGTACCCAGAAGGGTTATAAACTCGGCGAAAAAGTCATTCGCTTCGCCAAAGTCGTCGTCGGAGAATAAATTCAAGTACCATTTGGTCATGTACCATGTACCATTTGATATAATGGTAAAATGACTAAATGACTAAATAAATGAACCATACGGCAAAGCAGATCGTATGAACGAAGTGAATAAAGAAATTGTAAATGAACAAATTGTAAATGGATAAGCGTGATTATTATGAAGTGCTCGAGGTGCCGAAGACGGCAACCGCAGAGGAGATAAAGAAGGCGTACCGCAAGAAAGCCATCCAATACCACCCGGACAAGAACCCCGGCGACAAAGAAGCCGAGGAGAAATTCAAGGAGGCAGCGGAGGCATACGAGGTGCTGTCCGACCCGCAGAAACGTGCCCGTTACGACCAATACGGCTTTGCCGGTATGGGTGGCGCAGGCGGATTCAGCGGAGGCGGCATGTCCATGGAGGATATCTTCAGCCATTTCGGTGATATCTTCGAGGGTGCAGGTTTTGACCTTGGTGACTTCTTCGGCGGCGGTTCACGCAGTCGCGGACCGCGTGTTCGCAGAGGAAGCGACATGCGTGTCAAGGTTCATCTGACCCTCGAGGAGATAGCTACCGGATGCGAGAAGAAGATCAAGGTCCGCAAGCTCGTACAATGTAAGGACTGCAACGGCTCCGGTTCTGCCGATGGCCGCACGGAGACCTGTCCGACCTGCAAGGGTTCCGGACGCGTCGTCCGCCAGCAGCGAGGTATCTTCGGCATGATGCAGGTACAATCGGAATGTGACACCTGCGGCGGCGAGGGCACGATCATCAAGAACAAGTGTCCTAAATGCGGCGGCCAAGGCGTCATCCGCGACGAGGAGATCATCCCCATCACTATCCCTGCAGGCGTAGCCGGCGGCATGCAGCTGACCATCCCCGGCAAGGGTAACGCAGCCCCGCGCGGCGGTGTACCCGGTGACCTGCTCGTTCTTATCGAAGAGGAGGAGCACAAGGATTTCGTTCGTCAGGAGAGTGACCTGATCTATAACCTCCTGCTCGACATGCCGACAGCCGTCCTCGGCGGACAGGTACAGATTCCGACCCTCACGGGCGACGTGAAGATCACCATCACCCCCGGTACCCAACCCGGTAAGGTGCTGCGTATGCGAGGCAAGGGACTGCCGCGTATCGACCAGTACGGACGCAACTACGGAGTTGGCGACCTGCTCATCAACGTAGGCGTCTATATCCCAGAGAAGCTCAACAAGGACGAGCGCAAACTCATCGAACAGCTGCAGAACAGCCCGAATATCGTCCCCGGCGCGGCGGATAAGAAGAACTTCTTCCGAAACCTCTTTGGAATATGATGGAACACAGACCGCCTTTGGCTGACAGAGCACAGACCGCGGCGCAGCCGCTGACAGAATACAGACTAATTTTGTTTGTGCTCTGTATTCTGTACTCTTTATTCTGTATTCCCATACGGGCGGAAGTACCGATTGAGAAACCCGATCTGAGCCAGCCTACGGGCATTGCTCCGGCTTTTTTCGGTCCCAACGCCCTGCCGATCATCGACATGTCGGACGGACTGACCTATGACCATCTGCGCCTGGAACTGGCGGCGGATGGTTATATCGGTTTTCAGAACAACAATACCGCAGATATCTTCGCGCGCGTGCACGTGCCCCTCTTCACGCGATGGGCGAACCTCTCCGTCTGGATGCCGGTCTATGGGTGGTACAAGCAGTATGACGGTACCGGCAGCGGCGCCGGAGATGTCTATATCTCTACCGACGTGCAGGTACTGCATCACTCCTGGTTCCATTCTGCCAACGCCGGATATATCCCGCAGATGACCGTCCGGTTGGGCATGAAGACCGCCTCCGGTGAACAGTTTGAGCGACGCAGACATTACGACTGCCCGGCGTATTTCTTCGACCTCGCCATGGGACAATCCATCCCCCTCAAAGCCATCACACTTCGCTTCGCGGGCTCGGTGGGCTTCCTATGCTGGCAGACCGATAACGGCCGTCAGAACGATGCAGTCATGTACGGTCTGCAGGCGCAGCTGAGGCACGAGTATTTCTCCGTCCAGGCTACCTGGGGCGGCTACGTAGGATGGGAGCGGTACGGCGATGCGCCCATGAGTATCAAAGCCCGTGCAGCGGGACACGTCAAGGGCTTCGAACCCTACGTCCAGTATCAGTACGGCATCAAAGATTACCCCTTCCATCAGGTCCGCGTCGGACTCGTCTATAACCTCGATATCTTGAAGTCGAAAGATGAAAGTCGAAAGTAGAAAGTACATATTACTGAGCCTGTTCCTTTTTTCGTTTGCTTTCGCGCACGCGCAGGCAGGCGTTGACTCTGTTTCGTCCACTTTCTTCAGGGATTGGTACCTGACGACCGACCTGGGGCATTACCTCGATAACAGTAACGCCTATACCATCTATGAAGCGGAGACTACGGGCGAATGGAACCTCGGCGACCAGCAGGTCTTCTCCATCGCCGGCAACTCGTTCAAGAACAATAAATACCACCTCAACGGCATGCGTATCGACTCGCGTAGCCGTGTCGGCTCGGTGCTCCTGCATACGCAGATGGATCGCACCTCGATGGTGCTGGACTACCACGATGGTGAGCTCTTCTTCACGGACGACTCCGTCCAGCGCGCATCGCTCCGCCTGACGGGCAACGTAGGCGGATTGGGAGGCATCGCACCCGGCACCAGGGAGATGATCAACCTCTTCCATAAGTCCGCTTCGGAGCGCACGATCGACAACCGCCCTGTCGAGAACCGCAACCGCATCGTCGGTGCCGGCACCGCGGAGGCGGCTTTTCCCATTCGCGCCTACGGCAGGGATTACTACCAGCATGCGTACGTCTATTACGGTCAGCGCCGCCTCTCGGCATTCGACCACACCGGTATCAGCGGCATGTACGATGCTGCCTCTTATACGGCGCAACTCGACGGTGAGATTCCCCTTACCCCTAACCCCTTAAGCCTCCGCTACTTCCTCGTCACTACCGGCCGCACCGATTATGGTTCGGAGTTTCTCTATAACGCCAATGAGCAGGCTACTTCCCGCGCGTATCAGGCAGGCTTGTACGCCACCTCACGGTTCGACAACGGCGGCACACTCGTCGCCGGTATCAGCTACGAGCTCAGCGGATGGAGACATGACAGTCTCTCTTTTACCCGTAACATCATGGATCAGGATGGCGAGGGATTCGAACCCTGGTACCCGGACGGCAGGCTCCATAGCGTGAACCTCTCCGTACGTTACGACCAGCCGCTTCTGAGTTGGCTCTCCGTACACGCAGAGGGTTATAACTCCGTCCTTCATTTCCACCCGACGACGAGGACATGGAGCAATGCGCTCTACCGGCAGTCTTTTGACGAGACAACGCCCACGCCGCTCTATACCTATCAATGGAAGGCCTCGCCGTTCACCGCCGGTCTTCTGGAGAACGAAGCGATGGTCATCGCCCGCAAAGAGGTAGCGCGCGGACTGCTCCTCTACGCTCATGCCGGCGTCTCGCTCGACGGTATCCTCTTAGGTCACGGACGGACGATCGTCTCGCCGAACGCGCTGGCGAAGATAGCCATCGACTACCGGCCCTGCTCCTGGTTCCGGTTCGGACTGTCCCTCAGCCATCACCGGATGAGTTATACCTGGGACGATGTCCGCTACCTCTCCGCCGACTACATGAACGGCGAGGCGCGTTATACCGATAACGCCCTCTACCAGCTCTCCGGCGGTGCGTACCATCAGCCGAAGAAGGACCTCTCCCTCCATCAGCCTTCCTATGCGGTGCTTGACCTGCCGATATACTTCACCTTCGGTAAGGACCGCCGCCATGAGATAGCCATCCTCAGTACGATCCGTAAGTACTACCATCAGTGGTACACCACCTACGCCGACGATGGTGTCTCCTATACCATCGGGACGATGCCTCTGGACTTGATGTCCTCCCTTCCCGGAGCCCGCACGCCGCACCTGCTGTCGAACATGGTGCGGTACACCTATACCGGCCGGAAATGGTTCGTCCAACTGAGTTGGCAGAGTTATTTCATGTCCGGTATCAGCGCCTTGGGTAACGGTCCGCTGAGTAATAATATCGGCATCCTCTCCGAGTCCACCGCGCGCTCCGAGACCGGCACCGTCATCTACGAAGGCGACATGCCGTATCAAGCAAAC
Source organism: Bacteroidales bacterium UBA4331 (assembly GCA_002394395.1). GTDB lineage: Bacteria > Bacteroidota > Bacteroidia > Bacteroidales > Paludibacteraceae > Colicola. The sequence continues at coordinate 87,842 of DGTR01000020.1, read as the reverse complement.
GGACGGCTCAATCAGGACCGCGCCTACATCGCCCGCATCCAGGTTACGTATAATGCTTGCCGGTATTTCTCCATCAGTCTTAACGGCAAGTTCAAGGACGGTCAGCCGTTCACGAACTACGAGGTTCGCACCCGCACGGTGGGCAGCCATGAGGAGGCAACGATACTGCCGTACGACGCGCGAGGCATCAACCTCGCCAATAACGCTTTCGGCAAACGCGAGGATGCGTTCTTCAATTTTGACCTGCGCGCTACAGGTCGATGGTGGGTCAAAGAGTACCCCATGAGCCTCGAGGTACAATGTTATAACATCTATGATTTCGGTACCGCCCTCACCGAGTACACCTTCGATCGCAACACCACTATCCCCGGCCGCACGACGATGAGTATGTGTATCCCCCGCGGATTACTGGTGACACTCCGGGTCGGCTTGGAAAAAGATAAAGATTATACAAAATGAATATCGTAAAATCCTTTGGACGGGTCGTCGGCTATCTGGTCTCTATCCACCTGCTGACACTCTTGGTGATGAGCCTCTGCCGCTTGATCCTGCTCGCAGCGAACCTGCCGGCAGAAGGGGTGGATTGGGGACTCCTGCCTACGGCATTGCTCATCGGCGTGAAGTTTGACAACCTCATCGCAAGTTATATCTCTGCCCTGCCGGCTCTTTTATTACCCGTCTTTGCCTTGGCGTCGATGCACCGGGAGGAATACAGTCTCTGGATGCGGCGATTTACAAGTGCAGTAACCTGGTACTATGGTGTACTGTACGCCATTCTTATTTTCGTAGAGGTCGCTAATGCGCGGTATTTTCATTTCTTCGAGAATCATCTGAATATAGGCGTGACGGCGTGGTTTGGCTTTGTGGGCGACACTGCCGGCATGATCTTCGAAGACAGAACAAACTGGTACTTCCTGCTCATGGCTCTCGTGCTCATCGCTCTCTTTGAGTACGCGTTAGTAGTTATCAACAAAGCCTTTGCACACGGATGGATCTCCGCTGACAACCGCTCACAAAAGCAGTATGTTTTATCCTCCGTGCTGACCGTACTGCTCTGGGGAATAGTCTTCTGCGGCATACGCGGGAGTTTTCAACTCCTCCCGCTGAAGGTCAGTTTCGCGTATTTCAGCAACAATCCGTTCTATAACAAGTTAGGCGTCAACCCCGTTTTCAATATTATCAAAAGTGCGGAATACGGAACCATCCCGGTGCCGAAAGAGATCGCTGCCATCGATGAGCAGGAGGCTATCCGGTACGTGCAGGAGGAGATGGGCTTCGTGTCCACCGACACGCTCCGTCCGATCGTACGGGAGGGCAGCGTCCATCGGCTGGTAGAGGGGCAGCCGAACGTGGTGGTGATTTTCATGGAGTCGATGTCGGCGCTGAACCTCGAGCGACAGGAGAACGGTCAATACCTCACGCCTTATCTGCGCTCCCTTCGGGAGAAGAGCCTTTACTGGTCGAACTGTTACTCCACAGGAATCCATACTAACAACGGTATCGTAGGAGTCCATTACGGCTTCGTGCCTAACTTTGCCAAACCGATCATGGGAGTAAACGCGGATCTCTATACCGGTCTGCCGTACTATCTGCATCAAAACGGATACGCGAACCTCTGCTTCATCACCGGCAATCCCCAATACGATAACATGAACTCCTTCTGGCGGGATAACCATATCGATCGTATCTATTCTAACTACGACTATGAGCCGGACTCCGCGGTCAATAACTTCGGCGTCTCGGATGGCTACCTGTTCCGGTACGGACTGCGTCGTCTGGACGAATACGCAGCAAGCGGCAAGCCTTTCTTTGCTTCTTTCCTGACTGTCAGTAATCATGGTCCGTTCATCGTGCCGGAAGCGTATCAAAACCGCGCTGATGAGCCGGAGAATCAGATTATCGCCTACGCGGACGATGCGATCCGGCAGTTTATGGAGGCGGCTGAGCAGACAGAGTGGGGAAAGAACACACTCTTTGTCCTCGTCGCAGATCACGGTGCCAACCTCGCCAGCCCCTACGAGATGGTTTATCCCTATAACCGCATTCCGGTCTTTATGCTTGGCGCGGGACTTGCACCTCAGACCGTGAACAGACCGGCTTCGCAGATAGACATCTGGCCTACGGTGCTCAGCCTGATGGGTATCGATTATGAGAACAATTGTCTCGGAGTGGACCTTCTCAACGAACAACGCCGGTATGCGTACTTTGTGAGCGACGACCATTTAGGTGTCTCGGATGGAGCGTATTTCTGGTGCTACGGCATCCATTCCAAGCGAGAGTGTCTTTACCGCGTCGGCAGTGGAGAGAATATCCTCACTTTAGAACCGGACAAAGCCGCCGACATGCGGACTTACGGAATGAATATGATGCGAGTCAACCTCCTTGCTATAGACCAAAAATGGACTGAACCATGCGAATAGCTTTTGATGCCAAACGAGCGTACCATAACCATCGAGGGTTAGGAAACTACAGTAGGGACGTGATCCGTCTCTTGACGACCTACGCGCCGGACGAGGAGTACCTGCTCTTCGCCCGTCCTACGGAGCGATATACCTTTCCGGATACCCGCACCATCGCCCCGAAGGGACTTTGGAAGGCGTTTCCATCACTCTGGCGCAGCTTCGGATGCGTGGGGCAGATGAAGGACGTTGATCTCTATTGGGGGCTCTCGGGTGAGCTGCCCTTCGGTATCCATCGTACCGGTGTGAAGACGATCGTCACGATTCATGACGTCATCTTCCTTCGTTATCCGGACTTATACAGCGCTACCTACCGCCGTCTCTTCACCCGAAAGATGCAGTACGCCTTGCGTGTGGCGGACGTTATCGTCGCCATCTCTGAGCAGACGAAACGGGACATCATCGACTTCTTCGGCATCGATGCGCGACGGATTCAAGTGGTCTATCAGGGCTGTAACAACCGTTTCCGCGAACCCGTCACGGATACGAAGGTAGAGGAGACGAAGGCGCGTTATCACCTGCCTGAACGTTACCTGCTCGCGGTCGGCGCTATCGAACCCCGCAAGAACCTCCGTCGCCTCATCGAGGCGATGCACTTGGCGAAGACCGACCTGCCCCTCGTCGCCGTCGGAGGAAAGAACGCCTATGCGGATCGGTTAGCAAACGAAGCGCAGGCGCTTGGCGTCGATCTGAGATACCTTCACGACCTGCCGTTTAGCGAGCTGCCGGCGGTCTATAAAGGCGCAGAGGTGTTCTGCTATCCTTCTATCTTCGAGGGTTTCGGCATCCCGATCCTGGAAGCAATGTGCGTCGGTACGCCGGTACTGACCTCCACGGGCAGCTGTTTTGGCGAGACCGGCGGCGATGCCGCGTTGTACGCCGACCCGCTGAACGCGGAAGAGATAGGCGCGCAGCTAACGCGTATCCTTACCGACTCGGCTCTGCGCGAGACCATGCGTGCCAAGGGAAAAGAGCAGGCCTCGAAATTCACAGACGAGAAAGTAGCAAATAATTTAATACAAGTATTTCACGGCTTATGCGCATCTTAATCGACTTGTCCATCCTCAAGAATGTCCACTGCGGCTTAGGTCAGGTGGCACTTAACTACGGCTATTTCTTCCGGGACAGCTATCAGCCTATAGCAGGCGAAGAGATCACCCTCATGGTTCCCAAACAATTTATGGGCGCGTTCGGTGATAAGGTGAAGTATGTCCGCTCCTGGAAGATCTTCCGCGTCTTACCGTGGCTCATAGGCGCCAAATACGACGTATGGCACGCGATTCATCAACTCTCGCGCTATACCCCTCATGCCTGTCATTACGTACTGACAATCCATGATTTTAATTTCGTTTATGAGAAAGAGGGCAGGAAAGTACAGGAGTACCTGCATAAGATCCAGCGCAAGGTGAATCGCGCTGACCGCATCGTTGCTATCTCGCAGTTTGCCAAGGCGGAGACGGAGCGGTTTATGGAGATGAAAGGCAAAGCCGTAGAGGTGATCTACAATGGTATCGAGCGTATCGACCTCGCGCGCGAGCAGGCGCCTGCATCCGTACGCGCGCCTTTCCTTTTTAGTATAGGGGAGATCAAGGAGAAGAAGAATTTCCATGTCCTGGTGGATATCATGCTCCGTCTGCCCCAGTACCAACTCTACATCGCCGGCAATAAAGACACCGGATACGCGCAGAGAATCGAGCAACTCATTCGCGAGAAAAACGTAACGAATATGCACCTGATAGGCAAAGTGTCGGCAGAGGAGAAAGTATGGCTATACCGGAATTGCGAGGCATTCGTCTTCCCGTCGCTTTTCGAGGGATTCGGTCTGCCGGTCGTGGAAGCGATGCTCTTCCGCAAACCTGTCATCTGCAGCCACGAGACCAGCCTCGTTGAGATAGGCAGCACGCATGTCTCTTTCTTCGAGAAGGGTTACCCCGCTGAGGCTTCTGCGAAACTGATCCGCAAAGCAATCACAGACACCACACCAAAACAGCTGGAGGAAGCGTTCGCGTATGCTACTTCGTTCTCATGGCAGGCTCATGTAGAGGCGTATCTGCGCCTGTACCGATCGCTTGCCGGTCATGATGGGAGAAGATAAAACAAAGGAAGAATGCGATCACCGTGGTGCCGCCCAGATAATGGAGGGGCATCTCTATCATCATAAAGAAGAAGAGGGAGATCATGTACGCTATACCTATGAAACTCCGGCTCTTGATTGCCTCGTAGAACCCACACCCTATTAATCCTATCAACACAATCAGCCCCATAATACCAGACTGCATCCAGTCGCCAAGAAACTGGTTATGCGGGTACATCGTCTCCGCATCCTGGTACTGAGGCCACCAGGACTTGAACTCATATCCGATAACGGATTCTATATATTCATACGTCATGCCGCCCAGACCGGAGCCTACCCATGGGTCGGCGCGCAGATAATCGCGAGCAATCCGGAAGAGCTGCTCGCGGGCAGGGTCGGTATATAGATTCCGAAACGAGTCTGTATGTACTCGTGCGAAGATATAGCCTCCTACAGCCAAGAACAACAGAACAGCGGACAGGGCGAGTTTATAGTTCCGTAAACTATATATGATACCGCAGAAAGCAATGATAAACCACATTACGTATCCGATACGGCTTTGTGTACCAATGACGATGAGTAGCATGAGCATAATGCCGCAGAGCAGTTCAAACCGGGATATATATTGTTTATCCGCCAAATAAAAACTACAACTCATTCCTGCCATGATCCATAAGACGTTAAACGAGGGATGAGGGGTTCCGCTCCATCCGTAAAGCATGAAAAACGGTAAGAAAGAGCCTATCGTCGTTTTATGAAACTGAATAAAATTGGAAAAAGCAAATCCCATACGATGGGATTCGTATATACCGCTCGCGACACAGAGCAAGCAGCCGATACATACTACCCGCCAAAAGACTGTTAGCAGACGGTGATAATTAGTTTCGCTAAGGCTTATGATGGCAAAGCAAAGCGAGTAGGAGACAAGTGGTACAAGGCGGTTAAAATATCGGATGGACTCCTCGTGATGATGGGTCCAAAGCATGCTGATCGATAGCCACAAGACATAGATCCAGCAAGCATAGAAGAACACCGGCTGCTTGCGCCACTGACGATCCTTATCGGCAAGAAAAGCAATCGCCGTGAACGCAAAAAAGATTAATTGTGCGCGTAAGTATACCGGCGCACGGAAGACAATCGTCGTCAGCATCAGTACGATACCGGCGGACTGTAGCTGTTCCTGCCATCGTAACTCGCGGAACGCACGGCTGCACAGATAAACGATACCAGGAATCGACAGGCACGCTAAAGATAGGATTCCAACTACCGGTAGGTACACCGGAGTGAATTGATCTATCAGGATCGGCACGGTAGGGCGAAAGAGATGACAAAGAAGCCACCACAGCATTATTCCTGCTCCGCAGATCCACACAAAGAGGTTTTGCTTAAGCCAAGATCCTATCTTATGCATTCGTGTATATTCCATATATCCTTTTAATAAACTGTGAGTACGTGAAATCTCGGAGATAACGCTTGCGGGCGTTTGCAGCTATGCGTTTCGCTTTCTCTTCATCCCCGATTAGTTCCTCGATCGCCTTCTCCCATGCCGGATAGTCCTCCGGTGGCAATAACACTGCTTCCTTGCCGTTCTCTGCATATTCCGGCTGAGAGCCGTTGTCCGAAGCAATGACGGCGGAGCCTAAAGCCAGATGTTCCAATAACGTCAGCGGACCTCCTGCCTCCGGTACAATGGAAGGCAGAACACCTAATTGACATTGCCCAATGAGTGAAGTGATATCCCGTCTAAACCCGATAGGATAGATAAATCCCGCCATCGGCGAATGATTCATCAGTTCGTCCAAGGCCGGCTGTACCTCTTCGTCCACAACGCCGGCTAACACCACGGCATATTTGCGGCTGAAGGAAGGTGCTAACGCCTCTAATAACTGAATAATCCCTTTCTCCCGGCATATACGCCCGTGGTATAGCACCAACGGAAGCGAGGGGGCTATATCGAATTGCGTCCGAAGCGAAGGAGTCTCTGCCGTCTCGTTGGGGATACGGATACTATTCGGCACTACATATACAGACCGGAAAGCACGCCTTACCGCTTCCTTGCGCAAAAAGGCGTCCGCAGCCTTTTGTGAGACGAAGAGCATTGCATCGATCCGCCGGTACACCCAGCGCCAGGACGCTTTGTCCTTCGCTTCGCTTATGATATGCCGCGTAGCGACAAGACGGATCTTGCGGCGGCAGAAGAGTTTGGCGTATGCGCAAAGGAAATAATCCTTCATATCATGCACATGCAGTACATCAACTTCCTCACGGTGCATGATGGTCGCCAGAAGAAATGCCTCCCGATAGGAGAACTTGCCGTTCTTGGTCGCGGGATGTAAGCTATAGACTGCGCCTACCTGCTGCAACCGCTCCATCATCGATGCCGGTGTTCCTGGCTGGCAGACAAACACGGTGCGGGTGTCGAACTGTGCTTGCAGGGCAATGGAGAGATCGAAGATATATTGCTCTCCTCCTCCCCAGAAGGGGGACGCTATGTACTGTAGTATAGTCATCTTATTTTCTGAATCTCCAAAAACGTTTCCAGTATTTGATGGTCAGACGCGTGCATTCGGCTTCGTCAAAACCGCGCGCCTTTGCGTATTCCTTTGCTAATAAACGGAAGAAATCTTCCTTTCCCCACAACCGGCAGAAATTACGGCACGCCGTGTCTAAATCCACAGGTCGGTCAAAGGCCATGCGGTTGATATCCACAATCTCAAACGCTACCGAGCCGTCTTTTTGACGGTCAAAGAGAATATTCCCCGGCGAGTAATCCTTGTGCAAGATTCCTTTCTCGTGCATTAGCGCCGTGAAACGGGCGAAGGCGCGCACGATATCTTCGTTACCCGCCAGAGGATGATGACGGAACTCATAGAAATTGCGCGTCAAGGAGCTCTTGCGACTTACTAAGTATGACTCGCCTAATAAACCGAACCGTTTCGTTAGCAGGAAAGCGACCGGTTCCGGCGTTCCGATACCGGCAAGTTTTAGTCGCAAGGCATTGTGAAAGGCCCGGATGGCTTTCGGCATCCGCCAGAATGAATAGACGAAACGGTTTAGAAAACGAGGTGCATGGAAACGTTTGACGCACATCTCTTTGCCGTTAGGCGCCAGGATGATACGAATCTGGTTGCGGGCGTCATAAATGACCTCGCCTTGCTGCGCAAACGTCTCAGGCAGCGACTCTATCCATGGACGCAAGGATTCATATGTCGGATTGATGAGGATCTTCATGCGTTTACAAAATGCAGGTATTTATCCATGACCCCGAGTGCGATCAGCTGCTCGCGTTTCTTATCGCGGAACTGGTTCACGTACGCATGCGCGTGGGTGAGGATCTGCTTCGCCTCCTCAGGGTGGTGGTTATAATAGTCGAGCCGCTCCTTCAGGTCGCTGAAATCCGGCTTAATCTCGATATAGTGATAGTTGGGAATAAGCGTCCCTTCCATAAACCAGGTCTCGCATGTAGGACGAGGCATGACGGCAATCGAGTTGCTGGACATGACCCACTTGAGGTTGCTGGCGACATCATTGCCCTCTAAGGCCATGATATATCGGTATTCCAGATGTTCGCCAATCGTCTTCTTCTCCGTTTGCCATTCCGGCGGTACGGTGCCCGGACGACTCACATCGCCGCAGTCGCAGATTGTGCTACCGAAATACATCCGCATGAAATCCATACGGGACTGTTTGCCGGCTGCTTTGCCTCGGAAGATAGCTATTGGTTTCTTCTCCTCCCATGGCAGCGGATCATCCACGAAAATGAAATGCCGCACCTTATCCATCTTCAGCAGCGTACTGTTGCTCACATCGTTTGCCAGCGGGCGGCTCTTGACAATCGAAGGCACTCCCGGCACATACGTGATATCGCCCGGTAGCAATGTCCAATGCAACGAGGGGGCGAAATAACGCGTCACTTCGCGGCTATCGAAATAATAGACTTTTTGCTTCTTGGGGATCCGTTGCTCGCCGATGGTGGGGGATGTTTCCGGCAGAACCTGCGGCGCGTTCATCGGACAGTAATAATCAATACGGCTGCGGATATACTCCCGATCCTCCCGTTGCGCTATCTGCGCCAATAATCCCTCTCGCTGCGACCGCCAGTAACACGATGGCACCAGCTCCGAAGCATAACCTCGCAGATAATACGTGAACTTAGAGTTTTTTCCGCTATTGAATATGTACCGAAGTCCCTTCATTCACTAACTCATTCATTCACTCATTAATCTCCCCACGATTTCTTCCGGCGCTATATCCATGCACCGGTAGTCACCGAACTGACACGGTTTGTTGCCATAGATGGAGCATGGGCGGCAAGGCAGCTTGCGTTGGATACAATCCTGCTCGCTTTGCCCGTATCCCAGGAAGCCGGCGTATGGATGCGTAGCTCCCCAGATAGAGATAACTCGTGTGCCGACAAGAGAAGCCAAATGCATGTTTCCGCTATCCATGGTCAGCATGACGCGCAGATCGCGCATGATCTCCAACTCCTCGCGCATCGTCTTCCGACCGGCGAGAGATTCCACATTCGCGTATCGCTCTGCCCAACGATTCAGGATATCTTGCTCTCTCTTACCACCGCCGAAAAGTACAATGTGTTCGCCTTTTCGGCTGAGTAACTCTACAACACGCTCCATCCGTTCGATAGGGTAGATCTTACCCTCGTGTGCTGCGAAAGGCGCGATGCCGATTCCCGAACGTGCCACTTTCGTAGGTATCTCGTGGGGCATTTGTGGGTCTTTCGTGATCCCGATTTTTTCAAACACCTCACAATACCGGTCTGTCGTACGCTTGAGAGGCTCGTGTATCCTGCCGTGCGTGAGGAGCCATTTGTCCCTTCGTCCTTTGTCTATACGCACCACCTGCGCCCCCTTGAGACGCATCGCGTTCCGGATTACTACCGACCGGATGACATCATGCATGTCTGCTACGTACTCAAAAGCCCCCAAACTGCTGATGATCTCCGGCAGCGACTCCTTCTTGAGATCCACGCCGTGGAAAAGCACATTCGCCGGCATGTCGGCAAAGAGGTCTGCAAACCGTTGTTGCGAGAGCATCGTGAACTCCGTCTCGGGCGCTTGCTCCGCGGCGGCACGAACGATAGGCGCAAGCATCGCTACGTCGCCTAAAGCAGAAAACCGTATGACTAAGACTCTCTTCACCTTTCGCCTATTTCTTCCCGTACAGCACCGGGTTGAGGTTCGGATCGTTGTACATCTTCATCTGGCGATAGACCTTCATGATGCGTACGCCGGCTTGATAGTCCGCTAACAGCTGGCTGATAGAGGTCGTCATGTCGGATAGCTGTTCCTTGAGTACCGCCATCTTCGATACGCACTGTTCGTGTTGCGTAGCACTGACGTCCGCGCGGTCCACTTGTTCCTGCATATGCCATAACTTGACATGCAGAATACTCAGTCGGTCAATCGCCCATGCCGGACTCTCGGTGTTGATCTTCGCATTCGGCTGCGGCTTCACGTCGTGGAAAAGCTCCCAGAAATAGCTGTCGATTCGTTCTACCAAGTCCGTACGGTCCTGGTTGCTGTGATCGATTCGGCGTTTGAGCGCCAATGCTGCCACCGGGTCGATATTCGGGTCACGGATGATATCCTCCAAATGCCATTGAACAGTATCGATCCAGTTCTTGAGATACAGGTCGTACTCAATTGTACCGGCTTGGTAAGGGTTGTGAATAGGCGCATCAACATCGTCCGTACGATGATAGTCCTTGACTGCTTGTGCAAAAATTAGATTGCTTGTTTCTACAAAATTCATATATTACCAATTTTTAATGATTCCTTGTTTACGGATGGTGATTTGTCCGCCGAACCGGTTGCCATACTGGCTTCCGAAATCGCCGGCGAGGGCGATGCCGAACTCTAATCCCCATGCGTGCGGCACCTGTTTGGTTACTTCTAACAGCACCGCGGTGTTATGGTTTCTGAGGGGAGTATTATATGTGCCGTAGTTATCGACATAGGTGCATAACGCACGGTACCGAAAACCATATACATCTCCTTTGATACCGGCATGGTACGCCCATACGCGGCTGTTGTCCGGACGCATCAGCGGAGAACCGATTGTGCGACCGAAATAAGTCCATCCCTGGGTATAGATGCTATTATTGTAATAACTGTCATTGCCTCCGAAAACCATTCCATCCCGGTCGTGCCAGGGCCCGGACTGATCGGTCGTTTGCAGTACCTCGAAGGTAAAACCGTTGATGAACGGCCACCGGCTTTGCCGTACGCTGATACCCCATAGACCGTCTTTTTTGTTCTGACCTGTGCCGATGAAACGCGGGCGACCATCCTCTTGAACGTCCTGCCAATAGGCATCGACTATCCATCCCTTACCTTTGACGGTCACGCCAAGGGTCTGGCTCAGCAGATGGTTGCCCTGGGCGTTGAGGTTCTCGTTTTCAGAACTGCCACCGCCTTGTGCAAAGAATACATGCTTAAAACTCCGAAAGTCATTTCCTAAATCGCCTAACAACGTCGATACACCGCCCCATTGCGCCGCGTGGTGAAACTCATAGCTGATATTTACCGGCAGCTTGCCGCCTATGCGGCCGCCGATATATTTATGATGCAAGAGTGTCTTCTTTACCGAAGGATTATTATCCGTCAGCCATCCGTGAGTCAAGCCGCCTTTAATCTCTACGTACCCGTAAAGTCCCGGGAACGCGGTCCATCGGTCGATACCTATACTAATACGTGGAACTGGGTGCGCGTTGTTGGAGATGAGCAGACTTCCGCTACTCAGTTCTTCATCTCCCGACCCCATGTACATCGGTTTGATGCCGGCGGTTATATCCACAATGTACAAGCGCACGTGCGCATACAACTCTTCGAAGAAACCGGTTCCTTCTATCTTATACGGTTTGGCCGAACTCTGCGGACCGGCTATCCGGCCGTTGAGGATCACCGCTCCGTCATAGTCGAACCAGCGGTTAGGTCGTGTAGCGGGTTTGGCTATACCTAACCATAGATTTCCGCTATGCGGCAATGAAGAGATCGCACCATGACGGTTCGCCTGCAGCCATGTAGGAGCACTCTCACCGCTCGAACTGACAGCGTTCACTCCGCCAACGTACAGGAGTTGATCCTTGCACGTGTCAGGCTCCGCCATCGGTAACGGCCACCACTCCCATGCTTGCGCGCTGAGAGCGCAGCAAAGCAGCCATACTATGATACCTATCTTATTCTTCAATGCAATAGAGTTTATCTATCAGTACACGGTTTTCGTTTTCGCCCAAACCGAAATAGATCTTGTTTCCTATCCCGAAGGCAATCTGGTTCTCCCCTCTGCCACAGGGCATATCTCCGGCATATATCCATCGGTCGGAAGCGGGAGTGTATCTTAGAATCTGTGAGAAGACCTCTCCCCCCGTCAACTCTCCCCCGAAATAGCGTCCGCCGAAGATATAGATATGATGCTCGGAGGCAGCGCAGGCGCTGAACGTGCGCCCTTTGCCCGGAGCACTCTTCAAGCGCGTCCATTGATCGCTCTCTAAATCCATCTTATACCATTGGCTCAAGTTGGAAGTATTGTTGCCAAGCCCGTAGAAAGTCTCCCCTTCACATTGTGCACCGACGCCTCCGAATCCGGATAAGGCGCGGCGGTAGTTATCTTTGATAGTATGCCAACTGTCGCTCTCTGTGTCGTAATAATTGATTTCACGGGTGAAACAGCCGGAGGTTCCATAGATGGCATATATCCGGCTGCCTACGACATACAAAGTCGGCGAGACTGTCGTTTCTTGAGGATAAGATGCCAGACTATCCCATGTATTCAATTCCGGGTTCCATCGCCACCAATCGTTCAGGTAACAGCTGTCGGTATAAATCTGCCCTTTCCCGAATCCCATTCCTACATATATGGCGCCGTTGTAAGCGATCATCGCTGCGCTGACCCTTGCCTGACCCGGGAAAGAAGTTATCTGCTTCCAACTATCCGTCTCCGGGGTATATTCCCATAGGTCATTGAGGTACCCGCCGTTCTGAGCCCGTCCGCCGAAGATATATCCTTTGCCTCCCATCGAACAAGCGACAGAGGTGGCACGCGGAGAAGGCATCTTTGCACATTCGTGCACCTTCAGCGCTATCTCCGGTTGTTCTGCGCTGCATGCCGCTAAAAACAGGCATAAAACTATGTAGAGGGTTTGACGCATTATTTATTTTCCTCTTCGCGAACGGTTAATTCATTTTTCACCATACGGTGGATATATTGCTGGATAAAAGCCTTCAGGTAGTCCGCCATTGGCGCTATCCGCTCGGGCGCTATCGTCTTTGCAATGTTGTCCTTCATGTACCGGTCGCTGCGATAGTCAAAGACACCGGTCACCTGCTCTCCATCGAACTGCAGCAACAAACTATCCGAGAAGATCTGATAGACAGGCGCATTGTAACATACCGCATAAGGATGCTCCTTCTCTTTGGTCAGTGCATTCTCGCCGAAGGAGAAATATGGTTCGTCGTATCCTAACCATCCCATCACGGACGGCATGATGTCGGTCTGGCTGACGACTTGTTCACTAAGTTCCGGTGTCAAGTGCGGGTGATAGAAAGCAATAGGTATCTCATATAGCCCACGTGAGTTGGTATATTCCGGCAGACTCAGCTGGTTCGTATGATCCGCCATGATGACAAACAGCGTGTGGTCGAACCAAGGCTGCCGGCTAACGTTTTCAAAGAACCGCCGCAAGGCATGATCAGTGTATCCCAAAGGCTCATGAATAGGCAGGCTTCCTTTCGGAAAGGTATCTTTATACTGCGCTGGCACTTTGAACGGATGATGGCTCGAAGCGGTGAAGACCGCCGTCATGAACGGCTCTTTCATCGTGCTCATCGTATTGGCATAATATTGCAGGAAAGGTTCGTCCCAGATAGCCCACGTACCGTCGTACTGCGTCTCGTCGTTAAACTCCGTCATGCCGTAATAGGCACCAAAACCTGCTGAACGGGCGTAGGCCTGAAAACCCATGCTGCCATTGGGCGCACCGTGGAAGAATGCCGTGGTATAACCTTTCTTGCCTAAGCGCTCAGCGATGGACGATACCTCATTGGTCGAGTAGGGGCTTAGGGTATAAGGTTCTATCAGCATCGGGATCGACGATAGTACTGAAGGCATCGCATCAACGCTCTTACGCCCCGAAGCGTAGGAGTAGCGGAACGTCACGCTCTGCCCTAACAGGCTGTCCAAGAACGGCGTGTATCCCTCATAACCCGGTATATCTTTGTTGAAGAATCCGATGTACTCTTTGCTGCATGACTCCCAGATGATCACTACCACGTTGTCCATCCGCATCTTATCGCTCTCCGCCGGATGGATCGGGCTCATGTGCGCCTCCACTTCGTCGGCAGGAAAATAGTTCTTCTCTACGTACGGGGAACTCTCAATCGTCTTCATGAGCGAAAAAGGCGTATTCAGCACCAACGCACTCTCCCTCGGTGCGTTGGTGTACTGCAACGCGTTACTCAGCGTGATAGGACGGGTGTACGCGCCAAAACCACCGCGGATACCGATGATTGAGAAATAAACAGAAAGTACGAAGATGACCACTTCTGTAGGATAATAGATAGACGGCTTCATGCGTGGCAGAGAGAACGTCCTGCGGGTACCATAGAAGAACGCAAAGAGAACGGCGAGACCCAGCAAAGTGACGTGCCAGTATTCGACAATACCGTTAACCAGGATGATACCAAGGTTATTTTCGTTCGAAAACTCCGTGAAGGAAGCGCAGGTAGCGCGGCGGTCTGAGAAACGGATATAGACGTTGTCTGCGGCATTAATAATCAAGCCGACTGCATTAGGAACCCAATAAAGCCATACCAACACTTTCTGATAGACCTTGTTCTCACGCCAAGTAGCGGGGAAGGGCAGTAGCGAACCGATGATATACAGTGAGCTGAGGTACAGGATCGCCGTCAGGTCAAACCGCGTACCGCCTATTAAGATCTCTATTAGATGTTGCGTATCGATATTGGGAAAAATACTCCGGTCCATGTAGTAGCAAGAAAGGCGCAGGATGGTGTACAGCATCATCACTAATGCTATGTTCCATGCCACTACGGTACAAGGGTGGTTCCAAAATGCTTGCAGTCGGGTTCTCATAATACGGTTATTCTTCCACTCTCGTTTTGCGTTTCAACTCAAAGTCACGCCCTAAGTAGTTCTGTCGAACGATCGGGTTAGCGGCTAACTCCTCCGGCGTACCGTGGAAGAGGATCTTTCCTTCAAAAAGAAGGTACGCGCGGTCGGTGATCATCAGCGTCTCATCCACGTTATGGTCGGTAATGAGGATGCCGATATTCTTGTCTTTGAGCCTCCATACGACATCCTGAATCTCCTGCACGGCGATAGGATCGACACCCGCAAAAGGTTCGTCGAGCATGACGAACTTCGGTTCGATAGCCAGACACCGGGCGATCTCCGTCCTTCGTCTCTCGCCACCACTCAGACGGTCACCGAGATTCGTACGAACGTGCGCCAGGTTAAACTCCTTGATCAGGCTCTCTAATTTCTCCTCCTGGTACTCCTTGCTGAAATCTGTCAGCTCCAAAACCGAGCGGATATTATCCTCTACGGTCATCTTGCGGAACACACTCGCCTCTTGCGGCAGGTAGCCGATACCCATCTTCGCCCGCTTGTACATCGGGTATGAAGTGATATCCTGATCGTTGAGGAAGATCTTACCGTTATTGGCAGCCACCAGACCGGTTGTCATATAGAACGTCGTCGTCTTACCGGCTCCGTTAGGACCCAGCAGACCCACTATCTCCCCCTGTTCCAGCTGGATAGAGACATCATCCACCACGGTCCTCTTGCCGTATTTTTTGATCAGATGTTCTGTTCGTAATTTATCCATAAACTATGCATGTCCTTACTATGTCCTATGTATATCGTATCCTGCACCACCCTATAATATACTACGTATATTATCCCGTGAAGTTTAATTTATGCGATTTCTACCATCACCGGACAATGGTCGGAATGAACGGCGTCGGTTAAGATCTTCCCGTCTTTCAGTCTTCCGCGCAGGCTCTCGCTGACCCACAAGTAGTCAATCCGCCATCCTACGTTTCTTGCTCTTGCACCTGCTCGCCACGACCACCAGCTATACCGCTCGGCACTCTGGTCAAACACACGGAAAGAGTCCACCAGACCGCTGGCTTCCCATCGATCCATCCACTCGCGCTCTTCGGGTAAGAAACCCGATACACCAATCTGCCGCTCAGGGTGGTTAATATCAATCGGTTTATGACAGATATTATAATCGCCGCAGATGACGATGTTCGGTCGCTCTTTACGCAACTCATTGACCCAAACGAGGAAATCCTCGAGAAACTCCATCTTGAAATCTTGTCGTACATCGCCTGTCGTGCCGCTGGGGATATAGGCATCGACGATGGTCAGATCGCCGAAATCGACGCGCAGCACACGTCCCTCGCGGTCGTATTTGGGGTTGCCCATGCCGACGACCACTTTATCCGGCTCTTGCTTCGTGAAGATACACACGCCCGAGTAGCCTTTTTTCTCCGCGGAGTGGATATAACTGTGATACCCCAACTCTTGAAACGCCATCACGTCAATCTGTTCCGGCTGCGCTTTGCTCTCCTGGATACAAAAGACATCAGGACTCTCACTCTGTAACCACTCCAGCAATCCTTTGCCAATAGCCGAGCGGATACCATTCAAATTATAACTAATGATTTTCATAACACTCTGCCTAAAATATCATATTCTTTCTCTCCGCGCAGAATCACCACGCGACCATCGCGCAGTATTTTCCGTGGTGTGTTGGAAGAACTTGTCTTCTCGATGCCGGTCGGAGTACCGCCGTTCACGTTGAAGGTAATCACGTCGTTCACCTCTGCGATGTCTGTCACCTGATAGTTGCTCACCCTAGTGAACGAGGTGCTGCCTGTAGGATATGCATCGCCTGGTTTGCCGTACCAACTCGCGCTGGGATAGGCGGGGGCTAAACCGTCCGCCTCGAGAATGTCGATGCCGAGATTGTTCGCATCGTTATTTACCGTGTTCCCGGTCCATTTGGAATAGTTGTAGTTAATCCTCGTGACAAGCATTCCATGTCCGGGGAGATAGGTGTCCCATCCGGCATTTTGCCGGTTTTCTAACAGGTAGAAGGTTGTGGGACTCGGGTTTGTTATATCCATCACCGGCTCTCCGTTCTCGGTCATGTAGTATGCCTTCGGAGTAATATTCAAATCCGGAAGGGTGTCTGTGGAGGCAGAGTTGATGAGTGCCGGTTCGAGCCACCCCATAAACCACCGCTCGTATGCGGAATAAGCGGCAGGGGTCTTGGCGTCATTCGCGTAACAATAGTCCATTATCTCCCATAATCCGGAAGTCTTGTGGGTGGTCTGTTCGTTCGTTGAGTAGATGTCCGGCAGACCCATACCATGCCCGAACTCATGACATGCTACGCCGACACCCGCCATCACCGTTGTGGTGGCATTGCTATACATGCCGTCCAATTCGTTGCTGACCTCATAATCTTCTATTGTCAAGCCGTCAAAGACGGTAGGTTTTCCATAACTGCCTGCCTCAGAAATGACCCAATAATGCGGCCAGATGAGTTGGCTCGGGTTGCTGATCCAATTGCGATCTATGTATGCGGCATCACTTTGAGGAGGACCGGCAAAAAGACAGTACATCAAATCAACTTGGTTATCGCCGTCCAAATTATATAGAGTAAAATCCAACGAGTCGTCCATCAGTGTACACGCCTCCAGTACCAACTCTGAAGCGCGATTCGCATAATGCGCGTAGTTTTGGCTGACTGTCACCGGGCCGTAGATATCGAACTGCGGATTATATTCTCCGTAGGACTGGTCGTAGAAATACTGCCTTACCGAACCCGTCGCACCGTCTTTCGTGAAGTGTACACCATTGAACATCGAGTCCACGTCGGCGCGGCTCACGCGATAACGCATGTCGGGATAGTTTACCAAGATCACCGGCACGCGGGGAAAAATCTTCCTCGTGCCCACTTGTTGCTCGCGAGCGGGTGCTTGCATATCGGTGGTCTTTTGCATCATGCGAACCTGCCGATGATAAGCCGCTGTGTCAGCTATATGGCGCGGGGGCACGATAGCCCACGCGGAGAGGCTTAAACTGAAAACTATCAAAAGGGAAAATGCTTTTCTCATATCGTATTATATTAACTATTGGCTTGTTTGACTTTCTTAAATAACTCACTGGCGAAAACGAAATCGTTCAGCGCCTCGTTGTCGCTCGTCATGATCTCGTGGCGTGAACCTTGCCACTCTTTCTTGCCGCCTTTGAGGAAGAGGATGTTATCGCCTATCTCCATAATAGAGTTCATGTCGTGGCTGTTGACGATGGTGCAGATATTATACTCCTTTGTGATATCCTGTATCAGCGCATCAATCACCAGACTCGTTCGTGGATCCAGACCGGAGTTGGGTTCGTCGCAGAAGAGGTACTTAGGCTCCAATACAATCGCCCGGGCAATCGCTACACGTTTCTGCTGACCACCGCTGATCTCACTTGGCATCAAGTTCCAAACCCGTTCAGGCATCTCTACTCGTCGTAAGCAGAACTCCGCGCGCTCCCGCATCTCTTCGCGGCTCTTTTGAGAGAACATCTCCATCGGAAACAACACATTCTCCATTACCGTCATGGAGTCGAATAAGGCGCTACCTTGAAACAACATGCCCACTTCCCGATGCAACAAACGGATATCCTTGCTCTTCATCTGTGCCAAGTCGCGGCCGTCGTATAAGATATGTCCGCTATCGACATCGTGCAGACCGATCAGGCTCTTCATCAGTACCGTCTTACCGCTGCCGGACTGACCGATGATCATGTTCACCTCGCCGTCCCGCATCTCCGTACTCACGTGGTTCAGTACCACGTTCCCGTCGAAACTCTTTACTACATCTTTAACTTCAATCATAGCAGTAACTTACTTAAAACCAAGTCGAGGAACAAAATCATGATATTACTGTTCACTACCGCATTCGTACTCGCGCGACCTACGTCCAGCGCGCCCCCGCGTGCAAAATAGCCATAGTAACTCGCCATACTCGTGATCACGAACGCAAACACTACGCTCTTAATAATGCCGTACCATACATAGTAAGGGTTGAAGGCGTATTGTACGCCTATGAGATAGTCGTGCACCGTGATGATATCCGTGAACGCACCTACCGCCCATCCGCCTACTAATCCCACTGCCGTGGAGATGATGACCAGCATCGGCATCATCGTTACAAACGCTAAGATCTTCGGTAAAATCAGGTAGTTGGCGCTATTCACGCCCATGATCTCCATCGCATCGATTTGCTCGGTAATACGCATCGTACCGATCTCCGAGGCGATATTCGATCCCACTTTGCCTGCCAGAATGAGGCACAGGATCGTACTTGAGAACTCTAACAACAAAGTCTCTCTCGTCAGCAGACCTACCGTATAGGTCGGCAATAACGGGTTCTCCGTGTTCGTCTTTGCCTGAATAGTCAGGATCGCGCCGATAAAGACCGAGATAATCAGAACAATCGGCAGACTCTGCAGACCTTGTTTCTCTAACTCCCTGCTATACTGCCGCCAAAACATCCGCTGCCGGTCCGGCAAACGCAATACTTTACCCATCAGGAGGGTGTATTCGCCTATGTGTTGAAATAAACGCATCGCTAAGTATATTAAAAAGCGTGCAAAGATACAACTTTTTTTGCACTTACGCAAATTAAATTGCATTTTTTCGGGAAAAATAAAAAAAAATTTGTGTATCTCAAAAAAAAGCAGTACCTTTGTCCGACTTTTTATGGGTCTTATCAAATTAACCGGTCGCAAACGGCGGCCAAAAATGACGAATAAATAATGAATATTGTAACCAAAGAGATTGCTCTCCCCGATGGACGAGTGATCAAACTGGAGACAGGCAAATTGGCTAAACAAGCTGATGGCGCTGTGATGGCGACGCTCGGCAACACGATGATCTTAGCTACTGTCTGCTCCGCCAAAGATGCGGTTCCTGGTACAGATTTTATGCCCTTGACCGTAGAGTACAAAGAGAAATTTGCGTCCGCAGGACGCTTCCCGGGCGGTTTTACCCGCCGCGAGGGCAAAGCATCGGATTATGAGATCCTGATTGCACGTCTTATCGACCGTGCCCTTCGTCCCCTCTTCCCTTCTAACTATCACGCAGAGACGTTCGTTAACGTCACCATGTATTCGGCTGACGGCATCGACATGCCGGAGAGCATTGCCGGACTCGCTGCAGGAGCTGCTTTGGCATGCTCGGATATTCCTTTCGAGGGTCCGGTAAGTGAGGTACGTGTAGCACGTGTAGATGGCAAGATGGTCATCAACCCGACCTTCGAGCAATGCGAGCACGCTGACCTCGAGCTCATGGTGGCTGCTACGTATGACAACATTATGATGGTGGAAGGCGAGATGAAAGAGGTGCCGGAGTCCGTTATGCTGGAGGCTATTAAGGCTGCACACGAGGCTATCAAGCCGCAGTGTCTGGCAATCAACGAGATGATGAAAGCTTATGGCAAGGAGACTAAACGTGAGTACTGCCACGAGGTGAACGACGATGAGTTGAAGCAGGCTGTACATGACTACTCTTACGCACGTGCTTATGCACAAGCTACTGCTGCTGATACCGACAAACATCACCGCGAGGAGATGTTTAGCCAGATCTGCGAAGATTTCAAGACGGAGAAAGCAGACTACATGGCTGCCCGCGCTGAGGCTCTCGGCATCGACATCGATGAGGTAGCTGCTCTTGTAGATCGTTACTATCATGATGTAGAGAAAGAGGCAATGCGTCGTGCTGTGCTCGATGAGGGCAAGCGTCTCGATGGTCGTAAGACCACGGAGATCCGTCCGATCTGGTGTGAGGTGGGTTACCTGCCCGGCCCTCACGGATCCTCTATCTTCACCCGTGGCGAGACTCAGTCGCTCTCGACCGTTACTCTCGGTACCAGCCGCGATGAGAAGATCGTGGATGAGGCATTAATTCAAGGCACAGATAAGTTCCTCCTGCACTATAACTTCCCGCCGTTCTCCACCGGAGAGGCAAAAGCACAGCGTGGTGTAGGACGTCGCGAGATCGGTCACGGTAACTTGGCTTGCCGCGCGCTCAAGAACATGATCCCGGAGGATTTCCCTTATACCGTACGTGTCGTTTCTGACATCCTCGAGTCCAACGGTTCCAGCTCGATGGCTACCGTTTGCGCAGGTACCCTCGCCCTCATGGACGCTGGTGTTCCGATGAAGAAACCCGTTTCCGGTATCGCAATGGGTCTGATCTCCGAGAACCAAGGTAAGAATTACGCTATTCTTAGTGATATCCTCGGCGATGAGGACCACCTCGGCGACATGGACTTCAAGACCACCGGCACGAAGGACGGTCTGACCGCTTGCCAGATGGATATCAAGGTAGATGGTCTTTCCTATGAAATATTAGAGAACGCGCTCGCACAGGCGCACGAGGCACGTATGTTCATCCTCGGTAAGATCCTCGAGTGCATGCCTGCTCCGCGTGCTGACCTCAAACCGCACGCACCGCGTATCACCTCTTTCTATATCCCGAAAGATATGATCGGCGCTGTTATTGGCCCGGGCGGTAAGATTATCCAAGGCATCCAGGCTGAGACCGGAGCTGTCATCTCCATCGACGAAGATGAGAAGGGCGGCAAGGTGGAGGTTGCTTCCAACAACGGCGAAGCAATGGCTGCAGCTATCGCGAAGATCAAAGCGATTGTTGCCCTGCCGGAGGTAGGCGAAGAGTACGACTCTGTTGTTAAAAGCCTCATGCCGTACGGCTGCTTCGTAGAGTTCATGCCGGGTAAGGAAGGTCTGCTGCACATTTCCGAGATTGATTGGAAGCGCTACGAGACCATGGAAGAGACCGGAATCAAAGAGGGTGACCACATCCGCATCAAATTGCTGGAGGTAGATCCGAAGACCGGTAAGTTCCGTCTGAGCGCTCGTGCTCTCAAAGAGAAACCCGAAGGCTATCAGGAGCCGGAGCGTCCTGCTCGCGCACCGCGTGGTGACCGTGACGGAGCAAAACTCGACCGAGGACCTCGTCCTGAGCGTCGTGGCCCGAAGCCTGAGCGTCACTAATCGAATCGACCATGCGCGGTCGATATAACAAAAACAGCGTCGTAACTCACGGCGCTGTTTTTGTTAGAAGTCTTTCTTCCAGATGAGACCGACACCTTGGATCGTGGACGCCTGACGGAGCGAGTACTTATCCACCGTGTGGGTGTAGCCCTTCATGCGGAGCTGCCCATCCTCAGTCAGTTTGACCTCTACATCCAGATCACCGAAGAAGGGTTGGTTGGAGATATCGTTATACCGGTATCCTACATTACCGTTGATCACGAGCCGATCAACCGGCTGTAACTGGAACTGCGCCTCGTATTCGGAGCTGGCATTAGCTCCCTCACCGTCTCTTCGGATAGCAACGCCGAGCGTCAGCATGTCCGTCAGTTTGGACAACCACGCGTTGATCTGGCTTGTCACAGTTGAGGACAGCAGCGAATAGGTGGAGTTCAGCGTCGCGTACTGGGTGTTGGACATGTAATCCGGCGTGAAGAAGCGGTTGAAGACCAACAGATAAATCACTTGCCTCATCAACATCTCATCCGTATTGATTACTTGCCGTACCTGTTGCTGGATCGCCTGATCGGACAGCGGGAACTCTAACGAGAACGACAAAATCGGGTTATTGAGTGTGCCGGTCATGTGCAGGCAGGTCATCACAGGGATATTGCTTCGCGAGGTGGCTAATTGGTCCGCATCGCTGCCGAACAGGTCGCGCAGGTTCGCCGTCACGCGGTACTTCGCTGTCACGTTCAGCTGCGGATTCGTCGCATCACCGGAGAAAGCGATTGTCGATCCTTCGCCTACGGTAAACTCCTTGCGGATCATGTTGGCGATGGTGTAGGAGAGGGTGCCTTGGTCAATGTCGTATGTACCCAAGAGCGATACATCGCCTGTCTGCGTGTCGTACGCTAATTGCAACGCTCCGCTACCTCTCGCTTGAATAATATCGCCGTTCCGTTCGCCTAAGACTAATTGGAAATTCAGCATCGGATTGACTTCTAAATTCAGTTTAACCAAACATCTTCCGGCTCTCTTAAAGATCGTCGAGTCGATCTCATGTATAGGGGCTGCTACATCGATATTATCCAGATCGCTCTCTTGTGTTGTGTCCACTTTTGCCAACTCCGGGTGCTCAACGAAATGCACGAATGCTGATTCGTAAGCTGAAGACACGTTGTCGATACTTAGCCTGAACCGCGAGTTCTTGGAGGTCCTTGCGTCTGCAAAAACCAATATATCATCTTCGTTACCCGTCACATCGACATGCCCTGTCGCATAGACAGAACCTTGCAGCATCTCGCCTTTCTTGTTGTTGTCAAACACCAGCGCATCGTGCGCATCGACATGCAGGTCCAGCGTGAAATCTTTGAACTGGTCATGATAAACACCTCCGTTCACCTCCACTTTGTTGCCCTCTACGTCTGTCAGATGAACATTCGGGAAGAGGATAGCCGTCGTGTCCATGATGATAGTATCCTCAGCAATGGTGTATCGTGCACCGGTCCATGGCAGAGTGAGCGATGCGTTCTGCGCAGCGCAGCGGAGGAGTACGTAGGTCAGTCCCTTTCGTCCGCCTACTACTACGCGCCCTGTGCCATTGCCGTCCAGATCCGTCAGTACCGATGAGGTCCAATGGTTGACAAAGGCCAGCGGTACCGAATCCGCCATCATATCCAACTCCCATACACCGCTGCCGTCGAAAAGTGCCTTGCCCTTCAGATCCACTACTTTCCGATCCGGTCGATAGACATCTGCGTGGAAAGCGAGGCTGTCGGTGATATGCAAGGCGACCTCTGCATCGCCGAACCAGCAGTTATTCAGACCCATCGAGTCGATATGTATCTGCGTATCCACTTTAGCTTTCTTGAATACCCCGGAGATGCTCGCTTGCCCGGTCAACAGACCATTGAACATGATTGTCTGCACCGGCAGCAAGAACGGCACGACGTAGGATGCATCAATCTTCTGCAGATCGACATGCAGTGTGTCTCTGCTTCGCCGGGATGCCAGACCGTTAGCGCGGATATGCTGTCCGCCGCCCTCAAACGAGAACTGCTCTACTTGCACCGTTGTGTCCGCTGCGCAGTAGGTCAGATAACTCTCGCCTAACGAATAGATCGAGTCGCGCAACAATAACGTGCCAGGCAGGAAATGTAAATCTATCAACGGCTTGTGGTTATATTTTGAGAAATGGGTGATGAATTTCAGATCCCCGCCGTAGTCTCCTGCCCGTTGCGCCGCCAATAGTGCTTTATGCCGCTCTGCATTGGAGAGGTCGTCGCTCAACGCACGTTGTAACTCCCGTGGCGTGAGACTTTCCCATCCTTCCGGCAGCAACTCGTTCATTTGCGCCTGCTGTCGAAGTGTGATCTGGGTCAGTAAGGTGTCCCGGAACGCCAACGTGGAGATCACTGTGTGCATCTGCATTGCCTCCGCAGATACGCTCAACGCCAGCCCCGACCCCGCTTCTTGTGTATGACGCAACGTGTCGATTGTGTTCAGCGTGATCGTTAGGTCATGAACAGGCGTGTTGCCGGCACGTACACCCGGCGCAAAGAACCGCATCGCGAACCAAGGCTCTTCGTCCTCCTCTATCTGTCCTTCGGCATGAAGAGTAGGGTGGTCGCTTAACGTCAACGGGGCATTGAAGAGCCGCTGTACGTCTCGCAGCCGTTCTCCGTCTGCTCGTATCTCGAACTCTACCGGTTGCCAGCTCTTCTCGGGCGCTTTTACCGCAGTCGGCAGGTAATGATGCATCATCGCCTGAGCGGCAGGGACGATATCTCCGTAGCGGAACGAACCGTCCAATTGGGCTTGCAGGTAGTCCGTCGTGAGCGAGATGGACTTGTCCCGTTCGCCGTCGGCTTCCACAATCAACACCATCTGTTGCATCGTCGCCGAGTCGCGGGCTGTGGCGAGGAACAGGGAGTCTATCTCCAGATAGCCGCTTATCTCATCCGCCTTCGCGCCGCTTAGATCGACCTCGACGGTGAACCGTGTGCGCAGTTGGTCACCTAATAGTTTCGATCCTAATGGGGCGGAGTCGAAATGCTTGCATTGCAACTTACAATTAATCTCCGGATTGATATCATGCAGATCCACGACACCGTCGAAAGAGGCGTTTAGATGCGGGTCACGTATCCACGCGGAACCCTCATACCGTTTCGGTGCGTACGTGCCGTCCAGATGTATGTCAGCATAAGTGTAGTTATTGTACGTCAGTTTGCGTACATGCGCCTTCACGTCGCCGTGTACCTGACCTTTATCCACTCTTCCTTTGGACGCTACCTCCAGTGTCACGGTTCCTATCTGGGAGTTGGCTAACAGATGTCCCAAACGGAAGTTTCTTCCTTCAACTTGCGCATCGTATTCCATATGGTCAAAGGCTGAGTCGCTACGCAGCGTACCATCCGTCGTGATTGCGCCTAACGCCGTGCGGAAGGCGCCATGAAGCGTCATCTCCCGCAACTCTCCTTCTGCCAGACCGCGGTAATGGATCGTTCCCAAACGATGTACCTCTGCCGGCAGTTTGACAGGCTTGCCGTAGAACTGCGACAGGAAATCCTGTATTTGCGCTGCTGATGCCCGCAGATCCGTGAGGTTGGCGCGTAGATACGGGTTCTCGGTCTTCGTCAGACCGATTGCTGCGATGTCGCCTTCCAGGATCGTCAGACCGTTATACCGCAACTCCATCTGACGAACCGACAAAGAGTCTAACCGGCCGTCCAACTCGCCCGACAGAGCGATAGTCCGTTTGAAACCGCTGAATCGAGGAACGACCAACCGCACATCCGTCGGTACCAACTGCGCATCGATCTTAAACGGCGAAATCAACCGCAGCTCCTTATCCGCCATCGCGATCTCTATACTGCTTAACTCTAATTTCGATTGTGGCAGTTTAGCCATCATCGTTGGTATCTGGATCAGGCTGTCCGTCAGGATGACATGTGCCTTTAGATTCTCCACCTCCATTTCTGAATACTGATTGCTGAAAGCAGAATACTTCTTCACCACCATCGCCATCCGGCTTATCTCCGCGTCGAACTTGTCCGCGCTCAGTCCATGCAGATCCATCTCCGCGTGGCTCAATAAGGCCTTGTAATCTTCGTACCGCACACGGATGTTATCGAGTTGCACGTCGCGCACGGTTATCAGACTCTGGAGCGGATCGCTCTTCTTTTTGTTCTTGCTCTTGAATGCATCGACGAGGAACTGGTAGTTCCATACTTTCGCCCCTTCGCTTTCTACCTGGTATATATTCGCAACTACGTCCCGCAGCCGCACATGGCTGAATCGAATCTCGCCTTTCCGCAATGCCAAAGGTGCAAAATGACCGTTCAACTCACCAATATATCCCAAGGTGTCGCCCTGTTGGTCCTCCAAATATACATCTTTAATCGCAATCTTTGCCGGGAATCGGTATTCTACTGCGCCTACATGTGCGTCGGTTCCTAAGATATTCGACAACTCTGCTGTTACCAAACGAACCGCTGCGGTCTCCACTTCATCGCTCATCAATACACATACTAACATCCCGCTCACCAGTACCAAACTGACAAGCAGAACCCCTAATATGTATAGAAAACGTTTCATGTGCGTATGCAGGTGTGCGTATAATTAGCCTACAAAATTACTACTATTTTTTGATTTACACAAATAAAATGCCATTTTTTCAATTTTTTTTGTATTTTTTTGCAAAAATATTTGGTAGTTTCATAAAAAAGCAGTACCTTTGCACGCTTTTTTGCGTGAAAAGCATCGTAGTAAGCCTCTGGCGATTGCATTAGGTTCGTCCGAATAGTAGTATATGCTTATTAGGATTAGTATGAATCCATAAAAAAGAAACGAGAATGGATTTGATTAAAGTAGCTGAGCAAGCATTTGCCGGCGAGAAAAAAGAGTTCCCGGCATTCAAGGCCGGCGATCAGGTAACCATCGGTTATCGTATTAAAGAGGGTAACAAAGAGCGTGTTCAGGAGTTCCGCGGTGATGTCATCTGCATTCACGGTAGCGGCGACAAGAAACGCTTTACGGTTCGTAAGATGAGCGGCAACGTTGGTGTAGAGCGTATCTTCCCGATGGACAGCCCCTTCATCGAGAGCATTACAGTGAACAAGTACGGTAAAGTACGTCGTTCGAAACTGTATTACCTCCGCGAGCGTACGGGTAAGAAAGCCCGCATTCAAGAGCGCCGCGTTAAGTAAGCTCAAAGGGGTCTCGTCAGAGATCCCTTTTTTGTTTGAAAGTTTGAAAGTTTGTTTCAATTAGAATCTCCATATAAGCCGACGGGCGATCAGCCGCAAGCGATTGAGGCCTTAGTCGAAGGAATCAAAGCCGGTGCTCCTGCGCAGGTGCTTTTGGGTGTGACCGGTTCGGGAAAGACGTTCACGGTAGCGAATGTCATTAAGGAACTGAACCGGCCGACGCTCATCATGAGCCATAACAAGACCCTCGCAGCGCAGTTGTACTCGGAGATGAAGGCGTTCTTTCCGCATAATGCGGTGGAGTATTTCGTGAGTTATTATGACTACTACCAGCCCGAGGCGTATATCCCTTCGACCGATCTATATATCGAGAAGGACCTCTCGATCAACGAGGAGATCGACCGACTGCGGCTCTCTGCCGTAGCGGCGTTGTTGAGCGGACGGAAAGATGTGATCATCGTCTCTTCGGTCAGCTGTATCTATGGTTTGGGCAGTCCGCAGGATTTCACGGCGAATGTCGTTTCCCTTCGTCGCGGAGAGAAGATCCAGATGGACACCTTATTAAAATCGCTCGTGGGCGCGCAATACACGCGTAACGATATAGAACTCGCGCGCGGACGATTCCGCGTCAAGGGAGATACCGTCGATATTGCGCTGGCGTACGCGGATTATCTTGTGCGGGTGGAGTTTTTCGGCAATGAGATAGACGCTATCCTGACGGTCGATCCGATCTCCGGACAGGTGTTGGAGGAGTTCGACTCCTATAACCTCTCGCCGGCGACGATCTTCTTGACTTCCGCAGATCGTATTGCTGCAGCGAAAGAACAGATCAAAGCCGACTTGGCGAAGCAGATTGAGTATTTCATCTCCATCGGCGAAGAGTTATACGCAAAGCGTATAGAGGAGCGCGTGAAGTATGATCTGGAGATGCTGGACGAACTCGGTTATTGCTCCGGAGTGGAGAACTACAGCCGCTATTTTGACGGCCGTGAAGAAGGCACGCCGCCGTATTGTCTGCTCGATTATTTCCCGAAAGATATGCTTCTTGTCATCGACGAGAGCCATGTGACCGTTCCGCAAATCCGGGGTATGTACGGAGGTGATAAAGCCCGTAAGGAAAACCTTGTCAACTACGGATTCAGGCTTCCTGCGGCGCGCGACAACCGACCGCTGAAATTCGATGAGTTCGAGGCGAAAGTGGGATTAACTCCTTCCCCTCAAGGGGAAGGCCGGCAAGGGGCCACCATCTTCGTTTCTGCGACGCCGGATGAGTACGAACTGAATAAGAGCGAAGGAATCGTCATCGACCAGCTCATCCGGCCGACAGGTCTGCTGGATCCGGAGATTGAAGTGAGACCGACAGAGAACCAGGTGGACGACCTCATGGACGAGATACGTTTCCGAATTCATCGCAACGAACGTATCCTCGTCACGACGCTGACAAAAAGGATGGCGGAGGAGTTGGATGAGTACCTCCGTCGCTATGGAGTCAAGTCTGCCTATATCCATTCGGATATAGATACTATCGAGCGCGTGAAGATCATGGAGGACTTGCGCAAAGGCGAGTATGACGTCTTGGTGGGTGTGAACCTGCTGCGTGAGGGACTCGATCTGCCGGAGGTGTCGCTCGTGGCGATTCTCGATGCGGATAAGTCCGGATTCCTGCGTGACCAGCGAAGTCTGACACAGACGGTAGGTCGTGCTGCGCGGCATGTGAACGGCAAGGCGATCCTCTACGGCGATAAGATCACGCCGGCAATGCAGGCCACCATCGATGAGACCAACCGCCGCCGAACCATCCAGATGCGGTATAACGCCGAGCATGGCATCACGCCGACGGCGATTAAGAAAGAGATCAACACTTCGGCCCTCGCATCGCTCTACAAGGACCCGGAGGCGGAGAAACGGAAGGTAGAAGAAGCGATCCGCGAGAGTTGGAAGACTGCCGAGTGGCAGAAGATGAATGTGCAGACCTTGCAGAAAGCGATAGATAACAAACGCAAACAGATGCTCGCAGCGGCGAAAGCTACTGATTTTGAGATGGCTGCACGGCTTCGGGACGAAATGTTGGAGATGCAGAACAAGCTCCAGACGTTGCAAGATTAACATAGTTAAAAGTACCAAAAAACCGCTAATTTGTTAAATAAATTAGACAAATCGTAAATTTTTCAAAAAAAAGCTCTCTGACTATTGCGCAATTCAAAAAAAAATTGTACCTTTGCAACGCTTTTTTGAAACAGAAGTACCAACGGTTAAGACACTACTTTTGCGCATGACGAAAGCTACTACATATTTCTTATTTATATCCCGCAATGCTGAGTACAGCAATGCAGAATGGGTGACTGCGTAAAGAAGAGGTAATACCAAAATGGGTTTTGCCTTTTTTCTTTTTATGTATAAGCGGAAAAAATAGACATTTTAACGCGACCATCACGGGATCATCTCCCGAGAAAAGGCAAAACAGAACATAACCAACTCCTGAAACTGTTCTTGAGAGAGGTTTTGGGTAAAAAAGACACAAGGTAGATAAAAAAGACATAAGCTTAGTCTGAAAAGGAACAGGCAGAAAAAAGGAACAGGCTGGATAAAAGAACATAAATAATGTCGCTATGTCGCTATTGAAAAGAAGAAAAAAAGATGGAACTTTGAAACTTTGATGAGACTTTGTAAGAGCTTGTAAATGAGAGAGATATGTGCGAAAGTCTCAAAGTTTCAACAGTCTCACGCACAAAAAAAGAAAAGCGACAAAGCGACAAAGCGACACGACATTTTTTGCAAAAGTGCAGAAAGTGCAAAAAGTGCAAAGCCAATTTTTGCGTTGAATGGGGTAGGTGACGGTAGTCTGTGGGTAGCTGAATATCTAACGAATAACGAACGAATATCTAACTAATAACTAACGATTGGAAGGTAAGAACCTCGAAGTTGAGTTGGAAACAGACACAAGCTTAGTCCGAAAAGGAATAGGCTGAAAAAAAAGAACAGGCTGGAATATGAATACAAAAGTTAAAATAGAGGAGAGAGTGCAGAAATTGGTGGTGGTAATTGGGAGAGAGGCACATTCGAGACGTTAATTGATGGCTGCGCTGGGCTTACGGCAAGAGTCTCGCAGGAACTTTTATGACAATTATATGAAGCCGGCGACAGCAAGAGGTTTGGTGACGATGCAATGTCCCGAACATCCAAGTATTCCTGAACAAGCCTATAGATTAACTGCAAAAGGTTTGGAGTATTTAGAAGAACTTTCAAAAAAGGAACAGGCTGTGTAGAAACGGTCAGATTGTAAAAAAAGGAACAGGCTGGAAGAAGATGAAGTGAAAGTTTTAAGAGCGTGGGAGAGTTGAAAAAAGGAACAGGCTTTTGAGTGATGGAGCGTGAAAAAAGGAACAGGCCGGCAAAAAAGGAACAGGCTAAGTCCAAAAGGAACAAGTAAAAGAGTATCAGAATGAAGGATTGAAAGGATGAAAGAATGAGAATCACGGGATATATACATAGTATATATAAGGTGGTATGATAGCATGCAACTCCGACGAGCGTCCGAGATTCGTATCAGACACCATCAGACCAATAAAAAAAACGGGGCTCAAAAAAAGCGGAATAAGATTCCGGGATAATGAATGGAGAAGAAATCTGATAAGATAAACATATAAAAGGAAGGAAACGATTATGGGAAGACAAGTGATAAATAAGATCAAATGCGCGAAATGCGGACGAATGTTTGATGTCGCGACTGAGGATTTAGAGTGGGAGCACGCTGTTGAGATGGAAGCCGGTGATAGTAAGTCCGGCTATCCAGAGACTGGTATCATGCAAAAGATTGAATGTCCTCATTGTAAAAATGAGAACACTATTGTGTATAAGAGTATTCATAATACAGACACGGAAACATACACACATGAGGTGTACTCTTTGGAACTAAACATTTTGTTAGACGAAGGGGAGAGAAAGAGGTATAATTTATGATAACCCTATGCGCACGGACTAAGAGAGCAAAAGAAATATAGTTCGGCTGTGGAACTGAAAAACACAGCAAGTGACCTTTGAAATTGTTGTTGAATGGCATCGCCTGCTCCGCTACCTGATGTTAGCGGTTATACAAATAGATTAGTAACGGCAAGTCAAACTTGCCCCCAAAGAGATTTTAAAGTTATGAAAAAAATAATACAAAAATTTAAATTCAATCAAACAGAGTATGAAACATTCAAAGTCTATTTTAAGGAAGAACCATAAAGGGAATAGATATAGTTATCTGTACAAGCCAACATACAATGTCTATCAGCCTACTTATAATAATGGTTCGCATAGTAAATCAAATAATAAGAACATCATTAATGTTCAAAAAGGATTAGAGTCTCAAGAGAAACCATCTAAAATCCCCAGTGATTGGATTTGGCAATTATTCATTGCATTATTATCGGCCCTATCGCCTGTTATAATTGGAGGAATAATTAAACTCTTAATGGCTTACCTGTGTTAAAAAAGTAATACCACAAGATGCCGCACGTCAAAGTGCAAACAACAATTTTACCCGCAAGGGGACTATCTATAACTGGCAGAAAGATAGTCTAGGTTTTTTTTAATGCAAAATGAATATTAACAAAAATGTGTCGTCCGCACTAAAAAAGGGCAAAGACTATGAAAGCGACAGATCCCGTAAACCCATTTGAGTTGTATAACCCAGATAGAAAGTTTGCATATACTTTGTCAATAAAGAACTACTTCTCATTAGCCGAAAAGGAGCGTTTCTGGAGAGATTCTCAGCACAATCCACATTTAGACTATTGTAGAATAGATGACGAAGCGCAATTTGAGGATTTTCATAGCGTGTTAGTGGAGAAACCTAATTGTATTTTCCGAGGCATTAATGATGCTAAGTATAAAATATTTACCTCTGCGCAAGTGCATTATCTTTTGGACATGACATCTATCGCGCCTCGACATTTTATCGCTCGGGAGATAATTGCTCTAAAAAAGTCTAATGACAGATTATTCCCTCGATATTTTGAGGCTCTTGGAGTGGACGAGACGGACTTCTTATATTTGAGTCTGATGCAACATTATAGCGCTAAAACCCCTTTCTTGGATTTTAGTTACTCCTTGGACAAAGCGTTATTTTTTGCACAAGATAAATATAAGTATTGTTTATTTGGCAACGATATTAGTAAATATGTCTCTATATATTGGATTGATTTGGGTGAACGTGGATTCGAACTTATTGACATTATAAAGTGGTATGCAGATCAATTAGAGCAAGCCCTTGATGGTATAATCAATGTCCTAACCCACCATCCGGGCATTCATCTTGATGTTTCTATTCTTAATTGGGAGAATTTTCTTTTGTGGGCAGACCCTAGTAATCGCGGCGAAGGAATCAATCGTATAGAGTTAGGATATATAACCGACAAAAGAGTCCCTATTATACCCAAAACAACGAAAAAAGAATATAACGATTTTATTGCTAAATTTGTAAATGATGTTAAAATAGGGAAATTGACGCGTCATTCCGCTTTATACAATGAGTATTATGAAAAACTATATAATGCTATTATTCAGAACGTCAAACTTACAAATCTTAACATCACAGCCCAAGAAGGATGTTTTATGCTGTACAATCCAAACGAAAGCAATATACCCTTAGAAGATTTTTGGTCACATAACAATACGTATCTACATTTACCCACTTTGCATTGTGTGGATATAAGCAAGAAACTCATTAGAACACAGATAAAGCCTATGCTAAAAAAAATGAATATATCCAAGGCGACTATCTATCCTATAGAGAAAGATATTGTATCCTCGGTGGAGAAACAAGTTACTCATGAGTCAAGTAAAAACTAAAAAACGAAATAAATATAAAAATCAAAATAATATGAAAAAGTTTGACTTTTTATCAAACTTATTGCAAAGGGTGTCAGCAATGAGTGGAATGAGAGCGGAAACTATCAATTACGACGGGCAACCGGCGGTCAACAGACGGGCAAACATGACCTCGGTGCTACGTCATTGCAAAGCAAGTGACGTGAGAGTGGCGCGAGAGTGGCTGCAAAAAAGTAGCGCAAGGGTAGCGCAAGGGTTGCGGAAAAGTGTACGATTCGCAGCCACTATACTGGTATTACTCTGGATCGGAGTTGGAAATGTGTGGGGAGCGAGTGTCACGTTTACATCATCAAGTGACTATTCATCTTTCTCAGGAGGAAGTTTAACAAAAAATGAAGTTACTGTTAGTGGTTTTGGCTCTGTACAAGCATCTGATTTACGATTGTACAAAGGAGCAAAATTGACAATCTCGGCAACATCCAACATTACGGCATTATCCTTTACATTTACTAACGGAAGTAATAATGGGGGATGGAATGGATCATCAAACTCATATAGTGTTAGTGGTTTATCTACAACATCGTGGAATAAGTCTGCTACCAGTGGAAGTTCGGGTAAACAGGCACGAATAACACAAATCGTTGTTACATATTTAGGCAAAGTCACTTTCAATGCAAACGAAGGATCGTGCGCCACATCAAATCTCACACAAGCAACAGCAAATTCCTCTATTACTCTTCCTACCCCTAACCGCAGCGGTTTCACTTGTACAGGATGGTACACAGCATCTTCTGGTGGCACGAAACGAGGCAATGTGGGTGATACATATACTCCAACTGTCTCTGAAACTCTTTATGCTCAATGGGAAGCAGATGTACCAGCTTATACTATAACCGC
Organism: Bacteroidales bacterium UBA4331; assembly: GCA_002394395.1. GTDB lineage: Bacteria > Bacteroidota > Bacteroidia > Bacteroidales > Paludibacteraceae > Colicola. Next base: position 54,285 of record DGTR01000020.1, on the reverse strand, counting down.
AGCACGTAATAATGATTCCTATGGAAATGTTTCGCTTAGCGGAACAACTATTACAGCTACTCCTGCTGCGTGCTGCGAATATGCAAGCCCGGCATATACTGTTTCGCCGGCAGGATCGGCTACGGTTAGTCAAGTTGGTAACGCTTTTACCGTAACTCCGAGCGCAAATACCACCGTAACCATTAATTTCCAAGAGAAATCCGCTGGTAAAACTGTGAATTTCGATGCCGGAGCAGGTGTTTGCGCAACCACATCACTCACAGAGGATTGTGATGGTTCGGGTATTGTTCTTCCGAACGTTACAGCAAGCGGCGTGTGCAAAGGCTGGACAACTTTTGCAGGTTGGAGAACGTCAGCTATAGCCACAGCCGACTCTACAACTACTAATCCGGGAACTCTCTATGCAGCAGGATCGACCTATTATCCTTCTTCCAATGGAGAAACATTGTATGCAGTGTTTAGTAAGACAAAAGGCGGAGGGACGACACCAACAGAAAAACCATTGACTTTTGGTACAACTTATGCAAGTAATGGTTCGGACTTAACAAGTGTTACGATATATACCGGTATTACTGCGACTGCAACAGAAGGAACCACTAATAACCCCAAATATTACACTACTTCTCCGGGAACATGGCGCATGTATAGTGGCTCTGAATTAACTATTTCATCAAGTATTGGCAATATTACGAAAATCGAATTCACTAAAAGTTCCGATTTTAATTTATCTGTAAAAAGTGGAGAATCCGGAACCTTATCTTCTGAGACGTGGACGTATGCATCAGGTGTAAGTTCTATTACTTTTAATGTCGGGGGGACAACTAAATTATCAGCAATAGCTGTTACATATTTAGCTCCGTCAAGCACGACCTATTATTGCTCTGATCCAAACTGCTGCACTCCATTGGGCACAATAAACGGGTCGGTTTCTTTGACCCAGTTGGCGACATCGGACCCGACGAAGTTGAAAGCTACGTGGGCAATGAACGCCGAAACAGGTATTGCATCTTATACTTTGGAAGTATATAACAGCAGCAATACCCTTGTTAAGACCATCAACAACTACACATCCGGCAGCGAGATAACAGGACTGACTCCTTGCACGGAATACTACGTGAAGTTATATACTGTTAGTAGTGGCTCTCCATATTGCGAAGGCGGACTGATTGGTACATCAAGCAGTTGCACAACAAATAGTTATAATGTAACTTTCCCGATCTTGACAGGAACAACGAAGCTTACTGGCAACGCAACCGCTTGCGCGTCAGGTAATTACGTCGCAACTTTTGAGGCTGCCAACGAGGCATACGAACTGCCAACAGCAAGTGGCGTAACCGTTACTATCGGTGGTAGTCCTGCTACATCAGGCACAGACTACACATGGGCGGTTTCTGAGGGCGTCGGTACATTAACGATTCCTACCGCTAAACAAACGGGAGACATTACTATCGCGGTTGTCAGTGTTGCACATTCATGCAGCGCAACGCCTACATTGGGCGCAGCAAGTCTCAGCGGTGCTTTCAGTCTCAGTTCGGTGGGGATAAGTTGCGCTGGTATCACCCCGGTCAGTTATTGTGCAGTTGAAAGCGGGGACTATGGCTTTATTTGGTACGAAGGAACTGCAAGCGACAAGAAAATAGGCGATACAGGAGTGACTAAAATTGCTATCTCCACAGGTGACTATAGTTCCGGTTCTTTCTCAACAGCATTAAGCAGTACATTTGTTGCAGGAAACACATATACATTCCGTGCCTTTGCAACCAATACCGGAGAAAATACAGGTTATAGTGCAGAGAGTTCCTTCACTCCGCGGAGCGTGACCTTCGACAGTAACGGCGGAAGCGCAGTGGCTACAGCCTATGTGAACAGCGGAAGTACGGTTTCTCAGCCTTCCGCCCCGACACGCACGGGTTATGACTTCGTGAAATGGCAACTGAACGGAGCGGATTACAGTTTCTCATCTGCCGTCAATGCAAACATTACGCTGGATGCCGTATGGGACGCAAAGAGTTATACGGTGACATTAGACCAGCAGAGCGGTAGCGGCGGTTCGGAAAACGTATCGGCTACATATGATGCCGACATGCCGAGTGCGACGATGCCGACACGCAGCGGTTATACTTTCGGCGGTTATTATGGTTCGGAAGGCGGAGCAGGCACGCAGTACTATGCAGCCGACGGAAGCAGTGCCCACACATGGGATGTAGCCGATGCAAAGACACTCTATGCCCAATGGACGGCGAAGAACTATACGATCACGCTGAATAACGAAGGCGCAGACAGCGGCAAAGAAGGAACGGAAAGTATCTCCGTCACCTTTGATGCCAATACCAACCTGACAAGCGCTATCACGAAACCGGTAAAAGACGGTTATAAATTCGGCGGTTATTATACAGAAGAAGATGGCAGCGGCACGCAGATTATTGACGAGAACGGAAATGTGAATGCGAGTGTGACAAGTTACACGAGTGCCATCAAGCAATGGATTTATGCGAATAATATCGAGTTGCACGCCTACTGGAAACCGAGTTACACAGTGACATGGAGCGTGAACGGCGAGACGACTACCGAGCAAGTGGTGAGCGGCGAACAAGTAGCCGCATTGCCGGCAGCACCGACGAGCAGCGATTGCGATGACGCGAAAGTGTTTGTAGGTTGGCGGAGTACGGAGATTGACGGAGTGAGTGCCGCTAACCCGGGTAGCATCTTCACCACCCAAGCCGCTTCGCCTGCTATTACAGGAAACACCACTTTCTATGCAGTGTTTGCGGATGAAGGCAAGGCTACGCGTACTACTTTATACAGCGAACCCTTCACAGGAACATGTGGCACTAATACGGCATGGGCAAGTGCAAGTTCCTATTTTTATAATGCAAGTACGGCCTCTATTACCACAACAACCAATTGGCAAGTCTCAAAATATACTACTAATCCCTCGGATAATGACGGTGCATCAGGTGGTTCGCATATGCTCTGCGGATCTTCCGACAAAGATATAGTATTTGATTTCGGGGACAAGAGTTCATATGTGGATTTGCAATTATCTTTTAATTTTAAAAATGAAGCAGGAAAGAATACGAATCGTACTATTGGTTGTTATGTTAGTGGAGATGATGGAGAAAGTTGGACAAGCAACTTGATTTCCGTCTCAACAATTCAAGACCAAGATTGGCATGCTTGCTCTTATAATATATCAAATGGAAGTACTGGAGCGTTACAAGTAAAATTCTCCACGTTGGCAGCTAATGCATCCCGTGTAGATGATATTACACTAACCGGATGTGCAAAAACCTACAGTAACTACGTAACTTCCTGCTCTTCGTGCGATGCGGATGCGACATTCACGAACACGACACCTGAGGTGAGTGCGATTGATTGCGATGCGGCAACACTGACGGCAACAGACGGTTTGGCAACATTAGGCGCAGACGGATGTAATGTAAGCGATTACGGTTTTGTGATTGGTACGACCGACAACCCTACTATCGGAGGTGTGGGTGTGAACAAACTGCAAGTGGGTACTACGAACCCGACGATAGGTGCCGATTTCTCGTATGACGCAACGGGTCTGACCAAAGGCACACATTATTATATCCGTGCATACGCGACTAACCGTCACGGAACAGTATACAGCGGTTCGCAGAACTTCTGGACAAAGGGCGTCAGAAGTATTGCTATCACTACTGCGCCGACCAAGACGAAATATGTAGAAGGCGAGACATTCGACAAGACAGGCATGGTTGTCACTGCTACGATGGCTGACGGCAGTACAGAAGATGTGACAAGCGACTGCACCTTCAGCCCGAGCCTCAGTACCAAACTGTCTGACCAAACTGCGGTACGCGCGACCTATAGTCTTTGCGAGGTAGATAAGACCGCAGACCAAGCTATCGATGTCTATACCCTGACGGTAACCGAAGGTACGAACGACACCTACGGTACAGCCGGCAAGACCGACAACAAAGTGACCGTAACCGGTCTGGGCGATCATAAGACTTATACGGTGACTGTCACCAGCGGGAACGCGGACAAGATAGACAACGGCGACGGCACCTATACCATCACCAACGCGACCGGTAATGTGACGGTGCGTGTGGATTATGCGGATGCGGTGCAAGTGAAGGTATATTACAAAGTCGATGGTGTAACCGTGACCGGTCTGACACAGAATGTGTATCAAAGCGAGACAACGACGCTGCCGACAGCCAGTGAATTGGCAACGGAGATGACAGCGCAGGGCATGGATATACCCGATGACAGTTACCCGAACTTCGTCGGCTGGAGCGAGACCGAGTTCGGCGCACAGACAAGCGAACCGACACTCGTCACCGGCACTCCGACCATCAATGCGGAGAAGATATACTATGCGGTTTATACGAATCTGAATGTCATCCGATTAGACAAGACAAGCACCGGTGTATCCACAAGTTATCCATCCGCAAGTTCGGCAGATGCGAGCATAACTGTAGGAGGCAAGGGATTCAAGGTAAACTATTTGATTTATCAAAATGAAACAGGCGGTGTGAATCCGTTCCTGCAATTCAAAAAGGATGCCACATATTACGGAAGAATCTATAATTCGGATGCTCTTTCTAATATTCTTAAAGTGGTAGTAGCATACAAAAATGCGGATTCTAATGTCAAAGTATATGCTTGTTCGGCTGCCGGTACTATATCGGGAGATGCTATTACTGCCGGAACACGCGGTGCAACCGATCCGTATGTATATACGATGCCTGCCAACACTCAGTACCTTATGGTTAGGGGTGACAATGGGACAGCATACAAGACATATTATATCGACATCTACTACGCTTCTGCGACGGTAGAATACATGACACAGTTCTGCACGCGGTATGACATTACTGGTGTGACGAAGAGCGGAACGGCGGTTACCGGCGGTACGCTGAGCAGCAATTATAACAGTGCTTGCGAGGGCAAGAGCGTTGAGTTAGAGGCTGTGGTAAGTACCGGTTATCAGTTCAACGGATGGACCATCAAGAAAACCGCTGACCTGACGCAAGATGTGACAAGTACGCTTCTGGGCGCTAATGCTTCTTCACTCACGCCACCTGCCTTCTCCATGCCGGCTTACGCAATTACCGTCAGTGCAAGTATCACGGAGAAAGAGTTAACCGGCTGGACATGGAAACAGGCACTGCCGGATGAGTCGATTGCTATTCCGTCAAAGGTGGTGCTTTATGTAGGACAAAGAGCCGAGTTTGATTTAATAGAATATGACCCGAGCGATGTATTAGCCAAAAAGAAAGGTTATGGAGTGGCGAAAGAGGATGCGTATCTTACGCAGAACGCCAAAGCCGCTGATTATTACAAGGCGGATGCCAAAGCAGCAGTAGAGAGCACTACGCTGACGCTGACCTCGACCAGCAACAGTTCGGTTCAAGAAGTGATCAATATACAGATTAAGGCTCTGCCGTCTGTTACGTTTGAAGATCATGTACATAGCGTGGTATTCAGTGCTGTAGCAGCCACTATCGGCGAGTCGGACAAACGGGTTGTCTATCTGACGAAGACCACGCCGACGACAAGCGATTTCTCCGGCACGACATATAACACGTGCGAGGAGCAGCATGAACACTTGGTGGGCTGGATAGAGAGCGGCTGGGCGGACGAGCACCCGAACGCTACGCATAGCGAGATTGCCGGTGCAGGTGCAGACGTGTTCTACACCGCCGGAGCAAGTATAGATGTAGAGGCGCAGAACGGCAAGACCTTCTACGCGGTATGGAGTAAGATAGAATAATAGAAAGGGAGACAGATATGAAAACCGTTTTAAATTTGCAAAACAACAACGTTATGAAAAATGCAATTAAATATATTTGCGCACTCCTTCTATTAGTAGGCGTGAACGTGAACGCGTGGGGAGTAACAATCACACTTAAAGCATGGAATAAATCCACCAGCTCTTATGTGGATATCGGGACATTCGAAAAGGGAAACAAACCTGGGGATGGAGTTGGAACACATTCAGACGGCTATCTTTCTGTTATTGCATGGGCTCCCGGCACACAAACAACGGATACCAGTTTTCCCACAAATGGTGGAGGTAATAATGGAAGTACCTACTATAATCAATATGGTTACCCTAACCAATATTATAATGGTGATGCGACAATATTGTATGCGGTATATTCATACGGAGGCTATTACACTACTGCACCAGATGTACAATTTACAGAATTATTAGATTGTACTCCTCTATCAAAACCAACGGGTTTATCTTTGACAGAGAATGCAGACGCAACTCATGGGAAAACGCGTTTTGGTTGGAATGCCGTAACCAATGCTTCAGGCTATGTACTAACAGTAACAAAGGATGGTACTATCACACAGTCTTATAACCGAACTGCTGAGCAATTATACATGAAAGGAGATCTGCCAACAGGAAACTACACATGGTCGGTTTATGCAAAAGGAGATGGAGAAACCTATTGCGCAGTGAACGAATCTGAAGAAGGAACTTCATTCTGTATTGGAGCTGATCTATCCGAAGTAACCCCTTCCAATCTTGCCGCATCTTCTATCACAAATAGCGCGGCACGTATATCATGGAATGCAGTTAGTGGTGCTGCAACATATCAACTATTAATCGTGGATGAGAAAGAGAAAACCATTGACGCTTATGATGGTAGTAGTACCTTATGGGACGTAACGGGCTTAACTGCCGGAACTACATATACTATATGGTGGCAGGCAATCAATAGTTGCGACGATGGATATAATAGCGCGATTGACAAGACAATTTCTTTCACCACTTTAGCGGAATACGATATAGAATTAGCGAAAAACAACTCGGAAGCCGGTTCAGAAGACGGTTTGGCTACTGTAGTTCAAAATGCGGCCTCTTTGAGTGAGATAGAACACGCCACCAATACGAATAGCGGTTACCATCTGGATGGATACTATACCAATGACGCCACGCCCGTCAAAGTACTGGAAGCAGATGGATCTTTTGCGGCAACAGATGTAACGGGATACATTACCGATGGCAAATGGAGCAATACCAGTGATGATGTTACCCTCTATGCACATTGGGCATTAAACACCTACACCGTTTCCTTCAATGCCAACGGTGGAAGCGGAAGCATGGACGGTGTGGAAAAAGACTACGGCAGCAGTTATGCCTTGCCGGCATGCGGGTTCACTGCTCCGAGCGGGAAGGTGTTTGACGGTTGGGCTGAAGGTTCGGCAGGAGGCACGAAACGCACTTTGCCGTATGACCACACCGTAACGGGCAATATTACTTTCTATGCTCTTTGGAGGGATGCAAGTTATACCGACTATGTGTTCTCTTGTGCGGAGCTGACGCTGACACCTAAATTAGTGACAGCAGACGCACCTATGTTCATTACGTCGGCGGCAGGCAAGAAGGTTCGTTCGCAAGACTCGATCCTGATTGTCGGTAGCGGTCTGACTCCCGGCCAGACACTGACATTCCCTGACCTGCCTGCGAAATTCGAGATAAAGAGCCGTACGGGAGCGGCTTTAGCTACCGATGCTTCCGGTGCGATTAATGCCGTGGCATATATTTTCTATACGCCGGCAGTAGGTGATACGGACGACGGATTGGATGAGTTAACCGGTATTACGGTGAGTGTTGGCGGTGCGAAACCCAAGACGGTTAATCTGACACAAGATATCATCGGCCGTCACTTGCCGGCAGACTTCGTGATTGCGGCAAAGAAAGATGGTAAATGGTGGGCTCTGCCATCGGATATGGCTTCTACCACGAATCCTAAACCATCCGAGATAGCAGTAAATGATATCAACAACCCGAGTGTTGCATATACCGACGCAAGCAACAAATATGGTTTGGCGGCTCCAACCGCATCCAATATTTCCGGCGGCAACGGTCAATATATCCGTCTGACGATGAGTATTGAAGATGGAAATGACCCTGCCGGTCCGGCTCCGTTGTTCGGTAGTGCGACAGGTACCAGAACATTAGGTAAGAGCAATAACGCGAAAGCAACGAGCGATTTGAGTGCCGGATGGTGGTGGCAGTTGAAGCAGACAAACACCTCCATCACCAACCCGCAGGATGCCAAATACACCATCTATTGCGCCAATAATACCAGTTCTTTAAGCTTGCGTGATAATGCCGGCAATCCGGATTGGGGACTATTTGCCAGCGGTGTAGAAGAGTTGCGGCTTATTCCTGCGAGCAGTGTGGTATTTACGGAAGCGGAGATTGTCGCCTGGGGACACCATAATGCGATAGTGGAAGTGGATAAAGCCAATGCCGGCGGAACAGGTGTTGCAGCCGAAAAGGTGAAAGCCTTACTGAACGGCGCTGAGAGCAGTTTGATTACTCTGGCAGAGACCAAGACAAGCAATGGAACCGGTGCTACCAAGTATGACTACACCGTAGCCTTCGGCGATGTGATTGATTTCGCAGCGAACGAAGGCCAGATGCTGACACTCGAATGGTACAACAGCAGCGACGTGATGATTGCGGTAAGCAACATTATAGTACCTACTATCGTAGCAAGCGACATTACTATCAATAAAACAAACTACTCTCTCAAGAGTGCTTGGAATACGGAGGTACACGTCCTCCCGAACGTGACTGTGACTGTGGACGCTAGTGCTTACGATAATTCGGATGTCACTATTAAGGAACTGAATATCTATCCGGGCGCGACAGTCAATGTGACCACCGGAACACTGAAAGCCACTACCTTAGTGATGCGCAACGGTTGGAACCGGTTGAACGGAGACAAGAAATACGATGTAGCACGGCTGTATATCACGCCGACGAACGGCAACTTGCAAGCGACTAACGCTTATGCCGACTGGTACATTGATTTCGACCAATACTATCCGATAGCCGTACCATGGGAGGTAGATCTGAGTGTCAATGACGGATCCAAGATATGGTACAAGAATACCAAGTCAAAAGCCCTCATCGGAACCACAACCGGTTCGGTTCGCCTGCGTTACTACGACGGCGCAAGCCGCGCAGCCAATGTGCAAGTAGGTGTAGGCGAGAGTGCGAACTGGAAACTATACGGAGATGACGGATGCAATCCTATTCCTGTCAAGTTAGAACCCAGCAAAGCTTATGCCATGACGGCGAAACGTCCTGCCGGAAAAGCCTTCTCCATCATCCGTATGCCGCTGACAATCCCTTCAGCAGCGTGGACCACAGGAGGGGAAAAAGGTGTATTGGAAAGCACGCACAAAGACCAAGTAACCGTCTTGGCTTATGGTGACGCATCTACCCCCTCTTATGCCAAAGGATGGAATTTCATCGCCAACCCGTACATGTCGCTGTATAAAGGCGCACTGAGTTATACGGATGAAGGAGCAATCGAGTATGCCAATATCCCGGATATCGATTTCCAGGAATACGACCAAGTGCCGATTGTTTCCACCAAACTGAAGCCGGCAAGCGGATTCCTGATCCAAGCGCCTAAGAACGGAACGGTGACATTCGGCGAGGTGAACCGACAGGCATCAGCTCCGAGTTATCGCAAAGAGGTTGCAGACGAGACGATGCCTATCCAGCGTGCGTACATCACGCTCGCAGGAGATGGAGCCGAAGATATGATGGGTATTCTGGTAGGCGAAAACTACACCGCAGAATATGAGACAAACGCCGATCTGGCCAAACTGCTGAGCAATAGCAACACCTTGCGTACGTACATGTATTACGGCGAGCAGAATATGGCTTATCTGGCTATCTCTCCGGTTCTGGCACAAGAGTGGATCCCTGTCCAAGTACGCATACCGGTGGAAGGAGAATATACCTTCTCGCTCGATAACGCCAGCGTGGTGGAGAATCTGGAAGGTGTTTATCTGATCGACTATGCGAATAATGATCAGATCACGAACCTGATAGAGGAAAATTATACATTTATCACCTCTGCCGGAACGATAAACGGACGGTTCGCAATCAATGCGGTTGTGGGTACCCGCCAGACACCGACAGCAATAGATGTCATTGGCGAAGGAAACAAGGGCAATGGACCGGTTAAATTCATCTATCATGAAAATGTCTATATTTGGCATAACGGCATAATTTATGACGCAACAGGCAAGAAAGTGAAATAAATGTTTAATGTTTAGTGTTTAATGTTTAAAGAAATTGAGAATATGAAAGCATTGAGATATTTATTGATCATAATGAGTTTGGTGAGTGTCCTGAGCGCCAATGCTCAAATCTTTGATAAGGAATGGGGAAAACAACCTGTTGTGCAGATGCGCTCTACGTCCGTTATGGCTTATTCCGGATCTACCCTTCCGATGGCTGCGGCTACCGGCGTCACTATGGTATCCGGTAGTGTCCCATCGGCAAATGCGCCTGCATCCTATCGCCCGGGGCATATACGTCGCATAGGTGAGGATGAAGGATGGGGAGATGACGGCGAGGATACAAAACTTCCCGGTGAGCCTATGCCTGTAGGTGATGTCTTTTTCCCGCTGATGCTGCTGGCGTTTGCGTATGCATGTTTCCGAAAATATCGCGCGGAAAAAACGATAGAATGATGATAGACCTATAACTTGGCACGAAGGAGCAGATGAAGGTCTGTGCGGGTTTGTGGGCGATCGTGAGCGGTCGCCCACTGCTTTGCATAGACAGTCTCGGAGGCGCGGAAATAGAGCGTCAGTTGCGGGATAATCTGCCACCGCAGGCATAGGTATGCCCTGCCGCCCAAACCATAAGTCGCAGGGATAGAAAAAGCGAACAGCACATCGTGCTCGTAGGTATAGATGCGGTTCGCCCACTCGCGGGCGTCGAAGCCCTGGAGCCGGAGGCGAAAGCCTAACCCCCGCCCTTCCCTTAAAGGAAGGGAGTAAGAGATGTCTTGGAATATGGTGAAACCGTAGGTTATTGGTGATTGATTAACCAGGTTGGCTTCCGCGGTGGTACGCAGCGACCAGCTGCCCTGAGCCCAATCGAACTGCGCACGGGTGGAGTAGGTGGCATCGCCTTTCTGCCGCGCCCTCAGGCGGAGAGAAAGCCGCCATTGGGGAATGACGGAATGAGCCGCTTCGCTGAATGATGAAATGGTGGAATGATGATACTGCAATTCTGCCATGGCATCGTATCCCAGTGTCTTAACTGCATCCCCCAGACCGTACTTGTAGCCGCTGAAATAGAACACATCCCCGTAACCAGAAATCCGCCAGTTGCGCCAGCGGGTGATCTCAAAACCCAAGTACCCGCCGTTCTCGTCGTTGATGCGCGAGGTCTCGGAGAAAGCGTAACCCAAGTCGTTATCGAAATACGGCGAGTAATAGCGGTACAGCGCCACAAGCGAGACGCCCTGCGTAGGATAGAACCGGCTGCCTATGAGAGCACCGAGGCCCCAGTGGGGCGAGTTTACGGCTTCGCCGTTTATAGGGTTTATGGCTTCGCCGTTTAGTGCTTCTTCGAAGCGTTTATAATTTTGCGCTGTAGCCACCTCTCCGAAGGCATCAAACCAGCCGTGGTTGTACCGGAACGAAGCGCCTATGACTGCCTGGTTGCGGCCGCGGAAATAATGGCGGTTGTACTTGGCGTTGCGGTAGGGGTGAATACTGTCCGACCAGAGGTTCTCTATCGCTGTCAGCTGGACTTCCAGCCGTTTATGTCGCAGCGTGAGGTTGGCGCCAATCAGGTGGTGCCAGGTGGAGTCATTCGCGCGGCGCATGGAGTAGAGTGCAGTGGCGTCCAGCCTCGTCTGCGATGAGAAAGCATGGCGGATGGTAGCTCCTACGCCGTGCAGTCCTTCGCCATCGACCGACGAGTAATACCGCAGGCCCTGCTGCTGCATGCCGACCGAAGAGACATACGAACTCTTGCCGGAATGAAAGACCGGCGCGAGCACCAAACCCTGCCCGAAAGAGGCCTGAAAATTACCCCCTACCACCGTGTGCAGATGGGGCGTTATGTCGCGTAGTTGCAGGTACGCGCCGTATTGCAGATCCTTCGCTATACCTCCCACCGGCCGTCTCAACTGCGCACCGAACGTGACCTTCCTTTGGTAATCAAACCGGTAACGTCCCTGCGCGTACATCGGGTCCGTACCTTCCACTCCTTCTATATTACGCGCGTCCACGCGCGTGATAACCTCATGTGTCGCGTGCGCAAAGACCTCGCGGGGATACAATTTTTGATTTATGATTTCTGATTTATGATTTCTGATTTGGACGAACGGCAATAGGTCGCGGATCTCGTACTCCGTCAGCGACGGGATGAGCCGTAACTCATACAGCGATTCGAACGGGTGTCTGCCGGCGTAGGCGAGGATATCATCTATCTGCTGCGGCGAGAGAAAATATAGTTGCGAGAGCTCTTCGTCCGAAGTGTTATTCAGGTCTATCGGCGCGTCATGCAGCGCGTACAGATCCGTCTGCAGCTGCTCGTAATCCACTTCGCTGAACTCCGTCACGGCATTGTAGATGTCCAGTATGACTTCGTCTAAGGTGAACGTTGAAGGATGAAGGTTGAAAGGGGCATCCTCGGCCCTTCCCTGAAAGGAAGGGAGGAGGAATAAAATGATTATTATGACTCGTATTTGTCGTTTCACGGCACAAAAGTACAAAATATTTTGCATTAATGCAAAATTTTTCGTAACTTTGCAGCGTTTTTATGGACAAAAAGACGCTTTATCATATAATCGAGTGGGCCGTGGCGCTCGCAGCGTGCGCATTTCTGGGCTATAAACTGGTCACTTTCGAGGCCTATCCTGCCTTGTGGGAGAGTCTTCGTGGCATGGCGTGGCAGCACTATCTGGCGCTCGGCCTGTGTGTTGCACTGATGCCGGTGAACATGGCGATCGAGGCATGGCGGTGGATGACTTTATGGAATGGTGACGCCACGCTTAATGGTGCAAATGGTGAAGTGAACGAGTTAACGGATGAACGATTATCGTTTAGAGAGGCGCAGCGGCAGGTTTATTATTCCAAACTCGCCGGACTCATCACTCCCTGGCGGCTCGGCGAATACCCGGCGAGAGGGGTGTTGATGAGTGATCCTGTCTGGCCGCGGGTGTTGAGTATGGGGGCCGTCGGTAGTGCTACGATGACGGCAGCGATCGTCATCGCCGGCGTGGTGGCGCTGGCGTTCTCTCCGGCGATCCGAACGCAGTTAGGCGACAGTTATCTCTACGCCCTCGCAGCCGTTATTTTACTCTTGGTGATTGCTTTTGCGTTGGCGCCCAGAGCCCTGAAGAAATACGCTGAAGTGAACCAGAAGCTGCTCTTCCGCAGTTTAGGTCAGAGTTTTGTGCGTTTGCTATGTTGGTGTGTGCAGTTAGCCTTGGTGCTTTGGGCGTTGGGGGCAGTTACGGGTTATGGGTTACGGGTTATGGGTTACGGATTTCTGATTTATTATCTGCTGGTGACCATCACGCCGAATGTGCCGATTGCGGAAGTGGGCGTTCGCGGCGCATGGGCGATCGTGGTTTTCGGATCGATTAACGCCGCCTTTGCCGGCGTCCTGCTGTGGGTTATAAACACCCTCCTTCCCTGCCTCGGATGGTTCTTTTTTAAAAAAGATATTATTTTATACAAGCATAAATAATTTTTTTTTAGCAAAATCTTGTATATTTCGAAAAATTGTAGTAATTTTGTAGCCGAAATCCGAAGAAAACTTAAATAAAACACAATATCATGAACATCAATTTTCAGATTCATTATCGTGCCGAGTACGGCCAGAGTCTTTGCGTGATTGAGACGCAAGAGTCGATTTTGGGATGGACAGAGAAGGACCCGTTGGTGCTGAATTGCCAAGGGACCGATTTCTGGCAGGCTAATGTCCCTATCAGTGATTTTGCCGGCAGTATTCAGTACAAATATGCGATTCGTCTGCAGGACGGTCGGTATATCTATGAGGCAGGCGAACCCCGTACGTTAACCCTCAAAGCCGCGGACAAGCGACTCGTTGTTCGCGACGCTTGGCAGGCGAGCACCTATGAGGATAGTTTCTATACGACCGCCTTCCTCAAGTCCCTTTTTATGCGCCATAACCCCGCCAAAGTGAAGGCTCCAAAGGGTAACGTCCGTTTCTCTATCGATCTGCCGCAGATCCTGCCGACGCAGGGAGTGGCGATCGTCGGTAACTGCCCGGAGTTAGGCGACTGGAATGTCGATAACAAGCTCATCATGAGCGATGCGGAGTTCCCCGTTTGGAAAGCCGACATCAAGGTCTCGGAATTGCAGATCATCGAGTATAAATACCTCGTTTATGACCTCAAGACCGGTGCGCAGGTAGATATGGAGTGGGGTGAGAACCGCCAGATCTGGGGCATCGAGAAGGGTATGGTCATCTGCCAGAACGACCGTGGTTTCCGCCGCACGCAACCGCGATGGAAAGGTGCCGGCGTAGCTGTTCCGGTCTTCTCTCTCCGTACGGAAGAAGGGTTCGGTATCGGTGAGTTTCAGGATCTCAAGAAGATGGCAGACTGGGCTGCGGCTACGGGTCAGAAGATGATCCAGACCCTGCCGATCAACGATACCACGCTCCGTCATAACAACCTCGACAGTTATCCTTACAACGCCGTTTCCGTCTTCGCGCTCCATCCGATATATATCAATATCGAGAAGATGGGTCGCCTGACGCCGGCGCAGAAGAAGAAATACGAAGCGCAGAAGGCGGAGTTCAACGCCCTCAAGATCGCTGATTACCAGAACGTCTATGACGCCAAGACCGTTTTTTTCAAGGCGCTCTTTAAACAGGACAAGGATGCCCTCTTCTCCTCCGAGGAGTACAAGGCTTTCTTTGCGAAGAATCGCGAGTGGCTGGAGCCGTACGCCGAGTTCCTTCATAAGCGCGACAAGCAGCCGAAGGAGTACTACTATTTCCTTCAGTTCCATGCCGACAAGCAGCTGGCGGACGCAGTGGCTTACGCCCACTCAATCGGCGTGGCTATGAAGGGAGATATACCTATCGGCATCAGCCCCGACTCTGTGGATGCAGCCGTTTATCCGGAGCTCTTTAACCTCGATGCGTCTGCCGGTGCACCGCCCGATGATTTCTCTATCTCCGGCCAGAACTGGGGATTCCCGACCTATAACTGGGATAAGATGGCGGAGGATAACTTCGCTTGGTGGCAGAAACGGTTCCGTAAGATGCAGGACTATTTCGATGCTTACCGCGTAGATCATATCCTCGGTTTCTTCCGTATATGGCAGATGCGCAAGACCGACGTGTGGGGCCTCTGCGGTCATTTCGTTCCGGCGCTGCCGTACAGCTATGATGACCTCTGTGCGCAGGGTATTTGCCTCGACTGGGACCGTATGACCAAGCCTTATATCCGCTCGAATTTCTTAGGCGACGTCTTGGGGTATGATACTGAGTGGGCGAAGAAGAATGCCCTTCAGACCCGCGATGGATACGTCTATTGGTTCCGTCCGGAGTTTGATACGCAAGTCAAAGTGCAGGAGTGGTACGACCGCCTGATGGAGGATCCGAAGCAACTCAAAGCAGCAGGTCTGAGCAAAGAGGCAGCGAAGAATATCTGCAACGGCTTGATTTATCTCCATTGCGAAGTGCTGATGGTCGAGGATCAACGCCGTCCGGGATGGCTCCATCCGCGTATCTCGATCTACCAGAGCCACTCTTTCAATGAACTCTATTCCGACCAGAAAGAGGTGCTCATGCGTATCTATAATGAGTATTTCTATCGTCGTCATACGCAGTTCTGGCGTGACTCGGCGATGCGCAAACTGCCGACGCTTATCGGCGCAACGAAGATGCTCTGCTGCGGCGAGGACCTCGGCATGGTGCCCGCTTGCGTGCCCGATGTGATGCATGAGCTGCAGATTCTCAGCCTCGAGATCCAACGAATGCCGAAGGATCCGACGGTTAAGTTCGCGCACCCAGCCGACGCTCCGTATCAGTCTGTCTGCACCACCGGTACGCACGACATGAACCCGCTGCGTGCATGGTGGGAAGAAGACCGCGCGGTAACCCAGCAGTTCTACAACGAGCAGATGGGTTGGTGGGGCGATGCACCCAAAGAGATGACGCCGGAGATTGCCGAGTTCATCATCAACCAGCACATGTATTCGCCTGCTATGTGGACCATTCTGCCGCTGCAAGACTGGCTCGCTATTGACGGCGATGTACGTATCAAAGACCAGTTCGCGGACCGCATCAATGTGCCCGCTAACCCGCGCCATTTCTGGAATTACAGAATGCACCTGACCATTGAACAGCTGCTGCAGGAAAAGAAACTGAATGAGAAGATCAAAAAACTGACAAGCGTTCGCTAATATTTGTAATACTTGGCAAGCACAATTGGCATAACCTTATTAGTAATAGTTGAATGAAAAGAATCTTTACATTCATACTTGCTTTGGCAAGTGTGATTTTCGCCCAAGCGGCTACTTATTCCGGTACGTACGGAAACAGCATTACATGGTCTCTTACTACTACTACCGGATTGTTGACTATATCGGGCTCCGGCAGTATGGAAGATGTGTATATGGGTGGTGAGGCGTATCCTTGGGATGATTATTATGAATCCGTTAAAAAGGTGGTTATCAATGAGGGTATAACATCCGCAGGTACTAATGCGTTCTATGGTTTTGAAAACCTCACTTCCGTTACTCTGCCGAGCACACTGGATTCTATTTGTAATTCGAGTTTTTGTAATAGCGCAATTACAACGCTTACACTTCCATCGAATTTGCATTATATAGAGACATCTGCTTTTTCCAACTGCCGGATGTTGAGATCACTTACTCTATCCAATGCTTTGGAGGAAATACCTATTTCTATGTGTTCCAATTGTACTTCCCTGCAACAAATCGTTATTCCGAACAATATTAAAACAATCGGTAGAGACGCATTTTTCGGTTGTACAGCTCTTACCAATGTGACGTTAGGAACAGGTGTTCGAACAATTCATTTAGATGCATTCTATAATACGGCGTTGGAACTGGATAGTAAGAACTGGAAGAATAATATTTTCTATGTGGACAAGGCGTGTATCCGCGGAGGCGATAATTTCTCCGGAGCCGCTACTATAAAAGACGGAACAGTCATTATTGCCGAGGATGCGTTTAGCGGAATGCCGGTTACAAGCGTTACGCTTCCTAATTCATTAGTGTATATAAATGAAAATGCATTTGGACTTTGCTCCAGCTTAAGTTCGGTTACCTTTGGCTCATCTTTATTGGAAATAGACGATAATGCTTTTGAAAACACGGTTATTACACAACTCCAATTTCCTGACGCGCTGACCAGAATCGGTATGTTTACATTCAGCGGTTGCCAAAGAATAGTCTCTGTTTCCTTTGGAAGTGGGTTACAAACGATAGAAGATAATGCATTTTACAACTGCAAGCGGCTGACCTCTGTCGTTATTCCGGATAATGTAACAACGATTAAAGATGATGCATTTGAAGGTTGTCAGGTGTTGACCGATATTACCATCGGTAAAGCGGTAGTGGATATGGATATATGGGATGCTTTTGATCCTCGGTATGTAAAAAAACTCACCTTTAATGCAAAACATGTGATAGATAGGGCCGGAGGTTATGCTATATCATACGCAGGTCTTCCTAACTTGGAGAGTGTTACTTTTGGTAATGAAGTGGAGTTTATTCCCGAACAATTTTGCTATAAAGCAGTAAAACTAAAGACAGTTACTTTTCCTTCCAGCCTCAAGGAAATAGACGACTTAGCATTCGATGGGTGTAAATCGCTAAAGAAAATTGTTATCCCCAATAAAGTTACCAAGATCGGGTGTTATTCCTTCTCCGATTGTGATTCTTTGACTTCCGTTACAATCGGGAAAGCTATAAAAACCATCTGTAATACAGCATTTGAAAGCTCCCCAGTAAAGACCCTTGTGTGGAACGCCAAGCAGGCCAATGATGGTCCTACAAATCTTTACACATTTGATTTACTGACAAAAATAACTTTTGGTAACTCCGTAGAATATATCCCTGCTCATTTATGTGACGGTGCTGAAAATTTACCTTCCGTTTCATTCCCTGCCAGCGTTAAAGAGATTGGGGCAAGCGCTTTCGCAATTTGTACATCGCTAAAGAAAGTGACTATTCCAAAGAATATAACCAAACTTAATAGTTATGCTTTTGGTTCCTGTGAAAGCCTCAAAACAGTAACTTGTGAAAGTAGCACTCCTGCTACCTTAGAAAGTGGAGTATTTTCTTCTATTGCGGAAAATGCGATGTTACGTGTTCCCTGCGGAAGCATGAGCGCGTATGTCAGTACAACTTGGGATAATTATTTCACTCAGTTTGATGAATACTCACCTTTCACTGTTACTATCAGTTCTGCTGATGAGTCGATGGGAGTAGTAAGTCAAGGCGAACTTGATTGTTCGACGGGAATGATGCAGATCGAGGCTGTTCCTAATACCGGATTTATTTTTGAAACTTGGAGTGATGGTAACACTGAACCTCTGCGCACCCTGTTAGTGACCCAAGATACAACCTTGGTGGCAAGTTTCAAAGTACAGACATTCGCAATTCAGTTTGTAGATTGGAATGGTACTGTTTTACAGGAAGATGAAGTACTTTACAATACACTTCCTTCAGTACCGGAAGCGCCAACTAGACAGGCAACAGCTCAATATACCTATACATTCACAGGCTGGGAACCCGAAATCGTGCCGGCTTTGGCAGACACTCGTTATACTGCTCATTATGATAGTGTAGTCAACGAATATACCATTACTTTCCGAAACGAAGATGGCTCTGATATTTTCTCGCGTAAGTGGGCATATGGTGAGATGCCTTCTTGCGAGGAACCTTCTAAAGAGAGTACAGAACACTTCGCTTACCATTTTGATGGCTGGCAACCGGCAATAGAAATCGTAACCGGCAATGCTACTTATATTGCTACATTCCGTGCCGTACCTATCCATGCTCTAACTTTCTTAGATTGGAACGGAGATGAGTTAGGCGTAGTAAAAGTAGAGGAAGGATCAGAAGCTATGGCGCCGGTATCGCCTATGCGAGAGGGCTATCTATTCGACGGATGGAGCCGCGATTTGTCAAATGTGACGAAAGATTTATATGTTATTGCATTATATAGCTTAGATGCTTCAACTGCTCTGAAAGTACATTTTGTAGATGCAAATAATCAACTGATAATGACATCTCACATTACAGACGCAGTACCCGCAGCACCTATTGTAGCAGAGAAGGTCTTTGTCGGCTGGCAGGCTGTCGCTGGAGATATAGAAGACGGTATAACGGTTCGCGCAGTCTATAATGATAGCACTCCAACATCCTTTGCCTCCCCTTCTTCTAATGGAGAAACTCCGCGGAAAGTTATTCGCGATGGGCAAGTATATGTACTTCTCGGAGAAAAAGTATATACAGTGACAGGGCAGAAGGTAAAGTAGCTATCGCACCTCCTCTATTGATGCCTTGCACTTTTCCATTAACCATAACGGTGTACTTGTAGCACCACAGATCCCGACTTTCCAGTCGGGATTTGTTTGTATCTGCTCGCGGTACTCCGCAAGCTTGTCTTCCAACTCGTCCTGTGACGAGACAAAGATCGTCTTCGGGTTCGCCTCTACGCAATGCTGATATAGCACCTTCGCGTTGGAACTCTTGCCTCCACCGACGAAGATCACGAGGTCCTGCGCCTTCGCAAAGGCCTGCAACAGCGCCACGCGGTTCGCTACCGACCGGCAGATGGTATCGTGATACTCGAACGGCGCGCTATAATCTTCTCGTGATGACGTAATTACGTTATTACGTAATAACGAACGACGCGCTTCAATCGCCTTGACAAGGCTCTGAAAACCTTCCACGCTCTTTGTGGTCTGCGAGAAGAGGTAGATTGGTCTTGAGAAATCGAGTTGGTTCAACTCCTCCTCGCGCTCGATTACGATGGCGGTGTTGTTCGTTTGGCCTTGCAGCCCGATGACCTCGGCATGACCGCGTTTGCCGTAGATGACAATCTGCGGAGGGACGGCTTCGTCGTTCTTATGCTGCTCGTAGCAGGCGTGGATACGGTCCTGTAGCTTTTTTACAACAGGACAGGTCGCGTCGATAACCTCTATTTCTCTTTGCTCGGCTATCCAGTACGTGCTTGGCGGTTCGCCGTGAGCCCGTAGCAGCACGCGCGAGTGGGGTGGTAGTGAACGCAGGTCGTCGTTGTCAATCGTTTCCAGCCCTAAGCCCTCTAACCGCACAACCTCCTGACCGTTATGCACGATGTCCCCCAAGCAACAAAGAGCCCCCTTCCGGAGCTCTTCTTCCGCTGTCCGGATGGCGCGTGTCACACCGAAGCAGAAACCGCTATTGGAGTCTATCGTACAGATCATAAATGACTTGCATCTGCTCTTCCGGCGTCATGTCGCTGTTATCTACAACGATGGCATCTTCAGCCTGCCGTAACGGGCTCTCGGCGCGATGCGTGTCGCGGTAGTCGCGGTCGTTGACATCCGCCAATACTTCTTCATAGACAGGCTTCTCACCTTTGGCTACCAACTCGTCGTACCGCCGTTGCGCGCGAACCTCCGGCCGAGCCGTGAGGAACAACTTCAGATCAGCCTTCGGGAAGACAACTGTTCCGATATCGCGGCCGTCCATGACGATGCTCTGGTTGGCACCCATCGCCTGTTGCTGCGCGACAAGGAAAGCACGCACCTCTTTGATCTGCGAGATCTCCGAAGCGCGGTTGCCGACCTCGAGTGTCCGTATCTGACCCTCCACATCTTCGCCGTTCAGCGTCACGTGCTGCGCATCGCCGACCCGCACAAAACCTACCTTGATCTTGGGCAAGAGCGCTACGATCTCCTCCTCGCTCAATTTTTCGACTTTCGACTTTCGACTTTCGACTAATACGTACAACGCAATAGCCCGGTACATAGCGCCGGTATCTACATAGGTTGCGTGCGCATGTTTCGCCAGCGCCTTGGCTATCGTTGATTTCCCGCACGACGAATATCCGTCTATAGCAACAATGATTTTATTTTCGCATTTACTCATTTTCGCATTTATTTATTTCATGAGCGAGTTTATATCTAATGTCAATCCGACCTGGTACGAGAAGTTGGACTTGGTCATCTGACTGATCGCAAAATCCACATGCGCCTGTTTGATTCGTACGCCGAGACCTAACGCGAATCCTGCTAACGACCGCTGATCAGCGAGATTTAACTCCGCGCGGCGGCGGTGGTTATATGAGAAAGCGATGTAGAACCGCTCGCGTTTATCTACTACCTCTATCGTCCATATCGTGTGCCGGAACAACATGTCGTACCATTTGACGTTATGGGGGATGAAGTCACCGGTCGTGACGTTCTTGTCGATACCCGTCCATTCGTAGTTCAGGTACCATGTCTGCAGGTTATGCGCCTGCAGATGGAACCGCAACGGCGCGTGCTTCACGCGGTACGTCAGACCCAACTGCAGGTTCAGCGGCAGCATCTCATGATTCGTTCCGCCTTCCTCCGAGTAGAATCCCTTCAACTGCCATCCTATGTTCTGCAGCACCAGACCCATCTGGAATGTCGAGTCCGGGCTTTGGAAATGCGCTCCTACGTCCGCGCCTAACGCAAACGAACTATAACTCTCATAGATTGAATAGACCGGCTTGAGTGTCACGCCGACCTTGAACATCCGTCCTAACTGACGCGCGTACATCACGTCTATCAAGATGTCCCGAGCACCAAACGAACCACCGGTCTTATTGCCGTCTTTGTCCGCGTAGTACATCTTTCCGTAGTCCAAGTAATGAATACCCACCGCGAAATAATTCGGCTTGTCGGGTTCACCCTCTGCCGGTTTCTCTATTTTAGAACGCCCGAAATTATGCCCATACAGCACGCTACCGAACATCGTTCCCGGCAGGTAGTAGCTATAGTTGAGTTGCAGCATCATGTGGCTATTGGCATGCAGCAACGCCGGGTTGCACATGCCCATTGCGATATCCCCATCGCTGAGTGAGACGTTCGATCCGCCCAAGGCGTTGATGCGCGACGATACCGGCAGCCCCATAAACGAGAACACCGACCGCCCTGCATTCGATACCTGACCATACGTACAAAGGGACAAGGTACAAAGTACAAGGGTTACTATTTTTTTTCTGATAGCCACACTACGGCATTTTAAATTCGGCTACAAAATTACTGCTTTTTTTTGAATTGTGCAAATTTATTTGCATATATGTAATTTTTTTCGTACCTTTGCAGCTGGATAAATAAAAAAAACATTATGAAACGTACCCTTATTATTCCTTTTCTTCTGGTTGCGATCTGCGTGTTTGCAGAGGACGTGACCCCGTATTTTACGACCCCGGAGATGCCGAACGCTCTGCGTTATCTGCCTGCGCCGCCTAAGACCAACGAGATGCGTTACGCCTACGATACCGCCCAATATCAATGGGGCAAAAGTGTCCGCAACACCCCCCGCGGACAGAAAGCACGGCTCGACGCCGCTTATAGCGTCCAGCGGATGGCGGAGATTTTCTCTCCGATCATGGGTGTGCAGATATCCGAGACCAACACTCCCCAACTGTGGAAACTGCTGACGGACGCGACCAAAACGACCAGTTTCGCATGCGACAGCGCGAAGATCACTTACATGCGTAAGCGTCCGTATATGGTCTTCCATGAGCCTACGCTCGTGCCCGAAGATGAGGAGGAGTTGAGCCATAACGGTTCGTATCCTTCCGGCCATACGACCTTGGGATGGAGCACGGCGCTCATCTTATGCGAGATCCATCCTAAGGCACAAGATGCGCTCCTGAAGGAGGGATTCGAATACGGACAGAGCCGCGTCATCGCCGGCTTTCACTGGCAGAGCGATGTCGATGCCGCACGCGTAGTGGCGAGTGCAGCCTTTGCCAAACTTCATACCAGCAAGGCTTATCTCAAGCAACTGAAGAAGGCACAAAAGGAATTTCGACGCAAAAATCGAGCGAATATTAAATAATTCTTAAGAAAATGACGTGCGCGCTTGCGTATGTCATTTTTTTTTAGTAATTTTGCAGCCGAAATACGAATCATCATTAATTAACAATATTATTTATCTAAAAACACAAACAATCTTATGTGGTTAAAAGATTCTTCTATTGGCCGTAAGTTCGTCATGGCGCTTAGTGGAGCAGCGTTGGTTTTCTTCCTGCTTTTCCACGGCTGCATGAACCTTGCGCTGGTATTCAGCGAGGAGGCTTACAACGCCATCTGCCGTTTCCTCGGCGCTAACTGGTACGCAGTGATCGGTTCGCTCGGTATTGCGTTCCTCGTTTTGGTGCATTTCTGCTATGGTCTGTATCTGACCATTCAGAACCGAGCAGCACGTGGTAACGACCGCTATGCGGTAACCGACAAGAAACCCGGTGTGACCTGGGAGAGCGAGAATATGCTCGTCCTCGGCTTCACCATCCTCGGTTTCCTATGCTTGCACCTCTACAACTTCTGGTTCAAGATGCAGTTTGCGGAGCTTTCCGGCATTGAGACCGGTGCGTTTGACCCGCAGAACGGCGCGGCTTACGTCAAGGAGCTGTTCACTACTCCGGTTTGGGGACAGATCTACTGCGTGCTCTACCTCCTTTGGCTCGTTGTTCTCTGGCTCCACCTCAATCATGGTGTGGGCTCGGCGATGACCTCCATGGGACTCAACAACCTCAAGTGGCAGAAACGCGTTGAGGTCATCAGTACGGTCGTAGCTACCCTCGTTGTACTGCCGTTCACTATTGTTGTATTGTATTACCTGGGCATGGGCATCGGGATACTCTGTGCCGCATAACTGTAACATGCAATGAATAAACGGCTATTGATATTTGTTCTCTGTCTGGGTGCCAATCTCTTGGCTCTCGCCTACGACGTGGAAATCAATGGTATCTTTTATAACCTCAATAACTCTACCCGTACAGCGACTGTCACGCAGGAAGACTATTTTAATACTTCCGCTTATGCCGGTCATGTCGTCATACCCGAACAAATAACACATAACGGCGTGCAATATACCGTTACCGAAATCGGAGAATGGGCACTGAGGTACAGTGATGTAGAATCGGTGGTTATCCCTACGACTATTACCAAAATAGGCGAACGGGCGTTCGAAGGCTGTCATAGCCTCACCAAGATGTACTACAATGCTGTAAAATGCACTGTCAATAGTTACTGGCTCAAACCGTTAAACTTGCGCGAAGTCATTTTTGGCGAAGATGTACAATCTGTGCCGAGCGGACTCTTTGCTAACGCCGGCAAACTGAAGGTCGTACATTTCAACGCCAAGAATTGCAGGGGTGGAAGTATGTCATCCGCATTGGGATATAATGGCAGTACCGGCAACTGGAGCACGCATATAGACAGCATGTTCATCGGCGACTCGGTGCTGTATATCCCTTCTAACCTGTGCTACCAAATGGATTCTCTCCACTATGTGCGTATGGGTCAATCCGTTCGTGTAATCGGCGAGTATGCCTTTCGTGCCTGCCCGCGTCTGACCGAACTGGAATTGCCGCCTATGCTGGACAGCATCATGACCGGTGGTCTGCAGGCTTTAAGAGGCATCAAGGAGTTGCATATCCCCCGTTCGCTCCGTTATGTAGGACTAATCGGTTTTTCCAGTACCGACAGCATACGGATACACGTGGAGGATCTTGCTGCGTATGCCGCCATCACTTGCGAGCATGATGAAGCAAGTCCGCTATACAATAATTATTTATATGTAGGCGGCCAACGTGTGACAGACCTCGTGTTGCCGGACACAGCCCGAACGGTCGGCAAATATGCCTTCTCCGGGTGTCTGGGACTTAATTCTGTCACGCTGTCCGACTCGCTCCGCACGATTGAAGAGGGCGGTTTCTACCACCTTCCCAATGTGCAGACGATACGACTGCCCGAAGCGTGCGAAAAAGTAGGAAAAATGGCATTTTATGACTGCGACTCCATGCGTACCATCATCTCCGATGCGGTCACTCCTCCGCAACTTGAAGCGCAATGCTTTTACAGATGGTTTGAGTATAACTATACCGGTTTATATTCCCGGTATAATGTGCTGATCGGCTGTTCGGTGGACTCGCTTGCCTATGCTGCTAACAGCAGTTGGGCGGGATATAAGTTCCGTAAGGAACGCCCGCAAGTAAGTGTAGCAACTGCTGAAGGAGGCATGGCAACAGGAGAAGGAAAGTATGCCTGTGACGAGTGGGTGACAATCACCGCCGTAGCGGATGAGGGATACACTTTTGTCGGATGGAGCGATGGAGACCAGACAAATCCACGACTTATTCAAGTGGATGGGGATGTCACGTATGAACCTCTATTCGCGGGAAGCAATCCCACAGATATTCATACGGAACCCTCGCAGGCAATAAAGAAAGCGGAAAAGCTGATGATTGATAATCATCTGTATATACGACGCCAGGACGGAGAAACTTATACTATAGACGGAATGCATGTTATCCGGTTATAAGAGTACGAGTACTTAACGTAGAAAATAGCAAACATATATAAATTCTACCTATTTATGGCAAAGAAAGAAGAAATATTAGACGCTGCGAAAAAAGTAGCAGTGAAGGCAGCAGAGGCAGCTCTGGACGTGGCAGAGAAAGTGCTGGACAAGGCGGCAGAAGTAACCGAGCAGGTTCAGGCTGCTGCCGCAGAGGCTGTCAAAGAGGCAACGACTCCGGTCATCACTCCGAAGGACGCGAAGATCCCGGAGGGACCGCTGGAGTTGAAATGGACCAATTACAAGAACCACCAGAAACTGGTGAACCCGGCTAACAAACGCCGTCTGGACGTGATCGTAGTAGGTACCGGTCTGGCTGGTGCTTCGGCTGCTGCCTCCCTTGCAGAGATGGGATTTAACGTCCTCAACTTCTGTATCCAGGACTCACCCCGCCGTGCACACTCTATCGCCGCACAAGGCGGTATCAACGCAGCGAAAAACTATCAGAATGACGGCGACTCCGTCTATCGTCTCTACTACGATACCATCAAAGGTGGAGACTACCGCGCTCGTGAGGCGAACGTTTATCGTCTGGCAGAGGTTTCCAATAACATCATCGACCAGTGTGTAGCACAGGGCGTTCCTTTCGCACGCGAATACGGTGGTCTGCTTGACAACCGTTCTTTCGGTGGCGCACAGGTAAGCCGTACGTTCTACGCCAAAGGTCAGACCGGTCAGCAGTTGCTGCTCGGCGCATATAGTGCTCTGAGCCGCCAGATTGGTAAGGGCAAAGTGAAGATGTACACCCGCTATGAGATGCTCGATATCGTGCTCATCGCTGATGAGAACGGCGAGAAACGTGCTCGCGGTATCATCGCTCGTAACCTTGTTACCGGCCGCATTGAGCGCTTCTTCGCACACGCAGTGGTAGTAGGTTCCGGTGGTTATGGTAACACCTTCTTCCTCTCTACCAACGCGATGGCTTCCAACGGTTCAGCTGCTATGCAGATGTACCGCCACGGAGCATATTTCGCTAACCCCTGCTACGCACAGATCCACCCGACCTGTATTCCGAAGCACGGTGATTTCCAGAGTAAGTTGACCCTTATGTCCGAGTCGCTGCGTAACGACGGACGAATCTGGGTGCCGAAGAAATTAGAGGACGCTAAACGTCTGCAAGCAGGCGAGATCAAGGGACGTGATATCCCCGAGGAAGATCGCGATTACTACTTGGAGCGTCGCTATCCAGCGTTCGGTAACCTCGTTCCTCGTGACGTCGCTTCTCGTGCTGCCAAAGAGCGTTGCGACAAAGGCTACGGCGTGAACAACACCGGTCTCGCTGTGTTCCTCGATTTCAGCGAAGCAATCCAGCGTCTGGGCAAAGATGTCGTAGCTCAGAAATATGGTAACCTCTTCCAGATGTACGAGAAGATCGTGGACGAGAACCCGTATGAGAACCCGATGATGATCTTCCCGGCTATCCACTATACGATGGGCGGTATCTGGGTGGACTACGAGTTGCAGACATCCGTCAAGGGTCTGTTCTGTATCGGTGAGGCGAACTTCTCCGACCACGGAGCCAACCGTCTCGGAGCTTCCGCCCTCATGCAAGGTCTCGCTGACGGCTATTTCGTACTGCCTTACACTATCCAGAACTACCTCGCAGACCAGATCAGCGTACCTCGTATGAGTACCGACCTGCCGGAGTTCGCAGAGGCAGAGAAAGCTGTTCAGGACAAGATTGACAAACTGATGGCTATCAAGGGTAACCGTTCTGTGGACTCCATCCACAAAGAGCTCGGTCTCGTGATGTGGGACTTCGTCGGCATGGGACGTACCGCAGAGGGCTTGAAAGAAGGCATTAAGAAGATTGACGCCATCAAGAAAGAGTTCTGGACCAACGTCTATATCCCGGGTGAGGCTAACAGCCTGAACAACGAGCTGGAGAAAGCGCTCCGTCTGGCGGACTTCATTGAGATAGGCCGTCTGATGGCTGTCGATGCCCTCCATCGTGAGGAGTCTTGCGGCGGTCACTTCCGCGAGGAATACCAGACGCCGGAAGGCGAGGCTCTCCGTCAGGACGACAAGTTCTCTTACGTAGGCTGCTGGAAATATATGGGTGAGGACCAAGAGCCGCAACTCATCAAAGAGCCGCTGGACTACGAATTCACGGAACGTAAGACCCGTAACTATAAGAACTAAATGACCAAATGGTAAATGATTAAATCGTAAATAGTTTTATGGATCAGTATATTGATATCAAAGTACGGGTATGGCGTCAGGCCGGCCCTAAAGCGCAAGGTCATTTCGAGACCTACGAGCTGAAACATGTATTCCAAGGTGCTTCGTTCCTGGAGATGATCGATATTCTCAACGAGCAACTTGTTGCTGAGCATAAAGACCCTGTTACCTATGATCACGACTGTCGTGAGGGTATCTGCGGAATGTGCTCGATGTACGTTAACGGACACCCGCACGGACCAGACAGCGCCATCACTACATGCCAGCTGCACATGCGTAAGTTCCACGACGGCGAGACCATCACCGTTGAGCCGTGGCGCAGCCGTGCGTTCCCGGTAATCAAAGACCTGATGGTAGATCGTGGCGCGTATGACAAGATTATGCAAGCCGGCGGATTCGTTTCCGTCAATACCGGCGGTGTACCCGACGCAAACGCAATTCCTATTCCAAAGCCAGTTGCTGACGAGGCGATGGATGCGGCATCTTGTATCGGTTGCGGCGCCTGTGCTGCGGCTTGTAAGAATGGTTCCGCAATGCTCTTCGTTGCTGCGAAGGTAAGCCAACTTGCACTCCTGCCGCAAGGTAAGATCGAGGCTGCTGCTCGTGCCAAAGCGATGGTGGCTAAGATGGACGAACTCGGTTTTGGTAACTGTACCAACACCGGTGCATGTGCTGCAGAGTGTCCTAAGTCTGTTTCGCTCGCGAACATCGCTCGCCTCAACCGCGAGTTCCTCGCTGCGAAATTCAAAGACTAAGTATCAGCCAAGCATGGCTGATCTATACAAGAATGGCGACTCACATAAGAGCCGCCATTCTTGTTGTTTGTACCCGAGGTGTTATCTCACAGGTCTTCCTAATATGTCATACGTCTTTCCATCGCGAATGATTAGGATCCTTCCATCGCGAATTATTTTACGCGCTGTTGGTTTGGAAACTACCGGTTGGATGTTCTCTGTGGGCTCGTTGCCTTCTATCTGGAAGCACACCTCACTGATCCGTGTGCCAGTACCTGCCGAGCGCTGGATAGTGAAGGATTTGGCTCCTTCCGGTGCGGTCAACTGTACCATTTCTTTGGCGGAACTTGAGATAGTATAGGTTGTGTTGGCGTTGTTGTTCCAATGATAGGCGATGGTGTTCTTGTTTTCCGCCCAATTCGGGATAGTCACATCGAACTCTACCGCCTCTATAGACGCAGCGTAAGCAGAGAAATCAAAGGTGATGTAGTCAGCGTTCTTACCCATGTTGAAGTAGTCTGCCTCCCATGTGCTACCAGTGTTATTGACCGTGATGGCCAATTGGGCAAAGTCCGTGGGGATTCCTCCGTTCGCCACACTCGGTTCTGCGCCTTTCGCTAAGCTGACACAGCAGTCTCCATCAACGATGATAGGGTCGCCGCCTTGACCGCCGCCTTGACCGCCGCCTTCACCACCGCCTTCTCCGCTATCGCAGGAAGAGGAGACGGCGCCTTCGTTCGTCACACTCAGCGTGGCGCCTGCACCGCAGGTGTTGTTGGTTACCGCCGTCTTGCCATCCGCGGCACTCAATACTTCCGGATATGTATAACTGATGGATGCAACCGTTCTGCCCGTTACATTCGACGGAAGACCTTTGGTTGCCACGCAGTTGGTATAGATGGAACCGTTTGTTCCTCCGTAGTTCTGGTAGAATATCTTAGCGGTCTTGGGTGCACCTTCGAAAGTACAACCCTCAAAACGGCAATCCGCGTTCTCCGGACCGATATAGTAGTTCGCTACGGAACTGTTCCAGTAGCAATTGACGAAATGCAGACTCGCATTGCGAACACGCGGCATACGTTCGCGGCAGCCTTCGTCCCACCAGCAATAGCCGTAGGTGATGTTATATGTGCCGTCAGCAGGCTTATCGCCACTGTCAGAGCCGATGAGGTTCGTAAAGCGGTGGTCGCTGGCACCTCCCGATCCGCCGGATTTAGGGTCTTTGAAGTATCGGAATCGGCACCATGTGACGGTGATATTATCGGCTTTACCGTTGATGTCGAAGTTACCGTCCATACCATCCTGGAAATCGCAATGGTCCACCCAGACGTTCTTTGCACCACTTAGCGTCAGGTTGTCATTGCCGTTCACGTCATATGCGCCGGGCCCTTCAAATGTGAGGTTCCGCAGGATGATATTCGAGCCTTTGAAGGACAAGATACCCGATGTATTTTGGGTCTGTTTGGTTGAGATCAGTTTCACTCCCGGCAGAGCCATGAGGGTGATATTGCTCTTGGAGCATTCGATCTGCGAACCGCTGAGAGAGATATTCTGCGTGATGATGATCACTTTGTTGTCATTCTTCAATGCAGACTTCAGTCCACTCTCTGTAGAGACCAGCATAGGAGTGGCATTGCCGCCTCCGGTAGCGCTCTTGCCATAACCCCATGGGGCACTCGCGCAGTAAGTGACTGCGCTCACGGATGAAACCATCCAAAACAGACTTGCAATAAGTAATACCTTTTTCATATCTAAGTAAATTATGTTCTTATTTATACAACGCCAACGCGTGTTCTTCTTTGGCAGTCATCTGCGCCTTTGTCTCGGGGGTTTTGTCGCCCTGTCCCGTTAGATGTAGCACACCGTGGATGAGGATGCGGAGCAGTTCGTTCTCAAAAGAAGTGCCGACCATTTCCGCATTGGAGCGGACGGTGTCCAGAGAAATGAAGATGTCGCCGCTCAGGGTAGAGGGAGTGGAGTAGTCGAAGGTGATGACATCCGTGTAATAGTCATGTCCCAGAAACTGGCGGTTGACCTCCAACTCCCGCTCATCAGAGCAGAAGATATAATTGATGTTTCCCACGGCAAAGTTATAATCGGCGGCTACCGACCGGATCCAACGAGTCACCTTGCGCTCATCGAGTGCAGGCATTTCTATACTATCCGCTATGAATGATACCATATTTATCCTGTAATTATTCCGAATACCCTCCGGTAATATCTAACTAATATCTAACTTATAACTAACTAATCTCTAACGTTTCACGCGGTAATGGTCGCTCTTTATATCGTTGGTATTATATACACAGTATATAATACTGGAGTAATTGTCTCTTTGTCATCCAAAAAAGACCGGAGCGATGGCAAAAGCCGCAATAGCTCCTGCTAAATCTGCCAACAAACAACATGCCACGGCGTGCCGTGTATCTTTAATATTCACGGAGCCAAAATAGACGGCGAGTACATAGAACGTCGTGTCCGTCGTGCCTTGTAGGATACAGCATAGCCGTCCTACGAGACTATCGGCTCCGTGCGTCGTCATGGCTTCCAACATCAGCCCTCGTGCTCCGCTGCCGGAGAGGGGTTTCATTAGCGCGGTCGGTACTGCGCCTGCCAGATCAGGATTGATGCCGCATGCCGCGAAACACCAGGCGATACCCCGCTCCAACAAATCCATCGCGCCGCAAGCACGGAACATACCGACTGCCACCAAGATTGCAATGAGGTAAGGAATAATACCGATGGCCGTCTGGAAACCACCTTTCGCTCCGTCGATAAAAGCATCATAGACGTTGATCTTCTTGCACATCGCCTGGATGATAAACCAACAGATCACGCCTAACAGCAGGATTGCTGCGATGGCGGCCGAAACGACGGAGAGCGCATGCGGAGAGAGTAGGGTAGCCGCCCAAACCAAGAGTCCAACCAAAGCCGTCAGACCAACCAAGGTTCCGATTACGACGGGGTCTTTCATTTTGATCTTTTGGGCGATGCAGACGCAAATGAGCCCCACTAAGGTCGCTACGTATGTAGCGATGAGAATCGGCAGGAAGACATCGGCAGGATTTGCCGCTCCTAACTGGGCACGATAAGCCATGATGGTCGTCGGGATAAGCGTCAGGCCGCTTGCTCCTAATACCACGAACATGATCATCGCATTGGAAGCCTTCGTCTTATCGGTATTCAACTCCTGCAACTCACCCATAGCCTTGAGTCCCATCGGCGTGGCAGCATTGTCCAATCCAAGCATGTTTGCTGCGATATTCATCAACATTGTGCCGAAAACAGGATGACCTTTGGGTATATCAGGAAAGATGCGACTGAAGAACGGATTGATGGCTTTACCCAGCGTATTGACAGCTCCTGCTTTCTCTCCAATCTTCATGATCCCCATCCAAAGCGATAAGACACCGGTGAGGCCGATAGACAGCTCAAAGCCCGTCTTGGCACTATCAAAAGTAGAGTTGAGAATCGTAGAGAAGATATCTACGTTTCCATAACAAATTGCTTGCACCAAACCCATTAAAATGGCCAGCAAAATGAGCGAAATCCAAATATAATTCAAAATCATGCCACAAAAGTACACTTTTTTTTGCATATATGCAAATAATTTAGTAATTTTGCACCATAAATGGCAAAAAGTGCTCAAATTCATAGTATCTGTGCCTTCATAAAGCACTTCTTTTCCTCCTGGAATACCACCGGTGAGGGTATCCATTCGCCGTATTTATTTGAGTTGGTGCGTTTCATCCTACGGGATCGAAACGCCTACTACTGTTTTACGGATATCGAGCGCAGACGAGAGTTCCTGAAGGCGTGTGAGGATGAGTTGGATGTGGTGGATTTTGGTTCGCAAGGTTCCAAAGATGGAAAACGTGTTCGTAGGAAAGTCTCAGACATAGCAAAAAACCATCTCGAGCGGCCCGAAGTAGGACAGCTCTTGTTTAGACTTGTTAACTGGGTAGGTGAGCATGAGAAACGGCCGCTGGAGATCGTAGAATTAGGAACGTCATTCGGCATTACGACTGCTTATTTGGCAAGTGCCGATAGTAGAAATGCCGTTCAGACATACGAAGGAAGCGGCGAGGTTCTCAAGGTCGCGCAAGGCGTCTGGCGAGCGCTTAAACTGGAGAATATCCGTTGGATTGAAGGCAATATCGACCAAACTTTATTGAACTTAGACCATTCCTTATTAAATAACGCGCCCGCGCGCGTAGATATTGCTTATGTGGACGCGAACCATACGTATGAAGCAACAATGCGATATGCCGACTTTCTGTTGGAACGGCTGAATCAAAAGGGTGTACTGGCTATCGATGATATTCATTATTCCGAAGAGATGGAGCGTGCATGGCATGAAATGAAAGCCGATCCGCGTGTGACCACCACGATGGATCTTTATCATCTCGGACTTGTATTCGTTGATCCTCATTATCTTAAACGCCACTATAAAATCCGCATATAAACACTAAATACCAAATATTAAACATCTTATGGCTATTTATACAAAAACGGGGGACAAGGGAGAGACGTCCCTGGCTTCGGGAGCCCGTGTAACCAAGACAGACGCTCGTATCGAGGCGTATGGAACGGTCGATGAACTCAATAGCTGGGTAGGCATGCTTAGGGCTTCATTATCGGATTCCACCGTGCTTAGTACTGCGAAAGTGTCAGAATCTATAAAGAAAACACAGGAACAGCTGTCTCGGGTGCAAAACAAACTCTTCAATCTCGGAGCTGCACTTAGCGAGGCGCCCGGAGAGTGGATCTCAGAGGAAGATATTCATGTTCTGGAGACTTGGATTGACGAGATGCAGGCTATCGTTCCGAAGCAAAAAGCATTTATTCTTCCCATGGGTAGCGAACCGGTCTGCAGATGTCATATTTGCCGTACCGTTTGCCGTCGCGCAGAGCGAAAAATGATTGCAGCGAATGCCGATTTGACACTACTCCAATATATCAACCGTTTAAGTGACTTTTTGTTCGTTTCAGCCCGTTATGTCAGTCATCTTGCTAATGAGGAGGAATATAGCTGGAACCAAGCATAATATGTGTAAAAATTGACGGAAAATGGTAATAAGGTGTAAAAATTGCCGAAAATTGTAAATTATTGCATAAAATATTTGCACGGTTCGAATAAATTTACTACTTTTGCACGATTTTTTGTATAAACGCGTATGTATTGGACATTAGAATTAGCATCAAGATTGGACGACGCGCCATGGCCGGCGACGAAGGATGAACTATTGGATTATGCCAATCGTGAGGGGCTTCCTTTGGAAGTGATTGAGAACCTGAATGAGTTGGAGGGAGATGACGAAGAACAGTATGAAAGTATCTTGGATATTTGGCCTGATTTCCCTACTAACGATGATGACTATATGTACAACGAAGAGGAGTACTAATTAGTGAAAAGGCGTATTGCACTTTTGTTTGGGCTTTTGGCCGTTTTGACTGCGAGCGCGCAGTTTGACCCGCAAATGGGGCAATATATGTATATGCAGGCTGCCTACAATCCCGCAGCGGTGGGAGAAGGCGATCTGATGAAGGTAGCGGGAATGCACCGCATGCAATATGTGGATATTACCAACGCACCGATGAGCACTTGGTTCAGTTTCAGTTCGCCGTTTGTGATAGGCAAGACTTCACATGGTGCAGGAGTACGATTCCTGAATGATCGGTACGGTTTATTCACCACCCAATCGCTCTATGCTCAGTATGCTTATCGCCAGAAGTTAGGGAAAGGCTATTTGAGCGCCGGATTGGACTTGGGGTTCGTGAATGTGGGGTTTAAGGGTGATTCGGTAAACCTCAGTAAGATGGGCGATGATTACCACGAGACGAACGATGAGGCGATTCCTACGGGAAGTAAATCGGGAATGAAGTTCGATATGGGAATAGGAGTTTATTACTGTACTCCGGTCTGGTGGGTAGGGTTGAGCTACAGCCATCTGATTCGGCCTCAAATTGATTGGAGCGACGGAACGACGGGTGTACAACAGATAGTTACTCTGGTAGGAACGATGTATGCAACCGGTGGTTATCGCTTCCGACTGAAGAATTATAAGGAGTGGGTTCTGACACCGAGTGCCATGCTGATGAGTGATTTTAAGAGTTGGGATTTGAACCTTACGCTGATGTGCGATTATAAAGACCGATACCGGTGGGGATTAGGTTATCGCGTATTAGGTAGTGTAAATATACTATTAGGTATAGATATTATTTCCGGGCTGCAGTTGGGCTATAGTTGTGAACTGCCCACCAACAAACTGCTGCTGGAGAGTTATGGAAGTCACGAAATATATTTAGCATACGGATTTGACATCCTGAAGCCTAAAAGAACGAATAAATATAAATCAATTAGATACTTGTAAGTATGAAAATGAGTAAGATTTTGCCGTTCATCGCGTTAGCGTTGTTAATGGCGGGTTGCAACAAACCGGCTGGTGAACTCGTGGGAGTTCGCAAGTCTACCAATTTTAAGGAGGCTAATCCTTATGGTATGTTGTTTATCAAGAAAGGTAGTTTTATGATGGGTGCCAATACTCAGTCAGCTGTCTTTGAGCAGCCGGACAATGTGATTATGGTAACTGTCGATGCTTTCTGGATGGATGAGACTGAAATCACCAACAACGAGTACCATCAGTTCGTAGACTGGGTTCGTGACTCCATCGCTTTAACTAATCTGATTGCAGCCGGCATGACGGATTATGCTATTCAGCCGAAGGATGAAGACTTCGATGAGGAAAACTTCCGCATCAATTGGAGCAGGAAAGTGCCATGGAAAAGCAAAGAGGAAGATGTTGTTGATGCTTTGTCGTCGATGTTCTACTCGGATGGCGGGTTGAATACAAATAATCTGCATTACCGCTACAACTGGGTGAATATGGATGAGGCGCTGCCGCAACGTAATAAATTCGATGTGGCTACCAGTACTTATCCTCCCGGAGCAACCGCTCGTGTGGATACTTTCTGGGTTAATGCCAATAATGAGATCCAGGATTCGACCATCATCCGTCCGCTTCGTGAGCCGAAAGACCTGCTTACGGAGAAAATCATTTGTATCTATCCCGATACTTTGGTATGGGCACGTGACTTCCAGTTCTCGTATAATGATCCGTTGCTGCACATGTATTTCAAGCACCCCGGTTACTCGGAGTACCCTGTTGTCGGTGTGACTTGGGAGCAGGCGCATGCCTTCTGTAACTGGCGTACCAAACTCTTTAATATGAATTCTGCGCTGGAGGTGAACGAGTACCGTCTGCCGACCGAGGCTCAGTGGGAGTATGCTGCTCGTGGCGGCCGCAAGATGGCGATGTATCCTTGGGGTAGTAACTATGCACGTGACGGTAAGGGTTGCTTCTTTGCTAACTTCAAACCTTATCGTGGTGCATACAACGATGATACCGGAACTACCACGATGAAGGTAGCTCAGTTCCGTCCGAATGATTTCGGTCTGTTTGATATGGCAGGAAACGTGTCCGAGTGGACTAACTCTGCATATCAAAGTGCAGCGAATACGCATATCCATGACTTGAATCCGGATTATAGCTATATGGCTCGTAAAGCTGATCCGGACATCCTGAAACGCAAAGTCGTAAAAGGTGGTAGTTGGAAAGATATCAGTTACTTCATGCAGTGCGGTGTTCGTACGTATGAGTATCAGTACGAGAGCCGTCCGTACATTGGATTCCGTTGCGTTCGCGCGTATATAGGCGATTAATCCTTATTATTAATAAAGAAACAAACTTTAAAAGCAAAATAAATATTATGGCTACAGAAAAAGCTGCAAAGCAAGGTTTTGGTGCAAGATTCTTCCATTGGTATGAGTCTTATGAAGGAAAAAACATTGTAAACATCGTTTACTCAGTAGGTGCATCCGTCGTTATTATCGGTGCATTGTTTAAGATCCTTCACTGGCCGGGTGCCAGCCAGGTGTTGATGGTCGGTATGTTTACCGAGGCGTTCTTGTTCTTGATTGGTACATTGGAGCATCCGCATCCGGAGTTCCACTGGGAGAACGTTTTCCCACAGTTGTTGGAGTATGGTACTAAGCCTGAATTGTTAGAAGAGAAATCGCATCAACCCCGTCCTACCTTGTTGGGTGCTGGTGTATCCGGAGGTGCTCCTGTTGCTGCTACCGGTATTGCTGCTACAGTTGCTACAGCTGCTCCCGCAGCGGCTGCGGAGGCTGGTGCTAAAGCTCCGGGGCTCAAAGATGAGGATTATAAGGCGCTGAAAGAGGGTCTGAACGAGTTGGCTAAAACAGCTACGCAGTTTGCTGAACTGGGCAAGGTGGCTCAGACGGGTGTTAAACTGAACGAGAAACTGGCTGCTGCAGAAGCTGCAACCTCTGAATATGCTGCTAAACTGGCTAATGCAGGTATCGCTACCGATGGTTTGGCACAAGCTACTCAAGGCCTCTCCGGTGCTTACAATCAGATTGGTGCTGATATGAAGAGCGTAGCCGAGGAGACGAAAGCTTACAAGGCAGGTGTTGAGCAGGTAGGAAAGAGCATCGCTTCTCTCAATTCTGTTTATGAGTTGCAACTGCAGGCGGTTAACGCACAGATTGAGGCACAGAAGAATGCCGCTGCTGCTGCGAAAGAAGCTGCCGAAGCTCAGGTTGCTTTCGCAAACGGTGCTAAACAGCTGCAAAAGCAAGTAGCTGATCTCAATGGTATCTATGGTAACATGCTGAACGCTTTGGCATAAGTTATTGAAAAACAGTTTAATATAAACGATAAAACACTTCAGCAATGGGTGGAGCAAAAAACTGTCCGGAAACCCCGAGACAAAAGATGATTGGTATGATGTACTTGGTGCTCACCGCCATGTTGGCGTTGAACGTAAGTACGGATATCCTCAATGGTTTTACATTGGTGGACAATAGTCTGCACTCCTCTATCGCTGCATCGGATACGCGTAATGCGAAACTCTATCGCGACTTCCAGGCGGCAAACGCCGATAACCCTGAGAAGACGCAAGAGTGGTTCGATAAGGCTGTGGAGGTTCAGAAACGTGCGGATTCACTTTTTAACTATATCCAGGATTTCAAGGAGCATATCGCTATCCTCGCCGACGGTCAGAAGACTGTTGATGCATGGAAAGCGCAAGGTGAAGATCCGACGATGCATATTGAAGGAAACTCCAATTTGGACGTGACCGGACAATATGCCATAGTACAAGGTAACGGTCTGATCCTCAAAGAGATCGTGGCTTACTATCGTGACTATGCAGCCGGTTTGGCAGAGAACGATGCCGAGTTGCGTACCTCTATTCAGCAAACATTAGCTACCGAGCGCGGTTGGAATGCACACGAGAAAGATTCCTGCGACTGGGAGGTTGCCGTGTTCGACGGTATGCCTGTAGGTGCTTCGATCACTATCCTGACGAAGATGCAGAACGATGTTCGTTCGACGGAGAGTGAGTTGATTCAGTACCTCATGGATCGTACGGATGCGGGTGACCTGCGCGTGAATAAACTGAACGCGTACGTGATCCCTAATTCGAACTACGTCATCCGCGGTGGTAAATATACTGCGCAGATTATTCTGGCAGCCGTTGACTCTACGCAACGTCCTGAGTACTATGTAGAGGGTCAGCGTATTAACGATCAAGGTATTTATGAAGTTGCAGCAGCTGGTGTAGGTTTGAAGAAATACTCCGGTTGGATTGCTTATCAGAATCCTTCTACGGGTGAGATGGATCAACTACAGTTCAGCAGCGAGTACAGCGTTGGAGAGCCTGCAGTAACAATGTCCAATGTAGAGTTGAACGTTATGTATGCCGGATATGAGAACAAGTTCTCTATCTCAGTGCCAGGTGTCGCAAACGACAAGGTGAAAGTGAACGTGAACGGTGCTACTGTTCGGCAGCAAGGAGGTCTTTGGATGATTAAGCCATCCCAAGGTGCTAAAAATGTAACAATCTCGGTTATGGCAGAATTGGATGGCAGAATGCAACAAATGGGTAACGAGACCTACCGTATCAAGCCGCTTCCGAAACCTGGTGCATACCTCAAAGCAGGTGACAACGAGTACAATGGTGATAAAACGATTCCACGTAGTGCAATCATCAATCCGAACTCTACAATCATCGCATCATATGGACCGGAAGGCCTCTTGAACTTGAACTTTACGATTACCAGTTTCAAGGCTGATATCAATGGTATGTTGACTCAGGCTAACGGTAACAAATTCACGCGTGAGCAGTTGGATCGTATCGGTAAACTCAAACCCGGTAACTCGGTCATCTTGAAGGATATTCGAGCCAAAGGTCCCGGCGGACAGGAAGTGACTTTGTCTGCGGTTCCTCTAACATTAAATTAATACTCTACAAGTATGCTAAAGAAAATAAGTATTATCGCCTGTCTGCTATGCGGCGTAATGGCTGCACAAGCGCAGCATAAAGTGATTTCGTTCTTTGACGAAATGGGTAGTGCCCGTATCCAGACGGAGGAGTTTTCGCAAGCACACGATACCATCGTCATGGTGGATCACCGTATTGACGATGTGATCTGGGCGCGTTATGTGTATCGTATCATCGATATGCGTTACAAACAGAACTATCAGTTGTATTTCCCGACAAAATCGGACGATGCGGACTACCGTAACTTATTCAAAGTGATTGCCGATGCCGTGGTTGACGGACTGCCTATTTACGAGCGTAATGGAGAAACTATTAAGCCTGATTTCAAACAAGATCCAATCGCGAAAACAAGTATTCCGCCAATGTTCATGGTAGATGATCCGTTAGCGGATTATTCGGATGATCCGACACACTACTTAATCGACCAGTCAGACGCTATGCTAATCCATTATGATTCAGTGGCAGATGAGATGTCATTCAACTTCTATCCATTTGAGAAGATTGTGAAGAACCAGATCAAGTATCTGATTCAGGAGGTGGTGTTCTTTGACAAACACACCTCGCGTCTGCATCAAAAAATCATGGGTATTGCACCGCTGCAATCGGATAAGATTGCGACTCGTGACAGCTCGAATGTGATGAGTTCGTTGCGCGAGTCGATCATGTTCTGGATTCCGTTCGATGCGCTGCGTCCTTATCTGGCTATGCAGTACGCTATTCCTAACCGCAACGAGGTGAAGCGTGTGACGTTCGACGAGTTCTTCCAGAAACGTCTGTTCACTTCGTATATCGTAGGTGAAGGAAACATGTATAACCGTTGGATTCCGGACTATGCAAAGGAGGAATCGGAAGTGAAGAAAGAACAAGCCCGCATCGCGAGCGAGTTGCTTACTTTTGAACAAGACCTCTGGGAGTATTAATGCGAAAACATCGATTTCGTAATTCATATCTCATTTCCGCAGTCAGCGTTTCGCTGGTCTTATGCCTTATAGGCTTGGAATGTGTGCTCCTGCTTTCTGCAGGGGCACTTGTTACACGCATGCGCGAGAATATCACCATCACGGCGGTGCTCTCTGCGGATGCGGATAGTACGCAATGTGCACGCTTGGAGAAAATTCTCTCGGTTGGCAATCGTTGCAGCAGTTATACGTATGTCTCTGCCCAACAAGCCCTGGAGGAACATGTGCACGCTTTGGGAGAGGACCCCAGCGCTTTCTTGGGCTATAACCCTCTGTCCGCAAGCTATGAAGTGCATCCAACCGATGCCTATAGTTCGCCGGATAGCTTGGCGCTGATAGCTGCGCAGTTGCAGGCGCTCCCGTATGTGACGGAGGTGCTCTATCCGCGTGATCTGGCGGATCTGATGAGCAGTAATGTGCATGATTTCTCGCTCATTCTCATGGGCGTTGCGCTTGCGCTCCTTTTGGTATCGCTGGTGTTGATTGTCAACACCATCCGCCTGCAGATCTACTCCCAACGGTTCATCATCAACACTATGACGCTCGTCGGCGCTACCTCTTGGGTCATCCGCAAGCCGTTTGTGTTGAGAAACATGCTGATGGGTTTCTGCGCAGGCATCTTTGCGCTTGGAATATTGGCCGGAGTGGTGTATTATGTGGAGCGGACGTTAGGGATGATTCTCTTCCCGTTGACGTGGCAAAATATCACGTTTGTATCTGTCGTCGTGCTCTGTTCTGGAATCCTGATCACTCTCCTTGCGTCTCTTATTGCAACGGGGAAATATATCCGCATGGATAATAACTCGTTGTACGAAATCTAAATTTCTATATTTCTTGTTATGAAACATTTACCTACGCTTAATCTCATCCTGATAGCAGTCTCTTTTGTGATCATTATTCTGGGATTTGCCCTGATGGCCGGAGAGCCTTCTGGTGAGGTGTATAATCCGGACATCTTCTCTTTCCGCCGAATAACGGTAGGTCCGATGATCTCGTTGTTTGGGTTTGTATGCATGTTGTTTGCTATTTTATACCGCGGTAAGAAGAAATGAGTTGGTTAGAGGCACTGATATTAGGCATCGTTCAGGGACTCACGGAGTTTCTGCCTGTTTCTTCTTCAGGGCATCTGGAGATAGGTCAGGCACTGTTAGGGACCTCCGGTGAGGAGAATCTCAGTTTCGCCATCATCGTTCATACAGCAACGGTCTTGTCCACTCTGGTCGTCTTGTGGCGTGAGGTAGCGAGCCTTTTTACAGGCACCTTCACTACCTGGAAATGGAACGCCGAGAAAGACTATGTGGCGAAAATCCTGGTGTCGATGATCCCTGTTTTTGTCATCGGTATGTTCTTCAAGGATGAGGTAGAAGCCCTTTTCGGCAACGGTCTGTTGCTTGTTGGTATCTGCCTGCTGATCACGGCTTCTTTGCTCGGTTTGAGCGAGTGGCTTCAGAAACGCCGCCGCAATGCCGGACACGAAGTGACTTATAAAGATGCGATCATCATCGGTCTGGCGCAGGCTTGCGCGGTACTGCCCGGCTTAAGTCGCTCCGGTACGACGATTGCTACTGGCCTGTTATGCGGCGTCAAGAAAGAGAGTGTTGCGCAGTTCTCCTTCCTCATGGTACTCATCCCTATCTTAGGAGAAGCATTTCTCGACCTGCTGAAGTTGTTGCAGGGCGAAGAGGTCTCCGATCTGGCATTGCTCCCGGCGGCCGTCGGTTTTGTGGCAGCGTTCGTCACCGGATGTCTCGCTTGCCGTTTCATGCTGGAGATAGTCCGCCGCCAGCGTCTGGTATGGTTCGCCATCTACTGCGCTATTGTGGGTTCCGTAACGATTATTGCTACCGTCTGCTGATATGTGGGATTTTGAGCAAGGCGAAGTGTTGGCTTTTGACAAGCCTCTGCACTGGACTTCCTTTGATCTGGTGGCAAAAGTGCGGTATAACCTTTGCAAGAAACTGGGAACCAAGAAACTGAAAGTCGGTCATTCCGGCACTTTGGATCCTTTGGCAACGGGTGTGGTAATCATCTGCACGGGACGCAAAACGAAACTGATTGACCAGCTGCAATACGACGTGAAGGAATATGTCGCTACACTTCAGTTAGGTGCCACGACACCTTCGTATGACTTAGAGAAAGAGATCGATCAGACTTACCCGACGGAGCATATCACCCGCGAGTTGATCGACCGGACGATACCGCTCTTTAAGGGAGAACAATGGCAGACACCGCCGGCTTTCTCTGCCATTCAGATCAATGGCAAGCGGGCATATGAGTTTGCCCGCAAGGGCGAAGAGGTGGAACTCAAACCGAGGCTCTTGGTGATTGACGAGATAGAGGTCTTGAGTTTTGACGAAGAGAAAATGCTCCTCACCATTCGTGTCGTGTGCTCTAAAGGCACCTACATCCGCGCCTTGGCTCGTGACATCGGCGAGCGCCTGCAATCCGGAGCGCACCTCACTGCTTTGCGCAGAACACGTGTAGGAGACACCCGTGTGGAGGACTGCTACACGATCGAACAATTTTTAGAAAAACTGAATGCTGAAAACTGAATGCTGAAAGCCCTAAAAGACTATGTACAAATCCAATGATATGAGACTGTGTCAGTTTAAGTTTAAACTGCCAGAAGAATTAATCGCTCAGTACCCTGCGCCTTATCGCGATGACGCAAAAATGATGGTTCTCCACCGTAAGACCGGGGAGATCGAACATAAGCTTTTGCCGGAATTGGTGCAATATTTTGACGAAGGAGACCTCTTTGTCTTCAATGACTCCAAAGTCTTTCCGGCGCGTTTATGGGGCTATAAGGAGAAGACCAACGCTCTGATTGAGGTCTTCCTTCTCCGCGAACTCAACCACCGCACGCGTTACTGGGATGTGTTGGTCGAGCCGGCGCGTAAGATCCGTATCGGTAATA
Organism: Bacteroidales bacterium UBA4331; assembly: GCA_002394395.1. GTDB lineage: Bacteria > Bacteroidota > Bacteroidia > Bacteroidales > Paludibacteraceae > Colicola. Next base: position 11,719 of record DGTR01000020.1, on the reverse strand, counting down.
AGATCACCTTCGAGGACGACCCTTCTATCGTAGCGGAAGTTATTGATAACACTACCAGCCGCGGCCGTACGTTCCGCTTCCTGACGGACTACGACAACGAGGAGTTCGTGTCGCGTCTCTATGCCTTAGGAAGCGCTCCGCTGCCTAAGTATATCCGTCGTCCGATGACGCCGGAGACTCTGGAGAAATATCAGGAGGTCTTCCATGACCTGCCTGTCCGCGAGATGGATACCGAGCGCTATCAGACGATTTTCGCCAGCAACGTAGGCGCAGTAGCTGCTCCGGCTTCGGGTCTGCATTTCTCCAAACAACTCCTCAAACGCATGGAGATTCAAGGTATCGAGGCAACCTTCATGACCAGCCATGTGTCCCTCGGCATCTTCAAGGAGATCGATGTGGAGGACCTGACGAAAAATAAGATGGAGTCCGAGCAGATCATCTTGCCGGAAGCTATGGCGCAAGCGGTCAACAAAGCCCACGAGAACCAACGCCGTGTCTGTGCGGTCGGTACCGAAGTCATGCGCGCTATGGAGCATGTGGCGGGTACGAACGGTCAACTCAAGGCTTACGACGGATGGACTAACAAATTCATCTTCCCGCCTTATCACTTCTCCGTGGCGAATAGTTTCTTCGTCAATTTCTACATGCCGTGCTCCAGCCAGCTGCTGATGGTGGCTGCTTTTGCGGGTTACGAAGAGACCATGCATGCCTACGAAGAGGCCATCAAGGAAGGTTATCGTTTTGGCGACTACGGTGATGCGATGTTAATTGTAGATTGATGACAGTACGTATAGACCCATCTTGGCAGCGCGTTTTGCAGACGGAGTTTGACAAGCCTTATTTCGAACTCCTCACTTCTTATGTGCGCTCCCAGTATCAGACCCGTCGGTGTTTTCCTCCGGCTGGTCTGATTTTTAATGCCTTTGACTCCTGTCCTTTCGACTCCGTCCGTGTCGTCATCATCGGTCAGGACCCCTATCATGAGGAAGGCCAGGCGATGGGACTCTCTTTCTCTGTGCCCGAAGGAGTGCAGATCCCCCCGTCGCTCATGAATATCTACAAGGAGATCCACCGCGATTTAGGCAAACCCATCCCGCAGTCCGGAGACCTCCGCCGATGGGCGGAGCAGGGTGTTCTCCTGCTCAATGCCACTCTGACGGTCGAGGCGTATAAAGCCGGCAGCCATCAAGGCAAGGGGTGGGAAGAACTGACCGATGCCGCCATCGCAGCCCTCAATAAAGAGCGCAGCCATCTCGTCTTCATGCTCTGGGGCTCCTACGCGCAGCGCAAAGGGCAGTATATCGACCGCCGCAAACATCTGGTTCTTCAGACCTCGCACCCTTCGCCCCTCTCTGTCTATCGCGGTTTTGACGGCTGCGGGCATTTTAGTGCGGCAAATAACTATCTCATCAAAAACGGCCTCGAGCCAATAGACTGGTAAACCATGAAAAAACTGCTTCTTATCGACGCTTACGCGATGATTTTCCGCGCGTATTATGCGTTTATCCGTGCCCCGCGCATGAATAGTAAAGGCGAGAACACCTCGGCCATCTTTGGTTTTTGCATCACGCTCGATGACCTCATCAAAAAGATCAACCCAACCCACATAGGGGTGGCTTTTGACCCTGCAGGAGGCACTTTCCGCCACGAGGCGTACGAGCAATACAAAGCCCAGCGACCCGAGACCCCGGAAGACATCCGCAAGGCGGTTCCCGTCATCAAGCAGCTCCTCGAGGCGATGAATATACCCATTCTCGAAGTCCCCGGTTTCGAGGCGGATGACGTCATCGGCACGCTCTCCCATATGGGCGAAAAAGCCGGATACGAAGTCTATATGGCGACGCCCGACAAGGATTACGGCCAGCTCGTTTCCGATCATGTGTTCATGTATCGTCCCCGCCATACGGGCGGTTTCGAACTCATGGGACCCAAGGAGGTCTGCGACAAATACGGTCTGCAGCACAAAGAGCAGGTTATCGATCTCTTAGGCCTCATGGGCGATGCCAGCGATAATATACCCGGCTGCAAAGGCGTCGGCGAGAAAACGGCGGTGGCATTGCTCCAGCAGTTCGGCTCCATCGAAAACATGCTTGCCCATACGGACGAGATCAAAGGTGCCCTGCGTACCAAAGTGGAGTCTCAGGTTGAAGAAATCAAGTTCTCCAAATTCCTGGCTACCATCCGTACGGATGTACCCATTGCTTTGGACGAGTCGCTCCTGGCAAAAAAAGAACCCAACCTCGATGCCCTTACAAAGCTCTATCAGGACCTCGAGTTCAACACCCTGCTCCGCAAACTCTCTCCGGTATCTAGTCCTTCTAGTACATCTAGTATATCTAGTACATCTAGTACATCTAGGGCGTCTAGGAAGCCTAATCCGCCAGCTGACCAAAATCAGCTCGATCTCTTCGCCGCTCCGGAGGAACAAAATGACCAAATGGTAAATGACCAAATGGTAAATGCATTTGACACCATCGAGAACCGCCTTTGCCAATACCTCCTCAACCCCGAGGTGGCGTTCAATCCTAATAAAGAACCCGACTGGGAGGCTCTCAAAGCCGATGCCGACCTCTGGAATCTCTACAACGAGGTCGAACTGCCCTTGGTGCCCGTCCTCAGGGAGATGGAGGCTGCCGGCGTGCGGATCGATGTGCCCAAACTCAAACAGGCGGAAGAGGCGCTGACCGAAGAACTCAACGCGCTTGAGCAGCGTATCTACGCGCTCGCGGGCGAACCTTTTAATATTAACAGTCCCCGACAGGTGGGCGAATTGCTCTTCGACAAACTCCAACTCGACTCCAAGGCAAAAAAATCCAAAACAGGCCAGTACTCCACTTCCGAAGAAGTACTGGTTGCGTTGAAGGAAAAACACGAGATTGTCGGACTAATCCTAGACTATAGAGAACTCAAAAAGCTTATCTCGACCTATATCTCTACGCTGCCGGGTTACATCGCTGCGGACGGAAAGATCCACACGACCTATAACCAGACGGTCACGGCTACCGGTCGTCTCTCGTCTTCCAACCCTAACCTCCAGAACCTGCCGATCCGTTCCGAGCGCGGGCGTTTTATCCGCGAAGCGGTCATCCCCGATGATGGGTGTCTCTTCCTCTCCGCCGACTACAGCCAGATTGAGCTCCGCCTCATGGCGCATTTCAGTCAGGACGAGCATATGTTGGCAGCCTTCCGTTCCGGTCAGGATATCCACGCTGCTACGGCGGCGAAGATTTACGGTCTGCCGATTGACCAAGTGACCAAAGATCAGCGCCGCAAAGCCAAAACAGCCAACTTCGGTATCATCTATGGTATCTCGGCTTTCGGCCTGGCGCAACAACTCGATTGCAGTCGCTCCGAGGCCAAACAACTCATCGACGACTATTTTGCCGCCTTCCCGAGGGTCATCAGCTATATTGAGTCCCAGAAAGAGCTCGCGCGCCAAAAGGGCTACGCAGAGACGCTCTTCGGCCGCAAACGCTACTTGCCGGATATCCATTCCCACAATGCTACCGTCCGCTCCTTCGCAGAACGCAACGCCGTCAACGCGCCCATCCAGGGAACCGCCGCAGATATCATTAAGATGGCGATGGTCTCTATCCACCGCCGCTTAAAGGAGGAAAATCTCCAAACTCAGATGATCATGCAGGTCCACGACGAACTCAATTTCAACGTCCCTGTCACCGAAGTGGATCGCGTGCGCGAGATAGTCGTCTCTGAGATGCAGAATGCCGTTCATCTGTCCATTCCTCTGATTGCGGAATGCGGAGTGGGAGAGAATTGGTTGGTGGCACACTAAATACCCCCGAAAATAACCCCAAAATTAGTCCAATCCCGCGACCTCATCGCGACCACATCGCGACCATTACGTACGTTATAGCCCTATGCGATTCCTGTCTGTCCTTTTACTCATCCGCGTCCTTTGCATCGGAAACTCCTTCTCCTGGGACGCCGTAGAACAAGAATTAGTGCCGTTGTGCGATGCCAAAGGCATCGAAGTGGAGATTCACAACCTCTATTATGGCGGTTGTTCCTTAGCCCAACACGCAGATTTTCTCATGCGTGACACCGCCGCCTATTCCCATCGCATCTGTTCTAACCAATCTCCCTCCCTTCATGGGAGGGACGGGGAGGGCTTCCGCGTCGTACGAGATACCATCTCCCTCCGCCAAGCGCTCCGGGATGGCAAATACGATTATATCTCCCTCCAGCAGGCGAGCCATGACTCCGGCATTCGTGCTTCTTACGAACCCTGGCTATCTCTCCTTATCGACACCGTCCGTGCCTATCAGCCGGAGGCGCAGATCTGCTGGATGCAGACTTGGGCGTATAGCCGCGATGCCAAACATCCCGCTTATCCGCGTTACCATAATGACCAGCAGGAGATGTGGGATAGTATAGTTTCCTGCACTTATTATGTCATGGACATAATGAAAATGAAGCTCCCCTCCTTAAAGGGAGGGGGTGGGGGTAGGCCTCTCCTCATCCCTTGCGGCACCGCCATTCAGCTGGCGCGCCAGACGAAACTCGGCGACACGCTCTGCCGCGACGGCTATCACCTGAATTATGTCTATGGTCGCTACACGGCTGCCTGCGTATGGTACGAGATACTGACAGGAAAAGATGTGCGGCGCAACCGCTATAAGAATCCCCAAATGACCCTTTCGCAGAAACGTCTCACGCAACGTGCTGCGCATCAGGCCAACCATGCAGGATGGCTTCGTAATCCATGCAGGATTGCTTCGTAATCCTTAGCCCTCGCCGTGGGCGATTGCTACAAACCGAAACAAAAACCTCACTTGAAAGTAAACTTTCAGATGAGGTTTTCTATTCCGTTTTGTGATCCATGCAGGATTCAATATTGCAATACTTTTGAAATACGCTAAAATATCGTAACTGCTTATATATTACATATATACGCGCATGTACTTTTGCAGGCTTTTTCAAAATTATTGCAAAAAATTGCAAAAATGTGGGGCAAAAGTGGGGCAAATTCTTGCATATATCAAAAAAAAGCAGTACCTTTGCACCAGTTTTTGAAATAAAGCCCTATCGAGATGGAAAAAGTAACGCTAAAATTGAGGACTACAAAGAGCACCGGCACTATCCGCCTGCGCTTTCGTCTAAAAGATGGCCGCAAGTGTGACCTAACACACCCCAGCGACATAGTAGCAGATCTGCGAGACCTAGCGAAACTGGATAACACCGGCGAACCGGCAAAGCACGTGAGCAAATATGATCCGGAACTAGTAGCCGATATCCGCGAGGAGCGCCGGATCATATCCGCAGCCTATGCAGCTATGCGCGCCGATGGTGCGCCAATGACCGGCGAAACGCTGCACACCTATATAGAGCGCATAAAGCGCCCCAATATAGAGACCGGACAGCCGCGCACCCTGCTAGAGCGTTTCCAAAAGTACATAGCAGACAGCGAGCGCGATGGACTGATAGGCAATGCGCGAGGCAGACACTATAGCGTAGTGGCTAGAATACTGCGCCGCTTTCTAGTAGTTACTAATCGTATAGACATAACACCCGCGCAAGTGACTGCGCCGGTGCTTATGGACTTTCGCGCTTTCGTGCTAGACGAATACCGCTATACAGCAGACTGGCCGCAGCTGTACGCAGACTGCAAGACTATCGACATACCAACGGAGCGCAGATCCGATAACACAGCAGCTACCAAGCTAAAGATGCTGCGCACGTTTTTCACAGCACTAGAGGACGCTGGGGAGATAGACGCAAACCCTTTCCGGAGGCTAGGCAAAGAGCACACGCGCAAAGTACTGCGCGAGAAATACGATGCGCCTATATACCTAGTAGCAGAGGAACTGCAGCGCGTACTATCTGCAAAGATCCCAGCGAAACTGGAGGAGACCCGCAGCGCTTTTGTAGTGCAGTGCGCTTTCGGCTGTAGGCTGGGAGACTTTGCGCGCCTATCTATGGACAACATAGCAGTAGATCCCAGCGGCTTTGCTTATATCCACTATTTGCCGGAAAAGACCGCAGAGGCTGCAGCAGACTATAGCGAGGTAGAGACACCTATCATGCGCTATGCGCTAGATATCATAAAGGGCTGCGGCTTTTCGTTTCCGATCCTGCGCAACCGCTACGGCGCTAGTGGCTACAATGCCAAAATAAAAGACCTGCTAAAAGCTTGCGGAATAGATCGCAAAGTAACAAAGTACAACGCAGAGACCGGAACTAATGAGTACCGCCCGCTATATGAATTTGGCAGCAGCAAACTAGCCCGCAAAACGCACGTAGATATGCTGAACAAAGTGCAGATAAATGAATATGCAGCCGGCTTGCATAGTGAGAATAGCGAGGCAGTGAAACGCTATACAAACCTAGAGCGCGCAGATCGCTTTGCGCTTATGTGTGTAGCTTTTCGCCAGCCAGCCTATAAAGTGGGTGCAGATCTAGAACTAATCGAGGAGGCGCAGCCTGCTAGATAGTATATAATTACAAACAAAATACACAAACACAATGACACACACAATTTTAGACAGCGAGGCTAACAAACTGCTAGCCGCAGCAAAAGAGGTGCAAACAGCAGCAGATCGCCTCTATAGTGTAGTAGCAGAGAACTATGGAGAGAATAGCAAGGAGGCAGAGACCGCAGCCCGCCTCTACTCAGACTATCAAAGAGGGCTTGCGCCTATACTAGGGGCTACTATCTTGTCTGCTTTAGCTTTCAAAGATGGTATAACAGCAAAGTAGGATAGCAGGCGCACTGGGTATGTGAACGGCTGCAGGGGAGGTATAGCCTAGCCGGTAATCAAAATAATTATAAACTAATTAAAATAATTACTTTAGAGCCGCTGCGAGAACCACCACACAAAGCCACCTGCAAGCCTATTTGGAGGCTAGCCGATAAAACACCCAGCCCGCAAAAGAAAATGCAGCAGACGCAACAAAATAGAGACCTATGGACTATAGCAAACTAAATGACCTAGACGCAGTGCGCGTATGCCTAGAGATCCTGCGCCCTCACTGCGCAGCAAGCGCCTATAGAACTGGCGCAGAGTATCTAGCAGCAGACCTAGACCGCTGCGGCTTATCCGGAAACAGCCGCGCACATATTGCGCTGCACCTAGTAGCCGCTGCACCGGAGGCTGCGCAGTGCCCTATATATGGCCTACAGCTAGCGAACTACTGCACCAGCCACCACCACCCGCTGCGGAACTTGTGGGAGTGGCTGCGCGCTTTCTATCATGCCTACGGCTATGCGATGCAGATGGCTATCGAGAGACTAGACACCGCAGAGGCTGCGGCTAAATGGCTGGAGAACTGGCACACCCGCTGGGAGAGCGTGCAGCAGCCTATCGAGGACGCTGCGGCTTTACTGCTAGAGCGTAGAGATCTAACACACGCAGAGCGCACGCAGACAGCGCTAGTAGCTGCACACTGCAAACACCCACACCCAGCAGAGGACGCGCCGGAGATCCTAGCCAGCCTAGTAGATCGAGAGACAATAGCCGCAGCACTGGAGAACCTAGCCAAGCCGCAGCAGAGGAGAGCCGCAGCACCGGCGCTATTTAGCGATATAGTGAGCGCTAAAGCCAAAGACAAAGCAGCACTAATAGAGTGGCTGCACGCACAAATAGATGGCAGAGGGGGTGCTTTTGTGGCTGCGCACATAATAGCACTACGCGAAAAGCAATACATAACTATGTACCCAAAACCGCAGGCTTTTGCCGCAGAGTTTCCGGAGTGCGGAAAGTGGGAGAGCATAGCCCAATATCTACAACCGGAGAGACACCCTAAAAGACCTATCCCCTCAGATATATACATACCCGCAGATCTATAGATTTTCTACGATTTTGTAGCAAATCTTTGCAGGCTTCTATGCCGTTTCTAGCCGTTTCTAGCCGACCAGTTAGAGGCGGCTAGTTATTTTTTGCATATCTGCTGCAAATGTAGTACTTTTGCACCGGCTTTCGGAAAGCACCGCCGCCGCTACTAGGTAGGACCGACCGGAAACCACCCAGCGAGCCAAAGGGGAGGAGGAGGGCAACAGTGCCCCAGTAGCACCCCTATAGTGGCCGCAGCAAATAATATGAATATAGCAGAGATTTTGAAAAACGAAAACGGCGCACTACTGGTAGTAGATGCCAAAGACCTCAAAGAGTTTGCAAACACTATCGCAGCAGAGACCGCAGAGCGCCTAGAGCGCGAGCAGGCCGATATGCAGATAACACCCACGCAGGCAGCTACTATGCTGGGAGTAGATCGCAGCACCCTTTGGCGCTGGGGACGTGAGAACTATCTCGTACCGGTCAAAGTGGGTGCAAAGTGTTTCTACTGGCTTTCGGACGTAAAGCGCATAAAGGGAGTGCGCAAGTAGATCTAATCAAAATGAGTACTAACTAATCAAAACTATTAGAACTATGAGCAAAGCGAGACCACACGCACATATATACGAAAAGTGGGTGCGAGGAATACGCAAAGCAGTACCTAATGAGGCTGAACGCTGCGGCTTATATGAGTATTTTATAGACTACCAACTAGCCAAAGTATATGGAGCAGCAGAGATGCCGGACGCGCAGAGACTTTCGCCGGCTGCGGCTGTAGCTATAGCATGCTATGAGGGAGATCTAGAGGAACTATGCGAGGAGCGCAGAGAGAATAACGATAGACGCAGGGAGAACGGAGCAAAAGCAATACCTAACAGCACCGAGCAGACCCTAGCAGGTACTAGCAGCCCCTTACAAAGCAATACAATACAAGACAATAACAATACAAGTCAAAGCAATGCAAAGCAGGTTCTAGCGAACCTTGCGACCGATGGAGCTATAAAAGAGTTTGATCTAGGACTAGCTTTGCTGCGCAAGGGCTACCTAGTGAAAGCCGGAGAACTGCACAGCGTATATGAAAGAGCAGCGCAGAAAGAGCACCCACTAGCCTACGCAGCAAAAGCAATGGTAGAGCCAGACCCTAGCATACGTGCAGGGCTAGCGATCGCAGCCAACTTTGTAGAGGCTAGCGGCTGTAGAGATACCCGAGCGCTAGAGGTATATGGCGTTACTATGGCTAGTGACGATGGCGCACGCATATTGAGCGTGCGATGCACAGCCGCAGCACGCGAGGTATTGAGCAAAGCGAGCAAAGCCAATATAGCCACATATCTAGAAACCTGCGGTGCAGACCGCATAGAGTATTTTTGCAATGGCCAGTAACGAAATAATAGTAGGGGAGCTGTGGGGTATGTACCACCGCCGCCCCGCTGCGGCTAAAAAGCCCAAAGCAGCGAAACCGGCAAAGCGATACACAAAGCCAGCAGAGCTAGTGGAGTTTGAAACAGCCTACAATGCAGCGCAGGCGCTAAAGTTTCCAAAGATCCCGCCGGAGTGCCTAGCACGCACCCACTTTAGCGACAAAGACGCAAACAGCCTCACACGCGCTATTATAGCACACCTAGAGTTTCACGGCTATTTTGCTGCGCGAGTGAACACCACCGGAGTATATGACCCCACACGCGGGCAATATCGCACCACAAGTGCCCGCAAAGGCATGGCCGATATATCCGCGATCATAGCAGGCAAAGCAGTACAGCTGGAGATAAAAGCCGGAACGGATAGACCGCGCACCGATCAACTGCAAGTGCAGGCTGAATATAGAGCCGCTGGGGGTATATACGAATTTGTGCATAACTTTCCGGAGTACCTAGAGCTATATAGGAGGCTAACAACCTAGCCGCAACAAAGAAACAACCAAAGCCACTAGCCAAAAGCGGCTAGGCTATAGAAAGAGCCGCAGCAGTATTGTATAATTGTACAAATCGAACTACTAAAAAACTATGTACACTAAACAGCAAAAGCAGGCGATCCTAGCCACCTATCGAGAGACGCTAGGCAGCCTAACTGAAACGTGCAAAGCGCACAAACTAAGCCGCAGCACGTTCTGCGAGTGGTGCAAGAAAGATCCGGAATTTGCCGCCGCTGTAGAGGAAACAAAAGAGGCTTTTCTAGATTTTGCAGAGAGCGCACTGGTAGAGCGTATGCGAGCCGGAGACACTACGGCTATAATCTTTGCCCTAAAGACTAGAGGAAAGCAGAGAGGCTGGAGCGAAAAGGCAGAGCTAGAGGTAGACCTAACCAGTAAAGGCAAGCCTATACGCTATGCAGATATAATGCCACATAGCTAGAGCACCACTAGACCACCTAGAGAGCACCCGCAAAAGTGGGTGCTTTTTCGTATATATACACTGCTGCGGCTGCGGCTTAAATGACCACCACCCAAAAGAGGGGCAAAAGTGCCTAAATATAGCGGAGGTAGGGGCAAATGTGGGGCAAATCCACAAAAGAAAAATCGTAAATCGTTTATTTTCAACGACTTACGATTTATAAAAGTGATCCATGCAGGATTCAAACCTGCAACCCCCACATCCGTAGTGTGGTACTCTATTCAGTTGAGCTAATGGACCCTGAGCGGTCTCCCGTTAAAAGGGAGAAGCAGCCTCCGCCGGAAAGGGCAATTATAGTCCTTCGGGCGAAATCGAGTGCAAAGGTACTGCTTTTTTTTGACATGACCAAATTTTTTTGAAAAAAAATGCAATTTTAATGCGTTTTTGTTTAAATTGAGATATATTTGTATGATATTTCATCGGATTGGATAGTCTTCCGCAAGACATGACAAACTTGCAGGATGTGGACAAATTGTCACGAAAAGTGGACAAATTGGCAGAGTTTTGGGGCCTGGCACATTTATTGCCTCTCTTCGGGTGAAAACGCAACTACGCATACTACGCAAAACACGTAAGCTACGCAAACTACGTTAAACATTGTTTAACTAAATTTGGAGGATTGATTATGAAAAATGCAATGTGTCGTAGAAACAGTTGGCTGCCGACAAACGGATGGTTCCCGACCGTATTTGATGAGTTTTTGAACAATGACATACTGAACACGGCAAGCAATGTGGCGCCTTCGGTTAACGTCAAAGAGAACGAGCACAACTATGTAGTCGAACTGGCTGCTCCGGGCGTTAAGAAAGAGTACTGCAGAGTACACGTCGATGAGGATCACAACCTCTGTGTCGCCATCGAGAACAAGTTCGAACACAAGGAAGAAGACAAACATTCGCACTACTTGAGACGCGAGTTTGCATACACGAACTTCGAACAGAAGTACACCTTGCCGGACAATGTGGATGAGTCGAAGATCAGCGCGAAAGTCGAAGATGGTATCTTGACTATCGACCTGCCGAAGATCCAACGCGAAGAAGGCAAGACCGGACGCCAAATCGCCATCTCATAACAAAACATGTTTCCTAAAATCGGAGCACTCCCAAGCGAGTGCTCTTTTTTTTGCTAAAACATAAAAAGATTTGCACATTCGGATTTTTTTTAGTAACTTTGCGCTCAAATTATTTTGACACACCATGAATACCTATTTTTTCAGGAAACAGATTCACCGGTTGCCGGGCAAAGTGATCCACACGATTCCGCTGCCGGAACCGGAAGTGACGGAAGGACTTGCTGCGCGAACGCAGATAGGCGAGATCTGCCGAAAAGCCGGATACAAACATGTGCTGTTGGTCACGGACCGCACACTGAGCGGACTTGGGTATGCCAAAGCGATTACTGATTCGTTGGAAGCGGCTCAAATAAGTTACTCCGTTTATGATGACATTCATACCGAACCGAACATAGCTATCATTGAGGCAGGCCGTCAATTAGCGATAGAGAGCCATGCAGAGTGCATCATCGCCCTCGGCGGCG